>CAVEOK010000001.1:0-24740 GCA_963617415.1 Oscillospiraceae bacterium
GCACCCTTTCCAGGGGTGTCCCTTCGGCCAGCTTGGGTACTTCTCCGAATCAAAACGGAGAGGGTGGGATTCGAACCCACGCGCCCTTTCGGACAAACGGTTTTCAAGACCGCCTCGTTATGACCACTTCGATACCTCTCCGTATTTATGAAATTGGCGCAATTTTTTCAGCGCAAGAAAGATATTATCATTAATAATCTTTGCTGTCAACCGCTATTTTTCTCTTTTTATCGTATTTTTCACTTTTTACTTTCCTGCCAGGAACAGAGTAAAGTGTTTTTATCAAAAATCCACTTAAGGAAAGGCCAATGAAAACGTTCCCTACGCCAGATTTACGCTGCGATGCAGCAGATTCCTTGCAAATCTGTGCGATTCATCGGAGCTTGCTAATGAAATGTTGATCAAATCAGCTTTCCTTTAGCAAGCAAAGCTTCCATGATAATCATATCTTCCGGGGTCGTGATCTTGTAGTTGCTGTAGGAGCCTTCCACCAGTTTCACCTTGTGGCCTGTATACTTTTCCACAACCATGGTATCATCTGTAATACCCACGGCCCGGTCTTTCTTTAACTTCTCAAAGGCCTGATAAAGCAGGGGATATGAAAAAACCTGAGGTGTCTGAATATTCCAGAGCTTGCTGCGATCCAAAGTCTTTACAGACATTGCATTCTCATCCGCTTCCTTAATCGTATCCTTGGAGGGTACTGCTGCCGTTACCGCATCATAGTCTCTTACCGCCTCTGCCAGTCTATCCAGCATCTCCTGAGTTAAATAAGGTCTGGCCGCATCATGAATATAGACATAATCGCTGCCCTTTGCCGCCTGCAGCCCCTTTTCCACTGATTGATAGCGCTCTTTTCCGCCTGCTACGATCTTCTTTACCTTTTTGAAACCATATTTTTCTACAATGTTCTGCCGGCAGTAATCAAGAAAATCCTCTGCCGTTACCAGAATCACTTCATCAATAAAGCTTCTCTCAAAGGCTTCCAGACAATAGCTGATCACGGGTCTCCCCTTTATTTCCAGATACTGTTTAGGCAGATCACTGCCCATCCTGCTGCCTCTGCCTCCGGCAACCACAATCGCCGTGTCTTTTTTTCCATCTCCCCGATACATCAGCGTTCTCCTAGCTTCAGATTCGGAACTGCATTCAGATCCAGTCCGCTGCGTACTCCATTTCTGTATTCATAATAAGCCGCCGCACCGATCATAGCCGCATTATCTGTACAAAGAATCGGAGAGGGATGATAGAATTTCACGCCTTCCTCCGCACACATCTCTTCCATTGCCTTTCGTATCGTCTGATTCGATGCCACTCCGCCTGCAATCGCAAACTCCCGGAAGCCAAACTCCCGGATGGATTTTCTTGCATTTCCAACCAGTACATCTACCACTGCCTGCTGGAAGGAGGCCGCTACATCAGCCGGAACAATCTCGATATTTTTCATTTTGCAGCCATTCAGATAGTTCAAAACCGCACTTTTCAGTCCGCTAAAGCTGAAATCATAAGGGCCGTCCGCGATTTTTGCCCTGGGAAATTCAATGGCATGCGGATTTCCCTCATGAGAAATTTTCTCGATTTTGGGCCCGCCCGGATAGCCAAGGCCGATTGCTCTTGCCACCTTATCAAAGGCCTCTCCCGCCGCATCATCTCTTGTTTTTCCTAGGATTTCATATTCTCCGTAATCCTTCACTCTGACCAGATGCGTATGTCCACCGGACACAACCAAAGCACCAAAGGGCGGCTCCAGCTCTTTGTTTTCAATATAATTGGCACTGATATGGCCTTCGATATGATGCACGCCGACCAGAGGGATATTTTTTGCAAAACTGATTGCCTTTGCCTCAGCCACGCCCACCAAAAGAGCGCCTACCAAGCCCGGTCCATAGGTAACTGCAATTGCATCCAAATCTGCCCAGTCACATTCGGCCTGCCGCAGTGCTTCCCGAATAACCTGATTGATCTTTTCGATATGCTTGCGCGATGCGATCTCCGGTACAACGCCACCGTAAAGGGTATGCAGATCGATCTGTGAATAAATCACATTCGACAGAACCTTTCTTCCGTTCACAACGACTGCTGCCGCTGTTTCATCACACGAGCTTTCTATTGCAAGTATCTTTATTTCTTTTTCTGACATGCAGATCACTGCTCCTCATCTTCAAATGCTAATGTCTTGTACTCCCCGTCCTTTGCCGCCCTGGCCTCCGGAAAAATTTGCCGAATCTCTTCCATATAGTTTTCCGGATAGTTCAGGGATGGGCTGTAATGGGTCAGCCAAAGTTCCTTAACTCCGGCCTCCTTTGCCAGCTGCGCCGCCTCATACATCATCATATGACGGTTTTGTCTCGCTTTTGCCAACTTTTCTTTTTCTCCGTACATGCCCTCACAGATAAAAAGATCTGCATTTTCTGCATGCTCCTTAATCGCATCAACTGGTCTTGTGTCGGTACAATAGGTTAGGCTAAGCCCCTTCCTGGGTGCTCCCATAACAAGCTCCGGGCCAAATATTTTTCCGTCCAGTTCCAGGCTCTCACCCTTTTGCAGTCTCCCCCACAGCTTCTTCGGTATACCAGCCTCTTCTGCCGCCTGTGGATTGAACTTCCCCTTTCGCGACAAATGCATGCTGTAGCCGTAGCAGACTACATTGTGCTTGACACGAAAGGCCTCTACCGTCAGATCGCCAAAGCTGAATTTTTCTTCCGTTTCCTTTAATTCATGATAATGAATTTCAAAGGGAAGCTCCGGAGCAATGCATCTTAACGCACCCACCACTCTCTCCAGACCTCTCGGTCCGATCATCTCAACTGGTTCGCTCCGATCCGCATTTGCCATCGATAAAAGCAGGCCCGGCAGTCCGCTGATATGATCTGCGTGATAATGAGTAAAACAGATCACATCAATCGGTTTTGAGGAAAGTCCTGCTTCCCGCATGGCAATCTGTGTTCCCTCTCCGCAGTCGATCAGGTAAACCTTTCCGTTATATCTTGTATAAAGGGATGTCAGCCACCTGTATGGCAAAGGCATCATCCCACCTGTTCCAAGCAGGCAGACATCTATCATTTTTTACTCCTTTATCTTTCTCTAAATCTTCAGTTGCATTAATATGGCATCTTCCTTTGGAAAATCATAAAAATTCGGACGAATTCCTATTTCTTCGAAGCCCATCTTCTTATAAAATGCCTGTGCAGGCACATTAGAGCGCCTGACCTCCAGCAAAATTCTTTGGGCGCCCTTCTTTTCCGCATAGCTAATGGCCTGCTGCAAAAGAGCTTTTCCTCTTCCGCCTCTTCTCTTTTCCGAAAGCACCGCGATTCCGGTGATCTCAGCATCCTCATAGGTTAGATAAAGTCCGATATAGCCGCAGACTTTCCCTTCCTCTTCTGCCACAAAAAAAAGACTATATTCTTTTTCCAGACTTTCCGCAAAAGACTTCCTGCTCCAGGGCTGCTTGATACAAGCTGCCTCGATCACAGCAACCGCATCCAAATCTCTTTCCTGCATAGGGCGAATCATTCTTCTTTTCCCCTTGCTTTCTTCTCAGCTTCCTTTACCGGCTTTTCCCCTGCATCTGCCGCCTTTTCTTCTTCCTTTTTTTCTTTTTCCAGTCGTTCTCTTTCCGCCTGGGAAAGGCGAAGATAGGTAGGTGCAAAGTCATCTGAAGAAATCGCTTTTCCTTCTTCAAAAAGCTTTCTTCCCAGAAAGGCAACTGCTCCCGCCCTCTGGGCATTCATATGAGCAGGTGCAAAATGATAGGGCAGCTTGCAAAGTTCCTTAATCTGCTCCTCAAATACCGGAAGTCCGTCACCCAAAAAGACAACCGGCTCTCCACGCCCGTTCAGATCCTCTATGATTTCTTCCAGGGAGAGCACGCACTGCTCCCGCAGGACCTTCATTTTATTTCCCTCGAAACGATAAATTCCGGTATAGGTCTGATTTCTCCTCGCATTCATCAGGGGGCAGACCAGTGCTGCAGATCCTGCAAGATTATAGGCAAGAGCATCCACCGTCGGCACCGGAATCAAGGGAATATCCAAGGCAAGGCAAAGCCCCTTTGCCGTTGCCGCTCCAATTCGAAGCCCCGTAAAGGAACCCGGGCCTGCTGCAAGAGCGACCGCATCAATCGTCTCCAGATCCAGCTCCGTCATCCGTTTCACTTCGTCCAGCATGGGCAAAAGTGTCTGCGAATGTGTCTTTTTATAATTCACCGTATATTCGGCAAGCATGGTGTCATCTTCAATCACTGCCACGCTCGCAACCAGTCCTGAGCTGTCTATTGCCAGTATTTTCATTTATCTAACCCTTCTATTTGAATTCTTCGATAATCAAAACCCTTTTCCAGATCCTTTTCAATCCGAATACGAATCGTCTCCTCCGGTAGAATCTCCTCGATCAGGCTTCCCCATTCGATCATGCAAACGCCTTCTCCGAAGAAATACTCCTCATAGCCGATCTCTTCCATTTCCTCGACATCCCCGATCCGATAAACATCAAAATGATAAAAGGGCATTCGTCCCTCTTCATATTCCTGTATGATCGTAAAGGTAGGGCTGGAAATCGCTTCGCCGATTCCAAGACCCTTAGCAAAGCCCTTGGTCAGAATCGTTTTCCCGACACCCAGCTCTCCATCCAGAGTATAAATCTGACCGGCCTTCGCCACCTCACCGAGTTTTTTGCCGATCGCCTCAGTTTCCTCCGAACTCTTTGTTTCCAGTATCATGCTTTTCTTTCCCTTTTATCCTTCCAGCTTCCATTTCCAAAATTCCGTAAATCCACGGATCACCCTTGCTGTTGTTCCCCAGATCACTGCCTGCTCCGTCCGGTAAAAAAGAAAGCTGTTTTTCTTCTTTCGAAAACGGTAACTCCTTCCTCCGGTTACAAGTTCATAAGGAAATCCTTCCTCCGGAACCGTGATCTGTTCTGCTTCATATCGCTCCGGCTCATTTTCCAAAAAGTAGGAAAGGGAAATCGTAAAGGTATGATCCACCTCATCCTCTGACCAGCTTCCCTTATAATCAGAAAGGATGCCAAGAAAAGGCCAGACAATGCGGTCTCCCGGTCCGATCACTCCGTCCAGAGGACTGATAATTTTGATCTGCTCCCTTTTGACCAACAGCTCTTCTTCCGTCTCCCGGACAGCTGCCTCCTGCGGACTCTCTCCCTCTTCGATACCGCCGCCCGGAAGGCAAATGTCTCCCGGCTGAACCGTAAGCTTTAGAGATCTTTGTTCAAAAAGGATCTCATATCCCTTTTCTCCTTCAATCAAAGGAAGCAGCACTGCAGACATTCTCTGATCTCGCGGCGACCTTGCAATATGACCGCTTTTTGCGATTTCATCCAGCCTTTTTTTCTGAAGTTCATAATCCCACTCCTGCATGGTCCGCTCCTTTTTCCCTGCTGCCCAGCCGCTTTGCCTTCTTTGCAGATCATCTGCATCTTGCCTTTAGCTTTCCTTGTCTCCTCGAGCCCTTACAGGTCTTTGAATTCCTGATAAAGCCTGGACAGGGGAAGTCCGACTACATTCAGATAATCTCCTTCGATTTCTTTTACATAGCGTTTTCCACCGCTTTGTATCCCGTAAGCTCCCGCCTTATCCAGAGGATCTCCGCTTGCAATATAGTCCTCGATTTCCTCCCGGCTCATCGGCCAAAAAGAAACCCTTGTCTCCTCATAAAAACTCTTTCGGAAGCTATTATCTTCTATCTTATAGCAAAGGCTTACGCCGGTGTAAACCTGATGACTTGTCCCGGACAGGGCCGACAACATGGAAAAAGCTTCCTTTTCATCTGACGGCTTACCCAAAACATGTTTATCCTTCACTACGATCGTATCGGCTCCGATCACCAGAAGGCTGCCCTTGCTTTTTGCGGCTTCCTTTTGAAACACTTCTTCCGCTTTCTGCAGGGAAAGTTCCTTTACGATCTCCTCTGGCAGACTCGCCTGATATTTTTCCTCTCCCTTAGCCGGAATAATTTCAAATTCCGGAAAAAGCTCCCCGAGCAGTTCTTTTCTTCTCGGAGATCCGGATGCCAATATAATTCTTTCAAACTTCATAGCGCTATTACCTCAGTTTTGAATATACCGTCCAGCTCTTGAAAAGTCAATGAAGCCGTGCTATATTGAGCTTATCATTGTTAGATTTTTGACAGATGGAGGTCATTATGAAATTTTTTATTGACACTGCAAATGTTGACGACATTCGCAAAGCAAATGACATGGGTGTAATCTGTGGTGTTACAACCAATCCTTCCCTTATCGCAAAAGAAGGACGCGACTTCAACGAGGTTATCAAAGAGATCGCTTCTATCGTAGACGGTCCGATCAGCGGAGAAGTTAAGGCAACTACAGAAGATGCCGAAGGCATGATCGCAGAGGGTCGCGAAATCGCTGCTATTCACCCGAACATGATCGTAAAGATCCCGATGACAGTAGAAGGTCTCAAGGCTGTTAAGGTTCTTGCCTCCGAAGGCATCAAGACAAATGTAACCCTGATCTTTAACGTTAACCAGGCTCTTCTGGCTGCTAAAGCAGGTGCTACTTATGTTTCTCCTTTCCTTGGCCGCCTGGACGACATCAATGTTCGCGGTGTTGATCTGATTGAGGAAATCGTTACCGCTTTTGAGAATGACGGTGATATTACAACAGAGATCATCGCTGCATCTGTTCGTAACCCGATCCACGTTACAGACTGTGCACTTGCAGGCGCTGACATCGCTACTGTTCCTTACAGCGTAATCGAGACCATGACAAAGCATCCGCTGACTGATCAGGGTATCGAAAAATTCAAAAAAGATTACATTGCTGTATTCGGCGAGTAATACATGACTTTTGGAGCAGTCGCCAAAGGCTCGCTGCTTCGCGTAATGTAATAGGAAATTCTAGTGGAATTTCCTATTACATAAAAAAGGAAGCATTTTCTCTCATGGGAAAATCGCTTCCTTTTTTTCTTCATCAGCATTCCCTCAGAAACTGCATGATCTTATCGTAATTCTCTGCCTTATGGGGAAAGCTGCAGGCACTGCAGTCCTTGATTCTTCTTTCCCCTTTTTCTATGAAATGTGGATTTCCCAGACAATTTTCGAAACGGTACATAGGACAATAGCAAAAAAGGCAGTTCATTTCTTCGATTCCCTTGTGACAGGGATAATATTTACATGCCCTGTTTTCAAAATAGCGGTAGGAGTTTTCCATATGCTCTCCCTGTCTTCCTAATCCAGTTTCTCAAAAGGCAGCTCAGAAAGATCCTCGTCCAGTCTTTTGTACCAGCTTTCCAGCTCATGATCATCCATATTTTCCCAAGCAACAAAGTCCCAGCAATAGCTCTTCTCAAAGGCTTCCTCACAGCTGCTGCGGTCAGCATAAAATTCTGCTGTCTTATCCCAGCTTCCCAGATCACAGATGCAGTAAATGCCATCCTTCACGCTATCTGGAAGAGAAAGAAGACTCTTATAAACCTCGGAGATCTCTTCCGCGTCGGCATTCAGGCGAAAGCGGAGCAGATCCTCTGCCAGAAGGCCCAGATCCGTACCCTCCAGATCCTTTACCTCCAAACTCTTCTTTCTCAGCTTTTCCTGAATCAGATGCCATTTCTCATCTTCGATTCCTTTTAATGAAAAAAGAGGCCATTCTCCCAGACGGTCTGTTCCGGAGCCGGCTCCTCCTGTCTTTACGAAATCATAATGAATTCCCGTATCGTAATCATAGCCCGTTACTGCCGCACGAAGCGAAACAGATGAAAGCTTTTTCATAAGCTCTTCTCTTGTCATTTTTCCCTTCCTCTCTATCTTTTTTCTTACTTTTTATCCTTCCGGCTGTCTTTTCTTTTTTCTTGTTTTCTGAAGCTTTACACTTTCTTTATCTTCTTCAGCCTGTTTATTTTATAGAAGTTTTTCCCCTCCGACAAGTCTCTCTTTAAATTGGACGTTGCATTTCCTTCCAATGCCCCTTATTATCTTAAGGTATGGCTATTTGCCATTCAAACATAACAAAACCATAACAAAACAATTTTTCGTATGCAAACAGCAAAGTCCTTTGCAGATCCGTGCACATGCCAAAGCTGCTAAGGAAAACAAGCTTCAGAAAAGAGGTACCATGAAAGAAAGCATAAATATATCTTTAGATCCGATTTATGACAAGCTCTATCAAAAAATTCTTTTGCAGGAAGAGCTTATCAGCGATATCCTTACCGAAGCCAAAAAGCAGGGTTGGGATGACGGCAGCTTTTCCGACCGTTTTCTGAGAGCAGAAGCCGGTCCCCTTCAGATTGCAGTCGCCTGTGAGGATATTGAAAAAGGTCTGCGGGAATTGATCTCCGATATTGAAAGCCGCTATGCCGCACTCATCTCGGAGCTTCTTGCTGCAGATTCAAAAAGACTTCAAATCATTGAAAAGGTTGCCTATACCTTTGGCACCAGGCATGCGATTCCCCGAAACAGCAGCCCTTCCGAGGCTTATCAGCTCTTCGAAGGCATTTTTCTGGATGGTATGCCGGAGGACCAGGCCCGCTGTCTGCTTACAGAAAATGATTCCGTCTGCTCCTGGCAGCTGCTGAAGGATCTCCACAGCTCTTACTGGACTTCCCTTTCTTCTGACGGCAAAACCTACTATGTACTTCGAAAAAAAATTCTGGAAGGCATGTTCTTTGATACCATGCTCTCTGTCGGACAAACAGAAGAAAATACCTTCGAAATTCGGAAGGAAGGCTGAGTCAAAACTCGCTCCTTAAGATAGTCCAAGCACTTCCCGATCTGAATAGGTCGGGTATCTTCCTGTCGCCTGAATAATCGGAATACAGGCTCTTACATAATCAATAAAAGCCTTTGCCGCTTCACTCTTTTCCGCATCCTTTCGGAAGGAGAGGTAAAGGCTTTCTTTGCAGAAGTTTTCCTCTATCGGAATAATTCTCAGCTCCCTATGAATCGCATCTACCGTATAGGCCGCCTGATTGCGGGTCAGCTCATCCACAAAAGAAATAAACATATTCGTCTCCACTGAAAAGGAAAGCATGGATACCTCACAAGCCTCATAAACAATATTAGGCTTCAGGCCGGCTCTTGCAAAAATTTCACGGATCATCGTATTAAATCCATAACCAGCCGGCAGGCAGGTAATCGCCTCCTTCGCCAATTCCTTTATGGAAACAGAGCTTCTTGCCGCAAGCGGATGATTTTTATGCACCAAAAGTTCCAAGGGGCTCTCCATCAAAAGTTCTGAATAAATGCCCGGCTCCTCAAAGGATGTATAAGAAATGCAAAGATCACATTGATGAGTCATCAGCTTTTCTCTGGCCATATGCGTTGTGTCAAAGGAATGGTGCATTCGTACAGAAGGTCTTGAAGAGAGGAAAATCTTCTCGATCTGAGTGATAAAATCCAGGGCTTCAATCGACAGATAAAGATCCTGATATTCCTGCACCTGCCTCTGCTGAAGTTCACCCTTCGCTTCTTCGATCGTTGCCAGAGCCGGACGGATTCTGGCTGCAAAATAAGCCCCCTCACTTGTCAGCTCGATATTTCTTCCCTTTCTCTTGAAGAGCTTTACCCCAAGCTCCTTCTCAAGATTTGCCATCGCTACGCTTAAGGTTGACTGGGAAATATGCAGATATTCCGCACTTTTTGAAATATGCTGTGTTCTGGCGACCATATAAAAATATTTCAGCTGGGTTAATTCCATCTTTTCTTCCTTTCCGTCTGCATATCATTTCCTTTAAAGCGAGTTTTTTCAATTCATCGTTTTTATCAATGAATATGATGAAATTTTTCAAATAGACCTTTCCTTTATTATTCCTTACAATACCCTCAGAAACAAGCTTATTTTTGTTTTTTTATATTTTTATCGTTTGAAGCTATTTATCATAATTATTAAAGAATCTAAACAAAGGAGAAGACAATATCATGATGGCAAACAAGCTTGCATCCGAAGAAGAGATCATGGATCTTTTCTTTGACGGTATGACCTTAGCTGTCGGCGGATTCGGAAGTGCCGGCGTTCCGAATACCCTGATCGAACTGGTAATCAAAAGCGGGGTAAAGGACATTACCCTGATTTCGAATGATCCCGGTGATGTAAACAGAGCACAGGGACGCTTCTATACAGAAAAAATTGTTAAAAAAGCCATCCATTCCCATGTCGGACTTAACCGGGACTTTACCAGGGCTGTGCAGGAAGACGGCGTAGAATATGAGCTTTTCCCTCAGGGCAATCTTGTGGAAAAAATCCGCTGCGGCGGCATCGGTGCCGGCGGCATCCTGCTAGATACAGGTCTTCATACTGACCCCATGGTAGAAGAAGGAAAGACACATCTTACCCTGCACGGCAAGGAATGGCTGGTAGAAGAAGCCATTCGCGCAGATATTTCTCTGGTTCGTGCCAGAAGATCCGATCTTTTCGGTAACCTGACCTACCACGGTGTTATGGAGAACTTCAACCCCGTCATTGCCATGTGCGGCGATATCACCATTGTTGAGGCAGATTCCATCGTGGATATCGAAGAAATCCCCATGGATGCCGTAAAGACACCCGGTGTTTTTGTAAACTATGTTCTGGATACCCAAAGGAGGTTTATGTAATGGCTGAAGTGAAATACGGTGTAGACCACGGCTCAGGCAAAAAGCTGGAGGATCGCCAGGCAATGGCCAGCCGAATTGCAAAATTCTTCCAAAAAGGCGATATTATCAATCTTGGTGTCGGTGTTCCTCTTCTGGTTGCCGACTATATTGAGGACGGTGTCCTCGTTCATTGCGAAAATGGCTGTATCGGCTGCGGCGCCCTGATCAATGAAGCGGAATCCAAAAAGGATAACCCCAGGCTTTCCCTGGAATCCTTCCGAAATGCAGGCAGTCAGCCCTTTTATCCGAATCCCGGCGCAATCGTATTTGATTCTGCCATGTCCTACGCTGTTATCCGCAGCGGCATTTTGAAGGCTACCGTTCTTGGTTGCTTTGAAGTGGCAGAAAACGGAGATATGGCAAACTGGTTCAGTCCGGGAAAAATTTCCGGCATGGGCGGAGCTATGGATCTTTGCAAAGCACCCATGGTCATTGTTGCCACTACCCAAAGAGATAAGAAGGGAAATTCCAAGCTGGTCAAAAAATGCTCTCTCCCTCTCACCTGTTCTCAGAAGATTGACTGGGTTGTAACAGAAATGGCCGTTTTTGAATTCATTGATCATAAGATGTATCTGAAGGAAATCCGTGAGGGATACAGTCTGGAAGACGTTGCTGCCGCAACAGACGCATCTTATATCATCGCTGACGATCTTTTAACCGATGTCGTCTATTAATTTGTTATCATCCTTTTTTTAGTAGCCTTAGAGCCGCCGCATGAATTTATTTTCATGCGACGGCTCACTTATTACTTGCACATCCTTGCGGAGCTTTTTATCTTACTGGAACAAGGTTTCCTATGAGATAATTTTTTATTCTATTGTCCATTTTCTAAAGGAAAGGCTTCGCTCCCTTCCTTCTTCATCCTGTACCAGAAGCCTTCCTTCCTTATCGACGCCTTCGATTCTGGCTAAAAAAGCTTCCTCCTTCTCTGCAACAGAAAGAAGTCTTCTTCTCTCCCCTCGATACAAAAGTCTTTCCTGGTACTCCCGCAAAAGCTCATGCAGTTTTTCTTCTCTTTGATCCGGCAAACCGCCTCCCTGCAAAAGCTCCTTTATAATCTCCGCAATTAGTTCATTCCTCGTTCCTGCATTTTCCTTTTCTCCCTCTGCGGAAGGATAAAGAGAAGTGATCCTTTCCCAGAGTTCTTGAGGAAATTCTTCGATCGAAGTGCTGAAATTGATACCGATTCCCATCACGATCCATTTTAAATGTCCGCTTTCAAAGTCACTGCCTGCCTCCGTCAGGATTCCGCAGACCTTCCTTCGATTCAGGAAAAGATCATTCACCCACTTGATCTGAAGGGAAAGTCCTGTCTGCCTTTCAATCGCTTTTGCTACACTCACAGCCCCATAGGCTGTCAGGATTGCTGCTGACTCTGTCTCAAAAGGAAGCTCTTCCGGATGCAGAAGAATGCTCATGTAGATACCGCCCTTGGGGGAGAGAAAGCTATGTTCTCTGTGTCCTCTTCCCTGACTCTGGGTTTCTGCGATCACGAGCTGCAGACCTTCCTTTTCTTCTGCAGCCAGGCGAATCGCCTCCCGATTGGTAGAAGGAAGGGAATCATAAATATGAATATTTTCTTCCTTCAGCCTGGTCTCTTTTCCTAGGGCCTTCATAATACCGGCAGCTGAAAGAATATCATTGGATTCCAAAAGGCAATAGCCTTTTTTCGTTACAGAGGCGATCTGATAACCTTCCGCCTTTAAAGCGGAGACGCCCTTCCAAACCGCATTTCTGGAAATGCCAAGCCTTTGGGCAATTCCTTCTCCTGATAAATATTCTCCTCTATGCTCCTCTAAGAGTCCGAGCACCTTTTCTCTTGTTCCCATTTGTTATTTCTACCACTGATTAAAGTGTACACTCCATCCTACTGTTTCCTTTCATCATGGATCCTGCGCATGGTTGTTTCCAGTTCTTTCATAGAATCCACCAAAGCGATCAGCTTATCATATCCATAATCATCAATGACCTTCTTGTAGAAATCAGACAGCTTCTTTCTATTTTCATCCAGCATTTCATTTCCATTATCGGTCATCACCACATAGGTTCCGTTTTCGCCGGCTCCATCGTGCGTCCACTTTACATATCCGCTGTCACGAAGCGCCTTGATATCTGCAGAAACCTCATTCATGGGAAGCTCTACTTCTTCTGCGATTTCCTTCAGGTAAACCTTTCCGTCTTCTCTTTCCTGAGCCGTATGATGTATAAAAATAAGCATCAGATATTCTCCTCTTTTCAGAGAATTCGTAATCTGAAACATTGCATGCTCCGCTACTAAATATCTGTGCAGTGTAAAATCCTCAAATAAAAGCTTTGTTTTTTCTCCCATTCAGTTTTCTCCCTTATATTTACTCTATTTTTACGTGAATTTATTAACATTCTACCTACATTTTTTAGCACCGTCAATTCTGGGCTGCTAATTTTAATAGAAATTTAAGATTTATTGTCAATAATTGTCGCACTTTTCTATACAAAACACGAGTTGTGCACAAGCAGCAGAGGCAGGGCGAAAAACTCGACCTGCCTCTGCCTTTTTTCTGATTCTCTTATTTGATCTATAATTTTAATCTGTAATATCCATGTCGAAGGCAACCTCTGCATCATATTCCGGAAAATTCACTCTCAGATAATCCATCATATCTGCATAAACCCGTTCTCGATCAGGCACCTTATAATCCAGAAGAAGATCAAAGCGGATTTCCTTCTTTTCAAGATCCACATAAAAGCCATGCATCTGCAAAACATAATTTCGGCTGCAGGCATAAGCACGGATCTTTTCTCTCATCCTGCTTATCTCCTCATTCTGCGTATTTACCGCATAAATACCGACTGCCTCAATCGTAATATGAAAGCTTTCCTGAATCTTCGTCTTGATCTGTCTTGTCAGCTTATCAATCTGATCTGCCGTAAAATAATCTGCCAGCTCCACATGAACCGATCCGGTATAGGAGTCCGGACCATAATCATGTAAAACCAGATCATAGGCTCCTGCGACACCATCTGTCTCGCAGATCACCTGTTTTATCTTTTTCGTCAGTTCTCCGTCTGCCCGCTCTCCCAGGATTTTGCTCAGGACCTCTCTTAGGGTTTCAAAGCCGGATTTTATGATCAAAAGCGCAATGATTGCCGCAAGATAGGACTCCAGGCTGATATCAAAGAGAATCCGTACTCCCGCTGCAAGAAGGACAGAGAAGGATACCATGGCATCCATCTGAGCCTCCTGACCGGAACTGACCAAAGAAGCCGAGGAAATTTCCTTACCGGTTCTTTTCACATAAGCTCCCAGTAAAAGCTTCACCCCTACTGCTGCCGCCAGAACAAGCAGTGTGATCCGGGAATAACTGACCTCTGCCGGATGCAGAATGCTGTCCACAGAGCTGCGCAGAGAGGTCAGACCGGCATAGAAGACAATCAGACCTATCACTAGAGAACTGAGATATTCCACTCTGCCATAACCTAGGGGATGCTTTCGGTCCGGCATTCTGCCTGACAGCTTTGCCGATAAAATAATAATGACTGACTTGAGACCATCCCCGATATTATTCACCGCATCTGTCATAATTGCCGCAGATCCGGATACCAAGCCAATCGAAAGCTTAAATCCCGCCAAAAGAATATTTGCCAGAATATTGATAATCCCTGCTTTTATGATCGTCTGATTTCTATTCATTCCAGATCCCTATGCTTAAATGTTCTCTTTCCGGACGCATAATCCCCAACAATATTTCCATGTCCGTAAAGCTTGTATTTATAAGTAATGAGTCCTTCTAAGCCAACCGGACCCCTGGCATGAATCTTGCCTGTGCTGATTCCCACTTCAGCGCCAAAGCCATAGCGGTAACCGTCTGCAAATCGAGTCGAACAGTTCTGATATACTCCTGCTGAATCAACCATTTGCATAAAATAATCTGCTGTCTCCTGATTCTCCGTTACAATGGCATCCGTATGATGGGAACCGAAGCGATTGATATGCTCTGCAGCCTCCTCTACACCGGAAACCACCTTTACGGAAGCAATCAGATCCAAATATTCTGTAGCAAATTCCTCATCTGCCATTTTTTCACAGTCCAGAATTTGAGCTGCCTCATCAGATCCCCTCAGCCGAATGCCCTTCTCAGTAAAGGCTTTCCCCAGCTTTGGCAAAAAGTCTCCCGCAATCTTTCGATCCACAAGAATGGTTTCCACTGCATTGCAGGCTGCTGTATACTGGGTTTTTGCATCAAGGAGAATAGGAATCGCCTTCTCCTGATCCGCATCCTTATCCACATAGATGTGACAGATTCCATCGGCATGACCCATAACCGGAATCTTGGTATGGTTCATAATATACTGCACAAAGGCATTGGAGCCTCTCGGGATCAAAAGATCCACCTCTTTATCACAGGATAAGAGCTCATCGATTTCATTGTGCTGCTCTGCCTGAAGGAGACAGTCCTTTGGCATTCCAGCTTCTGTTGCCGCCTTTTTGATCAGCTCAAAAAGAGCCTTATTGGTTTTTGCCGTTTCTTTTCCACCTTTTAAGATGGCGCAGTTACCGCTTTTGATACATAATGTGGAAATCTGTACCAAAGCATCCGGTCTTGCTTCAAAAATGACACCGATCACGCCAATGGGGCAGGTGATGCGATAAAGCTCTAAATCATCATCCAGGGCTCTGTGCAGCTGAACTCTGCCAAGAGGATCCGGAAGGGAGATCAGCTGTCGGATTCCGCTTAAAACATCTGCCAGCTTGCCCTCGTCGAATTTCAGGCGTTTCTTCACGGCTGCTGCTATACCATTTTCCTCTGCAGCTGCCAGATCTTCCCGATTGGCTGCAAAAATCTCTTCTGCATTTGCTTCCAGGCTATCTGCAATAGCAGCCAGAGCCTGATTTCTGATTTCTATGCTTGTATTTGCCGCCTTTGGGGCAGCCAGTTTCATTTTGCGTGCTTCTTCCTTTATATTCATGAATCTGCTCCTTCCGTAGCATTACTTAGTCATAAGGAATCCTCCCATTTGCAGTGCATGCACTGCTTGGGACATCTGTAATGCTTCGCATTACTTAGTCATAAGGCATCCTCCCATTTGCAGTGCATGCACTGCTTGGGACATCTGTAATGCTTCGCATTACTTAGTCATAAGGCATCCTCCCATTTGCAGTGCATGCACTGCAAATGGGTCCCTCCTTATGACATATCATATCAAAACCACTTTCCTTATTTCAACTGAAAGAAATACGCTTAACCATTTCATTTCCGGTCTAAACAAGGAATCTTCCTGCCTGTATCGTTTCATCCGGATTTTCCATACTCCATTGGAACCAAAATATAGCTTTCTATACACAAAAAGAGGCAAATAAGATGGTCTGATACCTGCTCTTATTTACCCCTTTTAGTTTTCTCAGTCTTGCCGCTTTGCAAGGCGACATATCATGATCCAGTGCCCCTTGGCACTCTTTCCCTATTTATTATGCAAGTCTTACTGCTGCCCAGAAACCTTCTTCCATTGCCTGGCGTGCTTTACGAGGAGCCTTGCAGTCACCGATTGCTTCTGTATCGATTACGATATCGGAAAGCTCGGCTACTACATTCGTTCTCGGACGCATACCCATTGCATAGCAGATACCTTCAGCCTCGATAAAGACTTCATTGTTGTCCTTATCCAGAGCAGTTACACCCTTGCCCGGCTCGATCTTGGATACGCGAAGGCCTGTTCTGCACTCGATCGGTGCTTTTGCAAATGACTGCATCATACCTTCCTTATGCATCCAGTTTGCTTCCGGTGCGATTTCATCCTGCATCTCGATGATGGTTACTTCATGTCCGTTTTCAGCCAGATAAAGACCTGTCTCGCAGCCTACAAGACCGCCGCCAAGTACGGCAACCTTCTTGCCAAAATTCTCCAGCTTGGTATAAACGGTTGTTGCATGCTCAACACTCGGATCATCCAGACCCGGAATCGGCGGCTGGGACGGTGTAGAACCTACTGCAAGGATAACGGCATCATATCCGCCTGCCTTGATAAAGTCCGGTGTTACCTCTGTATTGAGCTTGACGTCGATATTATTCTTCTCCACCTGAGCGATCAGATAGTTTTTCAGTCTCATCAGATCCACTTTAAGATCATCGTAATCTGTGAATTTCAGAAGTCCGCCAAGATAGTCTTCCTTTTCTGCCAGTGTAACAATATGTCCACGCTCTGCAGCCGTTACTGCTGCCTGCATTCCGCCAGGGCCGCCTCCTACAACAAGTACATTTCTCTGACGTTTTGCCGGTTTGATAAAGTTACGGTATCTTTCTTCTCTTGCCGTCATCGGATTTACTGCACACTTGAGATTATTTCCTTCATGCAGTCCTGTCAGACAGTCCAGACATCTCAGGCAGGGAATGATATCCTCCGGATGTCCGTGACGTGCCTTCTCCGGGAAATAAGGATCTGCGATCAGGGTACGTGCCATTGCGATCACATCTGCCTTGCCGTCTGCAAGGATTTCCTCTGCCAGCTCCGGTGTATTGATTCCGCCAAGGGTAACGATCGGTGTCTTAATACCTGCTGCCTTCATCTCTGCTGCATAATGTACATTGCAGCCGTGCGGAAGGAACATGGTCGGATGGGTATGTACTGCCTGCTCCTCTTCTGTATCAAGACCTGCGGAAACATGAATAAAATCGACCTTTCCATCGATCATCTTTGCAAATTCAATTGCTTCATCGATCTCAAGACCGCCTTCAATCTCCTCAGAACCGGACATACGGTATTCGATCAGGAAGTTCTCTCCGCAACGCTCTCTGATGGCATCAATTACCATGATCGGAAGTCTTGCTCTGTTCTCGATGGAGCCGCCGAATTCATCTGTTCTTGTGTTATAGAGTGGAGAAAGGAACTGATCCAGAAGCCAGCCGTGACCACCATGAAGCAGAACCATATCATAGCCTGCATCTTTCAGGATCTCTGCACAATCTGCAAAGTGCTCTACAACCTGATTGATCTCCTCCTTGGTCATGCCGTGAATCTGCACGCCATCCCAACGTTCTGCATCAACCGGACCCCAGGGCATCCAGTCATCATCGCCATGGTTCGCTTCCTTAGATGCGGTATTTCCGCCATGATTCAGCTCGTGAGAAGCAAGGGCTCCTCCTTCGTGAATTGCACAGGCAATCTCAGCCAGCATCGGCTGGTTTTCTCCGTCAATGGAAAAGGAACGAGGATTGGTCGCACCGTGCTCATGATCAACTGGTGTATCTCCGAGAACAACAACGGCAGCACCGCCTTTCGCTTTCTCACCAAAGTAAGCAATCATGGAATCATCAGGTCTTCCCTTGAAATCCATATGGCTCATCATGTTCGGTGCAGAAAAAATTCTGTTTTTAAAGGTTGTTCTTTTTACGGTAAACGGTTCAAATAAATGTGGATAAAACGGGTTCATGATATCTCCTTTTTCTTTTTATAATTCCCCTGCATTGCCTTTTTTCTTTGGCAATTGTTCTTTTCTGTCTCATAGTATATAATTCTTTTTAGGAATAATCCAGTGAATTAATGTCATGTTTACGGCAGTTTAATATTCTATCTTGGAATATTGCAAAAAGGAGTTATCCATGGAAATCCGTACTTTAAAATATTTTGTTGCCGTTGCCCGGCAGCTCAGCTTCTCTCATGCCGCAGAAAGCCTTTTTGTCACCCAGTCTTCCTTAAGCAAAAACATTTCTGCTCTGGAGAAAGAACTGGGCGTGGAGCTTTTTATACGAAAGGGCCGCTCAATTGCTTTAACTCCGGCCGGCGAAGAGCTCCTTTCCGGTGCCGAGACTCTCCTGGCCGAGGAAGCCAGTCTCTCCGAACGTGTCTCCCTGATTAAGGAAAAACGGCAAAGCAGTCGGCAACTGATCTTTCAGATGCGCCAGCCTGTTCCCTCGAATTTTGATTTTTGCAAAGTTCTGGTGGAAACTGCTCTGGAATTCAAGAAGCACTATGCCCCTCTGCACTTGGAGTTTCGCTATGATACCGAGCCTTATCCTCTTCTGGATATTCCCGGCTCCCGCAACACCTCTGACCTTTTTTTCTGTATGGCCACCGAAGTAAAGATGGATCCCGATTTACATATCCTGGCCCTTTCCAAGGATCCTTTCTACCTGCTTGCCTCCGATCAGCTCTTTGAGGAAGCACTTTCTGCTTTTTCTGCAAGCTGTAAGGAGACCGCTTCCCCTATCCTTTCCGGATCTGGGTGCGGTTCTGATTCTGAAGTTTCTGAAAGGCAGGATGCATTTTCTGTAGCAAAAGAAATAAATACTGCTGCTTCTTCTATAGACACACTCTCTGAAGAATGCCGCCTCTATTGTATCAGCTATCTTCTGCAGCGCCGCCCCCTTCTGATCATGGAGAATGAAGGGAATGCCGTTCTTGACATCAGTGAGGTTCTACAGGCGCTGAACATTCCTCCTAATATCCGTTTTGTAAAAGGACAAATGAATCTGCTTTCTGAACTTGCGACCGAAAACGGCCTTGCCCTCATGCCGGGCACCAGCTCAGATCGAATGGTCATTCCGGGAATCACCTCCCTGAAGCTCCCTGAGCAGCTTCCTCAGGTTTCCCTTTTTGCCCTATACCGCAGAAACTCGGAGAATACCTTACTGCCTTTATTTATTGAAGCGCTGGAGAATAAAATAGGGAAAGGCTGATGATAGCCTTTCCCCCGATCATATTGCCAATCTTCCGATTGAAATCGTGCCAACCTTCCGATTGAAATCATGCCAACCTTCCGATTTCACAAATTCACGAGGACTTTCACAGAAAAAGCATCTTCCATCTGGAACTTCAGGTCTTTCATTCTTACCTGCCATTCCTTTCGGAAGATGCTTTTTCAGTTTCTATCTATTTAAATTTTCTGTAATGATTTTCTTACGGATTACAAACCTTGCATGGCTCAAGTCCCAATGCCTTAGCATTTGCCAAAGTTGTTTCCTTGCTGCTCGACAAGGTTCTGCAGCCGGCTCTGTGATACTTACTTCCGGTATCTGTTATATAAACGATGCTATTGCCGTCGGTACTTGAAGCTGTACTGCCTGATGAAGATGCAGAGCTATTTCCTTTTGAAGAGGAGCTGCTGCTTGTTGAAGCAGAGCTGTTCCCCTTGCTTGCTGAGCTTGAAGAACTTCCGTTTTCTGCCGAAGTAGAGCTGGAAGAACTTCCGCTGCTTTTCTGGCTCAACTGTCCGTTTTTCACATAATAATAGGTACCTTTTCCATCTACCTGAGCCGATCCGGTATAGGTCCAGTCAATTTTCCCATTCTTCACATAATACCAGCTGCCAGTCTCTTTCAGCTGAGCGAGTCCGCTGTAACTCCAGTCGATTTTACCATTTCTGACATAATACCATCCTCCATTATAGGAAACCAGATTGGTGTAATCCCAGCTCAGAATTCCCTTCTGGATGTAATACCAGCTGCCGTTAAAATTCACCAGTCCACTGTAATTCCAGTTAATGGCACCTTTTTCTACTCGGTACCAGGCACCCTGTCCATCTACCTGAGCAAGGGTACTGCAGTTCCAATCGATTGTGCCCTTCTTCACGTAATACCAGCCACCATTATAGGAAACCAGATTCGTATAATTCCAGTTTAGAACTCCCTTCTGGATGTAATACCAGCTGCCGTTAAAATTCACCAGTCCGGTATAATTCCAGTTAAGGACTCCTTTTTCTACTCGGTACCAGCTGCCCTTTCCGTTTACCTGGGCAAGGCCGCTATAAGTCCAGTCAATTTTTCCGTTCTTCACATAGTACCAGACACCTTTTCCATTTACCTGTGCAAGGGTTGTACATTTCCAATCAATTACACCATTTCTGACGTAATACCAGCCGCCATTGTAAGAAACCAGATTCGTATAATTCCAGTTCAGCACGCCGTTCTGGATGTAATACCAGCCACCGTTAAAATTCACCAACCCGGTATAATTCCAGTTCAAGATACCATTTTCTACCCGGTACCAATCGCCTTTTCCGTTCACCTGAGCCAGGCCTGTATAGCTCCAGTCCAATACGCCCTTCTTCACATAATACCAGGCACCCTTTCCGTCTACCTGGGCAAGGCCGCTATAGGACCAGTCAATCTTTCCATTCCTGACGTAATACCAAGAGCCCTTTCCGTTTACCTGAGCCAGGGTGCTGTAAGTCCAGTCGATTTTTCCATTTTTGACGTAATACCAGCCGCCATTGTAGGAAACCAGGTTCGAATAAGATTCATTCAGCCTGCCTCCCTGGATGTAATACCAGCCACCATTATAATTCACCAAGCCGGTATAGCTCCAGTTCAGCATGCCTTTTTCTACATAATACCAGCTGCCCTTTCCGTCTACCTGAGCAAGGCCTGTGAAGGAACTGTCAGAGACATCATTTTTTATATAATACCAATTTCCATCGCTGCCCATTCTTAATCCGGTATAATAAAATCTGTTCACCCGGTAAAGACTGCTGACATAGCTTTCGATTTTATCCTGATAGTCTCCCTTTCCTTCCAGAATATAGTAATAAATACCGGCTTCTTTCGTCTGGGATCTGTCAATTGTCTGATCTCCTTCCGTATCGGAATAGCGTACCCAGCTGATCGTATACTCTGTTTCGCTGAGCAGCTTTTTCTCCCCACTTGTTTCGTTATAGCAATAGACCGTCGGGTTCTCCAGAGGCTGTCCATCATAGTCTTTATCGATGATATCGCCGGAAGTTTCTACATAAAAGCTAGCCTTCTGTTCTGCTATTGCCTCCGGAAAGGTATAAGAAACGCTAATGCTTCCATCTGCATTTAAGCTTGTCTCTGCTTCTTCTCCGTTTAGAGTAATGCTTGTTATATCATCAAATTCATAGCCCTCTTCTGGTGCAAATACAATATTTAATGTATAAGTTTCCCCGGAAACAGCCTTGCCATCTTCCGGAAGTGCAGACCAACTCATCTCTGATATATACCAGTGTACGTCCTCCTCCTCTTCAATCCAGGCATTGCCTTCCAGCGTCTCTCCTTCATAGATATTCGTTCCATCCCGATCACCAAAACCCAGGCTCGTGCTAATGGACGAAATCTTGATCTTTTCTTCTGCCTGCCCTTCTTCTGTCTGCATCTCTTCCGCCTGAACGGCCAGCATATTAACCGGTAGCATTGTAAAAGACATTGCCATACTCAGTGCTATTAATGCAGCAGATTTTTGCCAACGCCCCTGTTTTCCCTTTACCATGTAAAGAACACCTTCTTTCTTCTACTTCTCTCCATGCCATAATAGCATGCTTTTATCACCTCTGTTTTCACTATATCCGCCTTTCAAAAATCAGTCAATCCTTCTTATGCGACGCTGCTTTACTCGAACAAGGCGTTTCGCTCGCGAAACGCCTTGCACCGAGCGCGGTCGCTTGCGACATGTTTTCTTTTCGCGCGCGAGCGAAACGTGAAAGCATTATATGCCCCGTCCTTGTAGCGGGGCAATTCCCTAGTTGTGTCGCAAAGCAACACGACATACCGTGAGTGTGCATCCTTGTTTTTTATCGTATAGAAACAAAATTTCCTATCTGATAAAGAAAGGCCTTACCATGCTTCCACGGTAAGGCCTTTCCTCATCAGATCTCAAGCAGATCTTATCTTTTATTTTGCAGCTTCCTTGCTCTTGATATAGTTATCAATGCCGACTGCCGCTTCTTTTCCTGCACCCATGGCAAGAATAACGGTTGCCGCACCTGTTACGGCATCACCACCGGCATAAACGCCTTCCTTCGTGGTCTTTCCGTCTTCCGGATCTGCCATGATGCATTTCCATTTGTTGATCTCAAGTCCTTCTGTTGTAGAAGAGATCAACGGATTCGGTGAGGTACCGAGAGACATGATCACGGTATCCACATCCATCTCGAATTCAGAGCCTTCGATCTTCACCGGGCGTCTTCTTCCGGAATTATCTGCCTCTCCAAGCTCCATACGTACGCAGGTCATACCCTTTACCCAGCCGTTCACATCTACGTGAATCTCTACCGGATTGCAAAGCAGGTCAAAGATAACGCCTTCTTCTTTGGCATGATGTACTTCCTCTACTCTAGCCGGAAGCTCTTCCTCACTTCGACGATATACAATATGAACCTCTGCTCCCAAACGAAGGGCTGTTCTGGCTGCATCCATGGCAACATTACCGCCACCGACAACAGCAACCTTCTGACCTTTTCGAATCGGTGTCATATAATCCTCATCATAAGCCTTCATCAGATTGCTTCTGGTCAGGAACTCATTTGCAGACATAACACCATTTGCTGTCTCACCAGGGATTCCCATAAACATAGGAAGACCGGCACCGGAACCAATAAATACCGCTTCAAAGCCTTCCTCCTCCATTAATTCATCAATGGAAGTAGACTTTCCGATAACAACATCTGTTTCGATCTTAACGCCGAGGGCTTTTACATTTTCAATTTCCTTATCTACAACAGCACTCTTCGGAAGTCGAAACTCCGGAATGCCATAGCTGAGTACGCCGCCGGCCTTATGGAGGGCTTCAAAAATAGTCACCTCATAGCCCAACTTTGCCAGATCTCCGGCACAGGTAAGTCCTGCAGGACCGGCTCCGATCACAGCAACCTTGTGACCGTTCATTTCATTTGCACCCTGAGGCTTTACTTCATTTCTTCTTGCCCAATCGGCAACAAAACGCTCCAGCTTACCGATGGATACGGCATCGCCTCGCATGCCTCTTACGCAAACACCTTCGCACTGGGACTCCTGAGGACAAACACGTCCGCAGACTGCCGGAAGTGCACTGGACTCGCTGATGATTCTGTAGGCATTCACCATATCACCATTCTTTACCTCATGGATAAAGCCCGGGATATTGATGCTGACCGGGCAGCCCTTGATACATCTTGCATTCTTGCATTCAAGACAACGGCTAGCCTCTTCCATCGCTTCCTTTATATCATATCCGTAGGATACTTCTTCAAAATTGTGGGCACGTTCTAATGGATCCTGCTCTCTTACCGGAACCTTCTCAAATCCTTTTGCCTTTGCATCTGCCATTATTCGTCACCTCCGCATACACCGCATCCGCCATGATGGCTGTCGCCTTCCTGCAGCTTCAGAAGTGCTCTTCCCTCTTCTGTCTTATACATTGCTGCACGCTTCATTGCCTGATCAAAATCAACCTTGTGACCATCAAACTCCGGTCCGTCTACACAGGCAAACTTGACTTCTCCACCTACAGTAACACGGCAGGCTCCACACATTCCCGTTCCATCTACCATAATGGGATTCATGCTGACAATCGTCGGAATACCATATTCCTCTGTCATCTGACAGACAAATTTCATCATGATCATGGGACCGATTGCAACACAGTGATCATAGTGCTTGCCCTCTGTCTCGATCAGATCCTGCAGGCATTTTGTGACCATGCCGTTCCGTCCATAGGAGCCGTCATCTGTTGTAACATAAAGATTGCATACCTTCTTGAATTCTTCTTCAAGAATAACGTATTCCTTACTCTTTGCTCCGATAATGACATCTGCCTTTACACCATGCTCATAGAGCCATTTTACCTGCGGATACACAGGTGCTGTTCCTACACCGCCGGCAATGAAAATGATGTTTTTCTTCTTCAGCTCTTCCGGATCCTCATCCACAAGATCAGACGGTACACCAAGCGGTCCCACAAAGTCTGCAAAAGAATCCCCTGCCTGAAGATTCATCATCTTCTGGGTAGAAGCGCCGACCGGCTGAAAGACGATCGTAACCGTTTCCTCTTCTCTGTCATAATCACAGATGGTCAGAGGAATTCTCTCTCCCACCTCATCCTCACGTACAATGATGAACTGGCCGGGCTGACAATGCTTTGCCACACGAGGTGCTTTAACCACCATCCGATAAATTGTCGGAGACAGCCTGTCAGCTGATAAAATTTTGAACATGTTCACTCCTCCATTCATAAACAGAACACGTTAGCTGTTATCCCTTTTGTTAAAATCTTATCACGATTTTCCCAAAAGGGAAACTCTTTCTTCCTCTATTTAAAGTAATATCTTTCAAAAATTACATAATGTTTTATACAATTATCTAACATCTGTTAGCTATGGCTACTTTTTTCCCAATCTTAATCCTAAAATAGTTTATCCTATTTTTTCCGTCAGGCTATTGACTTATAATG
>CAVEOK010000001.1:24750-82175 GCA_963617415.1 Oscillospiraceae bacterium
TTCATATGAACGATCATTCATTTATTTTTATCCGGAAAGGAATTCCAGTATGAAAGCCATTGACTCTATTGATGAAAGTAAACTGAATCATCTGATCTGCGATATCTCGGAAGAAGAACTGGGAGAGCTTGCTGAGCTTTTTAAGGTCTTTGGGGATTCCACCAGAATCCGCATCCTCTTTTCCCTCTTCGGCGGTGAAAAGAATGTAACAGAGATCTGCGAGGATCTGGATATGAACCAAAGCGCAGTCTCGCACCAGCTTCGTATTCTCAAGGGCAATCAGCTGATTCGCTCCAGAAGAGAGGGAAAAGCAGTAATTTATGCTCTGGCCGATGATCATGTAAAAACCATTATTGCCATGGGCAAAGAGCATATCGAAGAAGACCACTAAGGGAAGTCTTTCATTCGCTTTTTCTAAAGACAATACTACTAAAGATAATAATAAGGGAATTTTTTTTCACACAAAGAAAGGACAAAAAACCATGAAAAAGAAATTCAAATGCGAAATCGATTGTGCAGCATGTGCAGCAAAGGTAGAGGATGCTATCAAAAAACTGGATGGCGTTAATGATGCAAGCGTAAACTTTATGATGCAGAAATTCACACTTGATGCAGTTGATGAGAAATTTGACAGCATTCTGGAAGAAGCCATCAAGGTTGGAAAGAAGATCGAGCCGGACTTTTCCGTAGAGCTCAAATAAGCGCTTTGATAGGAAAAGAAGGCTTTGTTAAAGAGGTGATTACACTATGTCAAATAAATTAAAAAAGAATCTTCAAAAGATCATCCTTGCTCTTGTGATCTTCTTTTTCTTCATGATATTAGACAAAGGACATTTTCTTCCTCTTGTATTTGATCACAAGCTGTATTCTTTTATTCTTTACCTGATTCCTTATTTTATTGCCGGACTTCCTGTCCTGCGCAAATCTCTTCTGGGAATCAAAAACCGGCAGCCATTTGATGAATCCTTCCTTATGATGGTTGCCACCATCGGTGCCTTTGTCACCGGAGAAAATTCCGAAGCCGTTGCCGTTATGCTCTTTTATCAGGTTGGAGAATGGTTTCAGAGTTATGCCGTCGGCAAATCCCGTGACTCCATTACGGAGCTGATGAATATTGTTCCGGAATATGCCAATATCGAGCATGAGGACGGAAGCATCGAAGAGATTGATCCCGATGATGTGGAAATCGGAGATATTCTTGTTATCAAGCCGGGTGAAAAGATTCCGGTCGACGCAGAGATTATCAGCGGAGAGAGCATGATTGATACCGCCGCCTTAACCGGAGAATCCGTGCCAAGGTCGGCTCATGTCGGTGACCAGCTGATTTCCGGCTGCATCAATGGGGACGGTCTGCTTCGTGCAAGAGCACTCAAGGAATTTGAAGATTCTACTGTTGCGAAAATTCTTGAGCTTGTTGAAAACGCATCCAGCAAGAAGTCACATAGGGAAAATTTCATTACCCGTTTTGCCCGCTATTATACCCCTATCGTTGTCATCGCCGCCCTGATTTTGGCAGTGATTCCTTCGATCATCACCCAGGATCCCATGACCTGGATCTACCGGGCCTGTACCTTTTTGGTTATTTCCTGTCCCTGCGCTCTGGTTATTTCGGTTCCTCTTTCCTTCTTTGGTGGAATTGGTGCCGCCAGCCGGA
The DNA here is from genome assembly GCA_963617415.1 of Oscillospiraceae bacterium. GTDB lineage: Bacteria > Bacillota > Clostridia > Lachnospirales > Lachnospiraceae > RUG14243. The sequence goes on from CAVEOK010000001.1 coordinate 26,405, forward strand.
TCGGTGTTTTGGTTAAGGGTTCCAATTATCTGGAACTGATGGCAGGGCTGGATCAGCTTGTTTCTGACAAAACCGGTACTTTGACGGAAGGAAACTTTAAGGTATCCACCCTTTATCCGGCAGACGGTATTTCAGAAACAGAGCTGCTGACAAAGGCGGCCTTAGCAGAAGGCATGTCAACGCATCCCATTGCCTTATCCATTCGAGAAGCCTTGAAGCTGCACGATCCGCAGCAGCTTTCTTCCGATACGATTACAGATAGCAGTAATATCTCTGGAAAGGGTCTGATCGCAAAGACAAAGGATAATACTATTTATGTTGGCAATACGGCTCTTCTGACGGAGGAAGGTTTCTCTCCTGTTCCGGTTGATGAGCCGGCTGCAACACTGGTTTATGTAGCTGACAAATCCGGATATCTTGGTGCTATTGCCATCCGAGATCAGGTGAAGGGCGAAGCGAAGGATATGATTTCTTCCTTAAAACAGATGGGTCTGCGTCAGTTTGTTATGCTGACAGGAGACAGAAGAAGCGTTGCGGATTCTGTCGGCAAAGAGCTTGGCATCGACAAGGTTTATTCTGAGCTGCTTCCCCAGGATAAGGTTTCCAAGGTGGAAAGCCTTCTGGCAGAAAGTGCTTCTGCTGCAAAAAAGAATTCTTATCTTGCCTTTATCGGAGACGGTATTAATGACGCACCGGTTCTTTCCCGCGCCGATGTCGGTATCGCTATGGGCTCCATGGGTTCCGATGCGGCGATTGAAGCTGCTGACATTGTCATCATGGATGATAATCTGATGAAGATTCCTTCTGTTGTCCGTATTGCAAGGAAAACGGTTCGCATCTCTACTGAAAACATTGTTTTTGCCTTGGCTGTGAAGTTGTTGATTCTGGTACTTGGTGCACTGGGTATTGCAAATATGTGGCTGGCTGTATTCGCTGATGTGGGCGTTGCAGTTATCTGCATTCTGAATGCCATGCGGCTGATTCTGATGAAGGTTAGATAAATGATACGAAGGACGAGATATTCTCCCAAATTGGAACATCTCGTCCTTTCTTACGTTTCATCCTGCAAGACACTTTATTCTTACTGTCCCGCCTTAATGATAAGTGTCGCCACAGCTATGTATATCCTTAGAATGCTTCAGCCTGCCACCAAAACACTCCTGCACAGCATGATTTTTTATCAGTAGATGACATGCTCCATTTTCACATAATCATCAAATAATTTCAGACACTCCTCACGATCCAGTTCTTCACCAAAATCCGCTTTTTCCTTATCGGTCTGCTCCCAGTTTTGATAAAAAATCTCATCTCGAAAGCCGATTCGATCCGTATCTTTAATGCCGCAGCCATAATATATCTTTTCGATATTTGCCCATAAAACAGCACCCTTGCACATAGGACACGGTGCCGCTGTCGTATAAAGGACAGAGCCCGATAAATCATATGATCCAATATTTTTTGATGCATCCCGTATGGCTTCCATTTCTCCATGACAGGTAGCATCCTGCTTTTTCAAGACACTGTTATGTCCTCTTCCGATTATTTTCCCATTCTTTACAATCACTGCACCGAAAGGACCACCATCGTAATTATGGATTCCCTCATATGCTTCATCGATTGCTATTTTCATATATTTCTTGTGATCCATTTTTTCTCCTTTTAAATTATTCCCTTTGATTGTAGCACAGCTTTCCACACTCCGAAATATTTGCTTTATCCCAACCTATTAAATAAGGAACAAAAATTGTTCTAGTAGAAAAAGCAATGGAAAGAATGAGATATTCTGCCCTATGCACAATACAGGATTTCGTATCATTCTCTCCTTTTTCGCAAATTTTCCTTTTCAAGCAAGCCCTTTTGATGCAAAATAGAAGTAGTGTACATATGGTTGGCTTCGTAACAGGCCATCCATAGCCGTGCGGCACTGCAGTATTGCAGACGCAAGAAAAAAAGCCCTAAAGGAGGTCACTATGTTACAGAGAACAGATATCCACAAGATTCTCATTATCGGTTCAGGACCCATCGTAATCGGCCAGGCATGTGAGTTTGACTATTCCGGAACCCAGGCTTGTAAAGCCCTTCGTTCCCTAGGATATGAAATCGTCCTTGTTAACTCCAATCCTGCCACCATCATGACTGATCCGGAAATGGCTGATGTCACCTATATCGAGCCATTAAATGTAACACGTTTGGAACAGATTATTGACAAAGAAAGACCTGATGCACTTCTTCCGAATCTTGGAGGCCAGTCCGGTCTGAACCTTTGTTCAGAATTATATAAGGCCGGCATCCTGGATAAGTACAATGTAGAGGTAATCGGCGTTCAGGTAGATGCGATTGAAAGAGGAGAGGATCGTATTGAATTCAAGGAAACCATGAATTCCCTCGGCATCGAAATGGCCAGATCTGAGGTTGCCTATACCGTAGATGAAGCGCTTGCCATCGCCGATGAACTGGGCTATCCGGTTGTTCTTCGTCCTGCCTATACCATGGGCGGTGCCGGCGGCGGTCTGGTTTATAATAAGGATGAGCTGAGAACCGTCTGCGCCAGAGGACTGCAGGCTTCTCTGATCCATCAGGTTCTGGTTGAGGAATCCATCCTCGGCTGGGAAGAGCTTGAGCTTGAAGTTGTCCGCGATAAAGACAATAACATGATCACTGTTTGCTTCATCGAAAATGTGGATCCCGTCGGTGTTCATACAGGAGATTCCTTCTGTACTGCACCTATGCTGACCATTTCCGAAGAGCTGCAGGCCAAACTGCAGGAGCAGGCCTACAAGATTGTAGAGCACATCGGCGTTATCGGCGGCACCAATGTGCAGTTTGCCCATGATCCCAAGAGCGGACGTGTTGTTGTCATCGAGATCAACCCCCGTACTTCCCGCTCCTCAGCCCTTGCTTCCAAGGCAACCGGTTTCCCGATCGCACTTGTTTCCGCTAAGCTTGCGACCGGTCTTACCCTTCGTGATCTGCCCTGCGGCAAGTACGGCAGTCTGGATAAGTACCAGCCGGATGGCGACTACGTCGTTGTAAAATTTGCAAGATGGGCTTTTGAGAAATTCAAAGGTGTTGAAGATAAGCTCGGCACACAGATGCGTGCTGTCGGCGAAGTCATGAGTATCGGCAAGACCTACAAGGAAGCCTTCCAGAAGGCAATTCGTTCTCTTGAAAAAGGTCGTTATGGCTTAGGTCATGTAAATAACTATTATGATCTGGATAAGGAAACACTTCTCAAGCTTCTGATTTCCGCTTCCTCAGAGCGTCATTTTATTATGTATGAAGCACTTCGCAAGGGTGCAAGCGTTGATGAGATCTTCGAAATCACCAAAGTAAAGCACTACTTTATCGAGCAGATGAAGGAGCTGGTTGAAGAAGAGGAAGAACTTGTAAAATACAAGGGATCTCTTCCCTCCGATGCAATGCTGATCCAGGCAAAGAAGGATGGATTCTCTGACAAATATTTAAGTGAGATTCTGGAAATTTCAGAGAATGAAATCCGTAATCGACGCGAGGCGCTTTCCCTTACCGAAAACTGGGATGCTGTTCATGTAAGCGGCACAGAAGACAGTGCTTACTACTACTCCACTTATATCGGTGAGGATCACGATCCGGTTTCCGAAGAAAAACCCAAGGTTATGATTCTGGGCGGAGGACCAAACCGTATCGGACAAGGTATCGAATTTGATTACTGCTGTGTACATGCAGCTCTCTCCCTGAAAAAACTTGGATTCGAAACAATTATTGTTAACTGCAATCCGGAGACGGTTTCAACCGATTATGACACCTCCGACAAGCTTTACTTCGAGCCATTAACCTTAGAGGATGTTCTCAGCATTTATAAGAAAGAAAAGCCGGTTGGCGTAATCGCCCAGTTTGGCGGACAGACTCCTTTGAATCTGGCTGCTGATCTGAAGAAAAACGGTGTGAATATCCTTGGCACCTCTCCTGAGATCATTGATCTTGCAGAGGATCGTGACCAGTTCCGTGCGGTAATGGATAAGCTTGGCATTCCAATGCCGGAATCAGGCATGGCAACTACCGTTGAGGAAGCAAAGGAAATCGCTGCCCGCATCGGTTACCCGGTTATGGTTCGTCCCTCCTACGTTCTTGGCGGACGTGGCATGGAGATCGTTTACGATGATGCTGCTATGGCTGACTATATGGATGCAGCTGTCGGCGTTACACCGGATCGTCCGATCTTGATTGACCGTTTCCTTCACCGTGCCATGGAATGCGAGGCAGATGCCATCAGCGATGGCGAAAACGCCTATGTTCCGGCTGTTATGGAGCATATTGAGCTCGCCGGCATTCACTCCGGTGACAGTGCCTGCATCATTCCTTCCCGGCATATTCCGGAGGAAGCGATTGAAACGATCAAGGATTATACCATTCGTATCGCAGAGGAAATGCAGGTTGTCGGTCTGATGAACATGCAGTATGCCATTGAAGACGGAAAGGTATTTGTCCTTGAGGCAAATCCGCGTGCAAGTCGTACCGTACCGCTGGTATCAAAGGTATGCGGCATCAGCATGGTTCCGATCGCAACTGATATTCTCACTTCCCAGCTGACCGGACGCAAATCTCCGATTCCGGAGCTGAAGGAAAAGAACATTCCTTATTATGGTATAAAAGAGGCTGTATTCCCCTTCAGTATGTTCCCGGAGGTTGACCCTGTTCTTGGACCGGAAATGCGTTCTACCGGTGAGGTTCTTGGTCTTGCAGATAATACCGGTACCGCTTTCTACAAATCTCAGGAAGCTGCCGGCTCTGTTCTGCCGCTAGAAGGAAATGTGCTTCTCTCTGTAAATGAGCAGGATAAGCCGGAAGTTGCCGAGATTGCTGCTTCCCTTCACAAGGATGGCTTCTCTGTTCTTGCAACCGGAAGAACCTATGAGGTGATTAAAGAAGCCGGTATTCCTGTTGAAAAGGTCAACAAGCTGTATGAAGGAAGACCGAATATTCAGGATATGATTACAAACGGAACGATTCAGCTGATCGTGAATTCTCCTTCCGGCAAGGAAAGTGCACATGATGATTCTTACCTCCGTAAGAGTGCCATCAAGCACAAAATTCCTTATATTACAACCATCAATGCCGCAAGAGCTGCTGTCGACGGAATCTCCCAGATCAAGGCGCACTCTACCGGAAGTGTAAAATCTCTTCAGGAATGGCATAAACTGATCACAGATAAGGATTGATCTTTAATCCTATAGGAACAAATTTCCTAGATAAGAACAAGCCGTTTCGCTCGCGACATATTTCCTCTTCGCGCGAGTGCGCATCCTTGCTGCGGACTCACGCCGTATGATGTATCACGCTCTGCGTGATACTAAGCGTTCTTCGAACGCTTGACGGCTTCGTTCCATCGTATCGCTTCGCGATACGATATGCTGCGGAGCTTTTTGTGTAATAGGAAATTCTGACGGAATTTCCTATTACACAACCAAGAACCCCCACACCATTTTTTCTTTGGTGTGAGGGTTCTTTCTCTTTTTCTTATATACAACAAGTATCTCCACTGCTGCTAGAAGGAACTACTGATCAAGTCAGCAGCGCCTTAGTCTTTCTTTGCTTTTATAATGGCATAGGTACCGATGGAAGTAGCGGCAGTCTTTCCGCTTTCCGGCACGATTGCCTCGCAATAAGCAGTTGCATTTCTCTTTCCACAGGAGGTGACTCTTGCCTTAATAAAGACATACTCCTCCATCGGAACCGGTCTGAGATAATTGGTTGTCATGGAAATGGTCGGCGGAATGGTCTCTCTGGAATAAAGATAAACAACCATACTCATGGTCAGATCCATCATGGTGGAAATCATACCTCCATGCAGGGTTCCGAGACCATTTACCTCCCAGTCCTGCAGGGGGAATTTCAGAGTCAGCTCCTGCTTTTCATCATCGCAGGATTCAAACTCCGCCTTCATTCTTCCATTCAGGGTGTTTGCCATTTTTCCGTTGATAAATTCCAGTTCTTCTGCCAGCCAGTCTTTTGAGCTTAAATTTGCATCCGGCATATTTTTCTCCTTACATTCGCTGTAATGCTTCGCATTACTTGGTCGTAAGGGTTCTTCCCGCTTCGCGGGCCCCTCCTTACATTCGCTGTAATGCTTCGCATTACTTGGTCGTAAGGGTTCTTCCCGCTTCGCGGGCCCCTCCTTACATTCGCTGTAATGCTTCGCATTACTTGGTCGTAAGGGTTCTTCCCGCTTCGCGGGCCCCTCCTTACGACATATGTCATACTACTTTGTTCCAAAAATTCTGTCGCCGGCATCGCCGAGTCCGGGGCAGATATAAGCATCTTCATTGAGCTGTCTGTCAAGATGGCCTACATAAATCTGCACATCCGGATGTGCCTCGCTAAGAGCCTTCAATCCTTCCGGAGCTGCAATAATACACATGAATTTGATACGTTTTCCACCTTTTTCCTTGATCAGGTTGATGGCATCAATGGCAGATCCACCGGTTGCCAGCATTGGATCTGTAACGACGATGGTACGCTGTTCGATCGGATCCGGCAGCTTGCAGTAATATTCATGAGGCGTATGGGTCTCCGGATCACGATACATGCCGACATGACCAATCTTTGCGGTCGGGATCAGATTTAAAACGCCGTCTGTCATACCGAGTCCTGCACGAAGAATGGGCACAACGGCCTGCTTCTTCTCTGAAATCACGGTAGAGAGGGTATCCTCGATCGGCGTGGAAACCGGCACCTCTTCTGTGTGCAGATCTCTTAAAGCCTCATAACCCATCAGCATAGCAATCTCTGTAACAACCTTACGAAATTCTGCCGTACCAGTTGTCTTATCTCTCAGTCTTGTGATCTTGTGCTGAATCAGCGGGTGATCCATAATAAAAATATTTTCCTTCATTGTTTTCCCTTTCCGGATTTTTCATCCTAAATGAATTTCTCAATTAATTACTTACTTAATTACTTATATTACCTACTTAAACCTGTGCTGATAAAATCAACCTAATCCTGAGGACTTCCCCTCCTTATACGTGAACGCCACGGTTTTCGTCGCCCTCCTCATTTGTGCCGAACTCATAATCATTTCCTGGAAGAATCGCATTCAGTACAATTCCAACGATGGAAGCGATTGCCAGGCTTGTTAAGGTAACGGTAACGGAACCAATGGTAAAGGTAAAGCCGTCTGTGATTCCAAGTCCGCATACCAGAATTACCGCTGCAATGATCAGGTTTCTGGATTTCTTCAGGTCTACCTGATTTTCTACAATATTTCGAACACCGATCGCAGAAATCATTCCATAAAGAATAAAGCTGATGCCGCCGATGATCGCAGACGGCATGGTTCCGATGATCTCAGCCATCTTCGGAATAAAGCCAAGCACAATGGCATAGCATGCTGCAAGTCTGACCACCTTGGGATCATAGACCTTGCTCAGCTCCAGAACGCCTGTATTCTCACCATAGGTTGTATTTGCGGGACCACCGAACATTGCCGCAAAAGCAGTTGCCAGACCATCGCCCAGCAGCGTTCTGTGAAGACCCGGATCCTCGATAAAGTTCTGCTTTGTTGTCGCAGAAATTGCAGAAATATCACCTACATGCTCCATCATGGAAGCGATTGCGATAGGTGCCATAACAAAAATAGCTGTCAGATCAAACTTTGCCAGCTGGAATGGCGGAAGTCCTACCATACCGGCACTTGCAACCGTAGTAAAATCAAGAATTGCAGAGCCATCTGCATTGGTGATTCCTACTGCATTCATGATAACAGCTGCAATATAAGAAATCACAACGCCCATCAGGATTGGAATGATCTTAAACATTCCCTTGCCCCAGATATTGAAAATGATAACCACTGCCAGAGCGATCAGAGCCAGCGGCCAGCAGCTGGATGCATTGGAAATTGCAGACGGTGCAAGTCCCAGTCCGATACAAATAATGATCGGTCCTGTTACAACCGGCGGCAGGAATTTCATAACCTTCTTTACTCCTACTACCTTAATGATCAGAGCCAGGATCAGATAAAGGGCTCCTGCAACTACAATACCGCCGCAGGCATAGGGCAGCTTTTCTCCATAGCTCATACTTGCAAATTTGCCGGTATCAAGCTCGGCTACTGTCGCAAATCCTCCAAGAAAAGCAAAGGATGATCCCAGAAAGGCCGGTACCTTGAATTTTGAGCAAAGATGGAAAATCAAGGTTCCCAATCCTGCAAAAAAGAGGGTTACCTGTACCGATAATCCCTCTCCGTGGAAATAAGAATTAACCAGGATCGGGACAAGGATCGTTGCTCCAAACATCGCAAACATGTGCTGCAGACCAAGGATCGCCATCTTGCCTTTTCCCAGCTTACTGGCGTCATAAATTGGTGAATTAGGGTTCATACTTCTGTTACCTCCTATCGCATATCTCCCCTGTTTTGTAATCAATGCATTCTACATTATTTTTACTTATCTTTTCTATCATAGCAGAATTCCTACTTTAATTAAACGCAATTCCTTATATTCTTTATTTTCTTATCCCGATTTTATTTTCTCTTTTGTTACCATTTGCTCTGCGAGGATGCAACCGGATTTAAAAATGTATATGTCTGCTAAGACAGACCCCGAATCCGGCGGTCAAGACTCGCAAGCCTGTCTTGACTCCCCAAAAATTCATGGTAGACTTTAGCCTATGAAAGATTTAATTACTTATATCAATGGATACAAAAAAGAAGCGCTTCTTGCCCCTTCCTTCAAAATGGCAGAAGCACTTATGGATCTGATCACACCCTTAATCGTGGCCAGAATCATCAACATCGGCATTGCCTCCCAGGACAAAAGCTTCATTATGCAAAATATCATCTATATGATTCTTTTGTCTGCCGTTGGCCTTGCCTTCAGTATTACTGCCCAATACTTCGCTGCAAAGGCCAGCGTCGGATTTTCTACAAAGCTGAGACAGGCCTGCTTTGACCATATTCTCGATCTTTCCTACTCCGGTCTGGACCAGATCGGCAGTGATACTCTCATCACCCGGCTGACCAGCGATATCAACCAAGTACAAACCGGTCTGAACCTGGGCCTGCGCCTTTTGCTTCGCAGTCCCTTTATTGTTTTCGGTTCTGTTATCATGGCCTTTTTCATCGATGTCAAATGCGCCCTGGTCTTCGCTGTCTCCGTGCCCCTGCTCGGTCTTGTGACCTACGGCATTATGCGGATCAGCATTCCTCTCTTTAAAAAGGTACAGTCCAAGCTGGACCGCATTACCTCCCTCACCCGCGAAAATCTTACCGGTGTCAGGGTCATTCGTGCCTTTCGAAGAGAAGCAGAGGAAAAAGCTGCCTTTGACAACTCCATCGATGACTTAACCGGCTTCAATCTCTTTGTCGGACGGATTTCCGCCCTGCTGAATCCTCTGACCTTTTGCCTGATCAACCTGGCAACCATCTTTTTGATTCAAAAGGGAGCCATTCAGGTCAATCTCGGTAGCCTGGGACAGGGTGATATCGTTGCTCTTTATAACTATATGGCTCAGATGATCGTAGAACTGATCAAACTCTCCTCGCTGATCATTTCCTTAAACCGTGCCATTGCCTGCGGCAATCGTGTAGCTTCCCTTTTTGATTTGCAAAACGAACTGACTTATCCAAAAGAAACTTCTATCAAAAATGCGGCAAATGACCTTCCTATATCTGCAGATTCTGTCTGCTTTGACCATGTTTCTTTTCTTTATCCGGGCTCTGCTGAAGCTGCACTGAGTGATATCAGCTTTTCCGCTGAAAAGGGACAGACCATCGGCATCATCGGTGGTACCGGCTGCGGCAAATCAACCCTGATCAATTTGCTGCCCCGCTTTTATGATGTCAGCAAGGGTTCCATTCGTATCAACGACAAAGATCTTCGCGATTTTTCAAAAGAAACTCTGGCTGCTTTGATTGGCATTGTTCCTCAGAAGGCTGCTCTCTTTGCCGGAACGGTAAGAGACAATCTGAAGCTTGGAAACGAAAAAGCAGATGATGCCCTGATCTGGTCCTGTCTGAAAACAGCCCAGGCAGATGACTTTGTCCAATCAAAGGAAGGCGGCCTCGATTATCAGCTTGAACAGAATGCCAGAAATCTCTCCGGCGGACAAAAGCAAAGACTGACCATTGCCCGAGCCCTTGCCAAAAAACCAAAGATCCTGATTCTGGATGACAGCTCCAGTGCCCTTGATTATGCAACCGACCACGCTTTAAGGGCCGCTCTGAAAGAAGAAAATCAGGACCGCATCTGCTTTATTGTTTCTCAGCGTGCCGCTGGTATTATGGACTGTGATCTGATCCTTGTTATGGATGATGGCAGAATAGCAGAAGCAGGCAAACATGAAGACCTGCTGAAGAAGGATGGCCTTTATCGTGAAATCTATCATTCGCAGTTTCCGGATGCCGCAAGACAGGAAGAGAAAGGAGAAATTGCATGAAAACATTTTTTAAATTACTGCGTTTCATCGGCAAATATCATCTTCTCCTGATTCTCAGTCTGCTTCTGTCCATTGTCTCTGTCGCAGGCCAATTATATCTGCCCCGTCTTTTCGGAGAGGCAATTGACGGAATCATCGCAATCCATCAGGTAAATTTTTCCATCGTCAGCTATTTTCTGCAAAGAGCCCTGATCTGTCTGCTGGTAACGGGTCTTGCAACCTATCTGATGAACCTGCTGAACAATAAGGTAACCTACGAAATTGTCAGTGACCTTCGAAAAAAGGCTTTTGAACGCCTGCAGAACCTGCCACTTTCCTATCTGGACCAGCACTCTGAGGGGGATCTGCTCAGCCGCGTCATTGCAGATATCGACCAGCTTTCTGACGGACTTCTGCTCGGCTTTACTCAGCTTTTTTCCGGAATTGTTACAATTCTGATCACTCTGGTTTTCATGTTTACAAAAAACATTCCGATTACCATCTTTGTGGTCTGCATGACACCAGTTAGCTTTCTAGTTGCCAGATTCATCTCCAGCCGTTCCTACCGGATGTTCAACAAGCAAGCTCAGCTTCGCGGAGAACAAACCAGTCTGGTCAATGAAATGGTTGGCAATCTGAAGGTAGTTAAGGCTTTTGATTACGAAAAAAGAGCCTCTGCCCGCTATGACAAGTTGAATAAGGAACTGCAGGAAAGCAGTCAGTCTGCCATCTTTTATTCCAGCCTGACCAATCCTTCCACCCGTTTCGTCAATGGTTTGATCTATGCCGGTGTGGCTTTGATCGGTTCCTTCAGCATTCTGCGCGGCAGCCTTACCGTCGGCGGCCTGAGCACTCTGCTGAATTATTCCAATCAATACATGAAGCCCTTTAATGATATTTCCTCTGTTATTACAGAATTTCAGAATGCCCTTGCCTGTGCAGAGCGAGTATTTGAGCTGATTGAAAAGGAGCCTGAAAAAGATCCTGTTTGCCTGACAGAAAAAGAAAATGCTGCCGAACTTGTTTCAACTGCTTCCGTAGATACTGATCATGTCTTTTTCAGTTATAGTGAAAGTGTGAAGCTCATCGAGGACTTTTGCATGCATGCAGATAGTGGCAAACGCATTGCGATCGTCGGTCCAACCGGCTGCGGCAAAACAACTCTGATCAATCTGCTCATGCGCTTTTATGATGTCACTTCCGGTGATATTCAGATCGGAGAGAAAAGCATTTATGACATGAGCCGGCATGAACTCCGCTCCCATTTCGGCATGGTTCTTCAGGAAACCTGGTTAAGGCAGGATACCGTCAGGGAAAATATTCGAATCGGTATGCCCAATGCAAGCGATGAAGAAATCATAGAGGCCGCGAAACTGACCCACAGCTGGGAATTTATCAGAAAACTTCCCAAAGGACTGGATACTGTCATCAATGATTCCTCCCTCAGTCAGGGAGAAAAGCAGCTTCTCTGCATTACCCGTGTTATGCTGATGCAGCCGCCTATGCTGATTCTGGATGAGGCAACCTCCAATATCGATACTCGTACCGAGCTTTTGGTCCAGCAGGCCTTTGACCGGCTGATGGAAGGCAAAACGAGCTTTATTGTTGCCCACCGTCTCTCAACCATCCGGAATGCGGATCTGATCCTTGTAATGAAGGACGGACATATTATTGAGCAGGGAAGGCATGAGGAGCTTTTGGCTATGAATGGATTTTACAAGGCGCTTTACAGCAGTTAATGCTGCAAAGCATGCTGACTAGGCTGTTGCTTTTGCAGCAGCCTTTTTTGTGCAATTAATTTGTAGTAAAGGTGCAGTAGATGGAGATCATACAAGATGACACGTTTCGTTTGCTCTTCCTCGCGTTGTCTTATTTGCGACAGCTCACACGCAATTCGCCTTTACTTTTTATATGCCACAAAATCAATTTAAATGCTAAAACATCAAGGCACATATCCCTTTGCGCTCAAGCGTCCGCTGTCGCTGACAAACGCGTCGTCAGGACGCAAACCTCACGAATCATCATCTTGTACGATCTCCACTATCTGCACGCAATGCCTGCAAAGTATTGTGCCTCAAAAGCCATGGCATATAAAATCGCAGAACGATTCGCAAAACGGATGCTATGACGAAGCGGCTAGCACGAGGGCGGGGCATTGTCTGAGCTCAGAAAAATAAGCGGCAAGAACATGAAAGAAGGCAGAAAGCACCTTCAAGAAATACGAAGCGAGTTTATGCCGGGAGCCCGAGTGAATCAGCGCCGCGAGGAATAGACGAAAACTTGAGGTGCCTTCAAAGTCATGCGCAGCATGAATCGTAGACTACTGCGGCATCAAAAAGTAGTTGCAGCGTGTCCTGCGATTTATATGTCATGACTTTGAGGCCTTATCTCTCTCATTGCTTTAAAGCCTTATATCCCCGTCCTTATGGCAAAAAAACTGCCACACCTATAAAAAGTGTGGCAGTTTCATTTTCTTTTATCTCATATAAAAACTTCGATTAACCGATACGTCTTACTGCAAGAATCGGTCTGTAGTTTACATTGGTATACTTGATACCGGTTGCTGCACTTGCTGCATTGACCATCTGACCGCCGCCTGCATAAATACCAACATGACCGCTGTAGCAAACGATGTCGCCCGGCTGCATATCAGATACGCTGACGCCTGTTCCAACAGATCTCAGAGCTGCTGAGCTGTGCGGAAGGCTGTATCCAAAGTGTGCATATACGCTCATTACAAATCCTGAGCAGTCAGCTCCGTCTGTAAGGCTTGTTCCGCCCCATACATAAGGATTACCGATAAACTGGCAAGCATAAGCTACAACAGCTGAACCGATTGAGCTTGCTGCTGCAGAGCCTGTATCCTCAGATGCTGATGAGTTGTCTTCTGAAGAAGAGCTGTCCTCTGTTGAAGAAGAAGTCTCTGTGCTTGTAGAAGCTGAAGATGAGCTGCTCTGTGACTCCGTGCTTGCTGTGCTTGAAGATGATGTCTGGCTGGAAGAAGCAGAAGAACTTGTTGAGCTTGCCGCTGCCGCTGATACGGAGGATGCCGCACCACCAGTAGATGCTACCGTCTGGCTCTGCTGCTGAGCAGCTGCCGCTGCTGCTGCCTTTGCCTTTGCTTCTGCCTCAGCCTTTGCCTTCGCTTCAGCTGCTGCCTTTTCTTCTTCGAGCTGATTCTCGTATTTCTCTACCTGAGCAACTGCGTTGGCATATACTGTCTCATAATCATCTACCTGAGCAGAAATCTCAGCTTCCCTTGTTTCCAGATTGGACTGCTGGGTATCATATTCTGCTTCGAGAGACTGCATATCGGTATACTGGGTCTCAAGCTCGCTCTTACGGGTCTCAACCTCAGTTACTGCCGCATTATAGTTATCAACACATTCCTGATCATAGCTGTAAACAGCTGACATATATTCTACCTTGTTCAGGAAATCTGCCAGGCTGTCTGCCTCAAGCAGGGAAGCTAACATGGTCTGACCATTGTTCTCGTACATGTTCTGCATACGGCTGGTCATAACTTCCTTCTGCTCATCCAGATTGGCTTCTGCTGTTGTCAGATCATTCTGGGCTGTTGCGATTTCCTCTTCTTTTGATTCCATATCGAGGACTAACTGATCAATCGAAATCAGAAGATTTGCAAGTTCTGTCTCAACATCGCTAAGTTCACTCTTTGCAGATGAGAGATTGCTTTTCGCCTTGCTGGCTGCACCCTGGGCTGCGTTAAGTTTATCGCTGGTTGATGTCGCGAAAACTGTGGTAACACTTGATGTCATCATCAGTGCAGCCAGCAGAGACGCCACGATTGGCTTCTTCATTCTCACTACCTCCTGTATCATTCTTCTTTAAAAATCTATATAGAGACACTTATCATCGTCATACTAATTGCCTATAGGATAACATAAGTCGCTTTCCTTTTCCAGCTTTTTCTTCATTTTTTCACATTTATTTCAAATTTGTTACATCTTTGTTACGCACGTCATGCCTGCAGAATGCTTGTTTTTCTTTTCTTTTCTTTATATAATAATTTCTATCTTATAGAAAGGAAATTTCCTATTGCAGTACAGCATATATACTATGACTGCACGCGGATTTGCACACACTTTTGCAGATATCTGTGCATAAAAGGAAAAGCTTATGATACGTACAATTATCACCCTGCTCTTCGTTGTTCTCTTTCTGATCTGCTCAATCCCAATTTTTCTTTTTGAGTGGATCCTTTCCAAATTCAACAGGAGAGCCTATGATTACAGCAATCTTCGCATCGTTCAATGGGCACTTCGCGTCGTCGCCTTTCTCAGCGGTGTTAAACTGATCGTGATCGGCGAAGAAAATGTTCCCAAGGATTGTCCTGTTCTTTATGTCGGCAATCACCGCAGCTTTTTCGATATCGTTCTCTCCTATGCGAGATGTCCCCGTCCTACCGGCTATATTGCCAAGGACTCCATCGAAAAAGTTCCTCTCCTAGGCACCTGGATGAAGCGTCTTTACTGTCTGAGTCTGGACCGTTCCAATACCAGAGAAGCCTTAAAGGTTATCCTCAAGGCCATTGACCAGGTCAAAGGCGGTATTTCCATGACCATCTATCCAGAGGGAACCCGCAACCGCAATCCAGAAAAGGGGCTTCTTCCCTTCAAGGAAGGAAGCATGAAGATTGCCGAAAAAACCGGCTGTCCCATTGTTCCCATGGCCATTGTAAACAGCGAGCAGATTCTGGAAGCACATTTCCCGAAAATCACTTCCACCCAGGTGGTTCTGGAATACGGAAAACCCATTCCGGTCGGAGAAATGACCCGTGAGGAGAAGAAAAAACTGGGAGCTCAGCTGCAGCAGATCGTCTCAGACATGGTTGAGAAAAACACAGAGCTGTATTTCAAGGAAAATGCTGACTGATTCGTATGTAAACTCAGCTTTTTTCCGTTAAGGCAGATACCACCTGATCAAAACCCATAAAATGGGAGGCTTTTACAAGAATGGTATCCTTTTCTTTTACATCCTGAAGAAGCGCTTCGATCAGCGCTTCTTTTTCATTGTAAGAAAAAACCACTGTTCCTGAAGCCAAAAGCGGCTCTCTCATTTCCTGGCAAAGCTCCCCGCAGAGATAAACCTCATCTAAATCCAATGCAGCCGCAAAGGTTCCAACCTCCCGATGCAGTTCCTTTTCTTCCTTTCCCAGTTCTCCCATATCGCCAAGAACGGCAATTTTTCTTCCCTTGCAATGAGAAAGAACCTCCAAGGAGGCTTTCATGGATGCCGGATTTGCATTGTAGCAGTCATCAATGATGGTTCTGCCTTTTTCATGGAGGAAATTGCTTCTTCCGGCAATGGTACGCATGGCCTCGATTCCCGCTGCGATCTCCTCTATGCTCAGACCGAGTTCCTTTCCCACACAGGCTGCTGCCAGAGCATTTCTGACCATATGAATGCCGGGCACAGAGATCTGAACCTTTTTGCTCTCTCCCGCAAGATGAAGGAGTGCTTCTGTTCCCTCTTCTCCATGGCTTTGAATATCATCCGCATAGGCAAGACCTTCCTGGTAATCGATTCCGTAAAGAAGAGGCTTCATATGCCGATCCTCCCGCAGCTGATAAAGCTTTTCATCATCGGCATTGATGACCAAGGGGGTTCCCTCCTTCATCAGGGGAAATCCCTCTGTCTTTGCCTTTAAGACTCCGTCCAGATCCCCCAGATTTTCCAAATGGCAGGCACCGATATTGGTCATCACGAAAAGATCCGGCAAAGCAACTCTTGTCAATCTCTCCATCTCCCCAAAATGATTGATACCCATTTCGATCACAGCCACTTCATGCTCCGGCCTGATGCGAAGAAGGGTCAGGGGCATACCGATTTCATTGTTAAAGTTACCAGCTGTTTTTAAGACCTTATATTTCTGGGACAAGACGGATGCCACCATTTCCTTGGTGCTGGTTTTACCCACGGATCCAGCGATTCCGACAATAGGAATCTGCAGGGTACTTCTGTAATAGCCAGCAATATCCTTCAAAGCCTGTTCCGTAGAATCTACCAGAATATAATTACCCTGATAATTCTCCGGCAGATATTCCAGAATCACAGCACTCGCACCTGCATCAAAGGCAGCCTGGGCATATTTATGGCCGTCCGTTTTTTCTCCACGGATGGCAAAGAAAAGATTCCCCTCTTCTACCTGTCTATTGTCTGTTACGCCGCCCATGACGGTCGCATTTTTCTTTTCTTCGGTCACAAAAAGCCTGCCGGAGCAGGCCTTTGCTACATTTTCCAATGTCATATTCATTTATCTCTCGTATTTTTTCAGAGAAACTGCAATCAGCTTCTCGCACAGATCTTCATAGGAAATGCCAAGGGCAGCCGCTTCCTGAGGAAGGAGGCTGGTTGGCGTCATACCGGGAAGGGTATTTCCCTCCAGGCAATAGATTTCTCCATCTTCATCCAGCATAAAGTCCATTCTGGAATAGGTATCCAGCTGCAGCACCTGCGTAAAAAGAACCGCTGCCGCCTGCATTTTCTCCCGGATCTCCTCCGGCAGCTCTGCCGGACAGGTCTCTACGGTACTTCCTGCCTGATACTTATTCTTGTAATCGTAAAAGCCTTCCTTGGGTGCAATTTCGATGATCGGATAGGCCTCTCCGTCCACTACACCGACTGAAAATTCTCTTCCTTTCACAAAAGCCTCTACTACAACACGATCCTCATAGAAGAAGGCTTCTTCCAGGGCTTTTTGATATTCAGCCTCATCCTTTGCAATGGAAACACCTACACTGGAACCTCCGCAGCAGGGCTTTACCACACAAGGAAAACCAAAGGAAGGAAGGATTCTTTCCTCCTTCTTATGCAGGGTCAGGCCATCTGCCATGGGCACACCTGCCGGAATCGCCAGCTGTCGGGTCATTCCTTTGTCCATTGCCAGTGCACTGCCCAGATAACCTGTTCCGGTATACTTTACACCATAGAGATCCAGCGCCGCCTGCACCTTTCCGTCCTCTCCGTTTGCACCATGCAGTCCCATAAAGGCAATATCTGCCTGTCTGCAAATCTCAAGCACGTTAGGGCCGAAGAAAACATCCGGTTCCTCCCGAAGGGCCTTGATCTCCTCCAAAGAGGGTGCATCTGCTCCGATCCCGCTTTCGATTTCTCCGAATTCTTCTGCACGATCAAAGATTTTCTCTGTCGAGATACCCGGCATTCCCAGATAAATGTCCAGAAGAATGACTCTGTGTCCCTTTTTCTTTAATGCCTTTGCGATCATGCTTCCTGATTTTAAGGAAACATCACGTTCTGTACTTGTACCACCGGCCAGTACTACGATATCCATCTTTTTATCCTCTTAGTTTTTGTTGCATTTCTCCAAAAGCTCATTCCAGCGTTTGTCCACTTCATTCTGGAAGGACTCCAGCAGATGCTCATTTCCTTTCTTGAACAAATGCTTGAATCTTCCCTGCGGGCGAAGGAAATCCTCTACCGGAAGCTTCTTCTTCGGTTCATAGTTCAGGATCCACTTTCCGTCAATAACCTCGAAAAGAGGCCAGTAGCAGGACTCTACCCCGAGCCGGCAGATCTCCATCAGATCCTCTGTATTATATCTCCAGCCTCGCGGACATGGTGCCATGATATTCAAAAAGGCCGGTCCCTCTGTATAGATTGCCTTCTCGGATTTCAGATAAAGATCTTTGAAATTGCCGATAAAAGTTGTCTGTGCCACATAAGGAATATTATGGGCAACCATAATCTGTGTCAGATCCTTTCTCGGCTGCGGCTTTCCGTCTGACTGACTTCCTGTCGGTGTTGTGGTGGTATCCGCATACATAGGTGTTGCAGAAGAACGCTGAATACCGGTATTCATATAGGCACCGTTGTCATAACAGACATAGGTAAAATCATGTCCTCTTTCTGCTGCTCCGGAAAGGGACTGGAAACCGATATCATAGGTACCGCCATCGCCGCCAAAGGTGATAAACTTATACGTTTCGTCGATCTTGCCCTTCTTTTTCAGAACACGATAGGCTGTTTCGACACCTGACATGGTTGCACCGGCATTTTCAAATGCATTGTGAATATAGCTGTCCTGATATGCCGTATAGGGATACATATAGGAAGATACTTCCAAACAGCCTGTGGCATTGCCCACAACTGCCTTGTCTCCCTCATGCAGGCTGCGCAGAACATTTCGTACTGCAATTCCTGCTCCGCATCCTGCACAGAGTCTGTGTCCCGGTGCAAGACGATCCGGTCTGCTGGCAATTTCTTTAAAATTATATTTCATGATCTGCCTCCCTTACTCTCTTACACCCAGATAACGATAAAATTCTTCCGGTCTGCCCTCTTTGAGGATGGTCTTGAGATCATCCAGAACCTTCTCTGCATGCTCATAAAGGAAATCTCTTCCTCCGAGACCATACATATAAGCCATTGCCTCACAGGGAACCTTTCCGTAGAAAAGGGCTCTTGTTACCTCTCCGCTCAAAGGACCGCCTACATTATTAAAGCTCTCGGCTCTGTCCAGAATCGCAACTGCCTTTACATTCTTCAGGGCTTCTGCAATTTCCTTTGCCGGGAAGGGGCGGAACATTCTTACCTTGATCACGCCAACTTTCTCGCCTTTTTCGCGCAGTCTGTCTGCATATTCCTTCATAGTTCCGGCTGCAGATCCCATGATCACTACGGCATATTCTGCATCCTCCATACGATAGGACTCGATCAGGTCATAATGTCTGCCAAAAATCTTTTCAAAATCGGCAGCTACCTTCTTTACTACCCCCGGCACATGAGCCATTGCCTCTGCCTGGGCACGACGGGCTTCCATATAATAATTGGTCACGGAATAAGGACCTACTGCAAGCGGCTCGTCCTTCTTGAGCAGATAATGCTCCGGCTCATAGTCGCCTACGAATTTTTTAACATCTTCATCCTCTTCGATCACGATATTTTCTACCGCATGACTGGTGATAAAGCCGTCCTGACAGATCATAATCGGAAGATGTACATCCGGATGCTCTGCGATCGGATAAGCCATAACAAAGTTATCATAGGCTTCCTGATTGTTCTCGGAATAAATCTGAATCCAGCCGGTATCTCTTGCTCCCATACCATCGGAATGATCTGCATTGATATTGATTGGGCCGGAAAGGGCACGATTGACCAGACACATGGCGATCGGCAGTCTGTCGGAAGCCGCTACATGAAGTTCCTCCCACATATAAGCCATTCCGCAGGAAGAGGTTGCTGTCAGTGTACGGGCACCTGCTGCCTCTGCACCGATTGCCGCAGACATAGCAGAATGCTCACTCTCCACCGGAATAAATTCCGTATCTACCTTTCCATTGGCAACAAAGTTTGAAAAATACTGCGGAATCTCTGTAGAAGGCGTGATCGGGAAAGCCGGCATAACATCCGGATTGATCTGTCTCATTGCGATTGCTACCGCTTCATTACCTGATAAACGATCTTTTCTGGACATTATTTCACCCCTTCCATTGTGATTGCATGAAACGGACAAACCTTTACGCAGATGCCGCATCCCTTGCAATGATCAAAATCAAAATCAAGACGCTTCTGATTCTCTACCGGAATCGCACTGTCCGGACAGACCGGGATACAGAGAAGGCACTGCTTGCAGTCCTTTTCGATAAACTTCGGCGTCTGTGTTCTCCATTCTCCTGTGATCGTATCTACTGAAGTACAGGGTTCGTAAATCTCGAGTCCCTCCGTCAGCTCATACCACTTGCTCTGCTCATTAATCTCTTTACTGCTTCTGAACTCAGCCATTTGCCACCTCCGCATACGCTGTCTCGAGTGCCTTCATATTGCCCTCGATCATTTCCGGTTTCTTTGCAAATTTATGCTGGAAGAGCTTCTGCATCTCAGAAAAGAACTGTTCCTTCTCCATGATATCGCAAACTCTTACGATTGCTCCAAGCATAGGCGAATTCGGGAAATATTTACCCAATGCATCGGTGGAAATTCTTCTTGCATCTACGGTATAAACCCTTCCCTCATAGCCATTCAGCTCCGGCTTGATCTCTTCGGCACTTCTGGCTGTATTGACCAGAATCGCACCATCCTTGCTGAGGCCTGCTGTTACGTCTACAGACTCCAAAAGAGTCTCATCTACTACCACAACATAATCCGGCTCATAAATATTGGTATGAAGGCGAATTACATCATCACTGATTCTGTTATAGGCTGTAATCGGTGCACCCATTCGCTCCGGACCATACTCCGGAAATCCCTGAACATGCTTTCCTGTTTCAAATGCCACATCTGCCAGAAGGAGAGCCGCTGTCTTTGCTCCCTGTCCTCCTCTTCCGTGCCATCTGATTTCCAAAGAACCACTCATTCTTCTTCAGTCCTTTCTCTTGCTAACTGCCATACGCTTTACTTTTCTGCATAGTCTTATACATTATAGCAAAAAAGCCTTTATTGTAAAGCTTTCACCGGCTTTTTTTCCTTTCCGCGAGTGCGCATCCTTGCTGCGGACTCACGCCGTATGATGTATCACGCTCTGCGTGATACGAAGCGTTCTTCGAACGCTTGACGGCTTCGTTCCATCGTATCGCTTTGCGATACGATAAAAATAAGACTGCCGCATTTGATTCATGCGGCAGTCCCCTGCTTTTTTCTATACAATTGCTTTTGCTTTTTATACTTTTGCTTTTTACATATCCGGCTCGATCATTCCGTATGTGCCGTCTTTTCTCTTGTAAACAACGCTTACCAGATCCGTATCTGCATTCATGAATACAAAAAAGCTGTGTCCCAAAAGTTCCATCTGGATGCAGGCATCCTCCGGATACATGGGCTTTACTTCGAAATGCTTGGTACGGATAATATCCACTTCTTCATCTTCGAATTCCTTGTCGATGAACTCCTGCTTGAAGCTTCCGGTTGCATGTTTCTTATCAATGATCTTATTTTTATATTTTTTCAGCTGACGCTCGATCACTTCTTCTACCAGGTCAATGGATACATACATATCGCTGCTCACCTGTTCGGAACGAATGATATTTCCTTTGATCGGAATCGTAACCTCGATCTTCTTTCGATCCTTTTCTACGCTTAATGTAACATCTGCCGGTGTATCAGCGGTAAAATAACGATCTAGCTTTGAGAGGCGTTCCTCCACAGCTTCCCTCAGACCATCCGTGACCTCCAGGTTCTTTCCTGTAATCGTTATACGCATATACAGCACCCCTTTCGTTTATAAATTATGTCTCTATTATAAACATAATCAGATAAAACTGCAAATTGTTTTCATATTTTCTGAATTTTTTAAATTTTCGCTTACAGTGTCATAAATTCTTTTTCCAACGACATGCTTGTATGTCAGTTGAAAAAAGAGTTTATGACACGCCCTTCAATGAGGATGAAGTGGGGCGAAAGTCCCACGAGAATCCGAATTGAAGCAGGATTGTGAGAGTGCGAAGCACGAAACAATCCGTGTAACCGAAAGGCTGTCGGGGCTGTCACATCAAGCACATTTTTTATGGATTACGTTAGTGCGCCAGCCCCTCACTCTTCTTTTTGCTGGGGTTTCAGCTGGGAAAGTGCCATCTCCGGCATCAGCTCATTTGCCATCATATCCAGAATCTTCTGCAGGGTTTTCTGCTCGCCCTCATCCAGTCTCTCCTCCAGGCGCTCTACTACCCGGTTCACATACTCCACACTAATGTTATAGTAATCCAGATATTTCTGCGTTACCTGCAGATGATACTCCCTGCGGTCATTCTTTGACTGCTGCTTGACCAGATAGCCCTTCTGGATCAGCTTATTGATCTTATAGGCCGCATTCGGCGATGAAATATTTGCAAAGGAAGCAAATTCGTTGATGGTCGGATTGCCCATAGCATAGATCAGCTCCATGCAAAAGGTTTCTACCGTCGTGAGGGTTGCTTCTCTGTTCTTAAATTTTCCCATTACTTCCCGATAAAAGTATAATTTGAATTTTGAATAGACAAGATTAAAAGATTCTTCCAGTCTCACCTGCAGCCCCTCACCTTCTGATTGATTCAATTTTTTTAGCTAAAATATAAATATGAATCAGTATAGCTTATGAGGCTCCCCTACGTCAAAGCAAAAGTGAGTTCTGCTCTCACCGCAAGCTGCCCGTCCACTCTGGCCTGGGCTTTGGCATAGCCAACCGGTCCTCTTCTTTCTGTCAGCTCACAGTAAAGCTCCAGTACATCCCCCGGGCGGACCTGTCTTTTAAATCTGGCATTTTTGATTCCGCCAAAAAGAGCCAGCTTTCCTTTATTTTCCTCCTCCATCAAAAGCGCAACTGCCCCTGTCTGAGCAAGGGCTTCAATGATCAGAACCCCCGGCATGATATGATTTCCCGGAAAATGTCCCATAAACTGCATTTCATTTGCTGTCACGCATTTTATTCCCTTTATCCACTTTCCCTCTTCTCCATCTATGATCTTATCCACAAGGAGAAAGGGATATCTGTGTGGAAGAATTTCTTCGATTTCATTTGAATTCAGCTGCATGTTTTCACTCCTCATAGCTTTTGAAAATCAAAGAGGCATTATGTCCGCCAAAGCCCAATGAATTCGACATGGCATAACGGATTTTCCCCTCTCTGCCCTTATTTGCAACCAGATCCAGATCACATTCCTCATCCGGAGTCTGATAACCGATCGTTGGTGGATAATAAGCATTTTTGATAGCCAGGCTGGTAATGACCGCCTCCAGGGCAGCGCTTGCCCCCAGAAGGTGTCCTGTCATCGACTTTGTCGAACTCATCTTCAGCCTGTAAGCATGGTCTCCAAAAGCCAGCTTTACTGCTGCTGTCTCTGCCCTGTCATTCATGGCTGTCGAGGTTCCGTGGGCATTGATATAGTCGATCCTGTCTCCTTCGATACCGGCATCTGCCAATGCTCTTTTCATGCAGGCTGCTGCACCCGCACCATCCGCAAGAGGTGCCGTAATATGATATGCATCACAGGATGCACCATATCCGACAAGCTCTGCATAGATCTTCGCCCCTCTTTTTTTTGCATGCTCCAGCTCCTCTAAAACCAAAAGAGCCGCTCCCTCTCCCATGACAAAGCCGCTTCTTTCCTTGTCAAAGGGAATCGATGCCCGCAAAGGATCCCGGCTCTCGCAAAGAGCCTTCATGGAGGTAAATCCGCCCATGGAAAGAGGTGTGATCGCCGCCTCGCTTCCGCCGCAGAGCATCAGATCCTCATAGCCGTCTCGAATATTGCGAAAGGCGTCCCCAATGGCATTGCCGGCACTGGCACAGGCTGTCACCGTGCAGCTGCAAAGCCCCTGCAAATGGTAACGGATCGCAATCTGTCCTGCCGCCATATTGGAAATCGCCATGGGGATAAAAAAGGGAGACACTCTGTCATATCCCTTTTCTTCTCCCTTATGATCCTCAGCCTCAATCGTAGAAATTCCACCGATTCCGCTGGCAAGGATTACGCCCCACCTGCTCCGATCCTCCTTTTCCTCTTTAAGTCCACTGTCCTTTATCGCCTCGTCTGCCGCCATCATGGCAAAACGAGTGTAGCGGTCCATCTTGCGAAGTTCCTTTTTGCTGATCACAGATTCAAAATCCGGATTTTTTACCTCAGCCGCCAGCTTCACCTTGCGATTTTCTGTGTCATAGGCGGTAATTTCTGCGATACCGCATTTTCCCTCCCGAACAGACTGCCAGGTTTCCTCTTTGTTATTACCAATTGGATTTATGGTTCCCAGGCCACTTATCACTACTCTTCTTTTCATCAGACCGCCATTCCTCCGTCAACACACAACACCTGTCCTGTGATATAGGACGCTTCCTCAGATGCCAGAAAAGCTGCCGCATTGGCTACATCCTCCGGTCTGCCGATTCTGCCGGCTGGAATTCTCTCCAGCATGACCTTTTTCGCTGCATCACTCATCTGCTCTGACATTTTTGTTTCGATCATTCCGGGAGCCAGCGCATTCACCGTAATATTTCTGGATGCCAGCTCCTTGGCCAGACTTTTTGTCATACCGATGAGGCCGGCCTTTGAAGCCGCATAATTGACCTGTCCTGCATTTCCCCGAAGACCGACTACCGAGCTGATATTGATGATCCTGCCATAGCGCTGCTTCAGCATGATCCTGGCTGCCTTCTTCATGCAGAGAAAGCTTCCCTTCAGATTAATATCCATGACCCGGTCAAAGTCTTCTTCGCTCATACGAAGAAGAAGATTGTCTCTTGTAATGCCGGCATTGTTGACCAGAATATCAACCCGTCCGCTGATGGTCAGCGCTTTTTCAAAAAGTTTTGCTGTCTCTTCTTCTTTTGAGATATCTGCCTTTACCAAAAGGGTCTCTACCCCAAAAGCTTCTGCCTCCCGCGCCAGCTCTGCTGCTTCATCCTCCGAGCTGCTATAGTTAATCACAATATGAATCCCCTCTTTTGCCAGGCGGAGAGCAATCGCCCTTCCGATTCCATGACCCGCGCCCGTGATCAGGGCTGTTGGCTTCTGTATACTCATTTATCTGTCCTTTTCTATCTCTACCGTGCTTTTCTCGTAACTTTTGTCACGCCACGCTCTCTTATCCTTAAGGAAATACTGCTTCCATCAGCCTTTTCTTAGTGCTTCCAGTGCTTTAAGCAGACTCTCCTCATCCTCTATGGCATAGGTCTGAATTCCTTTTTCGCTTCTTTTGACAAAACCGCTTAAGGTTCTTCCCGGTCCGATTTCCAGGATATGGTCAATGCCCTGCTCTGCCAGATAATGAATACTCTCTTCCATCTGCACACTGCTCTGCACCTGTCTTACCAAAAGTGACTGGATGCTTTCTCCCTCCTGCCTGGGGCGGGCACTGACATTAAAAACAATGGGAAAGGCCTCTTTATGAAAGGAGATCTCAGCAAATTTTCTTTCCAGTGCCTTCCCCGCCGGCTTCATCAGGGATGTATGAAAAGGACCACTGACCGGAAGGCGCATGCATCTTTTGGCGCCCAGCTCCTTCGCATAGGCTTCTGCCGCAAAAATGCCCTTCTCCTCACCAGCAATCACGATCTGCCCTGTCGCATTAAAATTAGAAATTTCCACAAGACCTTCCCTGCTTCCTCTCTCAACCGCCAGAGCTGTCTTTTCCGGATTCAGTCCCAGAATTGCACTCATAGAGCAGTCGATGCCCTCTGAGGCCTCCTCCATCGCTCTTCCGCGAAAGATCAGAAGACGAATCAGACTCTCCAGATCAAATACGCCCGCTGCATAGAGGGCTGAATATTCTCCCAGACTAAGCCCCGCCGCCAGATCCGGTGCAGCAATCCCTTCCTCTTCAAGCAGGGCCAGAATGCCTGCCGCAAAGGCCGCAAGAGCCGGCTGGGTATATCTTGTCTGTTTCAAAAGTTCCTCCGGTCCCTCAAAGCAAAGCTTCTTTATGGACTTACATGCATAGCTCTCATCTGCCTTTACTGTCTCATAAAAAATTTCATCCGCCTGATCGATCCGCTCCGCAAAACGCTTTCTTTTTTCGTAGAGATCCTTTCCCATGCCAACTTTTTGACTGCCCTGTCCGGCAAATAAAAATGCAAGCTTCATTCTCTTTTCTCCTTCTTCGCCCGCCTTCCTGCAAAAGAGCAATTACTTTCCCGCCTTCCTACAAGGCAGCAATTACTTCTTCTGCTTCCTTCTCCAGATCCGCAAAAATTTCTGCCAAAGGCTTCTTTTCATGAAGCTGTCCGCTGACCTGTCCTGCCATAAGAGAGCCCGTCTTGGTATCTCCCTCAAAAACAGCCCTGCGAAGAGAGCCCAGGGTAAAACGCTCCAGCTCCATCTTATCCGCGCCTTCCTTTTCTCTTTTCACATATTCCCTGGCCATTTTATTTTTCAAAATCCGGACAGGCGTGCCTCCGATTCTGCCGGTTACCACGGTTCCGTTGTCCTTTGCATCCAAAAGTGCCTGCTTGTAATTTTCATGAATCGGACACTCCTCTGCCAGCAGAAGACATGTGCCCATCTGAACGCCGCAGGCCCCCAGCGCATAGGCTGCTGCAAGCTGTCTGCCATCTGCGATCCCACCTGCCGCAATGACCGGAATTTTCAGCCCGTCACACATTTGTGGCACCAAAGCCATGGTCGTCATCTCGCCCACATGGCCGCCGCTTTCTGTTCCCTCTGCGATAATGGCATCGGCTCCCTGCCTTTCCATTCGCAAAGCCATAGCCAGACTGGAGGTAACCGGAAAGACCTTCATGCCATGTGCCTTCCAAAGCTCCATATATTTTCCGGGCATCCCGGCTCCCGTAGTTACGATCTTGACTCCCTTTTCCGCAATCATCTCTGCCATCTCATCCGCATGGGGATTCATCAACATAAGATTCACTGCAAAGGGCTTGTCCGTAAGAGAGGAGCAGACTGCAATTTCTCTTTCCAAGCCTTCTGTGTCCAATCCTCCGGCCGCGATCGTTCCCAAAGCCCCCTGATTGGAAACCGCCGCTGCAAAGCTTCCCGTTGCAATATTCGCCATTCCTCCCTGAATATAGGGATATCTGATCTTCAGCATTTCATTCAGTTTCATGCTTTTTCCTTTCTCTGCGTCCTTCTCTTCTGCTTATCCTTCCATATAGATACTTCCATAGGTTAGACCACCGCCAAAGCCAATACAAAAGAGCTTCTTCTGTCCATCCAGTCTCCCATCTCTTTTCATCTCATCCAGAAGGATGGGAATGCTGGCGCCCGAGGTATTTCCACAGCCTTCTATATTCTGAGGCAGCTTTTCCTCCGGAATCTGCAGGCGTTTTCTGACATGCTCCAGAATTCTCTTATTTGCCTGATGGCAAACAATATAATCCACTTCCTCCAGGCTTAGTTCTGTTTCCTCAAGAAGAAGCCTGATCTCTTCTTCAATGGTCTTTACCGCAAAGCGAAAGACCGCCTTGCCGTCCATTCGGATATAAGGATCTGGCCTTCCTAAACCTTCGACATGAAGGGCATCGATGTTGCCTTCTGCCCCCAGCCTTCCGAAAAAGCCCCTCTGATTCTTTCCTCTTTCAATCAAAGCCGCTCCGGCGCCATCTCCGAAAAGTACCGCCGTCGACCGATCCTCCATATCCAGGATTCTGGACAGCTGCTCAGAGCCGATCACAAGAGCCTTTCCGTCCTTCTTTCCTTCCAGCATATGGTAGGCAATATGAAGGCCGTAGATAAAACCGGAGCAGGCCGCATTGATATCCAAAGCCGGTATATCTTTCCGAAGCCCCAGTTCTTTCTGCAGGATACAGGCCATAGAGGGTGTTGCATAATCTCCCGTGATGGTTGCCACGATCAGAAGATCGACCCTCTCCGGAGAAAAGTCCGCCGATGTCAAAGCCATTTTTGCTGCCCGGCAGGCAAGATCCGCATTTCTTTCCTCTTTACTAAAGTACCTTCTCTCAATTCCGGTTCTTGAACGAATCCAGGCATCGCTGGTCTCCATCTGTCCGGTAAGTTCTTCATTCGTAACCATCCGCTCCGGCATTGCATGTCCGGTCGCAAGAAGTCTGATTCCATCCATTTCTAGTCTTCCTTCTTCTGTCCGATTCTTCGATATTTCTCATAGCGCTGCCCCAGAAGCTCCTCCTCCGGAAGTGCCGTCAGCTCCGTCAGATTTTTTCTGATGAGCAGTCTCAGTCTTTCATAAACTGCCTCCCGGTTCTTCTGAACACCTCCCCGTCCTTCTTCAAGCACACCATCGGCAAAACCATCCTCATAGATTTCTCCTGCCGTAAGATGCATAAGATTACAGGCTTCCTTTTTTCTGGATGAATCCTTCCATAGAATGCTTGCGAAGCCCTCCGGAGACAGAATCGAATAGACTGCATTTTCCAGCATATAAAGCCGGTCTCCTAAGCCGATCGCGAGGGCACCTCCGCTGTTGCCCTCTCCTGTTACGATCACAAGAATCGGCACTCTCAGCCTGCTCATTTCCTGAAGATTCTCTGCTATTGCAATACTCTGGCCATGCTCCTCTGCCTCGATTCCTGGATATGCTCCCGGTGTATCAATAAAGCTGATCACGGGTCTGCCGAATTTCTCCGCCTGCTTCATCAGCCGAAGTGCCTTCCTGTAGCCCTCCGGATTCGGCATACCGAAATTACAGGTTAGATTTTCCTGCAAATTTCTCCCTTTCCTATGGCCGATCACAGTAACCGGTCTTCCCTCAAAAAAGGCAATTCCTCCATAGACCGCCGGATCCTCTCCACCCAGCCGGTCTCCTCTTAATTCCAAAAAATCATCAAAAAGGGCTTCCGTGTAGTCCACGATATTGGGTCGATTCTTATCCCTTGCCAAAAGGACTCTCTTATATGCCCTGTCATCCTTTTTTTCTGTCTCTCTCACTGTTTTTGTCCTTGTCCATGCAGCCGAAGGATCCGGCTGATCACGTCCTTCATCTCATTTCTTTTCAGAACCCGGTCTACAAAGCCATGTTCTTCCTGAAATTCTGCTCTTTGAAAACCCTCCGGCAGTTCCTGACCGATCGTCTGCCGGATCACCCGGGGACCCGCAAAGCCAATCAAGGCTCCCTTTTCTGCCAGAATAATATCGCCTAAGCTGGCAAAGCTGGCGCTAACGCCACCCGTTGTCGGATGCGTCAAAACAGAAATAAAGAGACCGCCGGCCTCCCGGAACTTTCCAATGGCCGCTGCTGTTTTTGCCATCTGCATCAGGGAAAAAAGCCCCTCCTGCATCCTGGCGCCTCCGCTTGCCGAGAATATGATCAAAGGCAGCTGCTCTTCCCTGGCTCTTTCCGCAAAAAGAGTCAGCTTCTCGCCTACTGCTGTTCCCATACTGCCCATCATGTAAGAAGAATCCAGAACAGCGATCAGAACCTGCATGCCCTCAATCCGGCCATATCCTCCGTAAAGGGCATCGGACAGTCCGCTTTTTTCCTCCGCTTTTCTTCTCTTTTCCTCATAATCAGGAAAATGCAAAGGATCCTCTGAACAAAGCTCGGGATAAAGCTCCGAAAAGCTCCCCTGATCCAGCAAAAGAGCCAGTCTTGTTCTTCCGGATATCGGCATATGGTAGCCGCAGGCCCTGCAAACATAGGCCTCTTTTCTCCAGTCCTCCTTCGAAAAATGCCTGCCGCATTTTCTGCATAAAAGCTCTCCCGTCTTTTTTCTATGCCGCAGCCTTTTTCTCTGCTCCTTAAAGGAAAAGAAGCTTGCTTTTCTTTCCTGAAATTGATTCTGCATAATTATCCGTCTTCCTCCAGCCCTGCTGCCTTTCTGCTTTCCTTATCCCATGCCAGGATAGCCTGGGTATTTTTCTCCAAAAAGGAGGTATCATACTGTCCCTTGATAAAATCCGGATGATAGCTCAAAAGGAAAAGGAACTCCACATTTGTAGAAATCCCCTCCGCCATCATTTCTTCCAGGGCTGCCCGCATTCTCCGGATCGCCTCCAGTCTTCCCTTGGCATGGACAATAATCTTGGCGATCATGGAATCATAAAAGGGCGAAATCTCACAATTGGGATACAGGGCTGTTTCCACCCGGACACCGATTCCATCCGGAAGATGGAGAAAATTCACCCTTCCGGGAGAAGGGGCAAAATTCTCAGCCGGCTTTTCTGCATTGATCCTAAATTCAATCGCATGGCCGCTAAAGCTAACCTCCTCCTGCTTCACCGAAAGATTCAGTCCTGCTGCAATGCGGATTTGCTCTCTGACCAGATCGATGCCTGTCACTGCCTCTGTCACCGGATGTTCCACCTGAATACGGGTATTCATCTCAATGAAATAAAAATTCCCTTCATGATCCAGGATGAATTCCACCGTTCCGGCACTGTAATATCCGGCAGCCCTGGCAGCACGAAGCGCAGCCGCGGCCATTTTTTTTCGCAGCTTAGGAGACAGGGCTCTGGAAGGACTTTCCTCCAGAAGCTTCTGCTTTCTTCTTTGCATAGAGCAGTCCCTCTCTCCCAACTGGATAATATGTCCCTGCTTGTCTCCCAGAATCTGGAATTCAATATGATGGGGAGCCTCTATGAGCCTTTCCATATACATACGGCCGTCAGCAAAGCCGGATATTGCCTCTGCCCTGGCTTCTTCAAAGGCTCCTTTGACCTCTGCCCTGGAATAGGCTGCCCGCATGCCTCTGCCGCCGCCTCCTGCAGCCGCCTTGATCAGAACCGGATATCCGATTCGGTCTGCCTCCGCCTCCGCCTGCTCGGCATTTTCTACCAGGCCCTCCGAGCCCGGTACGATCGGCACCTTATTTTTCTTCATCAGCTCTCTGGCCGCCTCTTTATTGCCCAGCTTCCGTATCAGCTCTGCCGAAGGTCCGATAAATTCGATGCCATTCTTCTCACAGGCCTCCGCAAATTCTGGATTTTCCGAAAGGAAGCCATAGCCTGGATGAATTGCTTCGCAACCTGTCCTAAGTGCCGCTTCAATGATCTGTTCCTGTTTCAGATAGCTGTCCTTCGCTGGCGGAGGACCGATGCAGACCGCCTGATCTGCCAGCATCACCGGCAAAGAATCCTTATCTGCTGTGGAATAGACAAGAACCACCTCAATATCCAAAGCTCTGCAGCATCGAAGCAGACGAAGTGCGATTTCACCTCTGTTCGCGATTAGGATCCGCTTAAACATTTCCTTCTCCTTTCTGCCCTACTGTCTTTTCTTTATCCGGCATCATCTGCTGCCCTATGCAGTCATCTGCCTCTATTCTTCTATGTATAGAAGAACCTCATCATAAGCGACAAAGCTTCCATTTTCAGCAAGGATCCTTGTCACCCTTCCGTCACAGGGGGCCGGAATTTCATTCATGATCTTCATGGCCTCGATCAATCCGATCACCTCTCCCTTCTTTACCTCCTGCCCTTCTCTTACATAGGGCTCTGCACCGGGCTCAGCTGCTGCATAAAAGGTTCCAACCAGGGGTGCCTTCACCGCTCTGCCCTCTTCCTTTTCTTCAGCGGACTCCCTCGCTCCACCAGACATCTTTTCCTCAGCAGCTTCCTTTTTTCCTTCTTCTGGGACAAGCGCTTTTTGCATTCCTTCCCCTTCTGGCAGAAGGAAGCTTTTACTGCCTGCTTTCTCTTCTTTTTTTAAATGCAGCTTCAGCTTCTCTGTCTCTAACTCCAGCTCAGAAATGTCTGCCTGCCCGAACCTGTCCAGCAGCTCTTCCAACTGCTTCCATTCCATTTCCATGCTTCTGCCTTTCCCTTATTTATGGCTATCGATATAAGTGACAATATCCTGAACTGTCTTCAGCTTCAGAAGATCCTCATCCGGAATGGAAATACCGTATTCCTCCTCCAGAGCCATGTTCAGCTCTACCGCATCCAGGGAATCAGCACCCAGATCATCAAAAAGATTGGATTCGATCTTGATCTCATCCTTTTCCAGACTCAGGGTATCTACCATAATTTCTCTTACTTTTTCGAATGTCATTTCTTTTTCTCCTTTTTGCACTTTCTTTTTTGTCCTTTTCCCTCGGAATAGGATTACTTACTTCAATTTTTTTAATTAATCTTTTTAGTTAAATTATTTTAGCTAAATTCTTTTTTGAGATATTATACCAAGTCTTTTCAAAAGTCAAGCCCCTTCCATCCTTTTCTCTCTTCTGCCCTCCCCTGCTTGTAAGCCCGCCCTCCTTTTGCTAAAATTCCAGAAAGAGAAAATGAAAGGATCCTCACCATGCTTATTTTCCATGTAGATGTCAATTCTGCTTTTCTTTCCTGGAGCGCCCTGAAAAGGCTTTCCGAAGAGCCGGGCAGCCTTGATCTTCGAACAATTCCATCTGCCGTAGGCGGAGATGTCAGCACCCGCCACGGAATCATTACCGCCAAATCCATTCCGGCCAAAAAATACGGCATTCAGACCGGTGAACCCGTTGTCAGTGCCCTCCGTAAGTGCCCCTCCCTTCTTCTGGTTCCGGCTGATTTTACCGCCTATAGGCACTATTCCCGCAGCTTTATCCGTCTGCTTTCTAGCTATACAGATAGGCTGGAACAGATTTCCATTGATGAAGCTTTTTTAGATATGACTGACTCGGAGCCATCTGACCCGGTCGCCCTTGCCATGAAAATAAAAGCCGAGGTCAAAAACAACCTCGGCTTTACCGTCAATATTGGAATTTCTACAAATAAGCTGCTTGCCAAAATGGCCAGTGATTTTGAAAAGCCGGACAAGGTTCATACCCTCTATCCTTCCGAAATCAGGGAAAAGTTGTGGCCCCTTCCCATCAGTGATCTCTACGGCTGCGGCGCTGCCTCTTCCAAAAGGCTCTCCTCTGCCGGCATTCAGACGATCGGGGATGCTGCCGCTTCTTCCGAAACCTATCTGCAGGATCTGCTTGGAGAAAAGGCCGGCAGCTATATCTATAAGAGTGCAAACGGCATCGGTTCAGATCAGGTAAAGCCCCAGCGAGAAGCCGCCAAAAGCTATTCCAATGAGCTGACCACCTCCTTTGATATCGTAAGGGAAAATTATGAAAAGGAAATGCTCCCCCTGCTGAAGCAGCTTTCCAAAAAGCTCTCCGCTCGCCTGCAGAAGGATCAGATCTATGCCTATACCATCGGCATCCAGGTAAAGACCAGTTCCTTCCGGCGAAAAAGCAGACAAATGCGGCTTTCTGCCTCCACCAATGACAGCAAGCAGATCTATTCAGCCGCCAAAACCCTGTCGGATCAGCTGCTTTGTTCTCCCGACGGACTTTTTGAGGAAGGCTGCGGCATCCGCCTTGTTGGTATTTTTGTCTCTCATCTGGATGACCGAAGGGTTCATCAAATGGATCTGAATGAGCTTTTGCAAAGAAGGGAAGCAGATCTGGCAAAAGAAAAGAAGAGAAAAGAAACGGAAGAGAAAAAAGAAAAGCTGCGTCTCATGACGCAGCAGATTCGTTCCCGTTTCGGTGATGATGCAATTTTGCCGGGAATTCATAGAGACACTGAGCCAGAAAGGCACAAATAATTCCCAAAAGTAGGCCGCCCAAAACATCGGTCGGATAATGTACTCCCACATAAATTCTGGAAAGGCTGATCAAAATGGCCAGAGCCAGAAAGCAGCTGCCAAATTGCTTTTTTATATTGCGGAAAAGCACGATGGCAACCGCAAAAGCAGAGGCCGTATGTCCCGAAGGAAAGGAACTTCCATGGGGCGGTGGCACCAGAGCCTGCAAGGCTTCGATTGCCTCATAGGGTCTTTGTCTGGCAACCAGGGGTTTGATGATTCCATTCGTTGCCAAAATCATGAGCAGAAGGGAAATTCCGCAGATCCATCCCAGCTTTCTGGTCTTTTTTGAAAATAATAAGCCCAGGCTGATCAAAATCCAGATACATCCTCCATTTCCCAGCATGGTAATCCCTACCATCAAGGGATTTAAAAAAGGATTTCGGATCACCTCCTGTATCCATAGCATAAATGCTGCTTCCATACTTCTCCTATTCTCTCATTCTGATTGAGCTTCGATAAATCTGCCGAATTTCTTCCGCAGATACAGTCTTGATACATTTCGCCAGGCTTCCCGCCTTTGTCTTAAGGACAATATCGGTATACTTTTCGATTTCTTCTTTCGTCAGGCTTTCCCTCTCTCCCAGAAAAGCCGCCCATTTTTCCTTCAGATCGTCTGTACTCTCATAGCCCATGACCTGCAGGATGTGCCCTACCTTCTCCGGTGCTTCTTCTTCCACCTTCTTCAGATAGGCTGCCATCAAAAGGCCGTTTGCCCTGCCATGATCTGTTCCCTGAAAATAAGTCAGACCATAGCCCATGGCATGCACCACATTGGTTCCGGTATTGGCGATCACCATTCCGGCCAGCATGGCAGCGTATAAAAGCCGATCTCTGTCCTCCAGGCTGAGTACCTCTGTTTCCCTTTCCATCCGATCGATCTTTGGCAGATAGGAAGCCAGAATCCGAATGCTCTCCTCCCCCAGTCTGTCGCTCATGGGAGAAGCAGACTTTGACAGCATGCCTTCTACGGCATGACTGATCGCATCGATTGCTGTATTGACTGTCACCTCCCTGCTCAGAGACGCCATATATTTGCCGTCCAGATAGGAAAGCTTCGGAAACATAGCCCTTCCTCCGATGGAGCACTTTGTTTCCTTTGCCGGATAAGTCAGAACCGCAACCCTTGTTACCTCCGATCCGGTTCCCGCTGTTGTCGGTATGCAAACGATGGGAAGGGCACCCTCATCATAGCTTTTGGAAAAAAGTGCTTCCTCCTCCAGCTCCGTCTTTGCCATAAGTGCAACTGCCTTTCCTGTATCCATAGGCGATCCTCCGCCAATGGCAATCACAAAGTCGGCAGCTTCCTCTTGTGCAAGCTTTGCACCAGCTCTTGCGCAGCTGATAGGTGGATTCGGAACTGCCTGATCATAAAGTACATACTCCTGTCCGTTTTTCTCTAAGGCAAAAAGAACATCCTCCAGAGCCCCGTTTTCCTTTGCAGAATGCCTTCCTGTCACGATAATCGCTTTCTTTCCAAAGGCCTTCATTTCCCCCGCCTTTTCCCTGACACAGTTTCTTCCACTCATCAGTCTTGTCGGCATTTCATAGCTAAATTCCATCCTGCTTCCTCCATGACTTTATTTTCATTTAATAATTAAAATATACTTCTTTTAGATTCTTTTGCTATAATAAATGATATGTCAGATTATACGCAAGTCTAAGTAAATGAACACTACCTATATAACACACTGAAAGGGTTCATGCAAATGAGCAGAGTTATCGGAATTGATTTAGGAACGACCAACAGCTGCGTTGCTGTTTTTGAAGGAAATGAACCAACTGTCATTGTAAACAGTGAGGGTTCCAGAACAACCCCCTCTGTTGTTGCCTACAGCAAAAGCGGGGAGCGTCTTGTCGGTGAACCGGCAAAGCGTCAGTCCGTGACCAATGTCAAAAATACGGTTTTTTCCATCAAAAGACATATGGGTGACAACACCCGCATTCCCCTGAACGGAAAGGATTATACCCCTCCCGAGATCTCAGCCATGATCCTTCAAAAACTGAAAAAGGATGCAGAGGCCTATCTGGGAGACAAGGTAAGTGATGCGGTCATCACCGTTCCTGCCTACTTTTCCGATGCCCAGAGACAGGCAACCAAGGATGCCGGCCGGATTGCCGGTCTGAATGTCCTTCGTATCATCAATGAGCCCACTGCTGCTGCCTTTGCCTATGGTCTGGACAATGGGCAGCCCCAGAAAATTCTGGTCTATGATCTGGGCGGCGGCACCTTTGATGTCTCCATTATCGAGATCGGTGACAGTCTGATCTCTGTTCTGGCCACCTCCGGTGACAATTACCTGGGCGGCGATGATTTTGATGAACGCATTGTGCAGTATCTCGTCGAAGAATTCAAAAGAACCCAAAGAGTCAATATTGCCAATGATCCTACTGCCATGCACCGTCTGCGGGAGGAAGCAGAAAGAGCCAAGATCACCCTTTCTTCCTCCGCATCCGCCAACATCAACCTTCCCTTTTTGGTTACCGTAAAGGGAGAGCCAAGGCATATGGATCTGACCATTACAAGAGCCAAATTCGAGGAAATCACAAAGGATCTGGTTGACCGCACCGCCGGACCTGTCAATCAGGCTCTGCAGGATGCAGGTATCTCTGCTTCCCAGCTGGGCAAGGTCATTCTGGTCGGCGGATCCACCCGAATTCCCGCTGTACAGAACATGGTGCGCTCTCTGACCGGCAAGGAGCCCTCTCACAACCTGAATCCGGATGAATGCGTTGCCCTTGGTGCCTGCATTCAGGCCAGCAAGTTTGATTCCTCTCTGCCCTCTGCTTCCAGAGCGAATGATATCATTCTGATGGATGTAACGCCTCTAACCCTTTCCATTGAAACGGTGGGCGGTATCTGTGCTCCCATCATCGAGAGAAATACCACGATTCCAACCCGAAAGAGTCAGGTCTTTACTACTGCCGGCAATTTCCAGTCAGCCGTAGATGTAAAGGTTTATCAGGGTGAGAGACAGTTTGCCCGTGACAACAGACTGCTTGGTAATTTCAAATTAAAAGGCATCAAGCGTGCCATGGCCGGCATTCCTCAGATTGAGGTTGCCTTTGATATTGACGCCAATGGCATTGTTACGGTTTCTGCCAAGGATCTTGATACCGGAAAAGCCCAGCAGATTACCATCGAATCCCGTTCCGGCCTGTCCGAGGAGGATATCCAGAGAGCCATGGCCGAGGCTGCCGCCTATGAATCACAGGATTCCAGCGAAATGGAAAAGATCCAGCTGCGCAACGATGCCCAGCAATATTTAGCCAAGGTTCAAAATGCCTATGGTGCCCAAAAGAAGTCTTTTGACCGCCAGTCCCGTTCCCAGCTGAAATCAGCCATGAACGGTCTTGCCAAGTCCCTTTCCAAAACCAAACCCGGAGAGGTTTCCGCGGAGGCGGCAGGCATGATCCAGACCTCAAGACTCAGCCTGGAAAATGCAGTTGCCCAGACCGGACTTGCGGTATAAAAAGAACGATAAAAAGAGGCTGCTGCTGAATGCGATACTCCCCAGGCAGGATATCAAAGAATAAAACCTGCTCGGGCTCAGTAACGCATCAGCTGCAGCCTCTTTTTTTATACGAATGTGACAAAACCAGCCGCTTTTCTGCTACCAGGTCAAAAGCTCATAGCCGTCTTCTGTTACAACCAGCTGTACCTCCCACTGGGCAGAGGGCGAGCCATCCTCTGTAAAGACGGTCCAGTCATCATCCTCATCTACACATACGCTTGCACCGCCAAGATTGATCATGGGCTCAATGGTAAAGCAAAGTCCCGGTGCCATTACCATCTCTGTTCCCGGAAGGGAAACAAAGCTTACAAAAGGCTCCTCATGAAATTCCCTGCCGATTCCATGACCGCCGATCTCTCTTACCACAGAATATCCCTGCGATTTGGCAAATTCATTGATGGCAGAGCCCATATCTCCCAGACACTTCCAGGGCTTTACCTGCTCCAGGCCGATCTCAATGCTCTTCTTGGTGTCATCCACCAGCTTTTTCCAAAGCGGATCCACATCTCCGACACAAAACATTCTGGAGGAATCCGAAAAATATCCATTCAGAATGGTGGAACAATCTACATTAATGATATCTCCATCCATCAGGATTTCATCCTCTGAGGGAATGCCATGGCAAACCACATCATTGATGGATGTGCATACGCTCTTCGGGAAGCCCTCATAATTTAAAGGTGCTGGAATTCCTCCCATTTCCGTCGTTACCTTATAGACAATATCATCGATTTCCTGGGTGCTCATGCCAACACGGATCTGCTTGCCCACTTCGTCCAGGCAGGCCATATTGATCTTGGCACTTTCCTTGATTCCGGCAATGTCCTCCGGCCTTTTGATAATATCGTGAGAGGGAATAATATGGCCTTCCATATTAAACTGCTCTAACTTCTGGTCAAAGGCCATATGACAGATTTTGTACTTTTTTCCGCTGCCGCACCAGCAGTGATCATTTCTTCCCAGCTTATGTAACATGTTCCGTTCCTTCTTTTTCTCTTTTTCTTTTATTGCAGCATTCGCCCAGCTGCCGTCTACCGATTATCATAGCACACTATGGCCATAAATTCAGCATGCAGTTTGCATCCGCTAACTTTTTCTTGCTATTATAATTTCTCTTCTTCGCCGGAGATTTCCTTTTTCTCCCTGGCTTTGACCGGCAGGCCGTTCACTTCGATCTGATCATTGATCTCGATAACCAGACAAAGCCTTCCGTCAACCTCCTTTGTCTGAATCAGATCTGTCCTGTCCGGACTGATCTTAATGCTGACATCCGGCGTAGCTACCGAAAACTGTCTGGTGTTGATCAGATTCGTTGCCTGAAATTCCGTTTTTTCATCCTCTACGATATGCTGATAATTGCTGTCAAACTGCTCCATTTTTTCATTGGAGACTCCGCTCTGCTCCAGAACCTTTTTCACCTCATTGGCAGACAGCATCAGGGGATCCGGTTCATCCTTCGTTTCCTCTATCATCTCATAGATCGTTTCATGAATTTCCTTCATGGTCTCAAAATCACAGTCTTCCTCTAAGGTATCCAGAATAACCTGCTGGAAAACATCCATCTGACCTCCGGCTGACATAGGCCTCTCACAGCCAAAGAGGTCATGAATCATCAGCTCCTGCAGCTCCTCCGGCTTTTTCGCATAATAGAGCAGGCTGTGAAGATCCGTCGAACGGTCTGTAAAAGCCGGAAAAAGGAAGCCATTCATCGGTGCATCCACGATCCAGTCTCTGTTTCTGTCGGAAAATCCCCCCTTTTTCGGATCGTAGCTCAAAGCGTCCTTGCTCAGCTTTACCGGACAGATCGCACAGGTAATGTATTCAAACATTTCATCGGAAGCATCAAACATTTCATCTCCTGATGAAGACCGGCCCGGCACATCATAAATTGCATGGGTCAGGATAATATAATAATTCTCCCCATATACATAAGAATCCATGATCTTCTGATAAAAGCGGTCCAAAAGGGCATCATCCTCCAGCTTGCTGTCTCTCAGCTGCAGAAGCAGTTCCTGTGCCCCCTCCTCCATTTCACTTTCCAGCGGAAAATCCATGGTCAAAAGATTCTTGCCAACCGTTCCGGAAAGAACCTTCTTCATCAGGTCCAGATACTTATGCCCTTCCTCCTCCGGAAGAGACAAAAAAGCATCCTTGATCTTTGCCTGAATCTGCTTTTCTCCGTCAATATAACATCCGCATATTCTTGAAATGGTGCAGTTCTCATAGCTGAACTGCTTCCTGATCTCATTCACTTCTTTCTTGTTCATTTCCTGATTCCTTCTTCTGCCGATTCTAATCCTGCTTATCTTGCTTTTATTGCATATCTGAGCTTGGCTGATCTTGCCCTCGGATTACGGAAGCATTCCTCCTGCCCCGCCTTGATCACATCTTTTGAGATCTCACTGTAGACGCCGCTCCTTTTGCCTTCCTTGAACATCTTCTTAACCAGTCTGTCCTCTCCCGAATGGAAGGTTAGAATTGCCGCTCTTCCTCCCGGTGCAAGAACCTCCGGCAGCTTCTCCAAAAGGCTGTAGAGAACCTCATATTCATGGTTGATATCGATTCGAATCGCCTGAAAGCTCCTCTGACAGGACTTCTTCGCAAGCTCCTTCAGCTCCGCCTCACTGCTTTTCTTGTTTTCTTTTCGGATCACCTGCTCAATGATCTGACGAAGCTGGGTCGTTGTTTCGATCCTGCCTCTCCGTTCTGCCTCACGAATGGCCTTAGCAATCGCTTTCGCATAGGGCTCATCCGCATTTTCCAGAAGCATGCCCTCTATCTCATCCTCAGTCAGCTCTGCAAGTCTTTCTGCCGCACTGACACCCTTCTCCGGATTCAGGCGAAGATCCAAGGGGCCATCCAGCTTATAAGAAAATCCCCTCTTGGGATCATCAATCTGCATAGAAGAAACGCCCAGATCTGCAAGCAGAAAATCAAAGGGGCCGTCCTCCTCTGCTGCCTGATCAATATCTGCAAAATTAATATGCCGAATGGTCAGAATGTCCTCTCCAAAGCCGGCCTCTCTCAGTCTTTTTTCCGTCTTCACCGACTCGATCGGATCTACATCCAAGGCACAAAGATGGCCCTTACCATCTAATTTTTCCAACATGGCTCTTGTATGTCCGCCATAGCCCAGCGTACAGTCACATCCTTTTTCACCGGGCCGGATCTGAAGCAGCTCCAGAATTTCCTCCACGCAGATAGAAATATGCATTCCGGCAGGCGTGCTGCCCTTTTCGATGACATGCGCGATCATCTCCGGATAAAGTTCCGGATTCTGTTCCTTATATTTTTCCTCAAATCTTCGCGGATATTTCCCCGCATAGCGTTTTCTTCTCTTATGCTCTTCTGCCATTATCTGCTCCTGTTTTCTTAAATCAAACTCTTCAAATTCTACCATAGATCAGGCCCTTTTTCATCACTGCTTTTTTCATTGCGGAGGATTATATACTCCGCCGCAAGGGCGGGGCAATTCCCTGGTCGTGTCGCAAAGCAACACGACATACCGTGAGCCTGCAGCGATAGCTACATTATAATGGCGAGCGATCCTCACTTTCCTCTCCGCGAGCTGCGCATCCTTACGCAAAAAAAGCCCTGCCAAACCAATTTCTTAGTCCGGCAAGGCTGATCCCTATGGTGAACACTTATGACTGCTCTTCCTTAGGAAATGCTGATTCCTTCCCTATTGCAGCAGATTTTCTCTTTCCGCAATTATGCTTCCTGTACCTCAGACATAAGTAATGCGAAGTTCTTCCAAAAGGAATCTACCACTGTTTTTCTCTCATTCAAAGCATCCTCTAAGCTCTTCCTGCCATAGACCTTCTTTACCTCTTCTACAGTCCAGTAATCTCCGATTGCTGCCATTTCTTCAATGAAATAATTCATATCACATCTGTTCATTCTGCTGCCTCCTTCATGATTTAAACTGTTTTATATATTCTCTATCATCGCATCGCTGAAGCGATGCGATATTAATCGGACTCACGGCGATTAGCATCTCACTCACGGCGATTAGCATCTCACTTCGTGCGATGCTCGCCTTCGTTTCATCGCATCGCTGAATCGATGCGATATATTATTGACTCACGCCGCATTATGCATCCCGCTCCGCGTGATGCTAAGTGTTCTTCGAACACTTGGCGGCTTCGTTTCATCGCATCGCTGAAGCGATGCGATATATTATTCAATCTCAAGTAATTTTTTGTTGACACGGTTCTGTACATCCAGATAATAAGCCAGCTCGGTATCGTTCATCTCATCTTCGTCCCATTCTTCAAAGCTAGCCACAAATTCCGCATACTTGCCCAGGTACTCCGTGTACTCTGTAAGCATGCTGGCATCTGTTCCGTCTGAATCATCATATTTCTGCATGAACTCACAGTACTCATTCATAAATTCCTCATAGCTATCCATCGCTTCCTTAAACTCCGGATGCATGCCGTCTACCAGCTCAGACTCCTTACTTGTACTTTCCGCAGCTTCTTTTTTCTTTGTTTCTGACTTTTTCTGCGTATCCTGATTATCTTTTTCATCATCAAAGGCTATACTAACCTTTTCATCTTTTACAAGATATCTGCCATCTGTACTCCCTATTGCTGCATAGAAATCTATATTTGAGATATCATCAATATCCTCAGCTACCACCTTATTGCCATACTCTAAAACACTCTCTATATTAATTGCCAATAATCCCCGGCCACCGGGATTTATGCTGGCTGAATCCCAATTTTCATCTGATATCTCAACATTATTTATCGCAATATCTCCAACAAGAAAACACAAGATCTGGTCTGTTGTATTCTCCAATTCCAAAATAATAATATCCCCTTCGCTGTCCTCTACTAATGCAGCTGAGATCAAATTAACACCATTGGAACTGAAAAGATCTCCTGTTTGAAAATTCGTAATCTTTTTTCCACTCATACTGGAAAAACTTCCGTTTTCAACCACTTTCTGATATGTGTCTTCTGACAAATCATAGCTTTCTGCTGCAGATGTCTGGATTTTTACAGGGCCAGTTGTAAGATACTCGTCATAATCTTCGTTCCTTACCAGAAATCCAATCTCTAATTCTGCAATATCTGTAATTCCCAGCAGCTCCATCTCGGTATTGCTGATTGAAACACTACAGTTTTCCTTCGTACCTGCAGACACATCCTGATTTAGATAAATAGATGAAACGGAATAACCATTTACCGCATTACAGCGATATCTCAATGTACCACTAGAAAAAGAAAGATTCTCCTCTGAATTATTTTCTATAAGAAGATCCATTGTTGCTTCATAACTGTCATAGCTCAGATTACTTGCCGTAATCTTTACATCCTTTTCATCTACAATAACAGTATCTTCAATTGTTCCTGTTCCGAAAAATGGAGTAATCGCAACCTTTTCAATTTCTTCTTCTTCCTCCTCTTCAGATGCATTATCTACCGTCTCCTCTTTCGTTTCCGTAGACTCGGCTGATTCTGTATCAGAAGATGCTGGCGTCACATTCTTTTCTTCTGTACTTCCACATGCTGTCAGTGTGATTGCTGAAGCCAATAACAATACTGCTAACCCTTTTTTCATATTTCTTCCCTTTCTTTTGCCGGATTTATCAATCCGGATACGAATTGCTACAATTGTTACTATGCCATTGTTCCTCACGGAACGGTCAAGCAGGCAGCCTCATTCTTCTGCCAAATCCGCCTCTGCTTCAATCAGGCTCTTAAGATTTTTGATCTCCTGTTCCTTGTCATCCTTTTCCTTTAAAAGCCTTTCCATAGCCTGCTCCAGAATTTCCAATCGCTTGACCTGTCCATCATCCAAAAGCTCCCGGATTTCCCGAATGCTGAGGCCAGCTCTGCGATAGGAAAC
Source organism: Oscillospiraceae bacterium (assembly GCA_963617415.1). Classification (GTDB taxonomy): domain Bacteria; phylum Bacillota; class Clostridia; order Lachnospirales; family Lachnospiraceae; genus RUG14243. The sequence continues at coordinate 69,097 of CAVEOK010000001.1, forward strand.
AATCTCCTCCAAGCGAATTAATTTTTCACTGTCATAAAGCTTGAAGTTCTGTCTCTCTGTTCGCTCCGACGGACAAAGAAGTCCGATTCTGTCATAATAAAAAAGCGTTTTCCTTGTAATGCCTGTTCTCTCACAAATCTCCCCCACCGAAAAGATCTGATTTTCTTCCTTGCTGCTTCCGCTTTGCTTCTCCATCCGCTCTCTCCTTTTTGATTATTGCTCTTCTAACTATGACATTGTTCCCTGCGGAACCGTCAATGAAATAGCAACTTTTCTGTTTTGAGAATACCCCAGGGAACGGAATATTTATATGCCCAAAATTTTTCCAAGCTTTTTCAAAATGTATGCAAAATACTCAAAAATAAATATTTCCGACAATTTTGACACCTAGTGCATTTTATGTAATAGAAAAGCTGTTACACCCTTCCTTTGGCATAACAGCTCTCTTCTTTTCTTTCAAACCTATTATGAAATTTAACCTATCTCTAACAAAGAGTTTCGCTCGCGAAACTCTCACGCCGAGTGTAGTCGCTTACGACATCTTTTCTCTTCGCGCGAGTGCGCATCCTTGCGGAGCTTTTTTGATGTAATAGGAACACAGTTTCCTATTACATCAAAAAATACTGATTAAATCGGCATTCCATTAGAGCACTTCTTTTCCAAAGCCCATCGGCAAAAGCTCCTCCAGGCTCATCTCCTTCCAGGAACCATTTCCCCTGCAGAGAAGAATCAGAAAATCCTCCGGATCAACAAACTCTCTCAGCACCTGCCGGCAGACACCACAAGGTGTGCAAAAAGCTTCCGGCAGTGTCTTCCCCTTTCCGCCGCAAACAGCAAGCGCTGCAAAGCTTCTCTCCCCTTCGGAGACCGCTTTGAAAACCGCCGTTCTTTCCGCACAGTTGGTCGGCGTATAGGCTGCATTTTCAATATTACAGCCTCTGTAGATGCTTCCCTTCTCTGTCAGAAGGGCTGCTCCCACGCAAAAACCGGAATAGGGTGCATAAGCAAATGCTCTTGCCTTCAGTGCTTCTTCGACAAGCTGCTTTTTCATTCCTTCGCTAAGCTCTGTTTTCAAGAAACCACCTCTCTTCCCGCCATAACTATCCACTCACTTAAGGAAATGCTAATCAAAGCATTCCCTCATCGGATTTGCGCTGCGAAGCAGCAAATTTCACTGCATCTCCAGCTTTCCTTCCTCACGATCTTCCTGAATCAACAGGCGCATCGCTTCCACTGCGACATGAATTGCTTCATCGGTGTCATGCATGATGTGATTTTCCATACCTCGTTTGTCTCTTTCCTGATTGCCCATAACAAGATAATCACTTCCGATACGAACACCGCGGGTGCTTGCCACAATGAATAAAGCCGCCGCCTCCATCTCCGAAGCCTTACAGCCAAGCTGCATCCAAGCATCCCAGTTTTTCATAAGCCTATCCCCGACCGGCATCGTCTCCGGTTCGAACTGGCCATAGAAGGAATCCTTGCTCTGCACAACTCCAAGATGGCATTTTTTTCCCAGCTTCTTGGCTGCCCTGGCAAGTGCATAGACAACCGCGGGATCTGCAATTGCCGGAAACTCGATCGGCGCATACTGCCTCGATGTTCCTTCTGCTCGGATTGCACCTGTCGCTACAAGAAGATCTCCTCCCTGCACATCCAGTGCCATTCCACCGCAGGTTCCGACACGGATAAAGGTATCTGCTCCACAGTGAATCAATTCTTCCAGTGCAATAGAGGCTGACGGACCACCGATTCCGGTAGAAGTAACCGATACTTTTTCTCCATCCAAAAAACCGGTATAGGTCATAAACTCCCGATTGTCCGCAATCAGCTTTGGATTCTCCAGATATTTTGCAATTTTCCCGCAACGCTTCGGATCTCCCGGGAGTATGACATATCTTCCTACGTCGCCCTTACGAATCTGCAGATGATACTGCAGGCCTTCCTCTCCTGAATAGTTCTGCATTAGGTGCTCTCCTTTCTGCTTGCTCAAGCAAGCACACGCTTTCTGTATGCACCGATTGGGAAAACTGATCTACGCAGCAGGCCTTTTTCAGCTGATAGCTGCCGTCAGCACAAAGGATCTTCAGATCCCTGGCCATAGTGGCAGAATCACAGCTGACATAAACAATTCTTTCCGGCTGCATTCTCAGCATGGTTTCCAAAAGCTTCTGATCACATCCCTTTCTCGGCGGATCCACTACGATAACATCCGGTCTGGCCTCATCCCCTTTGGTCTCCATTGCTTCGGTAAAGACATCCTCAGCTGCCCCGACATAGAATTCTGCATTCTCGATTTGATTGTCTTCTGCATTCCTTCTGGCATCCTCGATTGCCCTTTCGACAATTTCAACTCCATATACCTTCTTTGCCTTTTTCGCAAGGCAAAGAGAAATGGTTCCGATTCCGCAATAAAGATCCCAGACAATTTCTTCCCCATGCAGATCAGCATAGTTCAAAGCTTTTTGATAAAGCCTTTCCGCCTGCAGGGGATTGACCTGATAGAAGGAAAGAGGGGAAATTGAAAAACGGATCCCGCAAAGACTATCCTGAATATGATCCTGTCCCCATAAGACTGCTGTCTTCTTTCCTAAGATCACATTGGTGTTTTCCTGATTGACATTGATCATGACAGAGCTCATGCCCTCGATCTCAGAAAGCCTTTCTACTAATTCATCCGCAAAGGGCAGCTTCTCCCCATTCAGGATCAGACAGACCATGATCTGTCCGCTATGCGCACCGATCCGGATCAGGACATGGCGAAGGAGTCCCCTTCCGCTTTTTTCATCGTAAGGCTCAATGCCATATTCTTCCGTAAAGGAAAGAATCCTCTTCAGGATCTCCGCATTTACTTCCTGCCCCAAGATACAATCCTTAATCGGTATGATCTGATGGGTCCTGCCTGCGTAAAAGCCTGCTATGACCTTTCCGTCTTTATCCTTTCCAAAGGGAATGGCCATCTTATTCCTGTAGCGGAAAGGCTTTTCGGAAGCAAGCGGCTCCTCCATGATCTGCTCGATCAAATCAGCCGGAAAGCCTCCCAGTCTCTGCAAGTGCCCCTTTACCTTCCTGTTCTTCCATTCCAGCTGTTTTTCATAGGAAAGCGGCTGAATCTGGCAACCTCCGCACTGTCGGGAAATGGGACAGGGGGGATCCACCCGGTAAGGGGAAGCTTCGATTACCTTTTCCGTTCTGGCAAAGGCATAGTTTTTCTTCACCTTTGTCAGTCTGGCCAGTACTCTGTCTCCGATGACCGCATCCTTTACAAAGAGAGGAAAGGTACCGGTCTTACCGATACCTTCCCCATTTGTGCCCAGATCTTCAATTGTTACTTCTATTAGATCGTTCTTTTTCATTATAAATTATATATCCGAAGTTCTTCTTAAATTAGATTCAAACAGTCTGTTATATCCCTGCCAGGAAAGATTGCCCGGCTCTACCTTGGCAAAGGCCTCCGTCAGGGTTTCCATCTTGGCATCTGCATTATCGGCAATGCTCAGGGCAACTGCCTCTGCCAGTGCCGGCTTCTTGGGAGAGCCGTATTCCAATTCTCCGTGATGCGCCAGAATGCAATGCTTCAGCTCATTAGCCATTGTAATCGGAAAATCAGGGATTTTCTTAATCTGATCACTGACCATTTCCATACCGATCACAATATGTCCGATCAGCTGACCCTCATCGGTATAATCATTCTGGGGAAAAGCTGCCAGCTCCTTCACCTTTCCGATATCATGAAACATCGCTGCTGTCAAAAGCAGATCCCTGTTCAGAAGCGGATACTGACCTGCCATAAAATCACAAAAACGGGTAACCGAAAGGGTATGCTCCAGAAGACCGCCAATAAATCCATGATGAATGGTCTTTGCTGCAGAATGCTTCTGGAATTCCTTCTGAAAGCTTTCATCTCTAAAGAAGGCCTCCAAAAGCTGCTTCAGATAGCTGTTCTGAATGCTGTCGATATAGCCAAGAAGCTGCTCATACATGGCATCGGCACTCTTCTCCGAGGTCGGAAGATAGTCCTTAGGATCATATTCATTCTCATCTGCCAGTCTGGCCCGTCTGATATTCAGCTGATTTCTTCCCTGAAACTGTGTCACCTCACCGGCAACTGCCACATAATCCATTGCCTCAAACTCGGCAATTCCGGGATTATCCGGATCCCAGATCTTCGCATCCAAGGTGCCGCTTTTGTCCTGCAGGGTTACATTTTCATAGGGTCTTCCGGCTTTTGTCATAGCCGACTGCTTGCTCTTGCATAAGTAAACTTCGTCAATCTGCATATTGGGACGCAGACTATCAATATATTTCATTTTTCCTCTTTTCTGTTTCTTTTCTATTCCTATTCCTTCGTACCGTAGGTAACCGTACAGCCGATCTCGTTATATTCTCCATTGCCGGAGCGCATCACCTGAATCGTTTCTGTACTGCCGGCTGACATCTTCAGCAAATGACTCCTGAAATCAGCTGCTGTTTTGATCTCATCCGCTCCCATTTTGGTGATCACATCGCCCGCCTGGATACCGGCCATCAAAGCCGGTGTATTCTCAGACACATTTCTGACATAGACACCCTGGGGAATGCTGTATTCTTCTGCCATTGCCTTCGTAATGGTTGAAATATTCAGACCAAGATAGGCTATCTCCTCTCCCCTCGTCAGCTTTTCGATCGTCGGATAAAGATCGGAAATCGCAATCGCCGTTAAGGTGTTTCTGTCGCTTTCATTATTGTATTCCATTCTCATGATACCGATGACCTTGCCATTGGTATCCAACAGAATGCCGCTGCCGTTTTCCGATCCCATCATGGTTGTCGTGTAGATCGTAAAATTGCCGTCTTCCAGGGAAATATGATTATTTACCGAGGTCACTGTTCCGTCCAGAACAGAGTAAATCGTACCTAATGGACTGCCTGCTGCAACCACAACCTGGCCCTGGGAAACCGTGCTTGCCCGGTTGAAGACTGCCGTCTCCAGCTGACTTAGGGTTTCCTCCTCCATACCCTCTGTCGGTACATTGATAATACAGAAGCCCGTTACACTGTCTCCGCTTAAGAGCTGTCCCTCCTGATTCCGTCCGTCCTCAAAGGTGACCTGTATGCTCTGCCCCTTCTTCAGGGTGATATTCTGGGTCAGGATCTGAATCTGACTGTCATCCTTGCTGATGACCAGTCCCATATTCTGATCTTCATCCTCATAGGCAGACCCAAAAGGATCTGTTCCTCTGCTTACAAGACTGACCGTAACAATGGAATGATTGGCATTCTGTCCCACATCATAAAGCTCATTCTGAAGGAACTGATAATCAGAAAGCTCCAGGCTTTTCTGCTCTACGATCACCTCCGGCTCGCTGTCCTCTTCCTCCGCTTCTTCCTCCTGGGCATCTGCAGAAGCTTCCTCTTCCGGCTCCTCTTCTGTTTGTTCCGTTTTCTTTGACCATGTAGTTGTCAAAAAATACTCTGTAAAAAAAGCACTGGCTCCGAAGAGAATTCCCAAAAGAATTGCCAGTCCCGTATAGAGCAGAGCTCTTTTTTTGTTCAAAGGCTTTGCCTTGATATGTTCACGGATAAACTCCTGTTTATCCTTCTCCTTGTCCTCCTGATCCGATGCCATACACGTCCCTCCGATGATGGTAAAACCATTCAGGCTTTAAGGTTTTCTTTCCAAAGCAGCAGATAGAATTTTTCTTGCTCTTCTGCCGCATAATGTTTAAATTATAGCAGACACTTATGAACAATTTATGAATGAAAGTCTTCTTTTAACTCTTTCAAAACAGCATTATACCATGTAAAATACCAATATGAATAAAAAAGTATTACACACCTTAGAATATGACAAAATAATCGAAAAACTGGCATCCTTTGCCACAAATGACGCCGGACGCTCCATGTGTGAGGGACTGCTTCCCTCCTCTGATCCGGATAAAATTGCCTTTATGCAGCAGCAGACAGCAGACGCCTTTGCCCGGATTCTCCGAAACGGAAGGATTTCCTTCGGCGGGATCAGTGAGCTTCGTCCTTCTCTGAAAAGGTTGGAGCTGGGTTCTACCCTGACCATTGAAGAGCTTCTCAATGTCCGCTCCCTCCTTCAGGTGAGCAAACGTGCCCTTCTTTATGCCAAGGACAATCACGGCGAGGAAATTCTGGACAGCCTAACGGAACGCTTTCGCGCGCTGAACGATCTGCCCTCTCTTTTTTCCGAGATTGACAGATGCATTCTCTCTCTGGACGAGATCAGTGACGATGCTTCTCCTGCCCTGAAAAGCATCCGCAGGCAGATTTCCTCCATGGGCGAAAGGATCCGTTCCCAGCTGAACAGCCTCCTCAATCAGGCAGGCATGCAGACCTATCTGCAGGATCATGTCATTACCATGCGTGGTGACCGCTACTGCCTCCCTGTTAAGGCCGAATACCGAAACCAGGTAGCCGGTCTGGTTCATGACCAGTCCTCTACGGGTGCCACTCTCTTTATCGAACCGGCCTCCGTTGTGAAGCTGAACAATGATCTGAAGGAGCTTTATCTGTCCGAGCAGGAGGAAATTGCGAGAATCCTTGCCCGCTTGAGCGGCCTCGTTGCCGAAGAGGCTGAAGCCATCCGCACCGATCAGTCTGTCCTTTTTTATCTGGACTTTGTTTTTGCAAAGGGACTCCTTGCCGAATCCATGAATGCCTCCATGCCGGTATTCAACAATCAGCATCACATTCATCTGAAGAAGGCAAGACATCCCCTCCTGGATCCGGAAAAGGTGGTGCCGATCAACCTGCCTCTCGGCGAAGACTATGATCAGCTGATCATCACCGGCCCCAATACCGGCGGCAAAACAGTCTCTCTGAAAACAGTGGGACTTCTGACCCTTATGGGACAGGCAGGACTCCATATTCCCGCCTCTGAGAATTCCCAGCTCTCTGTTTTTCAGCAGATTTATGCGGATATCGGAGATGAGCAAAGCATTGAGCAGTCGCTCAGTACTTTCTCCTCTCATATGACCAATATTGTTTCCATTCTAAAGAAGGCAAACGAGAACAGCCTGGTTCTTTTTGACGAGCTTTGTGCCGGAACAGATCCGACAGAGGGTGCCGCTCTGGCCATTGCCATCTTAAAACAGCTGCATGAGCGTAAGATCACCTGTATGTCTACAACCCATTACAGCGAGATCAAGATTTATGCCCTCTCCACCCCAGGTGTGGAAAACGGCAGCTGCGAATTTGACGTTGCCAGCCTGAGTCCCACCTACCGTCTTCTGATCGGTGTTCCCGGAAAGAGCAACGCCTTTGCCATTTCCAAAAAGCTGGGCCTTTCTGACCGCATCATTGCAGAGGCCAAGGAAAGAATGGAAGAAGAGGATGAGGCCTTCGAGGATCTGATCGCTGATCTGGAGATCCGCAAGCGGAGAATCGAGGATATGGAGCTGGAAACAGAGCGTCTTCATAAAGAAGCCAAGTCTCTCAAGCAGTCTCTGGATTCCCGCCTCGAAAAGAATGATGAGATGCGAAACCGGATTCTGAACGAGGCTAAGGAGGAGGCAGCCCGCCTGCTTCAGGATGCCAAAACCCAGGCCGACCGTTCCATCCGCAATATCAATAAATACGGCTCCGCCAATGATCCGGACGCTGTGAAGAAGCTGGAGCAGGAACGTACCAAGCTGCGTCAGCAGATGAACAAAAATACTCCTTCTAAAAAGAAGGAAAAAGCACAGCGTGAAGTTTCCCATCCGGATCCCAAGTCCCTGAAGATCGGTGACTATGTCAAAGTCCTGAGTTTTAACACAAAGGGAACCGTTCATACCCTGCCGGATGCAAGGGGCAATCTGACCGTGCAGATGGGTATTTTAAAAACAAAGGTCAATGTCAGAGACCTGCAGCTCATGTCAGAGCCGGTTGTCACGAACAAATATCTGTCCTCCAACAAGGGCTCTTCCGTTCGTGCCAACAAGTCCTACCATATTTCTCCCGAGATCAACCTCATCGGGAAGAATGCGGATGACGCCATTGCAGATCTGGACAAATACCTGGATGATGCCTTTCTGGCCAACCTTTCCTCTGTTCGAATCGTACACGGAAAGGGTTCCGGCATTTTGCGCAAGGCCGTTCAGAAGCATTTAAAAACATTAAACTATATCAAATCTTACCATGACGGGGTTTACGGAGAGGGTGACTCCGGTGTTACCATCGCCGAATTCGATCATGGCAAATAAAGGAGGGATCATCTATGACCGATAAACAAAAAATCCTGATTGTAGACGATGATACCAATATCGCCGAGCTGATTTCTCTCTACCTGGCAAAAGAATTCTTTGAAACAAAAATGGTTTACAACGGAGAAGATGCCATCACTGCCTTCCAGACCTTTTCACCGGATCTGATCATTTTGGATCTAATGCTTCCGGGCATCGATGGCTATCAGGTCTGTCGTCAGATCCGTCAATCCTCCTCTGTACCCATTATTATGCTGTCCGCAAAGGGTGAGGTTTTTGACAAGGTTCTGGGCCTGGAGCTTGGAGCGGATGACTATATGGAAAAGCCCTTTGACAATAAGGAGCTGGTTGCAAGAGTAAAGGCTATCTTAAGACGTTCCTCTCATTCCGAGGATTCGCCTGCCTCTGCTCATGTCATCTCCTACCCCGATCTGGCGATCAATCTGGATAATTATTCTGTTATCTACAAGGGACATCAGCTTATGATGCCTCCCAAGGAGATTGAGCTTCTCTATTTTCTGGCCTCCTCGCCGAATCAGGTCTTTACCCGAGAGCAGCTTCTGGATCATATCTGGGGCTATGAATATGTAGGAGATACCCGTACCGTGGATGTACATGTCAAAAGACTGCGTGAAAAGCTTTCCGAAAACAATAGCTGGAAAATCTCCACAGTCTGGGGAATCGGTTATAAATTCGAGGTTCTGCAATGAAACACCGCCTGCTTCGCAAGATTATCGGTCTCTTTTTTCTTTTTGCGATCATCAGCTTTTCTATCATTTTTACACTTGGGACCAAAGCACTCCGAAAATATATCATCTCCTCCGAGGCAACCCGCCTCTACCATGAGGGAAATGCGATTGCCTCTAATTATGCAGAGGATTATTATGCCGGAGATATTTCTTTACATGAGCTCTATCAGCAGCTGAAGACCGTCTCTGTCTATCTGAATTCTGATATTCAGATCATCGGCCCCTCCGGCCTTGTTCTGGTAGACACCGGCAGCGACTATGTCGAGGATACCGCGGATATGCAGGTGATCGAAGACTTCGATCCTATTGTAAACGGCAGCCATTATTATACAATCGGCAAATTTTATAACTTTTATAATGAGGACAATCTAAACATTCTCTCCCCTGTCACCTACAATTACAAGGTCAGAGCCTATGTTTCGATTCATAAGACGGTTGCCTCTATTGTCGAAACCATCAATCAGCAGATCAATCTGATCTACCGTCTCTATTTCGGCATTCTCCTCTGCGGTCTGGCCATTTTTATTCTGCTGACATTTTTAATCTACCGGCCTATCAAAAAAATGTGTCATATCGCCCAGCAATATGCCAACCATAATTTTGAAGAAAAGCTGGAGGTGCACCATGTCAAGGATGAACTGACCTCCCTGGCCGCCTCCCTCAATTCCATGGGCCTGGAGCTGGATACCCTAGAAGAGGATCAGCGCAATTTCATTTCCAATATCTCACATGACTTCCGCTCTCCTCTTACCTCGATCAAGGGTTATGCCACTGCTATATTGGACGGCACCATTCCCCATGAACTGCAGGACAAATATCTGGATATCATCATTTTCGAAACGGAGCGTCTCCACAAGCTGACCCAGGAGCTTCTGATCCTGAACAAAAATGCAGCCGGGGCTTCTCTGTTGAACAAAAGCGACTTTGATATCAATGAAGTCATCAAAACAACTGCCGCTTCCTTTGAGATGCTGGGCAGGGAAAAGAATCTCTTTATCGACCTGATCCTGACCGGACAGAGCATGTATGTCAATGCCGACAGGGAGCGTATCCAGCAGGTGCTCTACAATCTGATCGACAATGCCATCAAGTTCAGCAATCCGGACTCTGTCCTGACCATTGAAACAACGGAGCGCAATGATAAGATCTATGTTTCTGTCAAGGATAAGGGCATTGGTATTTCCAAGGAATGCCTGCCCAAGATCTGGGATCGTTTCTACAAGACGGATGTCTCCAGGGGACGGGATAAGAAGGGAACCGGACTCGGCCTTGCCATCGTAAAGGAGATCATACAGAATCACGGCGAGACCATTAATGTGATCAGTACTGAGAATGTTGGAACGGAATTTACTTTTACGCTGACGAAATCGAATTGAAATGATTTCTTAGATGAATGGCGAATGGCACACGCACGTTAATACAACGGCTGTGACACGCTGCGTTTTCTACTCCGTGCACAAGGCTTATTCGCTTCGGTTCCCGCGAAACTCGCCGCTGCATCTTCTTAAAGCATTCACTTTTTTGATTGCATCTTTTTGCTGATTCAGCAATCTTTATTGAGGCTCAAACATCGCTCCACCGGAGCTGCCATTTTGCACGTCCTGACGAAAGCCTTGCGAATCGTCACAGCGTTTGTATTTAACGTGCTTTGTGCCTACTGTAAAAAACGCAAACGAACGATATCAATTTCTAACAAATCACACGAGTGCGCATCCATGTTTTTTTAATCGTATAGGAACGAAGTTTCCTATACGATTAATTAGGGGCTGCGGCATATGCCGCAGCCCCTTAATTATTGAACCTTATTCTCTTTTCTATTACTGTACCTTGCCGTTTACAAACTTCTTGCCGCTTACGGTTCCGCTGTAGGAGAAGTTAATGCTTCCCTTCTGTACGTACCAGGTGCTGTTGTTGTATTTTACAAAGCCTGTATAGTTCCAGTTGATCTTACCTTTCTCTACGTAGTACCAGCCGCCATAGTGGTTCACCAGTCCTGTGTAGTTCCAGTTGATCTTGCCTTTTTCTACATAGTACCAGCCGCCATAGTGGTTCACCAGTCCTGTGTGATTCCAGTCCAGAACACCCTTCTCTACATAGTACCAAGTTCCATAGTACTGGGTAAGGCCTGTATAGTTCCAATTCAGCTTACCGCTCTGTACATAGTACCAGCTGCTGCCATACTTGCAAAGTCCTGTGTAATTCCAGTTCAGCTTACCGCTCTGTACATAGTACCAAGCATTGCCATACTTGCAAAGACCTGTGTAATTCCAGTTCAGCTTGCCGCCCTGTACATAATACCAAGTACCTTCATACTTGCAAAGGCCTGTATAATTCCAGTTCAGCTTACCGTTTTCTACGTAATACCAAACATTATAGTACTGAACGAGTGTTGTTACACTGAAATCAACCTTACCATTCTTGTCAATATACCACCAGCCACTGCTGTTCTTTCCGAGTGTCGGTCCGGTGGTCAGCTTGCCGCCTACGATATTGTACCAGCTGTTACCAATCTTCAAAACATCTGTCTTAGAGAAGTTTACCTTACCCTTCTCCAGATACCAGGTTCCATACTTATTTGCTGCAAGTCCGGTATAGTTAAAGTCTACCTTACCGTTCTCGTCGATATACCACCAGCCTGCGCTGTTGTGTGCAACGGTAACGCCCTTTGCAAGCTTGCCGTCTACAACATTATACCAGCCGCTTACGCCATCGATCTTGCCATTGACAACATCTGTGATCGTGCTTGCCTTTCCATCCTGATAGTATACCCACTCATCATCGATCTTGTTAAAGCCGTTCTTTTCTGTGATTACAGGAACAAGTTCACTGATTGCATTGTTCAGATGAGTTGCTGCCTCGTCAACTGCCTCCTGGCTTGTCTTACCCTTTGCTGCAAGAGCCAGCTCTTCTTCTGCTTCCTTCAGCTCATTCTCGATTCCGGATGCACTCCAGGACTCTGCTGTATAATCATCCTGATTCAGAGCCTTTGCAGCTTCGATTGCTGCCTCCAGCTTGCTGGTATCACTTACCGGAGTTGCTGCATGAATATCATCTGCTGTTACATTGAATTCCATTGTGGTATCAGCATAGCCAAGTGCATAAAGGGTTACTGTCCACTTTCCTGTTCCATCTGTTCCGCTCGGAAGCTGGCAGCGGGCTGAATCTGTCAGACCGAGCTGGATTCCCATGCTCTTGTGCATCCAGTTATCTGCTGCAAACTTTGTTCCGTAGCTTGCCAGAACAGTGTCTCCGTCTCCATAGTAATTCCAAACAACGGTCTGCATTTTGGAACCAAGCTCGCCGAAGTTTTCTTTGATATCCACACGGATAAAGTCACCAAAGCTGCTGCTGCTCTGCACTACCGGTGTTGCTTCAATGCTCTGGAGCTCTGCTCCCTCAATACCGGATCCACTGCCGCTCTTGCGGGCACCGAAGCTAAAGGATCCATCTTCATTCTTATAGGCTCTCTTCAAACCATTGGTATTCTCATCAACGGCTGCCACAAGATCGCTATAGTTGCTTAAAGCGCCTTCTGTAAATCCGCCAGCAAGGCTATCTCCGTTTTCTACTACGGTATAGGCTTCCTTGAAAGCTTCATAATCATCTGCTGCTACTTTTACAGGTACATATTTGATGCCCAGGATCTCATAATGATCCATGGTCTTTGCAGAACCGTCTGCGAGGGTAATTGTACCGCCGGCAAAACCGATTGTGCTTCCGTCTGTCAGAACAGCTGTCGTCTTATCTGTCCAATAGGATACGGTGTAAGTATTGCCTTCTGTATCATAGATGACTGCATTCTGCTGAAAGCTTCCTCTGTGAAGACCGTGGTTTGCTGTTGCACGGCTTACCGTATCAAATCCGCCAAGGTCATATTCTCCATTGGTATCCTGCTGATCTGAAGAGCTTGTATCTGTATTTGCATATACATCCTCACCTGACCAGTACTCAGAATAGCTGATTGCTGCATAAGCGTAAACAAAGTCAAGTGCAACCAGCTCATTGATCGCATTGTTCAGATGTGTTGCTGCCTCATCTACTGCCTCCTGGCTTGTCTTACCCTTTGCTGCAAGAGCCAGCTCCTCTTCTGCTTCCTTCAGCTCATTCTCGATTCCGGATGCACTCCAGGACTCTGCTG
>CAVEOK010000001.1:82527-120668 GCA_963617415.1 Oscillospiraceae bacterium
GATATCCACACGGATAAAGTCACCAAAGCTGCTGCTGCTCTGCACTACCGGTGTTACTTCAATGCTCTGAAGCTCTGCTCCCTCAATACCGGATCCGCTTCCGGTCTGACGTGCACCGAAGCTGAAGGATCCATCTTCATTCTTTGTTGCTTCCTTCAGTCCGTTGGTGTTCTCATCTACTGCTGCCACAAGGCCGCTATAGCTGCTTAAAGCACCTTCTGTAAATCCGCCTGCAAGGCTTTCTCCGTTTTCTACTACGGTATAGGCTTCCTTGAAAGCTTCATAATCATCCGCATCTACCTTTACAGGTACATATTTGATGCCCAGGATCTCATAATGATCCATGGTCTTTGCAGAGCCGTCTGCAAGGGTAATTGTACCTTTGGCAAAACCGATTTTGCTTCCGTCTGTCAGAACAGCTGTTGACTTATCTATCCAATAGGATACGGTGTAAGTATTGCCTTCTGTATCATAGATAACTGCATTCTGCTGGAAGCTTCCTCTGTGAAGACCGTGGTTTGCCGTTGCACGGCTTACCGTATCAAATCCGCCAAGGTCATATTCTCCATTGGTATCCAGCTGATCTGAAGAACTTGTATCTGTATTTGCATATACATCCTCACCTGACCAGTACTCAGAATAGCTGATTGCTGCATAAGCGTAAACATATTCTTTTTCTTTTACCTTTTCATATGTAAAGGTCAGATCCGGATAGCCTGTTGCACTAACCGTAAGCTCATAAGTACCATCCTTAGCAATCGGAGAAGCTTCTGTATTCAGACTTCCGTCCTTGTTGATAATTGTAACAGAGCCTCTTCCACTTGCCGCATAAGACTTACCGTCTACGGAAACGCTGCTGATGCCGCTCAGATAGTTTTCAAACTCTGTTGCATCTGCGCTTTCTGTTGCGGTAAGGGCTTTATTTGCCTCATCATATTTTGCCGGAAGGGTATCCGTAGAAAGGATAAAGCTTGCAGAAAGATCTGCATAAGTCTTGCTGCTGTCGCTTACACTCAGCGTATATTTGCCCGGCACAGCTGCCTTAGAATAGGTCAGCAGACCATCCTCTACCTTTGCTTCGTCCAGGCCATTTACAGAATATACAGCTGTATATCCGTCCGGAAGGGTTGCCTCAACCGTAGTCTGGCCGTCAGCTGCCTTCGCATCTGCAACAGTAACCTTTGCTTCGTCCTCGGAAACCTTCTTCGGTACATAAGTGTCCTCAATATCAAAGGTATAAATTCCCTTAGAGGTATAGTAGGTTACAGAATCAATGGTCTTGCCCATCATGGATTCATAATGAGCAGAGGAGGTCGGGCAGCCATGTACTACAGAAGTAAAGCCTGTGCACCAAGCCAGCTCATTTACTCTCCAGATATTCTCCATGGTACGAAGACCATAGCTTGTGCCGTCTGTTGTATTGATAACAACAGCATTTACCTCTGCTGTTTCATCCTCTGTATAGCCGATATCTGTTTTAGCGATATCCAGATCCAGCTCGTAATCTCCGTAATTAGAATCTGTACTCAGCTCTGCAGTTGCTTCTTTTGTTTCTGCATCTCCGGTTGCCTTGCCAAAGGAGAAGGATCCGTCTTCATTTACAGTCAGAACCTTATAGCTTGCCGGTGCTTCTGTACCGATCACATAATAGGAATAATCCGGGCTTTCAAAAAGAACCTGGCTTCCTGTCAGAGTTGTCGTTGTTTCCTGTCCTCTCAATGTTACCGTGATATCAAGAGAAGAATCCTCTGTGATCTGTGTATAGGCACTCAGATCTGTTCCTGCCGGAACCTCAACAGCGTAAACCGCACCATTGATGGACTCTGCACTTGCATCAGTATGATAGGAACCTGCGGAAAGTCCCCAGCTTCTGGGTTTAGATTTTGTTGCAGATGTATAAGCATCTACCGCTACATCGTTATTGACCTCTGCCTCATAGAATTTATCATAAGGAATGTTCATATAGACATAGGTTGTTTCTGTGAAGGCTGTGCTTTCTTCCAGTCCTTCTGTTGCTTCCTTCAATGCAGAAAGAGCGGTTGCCACATCCTCTGCTGTTGCATCCTGGTTTTCGTCAACCTCTTTTGCTTTTGTCAGAGCCTCTGAGAAAGCCGTCCAGGAAGCAGCTGTATAGTCACTCTCTACCTTTTCCTCTGCTTCTTTGATGGCTGTCTCAAGTTCTGTTTTATCTACCGTATCTTCCGTTTCAGCCTCTTCTGCGGCTTCAAGCGCTGCTGCAAGTGCTTCCTTTACCGCATTAGAATAATAAGTCGCTCCGGAAACAGCATCCCAGCTTTCTACCGTAGACTGGCTTGCAGTCTGTCCTACAAGGGATAAATACCCCGGCTGAGAGCCAGATCCGTACGTTGCTTTTTTCTGATAGGACTTGTTGTTGACCGGGTCACCGTAACTATCCGTTCCGGCATCTCCCGGCGTAACAGTAATGTCACTGATCAGGCCTTCACTAACGGAAACACTAACGTCAACGCCATAGTCATTCCAGGACTCCGGTTCATCTGACGTAACAGTTGCGGAGCTTTCATAGGTTCCGTCTGCTGCTACCTGATCACCTGTTACCGCAAAAGCAGCGGAAGGTGTCATACTGATAACCGTTGCGGCTGCCAGTGTCAGCGACACTCCTTTCGTCATGAATTTTTTTCTCATTTTTCCTCCTTTAATTACATTGGATGGTACATGGGGTTCTATTTTTAAACATCCATCAGGATGAATAAAACAAGTAAAAAGCCTGCCCGAAGTGCAGTAAACCAGATTTCATTTCCCTTCAAGCCCTTTGTGCCTGTATGAATATGCTTCTTGGGGCAGACGCCCTGGCATTTCTGACACTGGAAGCATTCTCCTTCTACCATAAGGCTCTTATCCTCCGGCAGTCCGATCCCACAGGGGCAGATCCTTTCGCAGGCACTGCAGCCCTTGATACAGTTTTCCCGATCTCTCTGCAGAGAGAAATGGGGCAATACCGGGAGCAGGGAAAAGATTGCTCCCATCGGACATAGAAATCTGCAGAAGAAGCGTTCTTCAAAGAACATGCCTACCATGATCAGGCAAAGAATAAGGATGCCAATTCCAAATCCGCTTAGATTTAGCTGACCAGCGTAGACCCTGGAGAAGACATCCCAGGGGCTCGTTCCCTGCAGCCTTGTGTATTGATTTTGAAAACACAGGAAGAGGATCAGCAAAAGGACCAGATACTTCACTTTAGATAAAGGCAAAGCAATCTTTGCCGGTATTTTGTGGGCCTTCTTTTTTCTTTTTTTGCAAAGGAAGACATAAATGCTGTGCAGCCAGTCTCCCATACTTCCGAAGGCACAGGCAAAGCCGCAGAAAAATCTTCCGAAAACCATGGTATAAAGGCAAAGCACCAGCAAAATGCTGATAAAGCTTGTCCATTCCAAGGGTTTGCCCATTCCCATCTGGGTCATGACATACTTTACTGCCGCAAAAGCTGCATTATAGGCAGACGCAAAGAAAAGAAAGAAGATGAGCTGGACGCCGAAGCGGATCCAGGCCCGAAGCTGGTTTTCCTGCTTCCTATTTAATTTTTTCTGAAAGAGGGACTTACCTTCCTTCCCTCCCGTCTTTTTCACTCCGTTTTCCGCATTCATTCCTTCTTACTCCACTGCCTGTTCTAAGGCATCGGCAACTGCATTGATGATACCGGCTGAGCTGAAGGTAGCTCCCGTTGTCGTATCAACTGCTGTTGTCTGCTGATTTATGATCTCATCCACCACTGCTGTAGCAGTAGAAAAATAGCTCGCATCCTCATTTTCACTGGAGGTAATATCAATGGAGGCGATCTTGCCGCCCTCTATTGTGACGCTGACATCAATCGGTCCGCCATAGCCTTCCGCTTCACCCGTATAAACGCCGTCCCTGAAGCCGCCTTCTGTTTCAGAAGAAGCCGTAGAAGAAGCCGCCTGGGCTTTTGTTCCTCCGGATGCCGCCAGAGCCTTATATTCCTCCATCTGACTTTTTGTTTCATTCAGTTCGTTCTGAAGCTCGGCAATCTCATCTGCCTGACTTCTGCTGACTGTAACAGACTGATAACCGGTCACCACCGATACCACCAGCATCAGTCCTGCCAGTCCTGCCCAAAATGATCTCATTTTTCTTCCCCTTTAATTTGCATTTACTGCAGCCTCCTGCAAAGCCATATCCACTGCAGCCCTTACCGTGATCGAAGAGCAGGTCGCTCCCGATACCGTGTCGATTCCGTCTACATAGCTTCCGTTTCCATTGGCTGTAAGGCCACTTAAGGAAGGAATATTCGGTAAAATGCCGTTAATGGCATTGTTCATATATCTTCTGTCGCTTTTAATCCAGCCATCTCCGCCTTCTGTAAAGCTGATACCGGTAACTGTATCATCCGCAATGGTCACTGTAATGGTCGTATTGTAGCTTGACCAGCTATCATCCTCATAATTGGGAGCTGTTATCGCCGGATCATTCACAACCGTGACATCATAGCTATAGCTTCCGCTCTTAAAGCTATACTTTGTCTGATCGCTGTTATCTCCGTCGGTCTTGTTTCCTCCACTGTTGCCGCCATCGCTGCTTCCACCATTGTTTCCGCTGTTATTTCCACCGTTATTATTGTTTCCGTTCGAGCCGTTATTTGTGTTACCGCCATTGCTATTGTTTCCGTTTCCGGAATTATTCGTATCCTTCTGATCGGACATTTTTTTGCCATTTTTGGCATTCTCAAGGGCATTATTCACAGCCGCGATCAGACCCTTGGAGCTGTAGGTTGCTCCAGAGACCGTATCCACATCCGTCGTCTGATCCGTTACGATCGTACTTAAAATCTGCTTTGCCTTTGCAAAAAACTGCTCATCTTCATCCTGGGAGAGAATGATAATTGCCTTGATCTGTTTATCCTGAATCGCCAGTGCCAAACGGATTTTATCGTTATAGCCTTCTCCTTCTCCCTCATAAAGGCCATCTTCATAAGGGAAGCTTTCCTTCTGACTGTTCTTCTTGCTGTCAGACTCCTGGCTCTCAGAGCTTGACGAACTGCTTCCTTTTTTTGCTTTGCTTAGAGCATTTTCGACCGCACTCTTAATACCTCTTGAGCTGTAAGTTGCCCCGGAAACATCGTCCACACTCGTAGACTGGGCACCGATAATGCTGCTGATCAAGGAGCTGGCCTTTGCCCAGTATTCCGGCGTTTCGCTCTGGCTCAGTACATCGATTGCAGTAATCTTGCCGCCGGAAACCGTCACCTGAACCGTAATGTCGCCACCCCAGCCGCTTCCGCTGCCGGTATAGGTTCCATCCTCCACATCAGAAACATTCATGCCGCTGACAGAAGCCAGACTGCCGCTTCCTCCAGCAGCAGAAGAGCTCTTTGACTTGCCCTTTGTTGATGCCTTCGCAATAGAAATTGCAGAATGAGAAGCATTGCCAGAGGCGTTACCGCTGGCATCCCCCGATGCATCTCCCGATAAAAAGGCATTGCCGGAAGCCGCATCCCCGGAAGCCATAACCGAAACCGGCGTATAGCCTGACAAAGCGATCAAAACGCAGCCTGCCAAAAGGGCTCCCGGTGCAAGAGGGGATAAAACACTGATCTTTTTTAATAAATCCAAATTTTTCATCTTCTTCTATTTCACTTCTCTCTAACTATTTTTGTCTCCAGATTCGTGGTGAAGCTGTCTTCGATTCCTTCCGAAATCACCAGACTGCCGTCATCCTTCATCAGCACAAAGTCGAACTCGTCACTATGCTCCTGCCAAAAACCGCTTGCCTTTTCTTCTCCCATAATAAAGAGAGAGGTAGAAAGGCCATCCGCCAGGGTTCCGTCATCACAAATAATGGTGACAGACTTCAGTCCACTGTCTGCCGGATACCCGGTCGACGGATCGATAATATGATGATAGGTAATTCCATCCTCTTCAAAATATCGCTCATAGCCTCCGGAAGTGATCACAGCCTTATCCTCAGCTTCCAGGACGCCAATATAGTTTCCATCCTGATCCGGAGACTGAATCGCTACTCTCCAGGCAGTTCCATCTGTCTTGCTACCGTAGGCATCTACATTGCCGCCCAGATTGATCAGGCCGCTTTCAATCCCATAATCAGCAAAAATTTTTGTCACCTGATCCGAAGTATAGCCCTTGGCAATTCCTCCGAAATCAATTTCCATGCCATCCTGTTCAAAAGAAAGCGCTCCGCTTTCCTCATCAAAATCAATCTTTGACGCATCAACAAGAGCCAGTTTTTCCTTTAGATCCTCAGAAGAAGGCACTGCAAAATTCTGAGTCGTAAAGCCCCAAAGATCCATAACCGGATATATGGAAATATCAAAAGCTCCATCTGTAAGCTGATAAAGCTCCAGGGATTTTTTCATCAGATAGGCACCGTCTTCAGAAAGACTGCCTCCATGCTTTGCATTGATCTTTGCGACCTCGCTGTCCTCATTGCCCGTTGAAAGTAAAGCATCTAAGCGGTTGATCTCCTCTACAGCCGCATCCACAGCTTCCTCCGCCTGCTCTCCATATGCCGTTACCGTCATATAGGTATCCATGGCGAAAATATCTCTTGATGCCGATGCCTCTTCAGCATCTGCACTCACTGAGAGCTTTGCATCTGAAGACTGGGCATCTGCTGTGGTCTGACTGCCTGCAGGAGACGCATCAGAAGAGCTCTCACTCACTGCTCCTGCCTGACCACAGCCCGCAAGAAGAACTCCTGCCAAAAGCAAGGGAGGCAGCTTCTTTACATACATATTCATCTTTTTCATTTACCTGATTCCTCTTTATAATTAGCCCTTCGATACTGCAGCTAGACTTTGCGTTCTTAAGTCGCATCTACATATCTGGCGTTAGCATCCGCTAATTACAGTATTATAAAGAAGCTCTCTGTTTTTGTCAACGAACTACTGTTGCATTTTTGCAACAAATAGGTTGGCCAAGCCCCTCCTATTGAGATACAAACGCCATGACGATTCGCAAGGTTTTCGTATCTCAATAGGAGAGTGCTATCATGTAGCTTGAATGAAAAAAAGGACGCTGACTGAATAAATCCAGTCAGCGTCCTTTTCACATACACTATTTGAAGTTTATCAAAGCTGTCTTATACGAGCTCAAGCAGTACTTCCATAGCAGCATCGCCCTTACGCGGTCCGATCTTTACGATACGTGTATAACCACCGTTACGGCTTGCATACTTCGGAGCATACTCATCAAATAATTTATCAACAAGATCAAGCTTAACAGTATTTCTCTTTCTGCCAGCACCCTCAGTCGGAACCTGAGTTACCGGATAGAGAATTTTGCGCATCTGGCGTTTTGCATGAAGGCGGCTAGGAAGATCCTTCTTTACCTCGCGCTCAACTTCGTCATAAACTGTTACTTTCTTGCCGTCGACAACTTCCTTTACACGCTTGCCATTGGCATCCTTGCGTGCTACCTTAACTGTCTTCGTCACTGTTTCAAAATTATCCATTTCCTTAACAGCCAGAGCGATAAGCGGTTCAACCTGCTTGCGAACTTCCTTTGCTCTTGCTTCAGTTGTGATAATCTTGCCATTAAACAGCAGGGCTGTTGTCTGGTTTCTCAGTAAAGCCTTTCTCTGATCGGATGTCTTACCGAGTTTTCTGTATTTAGCCATTTTTGTTTCTCCTTTCGTGGAACATTGGGCAACGCTCTTTGGTCTTATTTACCCGATGCATATTATCAACCACTGGGTGGGGTCGGCCGCACGCTTCGGTTCTATTACCGGCCGGCCAATCTATTCTAAGGCTTCGTGATCTGCTCCCTGCCGCTTTTCGTTGCAAGGCAGGTTCGCATTAGCCAAATAGAATCAGTTACGTTTTAGTTCGGATCAATCCTTGTTTGTATTCAGGGAAAGTCCAAGATCCTGCAGCTTGTTCAGCACTTCATCAAGTGACTTACGTCCAAGGTTACGGACCTTCATCATATCTTCCGGTGTCTTGCTGCAAAGCTCTTCTACCGTATTGATATTCGCACGCTTGAGGCAATTGTAGGAACGAACAGAAAGTTCAAGTTCGTCGATATTCATCTCCATCACTTTTTCTTTCTCGTCATCCACTTCCTTAACCATAACATCAACTGTCTTTGCATTCTCTGAAAGGTTAATGAAAAGATTCAGATGCTCGCTCAGCACCTTAGCTGCAAGGCTGACAGCCTCATCCGGTGCCAGTGTGCCGTTTGTGTAGATATCCAGAGTCAGTTTATCATAATCGGTAATCTGACCTACACGAGTGTTCTGAACGTTCATGTTTACACGCTCAACCGGTGTAAAGATGGAATCTACAGCAATTACTCCGATAGGAAGATCCATATCTTTGTTCTTGTCTGCACCAACATATCCTCTGCCCTTTGTAATGGTAAGCTCCATGTTCAGTCTGGCATCAGATCCGTTCAGTGTTGCAATTACAAGATCCGGATTCATAATTGTAATATCAGAGTCTGCCTGAATATCACCTGCTGTAACAACACAGTCGCCTTCGCAATCGATATAAGCCTTCTTCGGCTCATCATCTGAGCTGGAGTTCTGAATCGCAAGCTCCTTCAGGTTCATGATGATCTCTGTAACATCTTCTTTAACACCCGGAATGGAGCTGAATTCATGCAGAACGCCATCGATTTTAACCTGGCTTACTGCTGCACCCGGCAGAGAGGAAAGCATGATTCTTCTTAAAGAGTTGCCAAGGGTAATACCATAGCCTCTCTCCAACGGTTCTACAACAAATCTGCCGTATTTTTTATCTTCTGAAATCTCTTCGATATCAATATTTGGTTTCTCAAAATCGAACACGCTGTATTCCTCCTTTTTCAGGTTTCTTTACTATATAACACTGTATCTGATCCTGCAGGCAAGGCCTGCAGGTCATATTTTTAATTATTTAGAATACAGCTCGACGATAAGCATTTCATCAACCGGAACGTCGATCTGCTCTCTTGTCGGTAATTCTTTTACTGTGCCCTTGAAGTTTTCGATGTCAGCATCAAGCCACTCCGGAACAAGTCTTCCGCCTGTAACCTCTGCAACATCTTTATATCTCTGAGTTCCCTTAGCCTTCTCGCTGATCTCGATAACATCGCCTGCTTTGATCAGGTAGGACGGAATGTTGATCTTCTTGCCGTTTACAAGAACGTGCTTGTGGTCAACGATCTGTCTAGCTTCCTTTCTTGTTCTTGCGAATCCAAGACGGAATACAACGTTATCAAGACGGCTCTCAAGGAGAGTCATCAGATTTGCACCTGTCTGGCCCTTCATCTGATCAGCCTTCTCATAGTAGTTACGGAAAGGCTTCTCAAGTACGCCATAGATGAATTTAGCTTTCTGTTTTTCTCTTAACTGAAGACCATACTCACTTACTTTTCTTCCTGATCTCTGAAGCTGTCTTTTAGACTTCTTATCATATCCAAGATAAACCGGATCAAGACCAAGTGATCTACATCTCTTCAGTACCGGTACTCTATTTACTGCCATTTGATCACACCTCCATTAAACTCTTCTGCGTTTCGGCGGACGGCATCCGTTATGCGGAACCGGAGTAACGTCCTCGATACTTGTAACCTGGATACCACATGCGGAGAGTGCACGGATAGCTGCTTCTCTTCCTGATCCCGGTCCTTTTACCTTAACGTCTACAGACTTAAGGCCATGAATAAGAGCTGCCTTAGCTGCTGTTTCTGCAGCCATCTGAGCTGCATATGGAGTGGATTTTCTTGAGCCTCTGAAGCCCAATCCGCCGGCACTTGCCCAGGATAAAGCGTTACCCTGTGCATCAGTCAGTGTAACAATTGTATTGTTGAAAGATGACTGAATATGAGCCTGGCCGTGTTCTACGTTTTTCTTTACACGTTTCTTTGTGACTTTTTTAACGTTCTTAGCCATTTACGATAACCTGCTTTCTACGAATCTAATCCTAATTATTTCTTCTTACCTGCAACCGTTCTCTTCGGTCCCTTACGGGTTCTTGCATTGGTCTTCGTCTTCTGACCGCGCACCGGCAGTCCTCTTCTGTGACGGATTCCACGATAGCAACCGATTTCCTGAAGTCTCTTGATGTTCATAGCGATCTCTCTTCTAAGATCACCTTCTACAGTCTGACTTTCATCGATAACCGCACTGATTCTCTTTACTTCATCATCAGTAAGGTCTCTGCAACGTGTATTCGGATCTACATTCGCTTCAGCTAAAATACGGTTGGAGCTTGTTCTTCCAATACCGTAGATATAGGTAAGCCCGATTTCGACACGTTTTTCTCTTGGTAAATCTACACCTGCAATACGAGCCATGTGTATTCAACCTCCATTAAACATTTGCTTTTTGATATACTTCCTGCCGGTCCGGTATGTATAAAACCGGCAAATGCCACGGAATCTCCGTGGTATGTTAAGTCTCATAGAAAAGTGTGACGAGTACTCTTCCATGATCAGCCGCTTAAATTGATTTGCAGCAATAGCTGCGGACAACATCAACAGAGTGTTAAGATGATTAACCCTGTCTCTGTTTGTGCTTCGGGTTCACGCAGATAACACGTACGCTTCCCTTTCTTTTGATCACTTTGCATTTTTCGCAAATCGGTTTTACAGATGAACGAACCTTCATTTCTGGCTCCTCCTTTCCTTATCTGTATCCAGCAAAACGCGCAAAAAAGCGCAGATTTCGCCCTGCTCTTCAAAAGTGTCCATTTGGCATTTTATCACAGCATCATCTATAAAGCAAGAACTTTCTGCAGAATTACTTATCTCTCCAGATAATTCTTCCCTTCGTTAAATCGTAAGGAGACATCTCCATGGTCACCTTATCACCCGGCAGAATACGAATGTAGTTCATGCGCAGCTTTCCGCTGATATGTGCAAGGACCTGAAGTCCATTCTCAAGCTCAACTTTAAACATGGCACTCGGCAGTTTCTCAACGACAACACCCTCAACCTCAATAACATCCGATTTTGACATTTATCTTCTTTCCTCCTGCTGGTAAAGCTTAATCGCTCTTTTAATTCCCTCGTCCCAAAGCGCTTCCTTTTGATAGCATAACTCAAGGATCTCCCCGGGAACATTTTTTATGATCTGAACATGTTTCCTGTTTTTTACTTTCGGATGCTGCAGGCTTCTCGTCTTTCCATCCGCAAGAAGCAGCTGCTCACCCTTTTCATCCAGAACAAGGTAAACCCTGTCCTTATCATGGCCTGCCTTTGACCTGGCAAACATCAGGCTCATCTTTATTCTCCCAGAATTGCAACAATGGCATTGAAGACATCCTTCATATCCATTGTTCCGTCTACATCATGAAGAATATTTTCTTCTTTATAATAATCAATCAGAGGCTGGGTCTGCTTGTGGTAAACATCCAGTCTGTTCTTGACTGTTTCAGGCTTGTCATCATCGCGAAGGATCAGCTCCTGACCGCATCTATCACAGATTCCTTCCTTTTTCGGCGGAATATTGATGATGTGATAGGTTGCTCCACAGCCGCTGCAGGCTCTTCTGCCACTCATTCTTGTGATGATGGATTCATCCGGAACTTCAATGTCGATCGCATAATCCATAGCCTCACCAAGCTCATCCAATGCCTTCTTCAGGGCATCTGCCTGCGGAATGGTTCTTGGAAAACCATCCAGTACAAAGCCATTCTTTGCATCATCCTGTCCGATTCTGTCAACAACAAGTGCACAGGTCAGTTCATCCGGAACAAGTTCTCCCTTGTCCATATAACCTTTTGCTTTCTTTCCAAGCTCTGTGCCTTCCTTGATATTCGCTCTGAAAATGTCACCCGTGGAAATATGCGGAATGCCATAACGGTCAGCAATCATTTTTGCCTGAGTACCCTTTCCGGCACCCGGTGCACCAAGCATGATAATTTTCATTTTCTGCCTCCAAGCTTCCTATACGAGAAAAAACGTGAAGGGCTGCTGCAGAAGCCTCTGCAGCAGTTTCACGATTTATTATTCTCCCAAGAATCCCTTTTTGTAATGGCGTGTAACCATCTGAGATTCGATCTGTTTGATTGTTTCAATAATTACACCAACAATGATGATGATGGACGTTCCACCGAAGGAAACGCTTGCGCTGAAAACACCATTGAAGAAAATCGGAATCACGGAAACAATGGAAAGTCCGATTGCACCGATGAAAATGATTTTTCCAAGGATTCCAGACAGATAATCACTGGTTGGCTTACCGGGTCTGATACCCGGAATGAATCCGCCCTGCTTCTTCATATTATCCGCAATCTCAAGTGGATTGAAGGTAATCGATGTATAGAAGTAAGCAAAAGCAACGATCAGCAAAATGTAAACAAGTAAACCGATTGTATAAATCGGACGCTGAGGATTGCACCAGTTCGACTGTGAAAGGAAAGTGAGGATCTTGCCCCAGATTCCGGTAGAACCGTTTTTATTCAGCAGGGTTGAGATAATAACCGGTGTCTGCATAATTGACTGTGCAAAGATAACCGGAATTACGCCAGCTGTATTAACCTTCAAAGGAATAAAGGTTGACTGGCCGCCCACCTGTTTACGTCCCTGAATCTTGCGAGAATACTGAACCGGGATCTTTCTTACCGCATCCTGAAGGAAGATTACCAGTACAACAGTTGCCAGAACAACTGCAGCAATAATTGCAATTGCAACGACTGCCTGACCGTAATTCTTACCAAGGACAAACTGCTGTCCCAAAGTTGCGAAGTCGCTCGGCAGTCTGGAAATGATGTTAATGGTAAGTACAATAGAGATACCATTTCCAACACCGTTTTCCGTAATCTGCTCGCCGATCCACATAAGAACTGCAGAGCCTGCTGTAAGGATTGCTACCGTAGAGATCACATGCAGAGCATCAAAGCTCTCCAAGTAACCGCTGCGGCCAAATCCGATCGCAAGAGCGATACCCTCGATCAGAGAAAGACCAATCGTTGTGTAACGTGTGATCGCAACGATTTTTTTACGTCCTTCCTCGCCATCCTTATGCATTTCTTCCAGAGCCGGAATCGCAATCGTCAACAGCTGAATAATAATCGACGCAGTAATGTAGGGGGTGATATTTAGAGCAAATACGGACATCTGCTCAAAAGAACCACCTGTTACTGAGTTGAAGAAATTAAATGCATCTGTCGACTGACTGGAAAACCAGTTTGAGAAGACATCCCGGTCCACTCCAGGGACCGGGAGCTGGGATCCGATTCGAATCACAATCAGCATTAAAAAGGTAAAGAAAAGACGTTTTCTTAAGTCTTCTACTTTAAAAATATTTCTTAGTGTTTCTAACACTAGATCACCTCTGCTTTTCCGCCCAGTTCTTCAATTTTCTTTGCAGCGGCTGCGCTGAATGCGTTGGCCTGAACCGTAAGCTTCTTTGTCAGTTCTCCGTTGCCGAGAATCTTAACTCCGTCCTTCGGATTTTTAACTACGCCGGACTCGATCAGAGTCTCAACACTTACTACGGAACCGTCTTCAAATCTCTCCAGTGCGGAAAGGTTGATACCAACGATATGCTTTGTATTGATGTTTGTGAAGCCTCTCTTCGGAATTCTTCTGTAGAGTGGCATCTGACCACCTTCGAAACCAGGTCTCGGAGCACCACTACGTGCCTTCTGTCCCTTGTGACCTTTACCTGCGGTCTTTCCGTTTCCTGAACCGTGTCCACGGCCTCTTCTGAAATTACCGTCAGTCTTGGCGCCTGCTGCAGGCTGTAAGCTGGATAATTCAATTCCCATTGTGGCACCTCCTTTACTTAAGCTTCTTCTTCTACTTCAACCATGTGGTTGATCTTCTGGATCATGCCACGGATTGCTTTATTGTCTTCCTGCTCAACAGTCTTTCCAACCTTCTTGAGGCCGAGAGCCTGTGCTGTTGCTCTGTTTCTCGGAGTCTGACCGATCAGAGACTTTGTCAGTGTAATTTTTAATTTTGCCATTCCGGATACCTCCTTAACCAAGTATCTCTTCTACGGACTTGCCGCGAAGTGCTGCTACTTCTTCCGGAGATTTCAGCTGTTTTAAAGCTTCGATCGTAGCCAGAACTACATTCTGCTTGTTATTGGAACCAAGAGACTTTGTACGGATGTTCTTGATGCCGGCCATCTCGCAAACGTTACGAGCGGGACCACCAGCGATAACACCGGTACCTTCCGGAGCCTTCTTCAGAAGAACGGAAGCGCCTGTGTGCTTACCAATGATATCGTGTGTGATGGAAGCATTCTGATCAAGCTTAACCTCGATCAGGTTCTTTGTAGCATCTTCTTTTCCCTTGCGGATCGCTTCCGGAATTTCTGCAGCCTTACCAAGACCTGCTCCAACATGACCGTTACCGTCACCTACAACTACAAGAGCTGTAAATCTCATGTTACGACCACCCTTAACAACCTTGGTTACTCGTTTAATAGATACGACCTTGTCTTCTAATTCCAAGGAGCTGGCATCAATAATGTTACGTTTCATTTTTCCTTTTCCTCCTATTAGAATTTCAGGCCTGCTTCTCTGGCTGCCTCTGCTAAAGCCTGGATTTTTCCATGATACAGGAATCCTCCACGATCAAATACTACTTCTGTGATTCCGGCTTCGATAGCCTTCTTAGCAACGCTTGTACCTACATAAGCTGCAGCTGCTACGTTGTTTGTTCTGCCAAGCTCTTCCTTTACACCCTTCTCCAGAGTAGATGCGGAAACCAGTGTCTTAGCAGTGGAATCATCAATGATCTGTGCGTAAATGTGGTTATTGCTGCGGAATACTGCAAGTCTGGGTCTTTCGGCAGTTCCGGCAATATGATAACGCATTCTTTTGTGTTTCTTCTCACGAATTGCTGTTCTTGATGCTTTCTTTATCATCTTTCGTCACTCCTTACTTATTTACCAGCCTTGCCTGCTTTACGAAGAATAACTTCATCAGCATACTTGATACCCTTGCCCTTATACGGCTCCGGTCTCTTCTTGTCTCTGATCTCAGCAGCGAACTGTCCAACCTTCTCTTTGTCAATACCGGAAACTGTGATCTTGTTACCATCAACAGCTGTCTCGATACCTTCCGGATCAACCATCTCAACCGGGTGTGAATAACCAAGGTTCAGAGTCAGCTTATTTCCGGACTTAGCAGCTCTGAAACCAACACCGTTGATTTCCAGAGTCTTTGTATATCCCTGGGTTACACCGATTACCATGTTGTTGATCAGTGTTCTTGTAAGACCATGAAGTGATCTCATTTTCTTCAAATCATTCGGTCTGGAAACTGTGATTTCCTCACCTTCCTGCTTGATTTCCATCTCTGCAGGAAGAACTCTTGAAAGAGTTCCTTTCGGACCTTTTACAGTCACCTGATTATTTTCTGCAATCTCAACTGTTACGCCAGCCGGAACTGCGATTGGCATTCTTCCTATACGTGACATGCCCGTACCTCCTAAAACATTGTTCGTATGTCCGGTTTCTGTAACCGGTTTATACTTTTCGTGTTACCGACAAGTGCCTACCAGATAAAGGCAAGCACTTCTCCACCAACCTGAAGCTTTCTAGCTTGCTTGTCAGTGATAATTCCCTGGTTTGTGGAAAGGATTGCAATACCCAGTCCGCCAAGTACTCTCGGAAGCTCATCCTTGCCGGCATAAACGCGAAGTCCCGGTTTGGAGATTCTCTTCAGGCCTGTGATGATCTTCTCATTCTTGTCTTTTCCGTATTTCATTGTGATACGGATTGTCTTGAAGTTTCCTTCTTCGATAATGTCATATGCCTTGATATAACCTTCATCCAGAAGAATTCCTGCAATTGCGAGCTTCATCTTGGAAGCAGGAACATCAACTGTGTCGTGTTTTGCAATATTTGCGTTGCGGATTCTTGTAAGCATATCCGCGATCGGATCACTAAATGTCATCGTTTTGCCTCCTTCTTACCAGCTTGCTTTCTTAACGCCCGGGATCTGTCCTTTGTATGCAAGTTCACGGAAGCATACTCTGCAGATTCCGTATTTTCTTAAATATGCATGTGGACGGCCACAGATTCTGCAGCGGCTGTATTCTCTGGTAGAGAATTTCTGCTTGCGCTGCTGCTTTACTTTCATAGATTTCTTTGCCATTTGAAATTCCCTCCTTATTTGCGGAACGGCATATTGAACTGTGCAAGTAACTCGCGAGCCTCTTCATCAGTGTTCGCTGTTGTTACGATGATGATATCCATACCTCTTACCTTATCGATCTTATCGAATTCGATTTCCGGGAAGATCAGCTGTTCTTTGATACCAAGTGCATAGTTTCCACGTCCGTCAAATGCGTTCGGGTTGATTCCTCTGAAATCTCGTACTCGCGGAAGAGCAAGATTGATCAGGCGATCAAGGAATTCATACATTCTTTCTCCACGAAGAGTTACTTTGCAGCCGATCGGCTGGCCTTCTCTCAGCTTGAAGTTCGCAATTGATTTCTTTGCTTTTGTAACAACCGGTTTCTGGCCTGTGATGATCTCAAGATCAGACATAGCAGAATCCAGAACCTTTGCATTTTCCTTAGCCTCTCCGATTGCCATGTTGATGACGATCTTGTCTACCTTCGGAACCTGCATATCATTTGTATAGCCAAATTTGTTTTTCAGCGCATCAACGATTTCGTTCTGATACGTTTCTTTCAGTCTACTCACTTTACCGGACCTCCTTCCATGATTACTCGATAACTTCGCCGGTCTTCTTCGCTACGCGGACCTTCTTGTCTCCGTCAAGCTTGAAGCCGATTCTTGTCGGCTGACCATTGTGCAGATACATAACGTTTGAAATATCGATCGGTCCTTCCTGACGTACGATACCGCCGTTCTGGTTCTGCATGCTCGGCTTTGTGTGCTTTGTAATCATGTTGATGCCTTCAACGAGCAGTGTATTGTTCTTGTGATTTACAGCGATGACCTTGCCTTCTTTGTCTTTGTCTCTTCCGGCAATAACACGTACTGTATCTCCGACTTTAATCTTTAACATTGATGGTCCCTCCTATAACACTTCCGGTGCCAGGGAAACGATTCTCATGAACTGTTTCTCACGAAGCTCTCGTGCAACCGGTCCGAAAATACGGGTTCCTCTCGGTGTCTTGTCATCTTTGATGATTACTGCTGCATTCTCATCAAAACGGATGTAGGATCCGTCTTTACGACGAACGCCCTTTACGCTGCGGACTACAACAGCCTTTACAACGTCACCCTTTTTAACAACGCCGCCTGGTGTTGCATCTTTAACGGTAGCAGTAATGATATCTCCAATATTTGCATATCTTCTGGTTGAACCGCCCTGTACGCGGATGCAAAGGATTTCTTTTGCACCTGTATTGTCGGCAACCTTAAGTCTAGTTTCCTGCTGAATCATACCGGTGCCTCCTTATTTAGCTCTTTCAATAATCTCAACAAGGCGCCATCTCTTATCCTTGGAAAGCGGTCTTGTTTCCATTACCTTAACTGTATCTCCGATGTTGCACTCATTGTTCTCATCGTGAGCTTTCAGCTTGTATGTTTTCTTAACGACTTTGTTATACAGCGGATGTTTTACATTATCTTCAACAGCAACAACGATGGTCTTGTCCATTTTGTTGCTCGTAACCTTACCTGTACGAGTCTTTCTTAAATTTCTTTCCACAACAGTCTCCTTCCTGAATTACTCAGCGCTCTTCTCATTGATAACAGTCTGGATTCTTGCGATGTTTCTACGAACTTCTTTGATTCTTCCTGTGTTATCAAGCTGATTCGTAGCATTCTGGAATCTTAAATTGAAAAGTTCTTTCTTTGCAGCAACCAGGGTTTCATTCAGCTGTGCTGCGGACTGTGTTTTTAATTCGTCTAAATAAGCTGTCTTTTTCATTATGATTCACCGCCTTCTAAGTCTTCGCGTGAAACGATCTTGCACTTGACAGGTAATTTGTGCATTGCAAGACGAAGAGCCTCACGTGCTACTTCTTCCGGTACGCCTGCTACTTCGAACATAACACGACCCGGTTTCACAACTGCTACCCAGTACTCTACGTTACCTTTTCCTTTACCCATTCGAACTTCAAGAGGCTTGTGTGTGAATGGCTTATCCGGGAAAATCTTGATCCAAACCTTACCACCACGCTTCATGTGACGTGTCATGGCAATTCTGGCTGCCTCGATCTGATTTGATTTGATCCAGCAAGGCTCAGTTGCTACGAGACCAAATTCACCGTTTGTGATTTTATTTCCTCGCATCGCTTTTCCGGTCATTGTGCCACGGAACTGTTTACGATGCTTTACTCTCTTCGGCATTAACATTATTTATCGCTCCCTTCCTTCTGTCCCTTCTGAGGAAGTACTTCGCCTTTGTAGATCCAAACCTTTACACCAACCTTACCATAGGTTGTGTCTGCCTCTGCAAAACCATAATCAATGTCTGCACGCAGTGTCTGAAGCGGAATAGTTCCTTCACTGTAGAATTCTGTACGAGCCATATCAGCTCCGCCAAGACGACCAGATACAGAGGTTTTGATACCCTGTGCGCCTGTCTTCATTGTACGTCTCATGCAGGACTTCATTGCTCTACGGAAAGATACACGGTTCTCAAGCTGCTGAGCGATATTCTCTGCAACAAGCTGAGCATCCTTGTCCGGTCTCTTGATCTCTTTGATATCAACGATCATCTTCTTGCCGGTCATCTTCTCAAGCTCTTTTTTTACCTTCTCGATCTCTGCACCGCCCTTGCCGATAACAACGCCCGGCTTAGCTGTGTAAAGGATAACCTTTACTCTGTCAGATGCTCTCTCGATAGAGATCTCGGAAACACCTGCGTTATATAATTTCTTTTTCAGGAATTTTCTGATGTTGTAATCTTCTACGAGACAATCAGCAAAATCATTACCTTCGGCATACCATCTGGAATCCCAGTTTTTAATAACGCCGACTCTCAAGCCATGCGGATTAACTTTCTGTCCCATTATTTAGCCTCCTGTCTTTCGTTCAGCACAATTGTGATGTGGCTCATTCTCTTTTCGATTCTGTAAGCTCTGCCCTGTGCTCTCGCTCTGATACGTTTCATTGTCGGTCCTTTGTTTGCATAGCACTCTTCAACGAAGAGGTTGTCTACGCTCATACCGTTATTATTTTCAGCATTTGCAACTGCGCTGCGCAGAAGCTTCTCGATGATTTCTGATGCGTATCTCGGATTATATGTAACGATTGCGAGTGCAGTCTGTACATCTTTTCCTCTGATAGCGTCGAGAACGAAGCATGCCTTCTGAACTGACATTCTAGCGTAAGATAATTTTGCAGAAGGTCTTGTGTCTTTCTGTGCATTTCTTTCTCGTTTGATCTGTGATCTATGTCCTGATGCCATTTGAACTAGCCCTCCTTATCTTACCTTGATTTTTTCTCGTCTTTTCCATGGCCTCTGTAAGTTCTTGTCATAACGAACTCACCGAGCTTGTGTCCAACCATATCCTCAGTAACATATACCGGAACATGTCTTCTTCCATCATGTACAGCGAACGTATGTCCGACGAACGACGGGAAGATTGTGGAACGACGGGACCAGGTCTTGATAACTGCCTTCTCGCCAGAAGCGTTCATGGCGTCAACTTTCTTTAACAGGCTCTCGTCTGCGAACGGTCCTTTTTTAAGTGAACGTGACATATTCTCAATCCTCCTTATTTAATCGCTCTTCCGTCTCTTCTTCTTACAATAAGCTTGTTGGACTGTTTATGTTTCTTACGTGTCTTAAGTCCAAGTGCAGGCTTGCCCCAAGGTGTGCTTGGTCCCGGACGTCCAACCGGAGCCTTACCTTCACCACCACCGTGCGGATGGTCATTCGGGTTCATAACAGAACCACGTACTGTCGGGCGAATACCCATGTGACGCTTACGTCCCGCCTTACCGATATTGATCAGGCTGTGCTCTCCGTTTCCGATTACGCCGATTGTTGCGCGGCATCCGATCGGAACCATTCTCATCTCGCCTGACGGGAGACGAAGTGTAGCATATTTACCTTCCTTAGCCATGAGCTGTGCGCTCAGACCTGCGGAACGAACAAGCTGTCCACCCTTGCCCGGCATAAGCTCGATATTGTGAATCTGTGTACCAACCGGAATATTTTCCAGCGGCAGGCAGTTTCCAACTCTTACTTCGGCTTCCGGTCCATTCATAACCTTCATGCCGTCTGTCAGACCCTGAGGAGCGAGGATATATGCCTTCTCGCCGTCTGCATAGCAGATCAAAGCGATGTTTGCTGTTCTGTTCGGATCGTACTCGATACCGATTACAGTTGCTTCGATTCCGTCTTTTCTTCTCTTGAAATCGATTACTCTGTATTTTCTTCTGTTTCCACCACCGTGATGTCTTACAGTGATCTTACCCTGATTGTTGCGGCCGGCGTTTTTGCTCAGCGGAGCAAGCAGTGATTTTTCAGGAGTTGTCTTTGTGATCTCAGAAAAATCAGAACCGGTCATATTTCTTCTCGAAGGTGTATATGGGTTATATGACTTAATTCCCATTTTGGTTCTCCTTTCAATTTCCAACGGCTTAGCCGTTTCGGTTTATTATCGCACTTTGCTGTGCATAACTCGGATTTCTTCCGATTCTTACAGACCTGCGAAGATTTCGATGTCCTTGCTGTCTTCTGTCAGCTGAACGATCGCTTTCTTTGTCTTTGCAGTCTTGCCATAGATCATGCCGCGTCTTTTGTTGTGGCCAACATTGTTCATTGTGTTAACCTTAGCAACCTTAACGCCGTCGAACATTTTCTCAACAGCTTCTTTGATCATGGTCTTGTTTGCTTCCGGATGTACCAGGAAGGTGTATTTCTTTTCTGCCATTGCATTCATGCTTTTCTCTGTAACGACCGGCTCGATCACTACGTCGTAGTACTGTACGTTTGCCATTATGCATACACCTCCTCAAGGAATGCTACAGCTGCCTTTGTTGTAACAACTGTGCCGTTTTTCAGAATATCATATACATTGATATTTGAGCTGATTGTCTTTGCATCATCTTCTGCAGCAACATTGATATATGCTGTTGCAACATTCGGAAGGTTGTTAGCAGAAAGAACAACATTCTTGTCATTCTTGTCCATAAGGATGATTGCCTTATTTACATTCAGGTTGTCAAGAACAGCCTTAACCTTCTTTGTTTTGATCTCATCGATCGCAAGATCTTCCAGTACGATGAACTTCTCATCCTGAACCTTAGAAGTAAGAGCAGAACGGATTGCAGCTCTCTTCTCCTTCTTGTTCAGCTTGAAGGAATAATCTCTCGGTGTCGGAGCAAAAACAACTCCGCCGCCCTTCCACTGCGGTGCACGGATGGAACCCTGTCTTGCATGACCTGTTCCCTTCTGTCTCCACGGTTTTCTTCCGCCACCTGATACCTCAGAGCGGGTTTTTGCTTTCTGCGTACCCTGACGCTTGTCAGCAAGATACTGCACAACTGACATATGAAGCAGGTGTTCATTTACCTCAACGCCGAACACGGAATCATTGAGTTCCATTGTGCCAACTTCCTTGCCTTCCATATTATAAACAGATACGTTAGCCATCTGTATGTCCTCCTTTCCGAAAGGCTTAAGCCTTTACAGATTCCTTGATCGTCACTAAAGATTTCTTCGGTCCCGGTACAGATCCCTTAACCAGAATCAGGTTCTTGTCCGCATCAACGCGTACTATTTCAAGGTTCTGAACTGTTACCTTCACACCGCCCATGTGGCCCGGCATTCTCTTGCCCTTAAATACCTTGCTCGGGCTGGAGCAAGCGCCGTTGGAACCTGCATGACGATGGTATTTACTACCATGTCCCATCGGTCCGCGAGACTGTCCATGTCTCTTGATCGCGCCCTGGAAGCCTTTTCCTTTGGAAATAGCTGTTGCGTCGATCTTATCGCCGTCTGCGAAGATGTCAGCCTTGATCTCATCTGCAAGCTTGTACTCTTCTGCGTTTTCCAGACGGAACTCTGCAACGTAACGTTTTCCGCCTACGCCAGCCTTCTGGAAGTGACCCATCTGCGCCTTGTTTACACCGTGACGGTTGTAAACTTCCTTCTTGCCGTTAGCGTCAACGTTAACGATCTTTTCTTTCTTGTCAACGAATCCAACCTGAATAGCGCTGTATCCGTCGTTCTCAACTGTCTTAACCTGTGTTACTGCACAAGGTCCGGCCTGAAGTACAGTAACCGGGATCAGTTCTCCACCTTCAGCGAAAATCTGTGTCATACCGATTTTCGTAGCTAAGATTGCTTTCTTCAATTCTTTTACCTCCTGTTAATCTACAGCGGAACGCAGCCAGGGCGTTCATCCTAGAACAGGCATTGCCTGATAGGATTTCTGTGTGTTGAAGAATTTGCTGTTACTTTCTGTCTTTCATCTTGATGTCAATGTAAACACCAGCCGGCATTTCCAGTCTGGAAAGAGCATCTACCGTCTTCTGTGTCGGTGTAATGACATCGATGAGTCTCTTGTGAGTTCTCTGCTCAAACTGCTCTCTGGAATCTTTATATTTGTGAACAGCTCTTAAGATAGTAACTACTTCCTTCTTTGTCGGAAGCGGTACCGGTCCGCTCACCTGAGATCCATTCTTCTTTACAGTTTCGATGATCTTCTTTGCAGATGCATCGATCAGCTCATGGTCATAAGCCTTTAATGTGATTCGCATTACCTGACTTGCCATAAAAAAAGTCGCCTCCTTTTCGCGCTCTAAATGAGTACGACAAGCGGTGACTGTACACTCTTCCGTGTGTTTCTTCTAAGAACTCCACACGTTGTTTCTACTATGTAGACTATGTGATACAGTGACTTGTCGCCAGTTTCCTAACTTGACATTCGCTCCACGGAAAACCTGCCACATAAGGGCAGCAACCTCACGCTTCACAGCTATCATGCCACAGCAAGAGTAATTATATCCGATATTTACAGGGATTGCAAGCATTATTTACATATAATTTTCAAGTCCCTTTATGCTATACTGAAGAGAAGAAGTATGTCTTTGGATAATGACATACAAGCACTTATCTTTCATCAACGTTTCCTATTATATAATAGGAAGAAATACATTGCAAAGGAGTCAATATGGATATACAAATCGCCATTCGTGATCTGGCTGCCTACGCTTACCGTACCAGCCTCGTTCCGGAGGAGGATCTGATTTTTTTACTGAATTCTCTTTCCTCTCTCTTTGGCCTCTTTGAAGTCAGCTTCCGTCCGGAGGATGTCATGCACAGAGCCTCCACCATTTCAAAAACCGATATTGAAACCGGCCAGGAATTAGAGGCTCTTCTTTTATTTATGGAAAGCCGTCTGAAGAAGGAGTTCCCTCTTCCTTCCTATACAAAAGAAAAAGATTTTGCCAGCCGTATCATGGCTTATCTTACTCCGCCCCCTTCCGAGGTGCTTCGGATTTTCCGGGAAAAATACGCGCTTTCTGCAGAAAGTGCCAGCAATTGGTTTTATGATTTCAATCAAAACTGCAATTATATCCGTCGCTATCAAACTGCAAAAAATATCCATTGGAACAGTTTTACTTCCTATGGTGACTTGGCGCTTACACTGGATGCCTCTTCGGACCCAATTCTCTTTCGTCCGAAGGAATATTCGTCTTATACAGAGCATTCTTACCCTGCCTGCATCCTCTGTCGGGAAAATATCGGCTATTCCGGCCACCCTACCTACCCTTCTGGCAGAAACCGGCGCAGTATAAGCCTTACGCTCCTAGGCAGGATTTACGACTTTCAATATCTGCCCGGTGCTGCTGCTCCCGAGCTTTTTCTCCTTTCCTCCGAAAAGCATGAAAAGGCAAAAACAGATAAGGATAGCCTTCTTTGTCTTCTGGAATTCACCCGCCAGTTTCCCCATTATTTTGTGGGAATGGATACGGAGCTTTCCTTTGCAAAGGCAGTCCCTTCCCAGCATACATATTTTCTGGGCGGCCGCTTTGCAACGCCCCTGGCAAAGGCAGAAACTGACCGCTTCTTCTCTGTAAAGGGCTATCCGGATATTCGCTGCAGTCTCATAAAATGGCCCGCCTCTGTCATCCGTCTTCAGGGCGAAGATCCGCAGAAGCTGGCCGATCTGGCCGATCAGATACACAAAAACTGGCAGACCTATTCTGATGACAGCATTTCCCTTCTCGCTGAATCATCCGGGGAAAAGCATCATGGCATTAGCATCGTCGCCAGAAGAAGAGATACTCTGTTCGAACTGGATCTGATCCTTCGCAGCAATCTCTCCGACCGGGAACATCCGGAAGGTATCTTCTATCCCCGCAGACAGTATCAGCACTTTATTTACCGCGGCATCGGTATATTGGAGCTAAGTGGGCTCATGATCTTTCCCTGGCAGCTGAAGCTGGATCTGGAGCAAATCGAAGAGGCTCTGCTGGAAAAACATTCCCTGGCCTCCACTGCAGAACTGAGACGACACGTAGACTGGGCAAAGGATATCAGACGTGACCACAAAACTTTAACCAAGGGCAGCATTACCTCTGTCCTGAAAAAAGAGATCGGAATGGCTTTTCTGCATATGCTGGAGGATTCCGCTGTCTTCAAAAGGACTCCTGCCGGTCAGGATGCCTTTGACCGCTTTATTCTCTCCATGGAGGCTATTTTCACTACCCAAGAAAGGTTCTAACCCCTAGCAATGAATTCTTCTTATCCGACCTATGTATTAATCAACCCCGCCAGCCGTTCCGGCTACAGTCTGAAGGTCTGGCATGACATTGCCCCTCTCTTTAACGCAGCCGGCATTTCCTGCAAACTCCTTTATTCCAAAAGTGAGTTTGGCATGGGAAAGCTGGCGCAGGAGCTGACCGCTTCTCCCGATCCAATCAATCTGATCGTTCTGGGAGGAGACGGCAGTCTGAATGAGGTTTTAAACGGAATTCAAGACTTTAGCAAGGTCTTTCTCGGCTTTATCCCTACCGGATCCAGCAATGATTTCGGCCGGGCTCTGGGACAGACTTCTCCGGAAGAAGCAGCAAAGCAGATCCTATCCGGCGGCTTCGCTCCCCTGGATCTGGGCGAAATGGTCTGTCTGGAAGAGGAAAGTGGGCAAAAGCTCCGCCGCTTTTTCATTGTCTCCGGCGGCCTTGGTTTTGATGCTATGATTTGCTATGGAGCAGATCACACACCTATGAAAAAGATCCTAAACCGCCTGCATCTCGGCAAGCTGATCTATATTCTGGTTGCTCTAAAGGAGATTCTGACCGCAAAGCCAACGGAATTCGAACTGATCCTGGACCAAAAAGAAAGACTGCGCTTTAAACGCTGTCTTTTCACGGTCTGCATGAACCACAAATACGAGGGCGGAGGCTTTATGTTCTGTCCCAAGGCAAAAGGAACTGACGGCCTGCTGGATGTCTGCGTGATCTCTGACCTCAGTAAGCTTCTCTTTTTGATCATGTTCTCCAGTGCTTATCAGGGCTCTCATGTCAAATATCCTTTTGTCACCATTAGACAGGCAAAAGAGCTTCTGATCCGTTCTAAGGAAGCACTCTACTTTCATACAGACGGAGAAGTCCCCGGCAAAAGCCATGAGCTGGGGATTCGAATCCATCCTGGTCTGCTGAATCTCCTAAATCTGGATTTTTGTTAAAAAAATATTTACTATTGCAAAGTAAGTGTAAAACTCTTAGAATGTTGAATAGTTTGTTATCATAAATCAAAGCAAAAATTGGAGGCCATTTAATATGAGTGAGACTACAAAGACCAAAGAGAAGAAAAAGCTGTCTCTTGCAGGACAGATTTTCATTGCTCTCGTCCTTGCGATTCTTGTCGGACTTCTGATGCAGAATGTTTCAGGAATTGCAGAAACCTATATCAAACCCTTTGGTACGATTTTCCTGAATCTTCTGAAATTCATTGTTGTACCGATCGTTCTCTTTTCCATTATGTCCGGTATCGTTTCTATGAGTGATATCAAAAAGGTCGGTGCCATCGGCGGAACAACCGTTCTGTACTATCTTCTGACAACCGCCTTTGCCATCACCATCGGACTGCTTTTCGGCAATCTTTTTAAAGGAACCTTCCCGCTTCTTTCTACCTCCGGCTTAAGCTATGAGGCATCTGAACCGGTTTCCGTTATTGACACTCTGGTCAATATTTTTCCTTCCAACTTCCTGCAGCCCATGGTTGATGCCAATATGCTTCAGGTTATCGTTATTTCCATTATTCTCGGTTTTGCGATCATTCTTATCCACGACAGCAACCCCGAGGCAAATGAACGTATCGTTGTCGGTATCAATGACCTGAATGATGTCTTTATGAAAGCCATGGAAATGATCCTCAAGCTTTCCCCGATCGGTGTTTTCTGCCTGCTTTGTCCGGTAATCGCCGCAAACGGTCCTAAGGTAATCGGATCTCTGGCCATGGTACTTATCGTTGCTTATATTTGCTACGCTGTCCATGCTGCTGTTGTTTATTCTTTTACCGTTCGTACCTTAGGCGGCATGAACCCGCTTAAGTTCTTTAAAGGAATGCTTCCGGCTATGATGTTCGCCTTTTCCAGTGCTTCCTCCGTCGGAACCCTTCCTCTTAACCTGGAATGCACCGAAAAGATGGGCGCACCCCGTGAGATCGCTTCCTTTGTTCTCCCCCTCGGTGCAACCATCAATATGGATGGAACCGCTATCTATCAGGGTGTATGTGCGATCTTTATCGCTTCCTGCTACGGCATTAATCTGACCTTTTCACAGATGCTGACCATTGTCCTTACCGCAACCCTCGCATCCATCGGAACAGCAGGTGTTCCGGGTGCCGGCATGGTTATGCTGACCATGGTACTTCAGTCTGTCGGACTTCCGGTAGAAGGTATCGCCCTTGTTGCCGGCGTTGACCGTATCTTCGATATGGGACGTACTGTTCTGAATATTACCGGCGATGCTTCCTGTGTAATGGTTGTAAGCAACCGCCAGAAGAAAAGAGCCGAAAGAAAGGCTGCAGCAAACTAAAGAACAATAATTGTAATAGGAAATTCTGACGGAATTTCCTATTACCTAAAAAAGGAAGTGATTCTTTCCGGACTTCCATACAGTCCCGGAAAAAATCACTTCCTTTTATTTTTTAAGAACAAAGCGTTTCGCTTGCGATATGCGAGTTCGCATCCTTGTTATTTTATCTGCCTTTCCTAAAAGATAAGCTCATATAAGGTTTTGACAAAAAAGATCACCAATACAATGATCATAGCAGGCTTTACAAATTTGGCTCCGCCTTTTTCAAACATAACAGATCCCAGATAATTGCCCAGGATATTGAAGCCTCCGGCAATGATGCCCAAAGGAAGAAGCACAACACCATTCATCAAAAAGACTACCAAAGCACTGATGTTGGTGCATAAATTAATGACCTTGGTCACACCGTTTGCCTCACCCAGCTTCAAGTGGGCAAAAACGCTGAGCAGAAGGATCAAAAAGGTACCTGTTCCCGGGCCGTAGAAGCCGTCATAAATACCGATCACAAAAGCAATCAGCACACAGGCCAGAATCATCTTTCCCTCCGGCAGCTCCTCTCTTTCTTCTTCAAAAGCTTTTCCCTTTATAACATAGGCCGCTGTGAGGGGAAGGATCACCAGCATCACGATTCGGAAAACGCCATCCGATAAAGCCAGCGCCAGTTTCGCTCCAAGATTTGAACCGATAAAGGCCGTCAGGACAGAGCAAAGGGCTGGTTTCCATTTTATAAATCCCGCCTTGGCATATTTGAAGGTTGCAACCGAGGTTCCCATGGAAGAACTCATTTTGTTTGTTGCAATCGCATTATGAACCGGAAGTCCTGCGATCATATAAGCCGGAAGCGAGACCAAGCCTCCTCCTCCCGCAATCGCATCGATCATTCCCGCCAAAAAAACCAGGGGACAGATTAGCAGATACTGTGTCAGCATTCTTTTCTCCTTTTTCGCTGCTTCTTCACTTTTACAGAAGCATTATTTTCCCGTAAAACCGGAAACATCCGCCATCATATCACAGAATCTCCCCAGGGTCAAAAACCCTTTTTTCTTTTTTATTTCCTCGATCAGAAGGGGGATGATCTCATTCACATCTCCCACAAGGGCAAGATTGGCAATATCAAAGATCTCTGCCTCCTCATCCTGATTGATCGCCAGGATATAGCCGCTGTCCCGCATCCCGGCCTGATGCTGGGGTGCACCGGAAATCCCGCAGGCGATATAGAGTCTTGGCTTTACGATATTTCCCGTCTGACCAACCTGATGCTCTCGTCCGATCCAGCCCTGATTCACGGCTGAACGGCTTGCACCGAGACCGGCTCCCAAGACCTTTGCCAGTCCTCCGCAGAGCCTTTCATAGTTTTCCTTCGTTCCCATTCCTCTTCCGCCGCTGACAATGACCTCCGCCTCCTTCAGATCAATTTCTTCCAGCTTCTCCAAAACTGTCTTCAGCAGCCTGACCTTCCTTTTTTCCTTTCCCTCTACTCCTTTTTCTTCTGTCAGATCAATCAGCTTTAGATCAATTGCCTTTGCATCCCCCTTTGTCCGTCCTTCTGCAAGAGAGGCTTCCTTCTTTTCCTCCCTTTTGTAGCTTCCCGGCCGGATGCTGATCACCGCCCTTTGCTTCAGAAGCTTTATTCTTTGATAAAATCGTCCTGCATAAAGGGGGATTTTGGCATAAAAGCATCCTTCCTCCAGACTTAGCTCAAGAGCATCATTAAGAGAAGCAACCCCCAGGCGCTCAGCCAGACGAGGCGTAAGGGACTTTCCCCTTCTGTCTGCACTAAGAAGAATTAAGTCATAGTTCTCTTCTATCCGACTGAAGGCATCCAGGATATCTTCTTCATCCTCTGCTTCCAGACCTTTGGCAAAGTAGAGCTTTCTTAGGCCAAGGCCAGCCAGTTCCCTTCTCTCTTTTTCTTCAGCCTCTCCCAGCAAAAGAAGGTCTGTTTTCGCTCCAAGGCTTTCCGCCAGCCCCAAAAGCTCAAAAGCACCTTTCCTAATCTTCTCTTCCTTTTTCTCCGTATAAATCAGCAGCTTCATATGCCCTCCTTATAAAATCTTATCCGCCAATAGCTGCCGGATTGCCTCTTCCACTGCTTTTTTACTGTCCGCTTCCTTTATCTTTTTTCCCTTTTTCTTCTTTGTCGCTTCTTCCAGAGAAAGATATTCCAGACAGAGGCCTTCCTCGGCATTCGTTTTCGGCATCATTTCCGGAATTTCCGCCCTCCTTGAGGCCAGCCTTTTCATAATATTGGGATAACGAAGCTCCATATCGCCTTTGGTCACAGACAAAAGAGCCGGCATTCTTACAGCATAAAGTTGATAGCCCTCATCCAGCTCCCTTTTCACCTGAATTTCTTCTCCCTCCATCCGGATTTCCACTGCATTGGACAAATAGGGAAGCCTGCACTTTTCTGCAAGGATTCCACCCAGCAAACCGCTGCTATAGTCTGTAGATTCCCTTCCGGTCAGAATCAGGTCAAATGCCTTTCCCCTTCTTTCTTCCAGCTCCGGAATGGCATCTGCAAGCAGGCGGGCAAGAGCTGCCGGATCCTTTTCCCCTGCCTGCTCCTCTCTAATCAGAAAAGCTTCATCCGCTCCCAGGGAAAGACCGTTTCGAATGCAGATACAATCCTCTTCTCTTCCGACCGTAAGCACAGTTACTGCCCCGCCATAAGCCTCCCTAGTTCGCAATGCCAGCTCTAAGGCATAAGCATCGAATTCATTTTCTTTTTTCTCAGCCCTGCTCAGATCTATTTTTCCGCTCTCCGGACCCAGGCAGATTTCACCTCTTTCATCCGGAACACTTTTCATACAAACAAGAATTTCCATTTTGCCTTCTCCTATTTTCTTTCAGGCTTCGGCTTCTCTCCTGCATAAATTGAGGCTGTCACACGAACCCATCCGTGCGACAGCCCCAACTTATCGTTTTTCTTCTTAATTATATCTCTTATCTGCCGAGAATATTTCTGCCCATAACCAGTCTCTGAATTTCATTTGTTCCTTCGAAGATCTGGAAGATCTTTGCATCGCGCATCAGCTTCTCAACCGGATACTCTCTCATGTAGCCATAGCCGCCGAGGATCTGAACTGCTTCTGTTGAGCAGTACATTGCTGCATCGCCTGCTGCGCATTTTGCTGCTGCCGCTTCTGCTGAGAAAGGCTTATGCTGCATATAAAGCTCTGTTGCATGAATGCAAAGCTGACGAGCTGCCTGCGTACGCATATACATATCAGCAAACTTAAACTGCATGGTCTCGTTCTTTGAAAGAGGAGCACCAAACTGTACACGCTGTGTGATGTAATCTCTTGCCTCATCGATTGCTCTCTGGCAAATACCAACTGCTGTGATACCGCATGTAATACGAGCAAGATCCAGGGTCTGCATTGCCAGCTTGAAGCCGCCGCCTACCTTGCCGACTACTGCGCTTTCCGGAACTCTTACATTATCAAAGATTACCTCTGAGGTCTGGCTGTTTCTGATACCCATCTTGTCCTCGATCTTGCCAATGGAAAGACCCGGAGTGCCCTTCTCTACGAAGAATGCGGTATAGCCCTTGCCTGCGCCCAGGGATTTGTCTGTCATTGCGAATACTACATAATAAGAAGCGATCGGGCCGTTTGTGATGAAGCACTTGGTACCATTGATCACATACTCATCGCCGTCTTTTACTGCAGTTGCCTGACCAGCAGAAGCATCACAGCCTGCGCCGCGCTCTGTCAGACAGAAGCCGCCGATACCACCGTTTACGATCAGTTCATAAACTCTATTCTTCTGCTCCTCATTGCCGCCGATCAGAACCGGTCCTGCTGCAAGTCCGTTTGCAGAGACGGTAATACCAAAGCCTGCATCATAATATGCCATGCACTCAAGAAGTGCTACGGAATCGTATTTGCAGAAGCCGGGTCCACCGTTCTCCTTCGGTACATCAAGTGAATTCAATCCCAGCGCAGCTGCCTTTTCAATCACATCAGTGATATCGCCGTCAGCCTTATCTGCCTCAATCGCCCTCTGTCTTA
The DNA here is from genome assembly GCA_963617415.1 of Oscillospiraceae bacterium. Lineage (GTDB taxonomy): Bacteria > Bacillota > Clostridia > Lachnospirales > Lachnospiraceae > RUG14243. Next base: position 113,424 of record CAVEOK010000001.1, read on the forward strand.
CTTCCTTCTCACAAAAATCCTCAATTACCTTTACCAGATCTTTTGCTTCTTCCGACAGATTCGGATAATCATTAAAATTCATTTCAGTTTCCTCCTTTTGCTCATTCACAAACTACATCCTATATCTCATACAACATTTTTCCCAAACAGGCCTTGCTATATCCTATATGATATGAAAAGAGCCCTTCGTCTGCTATGAGATAAAAAAGCCAATCAATGCCGCCAAATAAATTTCTCCCAAATTTTAACTTCCCTCATGCTTTTCTTTGCATATTTGGTTTCATCGACCTAATTAAGTATAACATCATGGCAATCTGCATAAAAGAATTGTCTGTTTTTTAACACAATTCCGTCAATTTACACAATATCTCAGCAGTTTATTTCCGTTTTTCCCCCATACTCATATCAAATTCACTGTGCATTCTGCTATTTTCTCTTTCTGATAGGCATTCTTTTTCTTCAATGGTATAATAATCCAAACATAACATTTCAAATTAAAAATGGTGATAAAAATGAGTGAATTTGTTAGCTTTGATCAAGTGAAAAAAACCTACAAAATGGGAGAGGTTGAGATTCATGCCGCAGACGGTATCTCCTTCGATGTAAAAAAGGGAGAATTTGTAGTCGTATCCGGTCCCAGTGGTGCCGGCAAGACAACCGTGCTGAATATTCTCGGCGGCATGGACCGGGCCAGCAGCGGAGCGATTTATGTAGATGGAAATGATATTACCAAATACAGCAATCGTCAGTTAACTGCCTACCGGAGAGATGATATCGGTTTTGTCTTCCAGTTCTATAACCTGGTTCCCAATCTGACTGCCAAGGAAAATGTCGAACTTGCCCTGCAGATCTGCAAGGATCCTTTGGATGCGGCAAGTGTCCTGAAGGAGGTTGGCCTCGCCGATCGTCTGGATAATTTCCCGGCTCAGCTCTCCGGCGGTGAACAGCAAAGGGTTTCCATCGCAAGAGCCCTTGCCAAAAATCCCAAGCTTCTGCTTTGTGACGAGCCGACTGGTGCCCTGGACTATAACACCGGCAAAAATATTCTCAAGCTTCTGCAGGATACCTGCAGATCAAAGGGAATGACCGTAATCGTCATCACCCACAATTCCGCGATTGCCCCCATGGCCGACCGGATCATCCGGGTTCGAAACGGAAAGGTGATTTCCGAAGAGCTGAATCCAAATCCGGTTCCGGTAGAAACAATAGAATGGTAGAGGTAGCTTCTTTGAAAAAAACAATGCTGATCAAGGATTTCTTCATGGAAATCCGAAAGGCTCCCAGCCGTTTTCTCTCTATCTTTTTAATCGTCATGCTGGGCGTTGCCTTTTTCTCCGGCATCCGTTCGACAGAGCCGGATATGACCTTAACTGCAGATGAATTTTATGATTCCCACAATTTCACCGATATCCGTATTCAGGGAAGTCTGGGACTGACCGAAGAGGATCTTGCGGCCGTCTCCTCTCTGGAGGATGTCAAATGGGCCGTCGGCGGCAAAAGTGCCGATCTGCTGGCTCAATATAATGATGCCCTTTTAAATTTCAAAGTAATTGCTGATTTGGGGGACAAGAACAAAATCGATGTCACAGAGGGCCGGATGCCGGAAAAGATCGGAGAATGTCTGATCGATGCCGGCACCATGACAGACTATGGCTATCAGATCGGAGACAGCATTACCTTCCTTTCCCCCGATGACAGCGATCTGTCCGATACCCTTTGTCAGGCCAGCTATACCATCGTCGGAATCGGCTCCAGTCCGGAGTATATTTCCTATTCCAGAGGCTCCACCACCATCGGTGACGGCAGTCTTGACGCCTTCGTCATTGTTACGCCTGAGGCCTTTTCCCTTGATGTTTATACCTATATCGATGTTGCCTCTGTAAAAGCAGAGTCTACAATTGTCTATTCTGATGCTTATGATGAAGCGGTTTCCGATCTAAAGAAGACCATCGAGGACACCCTTTCCGACGAGCGCTGTCAGATTCGTTATACTTCTGTTGTCGATGAAGCCCAGTCGAAAATTGATGATGCCCAGGAGGAGCTGGATCAGGCCAGTGCAGATGCTAAGAGCAAGCTTTCTGATGCCCTGACGGAATTGGAAGATGGCGAAAAACAGTATCAGGACGGGCTGGATGAAATTGAAGAAAATGAAAGCAAGCTTGCAGATGCTTATCAGCAGCTTACAGATGGTCAGACCCAACTGGAGGATGGACAGGCCCAGTTAAATGAAGGTGCGTTCCAGCTGCAAAGTGGCTGGTCCCAATACTATGCCGGTCTCAATGAATATCACCAGAATGTACAAAATCTGGCCGCTTCCCGCAGCCAGGTAGAATCCGGCCTTGCCGCAATCCAAAGCTATGAGTCTGCCATGCAGCAGATTGAGGATTCCTTAACCGCCATCAGCCAGGCAAAGGCTGCTCTTGCCCAGCTCCCGGAAGGCGCAAGCCTCCCGGATGGCAGCAACATGGAGTCCCTTCTTGCCCAGGAGGCTTCCTTAAATGAACAAAAGGCTTATTTGGAGGCAAATGCCGCCTCCCTTCCGGATAAGGCAAGCCTGCAGGCTTCCCTCGCTCAGATCGAGACTGGTGAATCCCAGCTTGCTGCTGCAAAGGAAAGTCTCGATGCTTCCTATGAACAGCTCAGCAGTTCTCAGGCTACTCTGGATGCTTCCCAGGCAGAAATCGACGCTAATGCAGCCACACTGGCCGAGGGACTGGAGGAATATCAATCCGGCAAACTGCAGCTGGAAGAAGGAAAAACAAAGCTTTCTGACAGCCGAAGCCAGCTGGATGATGGCTGGACAGAATATGAGGACGGCAAGGAGGAAGCAGAAAGCGAGATCGCAGATGCTCAGGCTCAGCTGGATGATGCCCAGGACGAATTGGATGATATTGAATATCCGAAATGGTATGTAAGTGACCGCTCCTGCTTTACCAGCTATTCTGAGCTGGGAGACAATGCCCTTCGCATGGGTGCGATCGGTACTGTTTTCCCTGTACTCTTTTTCCTGATCGCAGCCCTGATCTCCCTGACAACGATGACAAGAATGGTTGGGGAACAGCGTGTTCAGATCGGAACTATGAAGGCGCTTGGTTACTCCAATCATGATGTTGCCTTCAAATACATTGCCTATGCTCTGTCTGCAAGCGTCAGCGGCAGTCTGGTCGGTGTTCTTCTCGGAGAAAAATTCTTCCCCTGGATCATTATCACCGCCTACAAGATCATGTATCCGCACCTTGACACTCTGGTGATCCCCTACAATCTGCCCTGTGCCCTTTTGGCCGGACTTGCAGCAATTGCCTGTGTCAGCATCGCGACCATTTATTCCTGCTTCCATGAACTGGCAGAGACCCCCGCCTCCCTGATGCGGCCGCTCTCTCCGGCAAACGGCAAACGGATTCTTTTGGAGCGAATCGGCTTTTTCTGGAAAAGACTTTCCTTCTCCAGAAAATCCACCCTGCGGAATCTCTTCCGCTACAAAAAGCGTTTTCTCATGACGGTTCTCGGCATCGGCGGCTGCATGGCTATGATGATCCTGGGCTATGGCCTGAAGGATTCCATCGGAGATATTACCGATATTCAGTACAATGACCTGCAAACCTACGATTCCATGATCGTATTAAATGACAATGCCACAGAGGCGGACTGGAAGTCTCTCTACAGCAAGGCTTCTTCCACTGACAGCATCGATGAAACCCTTTCCATTCAAATGACTTCTATGGATGCCGGTGAGGAATCTGCTTCCATCAGTGCTTATCTGATCGTTCCTCAGGATTTGTCCTCTATCTCTGATTTTTATACCTTCCGCAGCAGAAAGGGACATGAGGCCTATCAGCTGGATGATTCCAGTGCCATCATTTCAGAGAAAATGGCTAAGAAGCTGAACCTTGCTCCCGGCGATACCCTTACCCTTTCTAATGAGGATAAGGAGCAATATTCTCTTACGGTTTCTGCTGTCTGTGAGAATTATCTGGGCAATTATGTCTATGTCACACCGGACTATTATCAAGAATGCTTCGGAGAAGCGTCCTCACCAAATGTGCTGCTTGCCTCTTTGCAGGACAGCTCAAAGGCAGAGGAGGACGCCCTTGCGGAATCCTTCCTGAAAGAGGACTATGTCATTAATATTTCCTTTGTGGATGACCTGCGTTCTCAGATGGATGATATTCTGGATATGCTGGATACGATCGTGCTTGTGCTGATTGCTTCTGCCGGTCTTCTGGCCTTTATTGTTCTTTACAATCTGAACAATATCAATATCACAGAGCGTCGGCGGGAGCTTGCGACCCTGAAGGTGCTTGGCTTCTTTGACCGGGAGGTAGCTGCCTATGTTTACCGGGAAAATGTCCTTCTTACCATCTTCGGTATGATCATCGGACTTTTCCTAGGCAAGCTTCTGCATACCTATATCATCACGACAGTTGAGATTGATTCTGCCATGTTCGGAAGAACCATCAAGCTTATGAGCTATGTGCACGGACTTTTCTGGACCGCTCTCTTTGCCATTGTCGTGAATCTGGTGATGTATTTTAAGCTGAAGCTGATTGATATGGTGGAATCGTTGAAGAGCGTGGAGTGATTGGCCTTGGCTTTATCTTTTCGACTTTATTTTGCAAAGCTATCTGCAATGATATAATGTCAGGTAAGGTGCACTGTTTCAGGTAGGCACTCGTCTGTTGGTAAACTGCTCTGTTCCAGGTATGGCACTTGTCTATTGAATATCGCTGCTGTGACACGCTGCGTTTTCTGCTCCGTGCACATCTCTGATTCGCTCCGGCTCCCGCGAAACTCGCCATTTCGTTTTTCGAGGTATAACGGATTGTGTTTTTTATGGTGACGCATAACGCATGCTGCTCAAACAGTCGCTCCGCCGGAGCTGAGAATGTGCACGTCCTGACGAAAGCCTTGCGAATCGTCACCTCAGCGATATCCAATAGACTTTGTGCCAGCATATGTTCTTGGCATTATCACTCAATAATGCTTTTTGGCATACTTATGGATGGAACATACGGCTAAAATGCTGTGAGAAGAAACTGCTATAGTGGGAGGATACATATATGGGTTTATTCAATGCAATCGGAAAAATGACCGGATCAAAGACTGCTAAAAAACAGGAGATTGAACTTGCAAACAAGCAGAATTCTGATCAGACTATCGTTTACTGTAACTACATATATACTAATATGGATCGTATTAGCAAAATGATTGTAGAATTGGAAATCGATACAAAAGAACTCATTGATCAGATTCGAACAAAGAAAGGCACAAAGTTATCATTTAAAGAAAAAGGTGATATTAGAAAAGCCAAAGCTAAGGCTAGTAGAAACCTGGAATATTTGTATTTAATACGAGACTTCTTTACTGCCTTGGCAAAGAACAGAAGTGGTTTTTTATTAAAAAATGAAGAACTTATACTTGTCGCAAGGTTTGCCCCATATTTTGATGGCGTACCCGTTCTTAATATTGAAGATGACGATGACATTTCAGTCCTTGAGACATTTAAGCAAGTTGATCAAGAAGCAACAAATGTTTTCATTTCATCAAAAGCCTTAAAATCCTTCTGTTTTGAGGACTACCTTTATCGCTATTCGGAAACAATCGAAGAATACACTATGCCGGATGTTGATAGTGCTGTTCAACGTTTCCATCATGCGATGGCAGCACAGGAAAAACCAAGCGCTGCAGTTAATGAAGCTCCTCTTGTTGCCCCCGAATCATCGGCTGAAAATATTACGTGTAGTAATTGCCATACAAAATTATCTGTAAATGCGAAGTTCTGTCCCGAATGCGGTCATAAAATTGAAGAACAGAAGCCTACTTTTTGTACTGCGTGCGGAGTACTAATTACTCCCTCTTCTAAATTTTGTTCAAATTGTGGTGCCAGGATTAACTAACGCTATATATGCTTTGTAAATGGCACAAAGTCCGGTAAAAATACTGTTTCTGTAACGATTCGCAAGGCTTTCGTCACCTCATCGATATCCAATAGACTTTGTGCCAGCATATGTTCTTGGCCAGCCCAGAAAATTCTGCAACTCTGTCTTGGAAGCTTCCTCGCCCTCATCGAATGCAAGTGCCTTCTTCTTCAGTTCGTCATAGTCTGCATACTTGCTTTTCTCTCTCGATAACCTGTCCGCGATGATCGCGTTCATTTCGTCCTGTGTAAAGGTGCGCTCTTCCTGATTTCCAGTGTTGTTCTCCATTTTTGTCCCTCCTGCGAGTAAATGCTTGTCCACGTTTCAGGCACGTGTTGCCATTAAAAAAAGCGGCTCTGCTACGAGTCGCCTGATCAATCTTCTTTGTATACTTTGTGACTATAAATCCTGTCCGGATAAAGTCTCTGAGTAACCTCTATTTCCGGTAGTGCTCCATCTGACAATCTGATCCATATATCCAGATCGCCCCGCTGGTATTTATACCCGCCGATCATTTTCTCGGCATTATCAATGATCGTTTGCCCTGCATCTTTCAAGCGGGTCACTGCCTGATATTCCCATTTTTCCATCCTGTACCTCCTTAAAAATGTGCATAAAAATACCACTGACCTTCTGATCAGCGGCTTACTTCTCTTGTCTATTCTTTCACTATTTCAAATGCTTCCGGTGGAAATAAATAATCTTCTTCTAATTCGGTCATAATTCTGTACCATCCCTTTTCTACCGATATAACATCATATTCTTTTCCCCGCATCAGTGCTAGGGTTTCATGATCAGCTATATATTTAACTTTCATCCAGCCATTCCTTTATAAAGAAATCATATTTTCCAATTCCGTCACATTGCGACCAATGCACTTCGACCGGAATGTCTCCATCCGATGTCTCAAGCACTGCTTTTGCTTTTACATGTTGCCAATTCTCTGCTATGCCTCCATACTTGTCAGCATATTTTTCAGCGTTCCTATATTTCTTCTTGCTCCCTTTACCAGCAAATACTTCTTTGTTCTGCAACTTTGTACCTTCAGCGAAATGATATTTCTCCCCTGTTGCCAAGTCCATTATATCATAGTTTTTTAGTTTCGCTCCTGCTGATTTTATAACAAATTCATCTCTTAAATTAGTAATTAATGAATTTAATGGCTGTCTTTTCTTAGCATATGCCGCTCGCTTCTGCTCATTGATCGAATCCTTATTCCTAGCATAGTTTTCCCGCCTCAGTGCGTTAATCTTCGCCTGCGAGCTGTTGCCCTTCGCGCTGTTGTACTGTGCCAGGTATTTATCCGGATCATAGCCCGCTACCGTGCTCT
>CAVEOK010000002.1:0-46551 GCA_963617415.1 Oscillospiraceae bacterium
GGGATTGTATTCGTCCGGCCAATATTACAAAGGCGGTTTATGAAGGTTATCATGCAGCATTGGATATTTAATACATCACACCTGCAGTGCAAAAAGATAATTCTATCACGATCGGAACATTTTCATTTGTGGTACACCAGGACATTATCATTTTGACTTATAAAACAAGATTGAGGAGCCTTTTCATAGGTTGACAGAGGGCAACAAAAAGAGTATGCTTTCAAAGCAAAATTAAATTAGACGGCTAGAGGGGCTCGAAAGAGCTGAGAGGATTCGTTCCGACTCTTACCACCTGATCTTGGTAATGCAAGCGTAGGGAAGCAGTTCTAAATCAAAATGAGAATAAGAGGCAGGACAGAATGCTCATCAGAGCAGGAACTGTTATGCCCTATTAAATCAGGATAGTAAGACGCTTTTCTTCGGAAAAGCGTCTTTTTATATCATAGGAACTTTGTTCCGATGATATAAAAAAGCTTCGCGAGGATGCGCAGCTCGCGGCAAGGAAAATAATGCTTTCGCATTCCGCTCGCGCGCGGAGAATCCTGCAAGCAGGATTCTTTCCTGTGTCACAGGAACTTTGTCCCTATGTATAAAAACTTTGCAAAAAATCAAAAAGGAGAAGAAAAATGAGTAGTGAAGAATGTTGTTCCTGCTGCAGCAGGCCGGATTTACCCTGGGGAGGAAGAGGAACAGATCTGCCGATTTCCGGCTGCCGTTTTACCCTTTATCCCATGAGCGATGATTATATTGAGATTATTCTGGGTTCTCTGGAGAAAACAGATACCTCTGCAGTCTGGAGCGAGACGGATGCTCTGTCCACTGTCTACAGGGGCAAGCTTCCTTATGTTACAGACGCTGTCCAGGCCCTCTTTTTGAATGCCTATCGTCCGGGCGTACATATGGCCTTGGAAGGACAGTTTTCCAAGGGCTGTCCCGGTGATATCAGCGGAGACAGTCTTTTGGAGCGGGAAGGAGAGGCACCAAATGCAAAAAAGACCTTCGCCGTTCATTTCCCGGTTCACTGCAAGCTGGCTCTCTATCCGATGGGAGATGAGGATTATATTGATGAGATTGCCAAGGTCTGGTATCTGGCAGAGGAGAGAGGCCTGCATCCACAGACCATTCATTATGCAACAAGAATCGATGGAGACGTACAGGATGTTTTTGCCTATCTGCAGGAGGTCTGCGAGCTGATGGAAGCGGCAGAAAAGGTTCATCATTACATCCTGCATTTTACGATGAACTGCAACAGCCCCACTGAAGAAAGTTAGAAAGAAAGCAGAAAATTGGATAAATCGAATAAAGGAGAATGAAGAAAAATGAAAACAGAAAGCTGGAAATTAAAGGATGTTCTGCTGATTGCGATCAGCGCGGTACTTTTTGGCGTGGTTTATTTAGGATGCACCTATGCAGGCGGTGTTCTTTTTGGTATTTTGACCCCCATGGGAATGGGCTCTCTTGGCTATGAGCCCTTCTATGGAATTTATTTCATGGCAGGAGCCTTCGGTGTTTATGTAATGCGCAAGCCGGGCAGCGGTTTGATCGCAGAGCTTTTGGCAGCCGTTTTAGAGTGCCTTTACGGAAATTATTTCGGACCCATCATCATTCTTTCCGGTCTGGTACAGGGCTTTGGTTTTGAGCTGATCATTGCCTTAAAGCGTTACCGCAAATTTGACCGTATGACCATGATCGAGGGTGCAGTGATCTGCTCTGTCTTTACCATGGGCTATAACCTGATCATCAGCGGTTACAATCAGATTGCTGTTCCGGTGCTTTTGATCATGCTGGCAGTACGTATTGTCAGTGCCATTATTTTCGATGGATTTGTTACACCGGCACTGGGTAAGGGACTGGTAAAGGCCGGCCTGCTCAAGGGCTATGCAATAGCAGATACGATGGATGACAATCTTGAGGACTAAGGAATGTCTTATGCAATTCAAGCGGAGAATCTTACCTTTCGCTATTTGAAAAATGGAAAAAGAAATATCCTAGATCACACGACCCTTTCTGTAGAGGAAGGGTCGCTTACGCTTATCATGGGCAGCAGCGGTTCCGGAAAAAGTACCCTTGCGGCTGTTCTGGCAGGACTTTATCCGGAAAATGGAGGCCATCTGGAGGGAGGAGAGACTCGTCTTTTCGGCCAGCCCCTTTCAGCCATGAACCCCCAGGAGAGAGCCAAATATCTGACCATTCTTTTTCAGAATCCTTCCCTTCAGTTCTGCATGGATTCCCTGAGGGAGGAAATGCGTTTCTGCATGGAAAATATCTGCATTCCACCGGAAGAAATGGATGGAAGAATCGAAGCATGCGCACAAAAGCTGGGGCTGGATCCTCTTTTGGACCGAAAGCTGCATAGTCTTTCCGGAGGAGAGCAGCAGAGAGCAGCACTTGCCTGTCTTTACCTTCTGGGCAGTAAATGCATTCTGCTGGATGAAAGTCTGGTGAATCTGGACGAAAAGGCGCAAAGACAGCTTCGGGATCAGCTTCTGCAAATAAAGGCAGAGGGCAGAAGCATTCTTGTGATCGATCATAAGGCTGACCTTTGGATTGAGGATGCAGATGAAGTGATCCTTCTCGCTGAGGGAGCAAGGGTTTATAAAAGAGGTATCTGCCGGGAGAATATCGAGGATTATCGAAAGGATTTTGAAGAATTGGGCCTCTTTTTTCCGGGAGAAGCCTATCTTCGGAGGGAGAAAGGGCAGTGTCCGAAGCCGGCGGAAAGAAAAAATAGCGATGGGGAAGTCTCTTTGAAAGATTTCAAAGAGGAGAAAGCCATTCTTTCCCTCAGGGAATTTTCTGTTCGGGCGGGGCTTCCCAGAAAAAAAGGCTGGAGAAAGCAAATTTACGATTCGCCTTTTCTTCTGGAGCAGGCAGAGGCGGATTTTCCCAAAGGAGCAATGACTGCAATCCTGGGAGAGAGCGGAAGCGGCAAGAGCACGACCTTTATGAGTATCCTCAAGCAGCATCCTTATGAAGGAAGTATATTTTTGGAGGGCAGGGATCTGTCACAGCTTTCAGAAAAAGAGCTTTATCAGAAGGTCGGTATTGTTTTTCAGAATCCTGCCAAGCAATTTGTCAGCCAGTCAGTGGAAGAAGAAGTTTTGGCCAGTCTGCGGATCTGGAAGCCAAAGGCAGAGGAGGAAGGCTTGAAGGCAGAGGCTATGGAGCTTTTGGAGCGCTATGGGCTGAAGCAGCAGCACCGCTTTTCTCCCTATATGCTGAGCCAGGGGCAGCAGAGAAGACTGGCGGTTCTTTCTGTTCTGGCAGGAGGGCAGAAGCTTCTCCTTCTCGATGAACCAACCTATGGTCAGGATGCAAGATCGGTCAATGCCATTATGGAGCATTTGTCAGAAAAGGTGGAAAAGGAAGGCTTGTCTGTTATTTTTATCAGTCATGACCGGCAGCTGGCAAAGGCCTGGGCGGATAAGATTTATCTGCTTGAAAATAAGAAGTTGATCGAGGCAGAAAGGAAGGTGCTTTGATGATAGAAAGATGGAATCCGGTTCTTAAGGCGGGAACGATATTATTATCAGTTCTTCTCCTGTCCTTTCAATATCTGATCAGCCTGAATCTGATCGTTTTCTTCGGATCTCTTTTCCTGCTTTTCTTTTTCTCAAAAGCAGAAAAGAAAAAGATTCTGAAGCTTTTGATTCCGGCTATGATCGCGGCTTTCGGACTCTTTCTGACCGGACTTTATTATGCAAAGGGCGGTGCGATCAGCAGTGAGAACCTGCGTGAAATTTCGGCAGGCCCTTATATCCTGCAGGCGGCTCTGTCGAGAAATATATATACCGGTCTGCAGCTCTCGACGAGGCTGCTGGCTTTTGCCGGAATGGGCATTCTCTTTGCCCTTACGACAGAAAGCTCTTATTTCATTGCCAGTCTTCTTCATCAGCTGAAGCTTTCACCGAAATTTGCCTATGGTATTCTGGCTGCTTTTCACCTTATGCCGGGAATGGTAAGAGAATATAAGGAGGTTCGGATCGCTTACCAGGTTCGGGGCATAAAGCCCCATGCCTGGTCCATGAAACCCCTCTTTACCATGCTGGTGAATGCGGTGCGATGGTCAGAGAGCCTGGCAATGGCGATGGAGTCAAAGGGTTTTTGCGGGAGTGCAAAGAGAAGCTATTATTTTATTCCGCGGGTAAAGATCTGGGACCTTTTGGCATCGCTTCTAATGTTGGGAGCAATCGTTTTAGGCATGCTTTTCCTGCCGCTTTGAAAAGGCTTATCCCATTGAAAAGAAGACTGCTTCGATCACATAGAGCAGGAGTAAAATAAGAAACAGTACGAAAAAGCAGCTGAGTCCAATGCCAAGATAGCGGAGGACTCTTTTTTTGTGCCTTGCAAAAGGGAAAAACCTTTGCACATCAAGATAGTTACAGCAGAGCAGGATAATGCTCATCTCACAGGCAAAGAAAAAGAAGCGTTCCAGCCAGAGGGCATTTCCAAGATCTGCTTTTGAGCTTAATGTAAGTGCAGAGATGGAAGCCAGAAAGTAGCAGACAGAGGCTAAGACCATCTTCCAAAGGCAGCCGCTTCGAAATCCTGGCGGAAGAAATCTGCGCGGGGAAGAAGTAAAGCCTGCAGAATAAGTAGATGATGCTGGAGAACTTGCAAATCTGGCAGATGGTGCAGGAAATCCTGTAACAGATGTCATACCCTTTTCCTGCATCAGATTTTCCAAAATCTTCCTCAACTCACTTGCCGAAGAATAGCGTTTATTCGGATCTATCTGTGTGCAGACAGCTGCAATTTCTTCTAAGGCAGCAGAATGCAGAGGGCAGACAGAGAGCATATCCTTCAGAACAACGCCCATGGAATAAAGATCTGTCTGGGGAGAAGAGGAGGCAAATCCGTACTGCTCCGGTGCAGCATAGCCCTGTGTACCCAGGAGAACCGTATCTGATACAGCATCAGCAGAAAAAAGCTTGGCTGCATTAAAATCAAGCAGAAGAGCTCGATGGTAATGGCTGATAATGATATTAGAAGGCTTGATATCCCGGTGAATGATCGGCGGCTGCATAGCATGCAGCTGTTCCAGAATTTGACATAGATCAAAAAGACAGGAGAGAATATCTGCTTCTGTCAGCTTTCGCTCTCGGATCAGCTCTTCCAGTGGAACTCCGGAAATATATTCCTCAATCAGAAGAAGCTGGTCGCCTTCTTTGCAAAATTCAATGATCTTAGGGGTTCCGGGAATGGGATGCTCCAAAAGGCTACGGTAAACTGCGGGATTATAGATATCGAGAAGCTTTTTGACATAAATATGTCCATTAGAGGGATCTTTCACTAGGTAGACCTTGTGTTCTGCATTCAGGACGTCAATGGTTTTGTAATGGGAAATGGAAAATGCTGACTCAGTATTCACGCTGTATATTCTTTCCTTCCTTACTTGTAATATGAATCCATTATAGCAGATTTTCAGGGGAAGATTGGATATTGACAATTTTGAGTAAATCAGATAAAACAGTCTGAGCAGCCGCTTTGCGGCTGCATTTTATTGCATAGGAAACAGAAAGGCAGATAGATGACATTTTATCAGGAATTACAGCTGAATCAGGCAGGATCAAAGGCTCTGATTCGAAGCTGTGAGAATAAGAAAGAAAAACTGAAACATACTGCAATCTACTTTTTTAAGATCTTCATTACCATGGTTTTTTGTATGGCAGTGGTAATCGCTTTCAGCAAGATTTTCGGAAGCGGCAACAGTATTGTCGGAGTTGTGGTACTTTTGTGCCTTATGACCTTCCGCTTTGCGGATTTTGGCATTCATTGTTCCCATGGAGTAGGCGTGATGGCGGCGGTTTTTGCGATTATGACGATCGGACCGCATCTAGCCAATAGCGGCGGACTGCTGCAGGAATTTTTGGTGAATGGAATCTGCATTTTTGCAATCCTTCTTTTTACCTGCCACAATGTGCAGATGTGTAATCACGCTACCTTGGTGCTTTGCTATCTGTTAATGTATGGATACGATGTGAGCGGAAGCCTGTATCGGCAGCGCCTGATCGCGATGACGATCGGAGGCCTTGCGACCATGCTTGTTTATTTTAGAAATCACCGTAAGAAAAAATATGAAATAGGGATAAAAGAAATTTTTCATGACTTTGATCTTCATTCTGCGAGAAGCAGCTGGCAGATGATGAGCATGTTTGGAATTACAAGTGCCATGCTCATTGCCGGCCTGCTGCATGTTCCGCGCCGCATGTGGATCGGGATTGCGGCAATGTCGATTCTAACGCCGATCCGTGAGGATGTGAAAAAGAGAGCGAAAGCCAGAGTACCGGGCAACATTGCAGGATGCCTTGTTTTCCTTCTGCTTTATCATTTCCTTCCGCCCTCTCTTTACAACTACGTTGGTGTGATCGGAGGAATCGGCGTGGGACTTTCGGCTACTTATGGCTGTCAGGCAATTTTTAATACCTTTGGGGCCTTGTCCATTGCAGAAGGAATTCTGGGACTGCCTGCGGCTATCTTTTTCCGGATTTTTAATAATTTCTTCGGCGCATTTTATGGCCTGTTTGTTGAGCGAAGCTTTAGCAGAATGATGGAAAAACTGTAAAAAAGTTAATTGTGAAAAAGTTTTTTTCTAAGGGAATGCTGATAATCTCGGCATTCCCTTAACATTTTTTGGTGATTTTAATTCAGCAGAAGTCTAAGCTCCGATGGAGTTAAACGCTTCGAGAATCTGAACTTTCACATTTTCGCATTGAAAGAGCGATAAATAGAATCAAGCGGGCACTTGAAAAGAAACGGCGAGGTGTGTAAGATAAGCGCTGAGAAGAAAAATGATAAAAAAATAACAGGCATGAAAGGAGAATGATTATGCGTAAGACGAAAATTGTATGCACAATCGGGCCGGCAAGTGAAAGCGAAGAAATGCTGAAGAAATTGATGCTGGCAGGCATGAATACGGCGAGAATCAACTTTTCTCACGGCGGATTTGCCGAGCAGGAGGAAAAGGTTGCACGAATTAAAAAGGTTGCGAAGGAGCTTAAGCTTCCAATCGCTTTATTATTAGATACAAAAGGACCGGAGATCAGAACCGGTAAATTTAAAGAAGGACAGATTTTCCTGAATGAGGGAGATCTCTTCAAGCTGACAACGGAAGATATCCTGGGCGATGAAAAAGAATTTTCCGTGACCTATCAGGAGCTTCCGGAGGAGGTTGCAGCAGGAGATAAGATTCTTTTTGATGATGGTATGATCGAGGTAGAAGTGGTCTCCGTCGAGGGAGCAAAGGTATGCTGCAAGGCCATTTCCGGAGGAAAGCTTTCCAATCGCAAGGGCGTGAATATTCCGGGCAAGAAGCTGAAGCTTCCGACCATGACAGAAAAAGATAAGGAAGATATCGTGAACGGTATCAAGGCCGGATTTGATTATATTGCGGCATCCTTTATCCGAAGCGCAAAGGATGTAAATGAGATTCGTACCTTATTAAAGGAGAATGGCGGGGAAAAGATTAAGATTATTTCCAAGATCGAAAATCAGGAAGGCGTAGATAATTTCGACGAGATCCTGGATGCATCCGATGGAATCATGGTAGCAAGAGGAGATCTGAGTGTTGAGATTCCGATGGCGAGAGTACCTGCTATTCAGAAGGAATTTATCCGTAAGACCTATTTGCAGGGCAAAATTGTTATCACGGCAACCCAGATGCTGGAGTCCATGATCAACAATCCGAGACCGACCAGAGCAGAGGTCAGCGATATTTCCAATGCCATTTTTGATGCGACCAGTGCCATCATGCTTTCCGGTGAGAGTGCAACAGGCAAGTATCCGGTAGAATGCGTGGAGCTGATGGATGCGATCGCAAAAGAGACAGAAAGCTCCATCAGTTATTGGAAACGCTTCCTTGCAAGAGATTATGATCTGCCGAACAAGGGTTACCGTTTCAATATTTATCACGGAATGTGCACCAGCGCCCAGCATTTAAAGGCAAAGGCAATCATTGCTTATACGGCAACCGGTGATACAGCAAGTATTCTGTCTGCCTTCTGCACGACCTGTCCGATTTATGCCATTACAAAGGATGAACAGCTTGTTAGACAGATGAATCTGGAATTCAATATCTATCCGAGATTGATCAAGGAGGATATGAGTATTGATGACATGATTCAGCTGGAGATTGAAAAGCTGCAGGAAGAAGGCAGAGTTGGAGAAGGCGATACCATTATCATTGCCGGCGGTGCGGAAATTCTTCCAGAACTGAAGGGAGCAAGGACCAATAAGGTAATTGGCGGTATTATTCAGCTATAATAAAGCAGAAAAATATGTTCTGAATCTTATAGGATGTTATGACCTTTGCACGCAATAAAAAGACGAGATGTTCTGCTTAGAATTAAAAACCGTTAGGAAGACCTCAGTGCTTAGCAAGAGGGGCATGGAACATGCGCCTCGCGCTTAGCATCTGCTAGGTTTTCCTTCGAGCGAGAGCGTGTTTTTGATTCGGCAGAATCATTCTCGTCTTTATTTATTTCAGCTATTTCTTATTGCAAAAAAGCCAGGTATACTAAATAGAAAGAAAAAAGAAGGTTCTAAGAGGAGTTAAATAATGCAAAAAGTTGCACTTGTCACAGGAGCCGCCAGAGGAATCGGTGCTGCCATAGCAAAAAGACTGGCAGAGGATGGCTATGCTCTTGCCTTAAATTACAATAAAAGCCGGGAAAAGGCAGAGGCGCTTGCGGCATCCATCCGGAAGACAGGTGCAAGTGCCCTGGCAGTGCAGGCGGATGTTGCAGAAAGGCAGCAGGTAGAGGAGATGTTTGCGCAGGTTCGCGAAGAGCTTGGCGAGGTGGATCTTCTTGTCTGCAATGCCGGGATTGCAGGTCAGGCACAGATTCAGGATCTGACCGAGGAACGCTGGCATGAATTTTTTGCTGTGAATGTAGACGGCTGCTTCCACAGCGTGCAATGCGCGCTTCCCCATATGCTGAGGGAGCATAAGGGCTGCATCATCACGATTTCCTCTATCTGGGGGCTGCGGGGAGCTTCCTGTGAGAGTGCCTATTCCGCAACAAAGGCGGCAATCATTGGCCTGAGCAGATCTTTGGCCAATGAACTGGCACCAACCGGCATCCGGGTAAACTGCCTGGCACCGGGAGTGATCGATACCGAAATGATGGACGAGTTTTCTGTGGAGGAGAAGGAAGCACTGGCGGAGGAAACGCCCCTTGGCAGGCTGGGAAGACCGGAGGATATTGCAAAGGCAGTTTCTTTTTTGGCATCAGAGGAAGCTTCCTTTATTACAGGACAAGTACTTACCTGCGATGGTGGTTTTATAGTATAATAAAAAAGTTACAATAAAATCCCGGCAGAAGCAGCAGGGAAGAGAAGGAGTCTTCTTTCTGCCGGAGCAGAGAATCGTTTCCTGGAGTTATATTATGAAAAAAGAAGCAATCAGCCTATCTGACCATTTTTCTTATGGAAGACTGATTCGATTTACAATCCCATCTATCATTACCATGATTTTTGTATCAATCTATAGTGTGGTAGATGGATTTTTTGTTTCTAATTTTGTTGGAACCACCCCCTTTGCGGCACTGAATCTGATCATGCCCTTTGTCATGATCTTTTCAGCTGTGGGTTTTATGCTGGGCAGCGGAGGAAGTGCCCTGGTTGCGGTGAAGCTTGGTATGGGAGAAAAGAAGGCGGCAAATGAGATCTTCTCTTTGATCATCTATACTTCTCTTTTTCTGGGCCTGGTCTTTTTAGCCTTGGGAGAGCTTGCGACACCGACGGTGGCAAGGCTCTTGGGCGCTACGGATGAGATGCTTCCCTATTGCGTTATCTATGCCAGAATTTGCCTGATCGGCATTCCGGCCTTTATGCTGCAGAATACCTTCCAGACCTTTCTGATCACGGCGGAAAAGCCGAAGCTCGGTTTGGCGATTACCATCATGGCCGGAGTCACCAATATGGTTTTGGATGCTCTTTTTATGGGAATTTTTGGCTGGGGACTTTGGAGTGCGGCTTTGGCGACCATTATCGGACAGTTTATCGGCGGCATCGTTCCCATGGTGTATTTCCTACGGCCGAACAGCTCAAGGCTGAGATTGGGCAGAACGCATATCATGAAGGATGTGCTCTTTAAGGCAACAACAAACGGTTCTTCGGAATTTCTTTCCAATATCTCCATGTCGGTGATCAACATGATCTATAATTTTCAGTTGATGCGTTTTGTCGGAGAAAATGGCGTTTCGGCCTTTGGCGTGATCATGTATACGAACTTTGTCTTTGTTGCAACCTTTATCGGCTATTCCATGGGTGCGTCTCCCATTTCCGGCTATAATCTTGGGGCAGGAAATTTCGACGAGCTGAAGAATGTTTTCCGCAAGAGCCTGAAGATGATTGGAACAGCAGGGATTGTGATGACCATTTTGGCAGTAAGCTTTGCCGGTCCTCTGGCTTCTATTTTTGCAAGCCATAATGCAGAGCTTCTTTCACTCGCGACAGGAGCCATCCGCATTTATTCCCTCTCCTTCCTCTTTATGGGCTTTAATATTTTCGGATCTGCCTTCTTTACGGCAATGAATAATGGATTTATTTCGGCGATGATCTCTTTCTTGAGAACCTTGGTGTTCCAGGTTATTGCATTGCTTGGACTGCCTTTGATCCTTGGAGTAAACGGAATCTGGAGTGCGGTTGTTTTTGCGGAGATCTGTGCACTGATTGTGACAATCGGATGTTTTATCAAAAACAGAAAGCGTTATCATTATGCATGAGCTATGCCGTAAGAGTTATTAGCAGAGAAATTCTCCCTGGGCTATACTGAAGAGGTAAGCTTTGGGAAAAGGTAAATGAAATCAGCATTTCCTATTACATAAAAAGTTTTTCCTCAGCAGAAGACGGGAAAGTAAAGAATAAAGTTAGGGGTAAAAAAGTTAGGATGAAGGTAATCGAGAACAATTTAACGCAGGGTAGTGTATTTAAAAAGCTATGGGTGTTCACCATGCCCTTTATCGGAGCCAATCTGATTCAAACCTTATATGGAATGGTGGATCTTTATATTGTAGGAAGGTTTGCGACAACAGCGGATGTGTCGGCAGTATCGGTTGCAGGAACAGTAATTAACACCTTTTTGATGGTTCTGATCGGTCTTTCGGTCGGTGCAACAGTGATTGTAGGAAAGCGCTTTGGTGCCGGAGATAAGGAGTCTCTGCATTCGGTTGCGGCAACAGGCTTTACCATTGCCTGGATCGTAGGAATCGGCCTGATGATCCTTGTCGGTGCCCTTACCCTTCCGGTTTTAAAATGGATCAATACGCCGGCAGATGCTATGCCGGGT
This sequence comes from Oscillospiraceae bacterium, assembly GCA_963617415.1. Taxonomy (GTDB): domain Bacteria; phylum Bacillota; class Clostridia; order Lachnospirales; family Lachnospiraceae; genus RUG14243. Next base: position 11,291 of record CAVEOK010000002.1, read on the forward strand.
GCAATTTCTTATATGCTGATCTGCTGTGTCGGCTATATTTTCCAGTCGGTTTACAATATGCTGGCCGGCATCCTAAGAGGGGTTGGAGATTCCAAATCCCCCCTGCTTTTTGTCGGTGTAGCCAGCGTCCTAAATATCATCGGCGATATCATTCTGGTAGCAGGTTTTGGAATGGGTGCAGCAGGCGCTGCGATCGCAACGGTGGCAGCTCAGGCAATCTGCATGTTTTTTGGAATTATCCACGTAACGAGAAGGGGCTTTCCCTTTGATTTTAAGCCAAAGAGCTATCATCTGCAGAAGGAGGAGGCAGAAGAGCTTCTCCGGATCGGTATTCCGATCGCTTTGCAGGAGGCTTTGGTTATGTTCTCTTTTATTATCCTGGAGGGCATTATCAACCGCTTCGGACTGAATGCATCTGCGGCAGCAGGAATTCTGGATAAGATTTTCCTCTTTGCAACGATTCCGACGAATTCCTTTAATGCAGCCATTTCTGCTATGGTTGCCCAGAATGTCGGTGCAGGTGAAGAAAAAAGAGCGGTCAGCTGTCTCTGGTATGGAACCCTTTTGAGTGAGATTTTTGCCTTTGTCTTTTTCCTTCTGGGTGCTTTGATTCCTGCGGGAATGGTTGGCATCTTTACAAGGGATGCAGGGGTGATCGCAGAAGGCGTGAATTACTATGCAGGCTACAAATATGAGTATATGCTTTGTGCCCTTGCCTTTTGTGTCAATGGCTTTATCAATGGAACAGGGCATACCAAGCTTACCTTGGCTAATAATATTATTTCTACCTATGTGGTACGTATCCCGCTTTGCATTCTGGTTGGAGGCGTGATGGGCAGCGGACTGCATGGAATCGGTTACGTGCTGCCTCTGGCATCGCTCATGCAGGTGATTGTGGGATTTGTCTTCTTCTTTTCCGGAAAGTGGAAGACAAAAACAGAGAAATAGCGTAACATTATATTGAACAAAAATGTGAAAAAGAGGAGATTGATTATGAATATTTCACCACTTCAGCAGGCGAGATACGCTTATAAGCCGAAGCTTCCGGGGATGCTCCGCCACGGTATCTCTGAGATTGGTGTCATTGAGGGAGAAGTAACGCAAAGTGCAGCTGACCAGGAGAAGATTCAGTCTCTTTTTCCGAATACCTACGGAGAAAGAGAAGTCATCTTTCATAAAGGAAAGAATACTTCCGAGGCAAAGAAGCATGTTGTCGGTGTGATCCTTTCGGGAGGACAGGCACCGGGCGGCCACAATGTTGTCAGCGGTCTCTATGATGCCCTGAAGGCAACGAATCCGGACAATGTCCTGCTTGGCTTTAAAGGCGGCCCCAGCGGACTTTTGAAGAATGACTATCTTGTATTTGATGATGCATATATCGATGCCTATCGAAATACAGGTGGATTCGATATTATCGGTTCGGGAAGAACCAAGCTGGAGACAGAGGAGCAGTTTGAGCTTGTTGTGGAGGTCTGCAGGGAGCATGGCATGACAGCCATTGTTATCGTTGGCGGTGATGATTCCAATACCAATGCGGCGGTACTGGCCGAATATATGGCAGCTCATGAAACCGGCATACAGGTGATCGGATGTCCCAAGACCATTGACGGTGATCTGAAAAATGAGGATATTGAGCTTTCCTTTGGCTTTGATACAGCGACAAAGACTTATAGCGAGCTGATCGGAAATATAGAAAGAGACTGTAAATCGGCAAAGAAATATTGGTATTTTATCAAGGTTATGGGGCGTTCCGCTTCTCATGTTGCTTTGGAATGTGCCTTAGAAGCCCAGCCCAACATCTGCCTAATCTCAGAGGAGATTGCAGAAAAGAAGTTGTCTTTATCTGAAATTGCGGATTATATTGCAGATTCTGTTGAAAAGAGAGCTGCAAAGGGGATGAATTACGGCGTTGTAGTCATTCCGGAGGGTGTTGTAGAATTCATTCCGGAGTTTTCTGCTCTGATCGAGGAGGTTAATGAACTCATAGCGGGGGAAAAGGCGGAGATCTTTAATGCTTTTCCGAGCTGGGAAGAAAAATATGACTTCATTGAAAAAGGTCTGACCAAGGAGGCAATGCGTGTATTTGAAATTTTGCCTCAGGAGATTCAGCAGCAGCTCTTCCTTGAACGAGATCCGCATGGAAATGTAGTGGTGTCTCTGATTGAATCCGAGAAGCTTTTTTCGGCTCTTGTTGCGGACAAGCTGGAGGAAAGAAGGGCGGCAGGAACTTATCAGGGCAAATACAAAGTCCAGCATCAGTTTTTCGGTTATGAAGGAAGAAGCGGATTTCCAACCAATTTTGATGCGGACTATTGCTATTCCCTTGGATATAATGCCTTTATGCTGATTCAGTATGGCTATAACGGCTATCTTTCCAGAGTATCAGATCTGGCTAAGCCGGCTGAAGAATGGATCGCCGGCGGTATGCCGATCACCAAGATGATGAATATGGAAAGAAGAAACGGTGAAGATAAGCCTGTGATCAAAAAAGCACTGGTTGATCTGAATGGTAAGCCTTTCAAATATTTTGAAGCACACAGAGAAGAGTGGGCAGTGGATACCTGCTTTACCTATCCGGGTTCCATTCAGTACTTTGGTCCCTCAGAGCTTTGTGATATACCGACCAAAACCCTGGCTTTGGAAAATGGGATTGCGGTAGAATTTTAGCTTAGTCGGAGCCTAAGCTCCGACTAAGCTGAACGCTCCGCGAGGATGCGCACGGATTCGAAGAGGTATAGGTCTGCTAAGGCTGAATCCGGCGTGCAAGACTCGCGAGCGAGTCTTGATGAAAATAATGAGCGATGAGCCGGCAAAAGAAGGATATAGAAAGAGGAAAAGCCGATGAGCGGAAGCAATAGGGAAGAACTTGTCCGTGCAAAGTATCACAAGCTGACAGAACTTTTGATTGAGAGAAAGCTGACCATTACAACGATGGAGAGTACAAGCTCCGGTCAGATTGCTTCCCTGATCACAGATACAGAAGGTGCATCGGCAGTCCTAAAGGGAGCCTTTATCACTTATTCCAATGAAGCGAAGATTAAGATGGGTGTGCCGAAGGAGATTATAGAAAGTTATTCGGTATATTCGGAGGAGACTGCAAAAGCGATGGCTGCTTGCTGCAGAAAGATCTATCAGGCTGATATCGGAATTGGCGTAACGGGAACCATGGGAAATGTAGATCCCGAGAATCCGGAAGCGTCTGTTCCGGGAAAAGTCTATTTTGCTTTTTCCTTTCAGGATGGCTGCAAAAGCTATCAGATTGCTCTTTCACCCCAGCCTTCCAGGTTTCTCTATAAGATAGCTGTGGCCGATGCCATTTATGAGAGGCTGATGGAGGAGCTGGAGAAAATAAAAAGAGGCGGTTGATGTTCAAAGGAATATCAACCGCCTCTTTTTGGCTACTAGGAGCTTTGGCAGAAGTTCCTGGTAGCTGTGGTGAGTATGAGAATTATAAGTGATAAAGCTGTTTATAAAGCACCGTGATAGTTGTGCTTCTTGAAGTTCTTTATTAAGTCGTGGAATTCCTTGAATGAAACGATACCGAAATATACCACGCCGAGTACGCCAAGTGCCAGTACGATTGCCATGCAAAGAATTGTTGTGAACATTGTCATAATATCGCCTCCTATGTAAATCAGCTCTTAAAACTGTGCTTTCTAACTCATCTCACGCCGCTGTCCGGCGAGGTGTTTTCCCTTTCTTTACTTACACTATAGAAGAAGTTTTGCAAAAAGTAAAACGAGTGATTGTTATATTTGCAATAAGTATTGCTTGTCACTAAAAAAGAGATAGAATAGAGGAATAGTAGAAAAATAAGGCCGAAGAAAATAAGGAAGATAGCAATAAGAAATATAAGCCAGAAGAAGAGATAAGGGGAAAAGTAAAAAATGGACAAGATCAATGCAAATGTTTTTTTGAAGGTTGCCGAAACGGGAAGCTTTCGCAGAGCAGCGGATGAGCTGGGCTATACCCAGGCCGGAATCAGCTATATTATTGCTGCCATGGAGAAGGAAACTGGCCTGCATCTTTTCGTGAGAGAACATAATGGAGTACGTCTCAGTGAGGAGGGAAAGGAATTACTGCCTCAGATGAAGCAGCTGGAAATCTGGGAAAGGCAGTTTCAGCAGACAGTGGCAGAGCTGAACGGACTAAAAAGGGGAAAAGTCCGGGTACAGATCTTTGATAGTATTTCGGTTCACTGGATTCCTGATATCGTCAGCCTTTTTCATCAGGATTATCCCGGTATCCGGATAGAGCTGATCACAGAAGAGGATAGTGCAAGGGCAGAGGAAATGGTAAGAAGCGGAGAGGTGGACTGCGGCTTCTTCCTGACGGATGTCAGCCCGGATATAGAGCATTTTCCTCTGTTGGAGGAGAATCTTTTGGTAATTGTTCCGCAAAATCACCAGACAGCCGGATATGAGCAGTTTCCGATTAAGGAGCTGGGGAAGCACCCTTATATTGGCATGAAATATGATGCCCATACCGGCATCGAAGCAATTTTCAGAAAAAACAGGGTAACGCCTCAGCTGGCTTTTACGATGGATAATGATTATGCGGCCATGGCTATGGTCAGAAAAGGACTGGGCTTTGCTATTTTTCCGGAGCTGCTTCTGTCTTCCAATGTGATGGAGGGCCTGAAAAGCCTGGAATTTGACAAGCCTCAGAAGAGGGTGATCAGTATTGGAACAGCTTCTATGGAGAACACTTCTAAGGCTACCCGGAAATTTATTGAATATAGCAGAAGATGGGTGGCAGATAGGAGTACCCAAAGAGAGAGGCGTACACAAAGAGAAAAACGTGCACAAAAATAGAAGGCATAGAAGGTACAGAAGGGGCAGAAAGAAAATGCTGCTTATGGGAAAAGCAAGGAGACAGCAGAAGCATAAGGCAGAAGTATAAGGAAAAGGACCGGGACACCGATATGGGTGGCCGGTCCTTTTCCTTGTGGGGCATTGAACAAAATAAATAGTAGCTTCTAAAGAATTGCGAATGAATCAGCATTTCCTTAGCTAACTGTCAATCAGATATTGATCGCTGCATAATAGGCTTCTTTGGTAGCCCATTCGATGGTGCGTGCACGAACGCAGTCACCGATTTCACTGATATTGCCTTCGCAGTTGAAGAAAGCGTCTGCTTCGTCTGCCTTTGGCTTCATGCCAGAAGAAAGAAGAACACTGTCTGCTTCGATGCTTTCTTCCTTGCCGTCTTTGATATAGGTAACAGAGGTTGGTGTGATCGCTACACAGCGGGCGGAAGTCAGAGCTGAGAAATTCGGCTCCTTCTCAATTTCAACCAGAAGCTCATTTCTTCCTGTTGTGGAAGCGTCCGGAGCAAGAGCACTCTGCATCTCAAGTACAGTTGCTTTGATACCGAGCTTTGCAAAATGCAGAGCGGTTTCGCAGCCAACCTGACCGCCGCCGATAACAATGACAGATTTGCCAAGCGTATCTTCTTTGCCAAGTACATCGATCGCGGGTTTTACACTTTCTACACCCGGAACCGGGAGAAGAAGAGGTTCTGCACCGATTGCAACAATGATGTCATCATAGCCGCTGATCATATCAGGCTTTGCTTCTGTGTTCAACTTTACTTCGACAGAGGATTTTTCAACCTGGGCGATCAGCCAGTTCATGTAATCCTTCACCGGATATTTAAAGGAGAAGAAGCCTGCCTTATGAAGCATACCGCCAAGCTGACCGGATTTTTCGAAAAGAGTAACCGCATGGCCTCGCTTTGCAGCTGTCAAGGCTGCATTCATGCCAGCAGGACCGCCGCCGATAACGGCAACCTTCTTAGCATTTTTGGCAGAGCTTGTCATTCCTGCCATCACCTGTGTTAAGCCGGCTGTCGGATTAACGGAACAGATAAAGTGATGTCCGTAAACGGTAGAATCGTGGCAGCGCATGCATTTAATGCAGGGAGTAACATCCTCTGTTTTGCCCTCTAAGCCCTTCTGGATCAGCTCGGGATCAGCAATCAAAGAACGAGCCATGGTGACAAGATCAGCCTTGCCGTCAGCGAGGATCTCTTCGATGGATTCCAGAGAATCAACGGCACCCAGTGCAACGATCGGCACATGAATCTTGCCGGATTTCTTGTAATATTCCGCAACCGGGATGTTGGGCATTTTCGGGCGGAAGCCACAGGGATGAACCCAGGTCATGTATTTGGGATTGTGCATGCCGGCAGATACCTGAAGCACATCCAGATGATCCTGGATCAGTTCTGCGATTTTCAGACCTTCTTCCAGATCGATGCCGCCTTCTTCGAATTCGGTACCGGATACACGAACCTCGATCACCAGCTTCTTGCCAACCTTTGCACGGATAGCATCCAGAATCTCGATGAGATAGCGGCAGCGGTTTTCCGTGCTTCCGCCATATTCATCGGTACGCTTGTTGGTAAGCGGAGAGAGGAACTGAGCCAGAGGAACGGAATGTCCGGAATGGATCAGAATAGCGTCAAATCCGCATTCAACAAGAGCCTGGGCTGCATCCACCCAGTCCTGCTTGAATTCTTCCATGGCTTCGTGTGTGATTTCGTGTCCGCCGGGGCCGCCCATGATAGAACAGCCGTCAGATACGGTAAAGCCCATGGGGAAGATACCGATCAGCTCCATGGAAGCCTTTGCACCATAGAAATGGATGCGCTCAGCCAGTTCCATCAGCTTGTTTCGGTGGTTGTTGTCGCGTGTGTCCCAGGCGGTATTGTGACCGTCATCTGCGACATCAGCTCCTACCTTAATGCCGGCGCAGGTAACCATACCTACGCCCGCACGAGCACGTTCCTCGAAGAAACGAATCGCATCTTCCGTCGGATACAATTCACCGTTTGACAGGGAATGCATCGTGGAAGGAGCAGAAATAATGCGATTTTTCAGTACCATATTTCCGATACGAATCGGCTTTGTGGCATTTGGAAAATTCTTGTTCATGTTTTTCTCCTTACAGGGAAGGATCGATCAGATCCTTAATGTGACCTTTTCTGGATACATCAAATACTTTTTCTACACAGTCATCAAGAGAAACGATGTCAGTAACCATATTCGGGAAAGTCATCTTGTTCAGAGCAAGCATTTCCAGATAGATCTGTACATCTTCCTGTGTATAGGTAAAGGAGAATTGGAAGTTTGGCTCGCAGGGTGAGAAAGAACCTGGTACCAGGCAGGTCATCGGCTCCTGAATAGTTCCGATAACACAGATCTGACCGCCCGGTTTTACAACATCCACGCAGTTTTTCATGGATACCATATTACCTGCTGCTTCGTATACTACGTCAGGACCATAATCGTTGCCCAGAAGACGCTTTACTTCTGCATCAAGGTCTTCGCATTCCTTGGAATTGATGAAGTAATCGGCACCATAGGATTTGATCAGAGGCTCCTTAGAAGAAGTAGTTCCCAGGGCGATGATCTTGCGGGCACCAGCTGCCTTCAGAATCTGGATGGCAGCCAGACCGATGGAACCGGTTCCTGAAACGACAACGTTGTCTCCGAATTTGAAGTTGGAAATTCGTACGCCGTGCAGGGATACACAGATTACATCGAAGAGAACCGCATCCTTGAAGTCAACATCATCCGGTACCGGTACGATCATGGTGTGCTTCACATCATGGATCAGCAGGTATTCTGCATAGCCACCGTCGTACTGGCCAAGTCCTGCTGTACGGGGAAAGCCGTTCATGCAGATATTGGTCTGACCATGCTTACAAGGCTCACAGTCTTCTGCACAATGTCCGGGAGGGCCACAGAGTACACGGTCTCCAACGGAGAATTCGGTTACGCCTTCGCCTACTTCACAAACAGTTCCGCAGTTCTCATGACCGAGAATAATGGGATTCTTGGTGAATGGCGGGGTAATACCGGATTTATAAATTTCGATATCGGTACCGCAGATACCTACATAAGCGATTTTGACCACCATTTGTCCCGGTCCTGCGATCGGAGTCGGACGTTCTTCTATACGGATGTCACCTTGTCCGTAATATACAGCAACTTTCATGTTTTATTCTCCCTTCTCTTTTTTTATTGTGGCATAGATGGTTTGATAAAGTCCATATATTTTTGTTTGCGGATTTTCATTTCCGGAGAAGCAAACTTTTCGCGTGTTGCAGCTTCATTATTCTGAATGTCATCACCATGGATGAATTTACCGCTCATGGTATCATGTGCATGCGGCAGGGTTTCCTCCGGATAGTCGAATTTGTATTTGCCGTCTTCTGTAACAGAAATCTTGCCTTCAAGACCGCAGAGACAGCAGATTGCCTTTCCATCCTCCTGAAGATAGAAGTTCTTGGAGTGGCAGTGAGGACATACGCCCTTGGGTCCCTTGTAAGCATCACCCATAACGCCGACAGGAGGAATAAAGCTTCCGTCTGCAACCGGTTCTGCTGCTTTTGCGGTATCAAAACCGATCTGGTGTGCTTTTGCAAGGTATTCGTCATTGAACATGATGCCAAGTGACCACATGAAAACATCATTGTGGATCACAGTCCATTTTGCGGTTAATGACTGCATTGCACAGTCTGCTTCCACACGGGTTGCCCAGTCTGAACCGCCGACTGACATATAGGAAATAACCTTTTCGGAAAGATATTTTGGATCGATCGGCTTTCCGCCTGTTTCTTCTGCAATCTTATTTGCGATTGTCAGATTGCCTCGATCCATACGCGGGCCGAATCGATCCATTGTTGTATGGAAAAGCCCTGTTGCACATTTCTCAAAGATAGGCGTGGAGATAATGATGCCATCGGCTTCAAACATTTTGTCTGCAAGCCACTGGAAGTCATCTTTGATCACGCAGGCATTTCCTCTTCCTGAAAAAAGTCCCATTACACAGACCTTGCAGCCGGTGCAATGCTGAATGTTAAGCTTGGTGGCATTGATAAATTCAATCTCTGCACCTGCTTCTTTTGCTCCCATGAGCGCTTCTTTTACCATGGTGTCGTTTCCGCCGTTCGGCGTGCCATAAGATACACCTAAAATTTTCATTTAATAACCCCCTCAATGAAAATAATGATAGATAATTCCTACTGTTTTTTTAGTTTCTACGTTGAAATTTCATTTGATATTATCTTAACAGGTGTAAAAAGGACTGGCAAATATCTAAATTGGATAAGTTAGTCTAGACTTTGGAATGGATTTATTACAGTAAAGTGCTGTAATGGAATAAGAATTACTTGAGGCGAAGACGGGAAAAATGATAAACTATTTATAATAAGTAGGTACAAACAGGGGGTATTATGAACATAATGAGAATCCGCTACTTTGTGGAAACGGCCGCGTGCGGCAGCTTCTCAGAGGCGGCAAGAAAGGTGTACACATCGCAGTCAAATGTGTCAAAACAGATTGCACAGTTGGAAGAGGAATTGGGCTATCCTTTATTCGTTCGTGAGCACAGAAAGGTGCATTTGACGGAAGCTGGGCGTTACTTATATGAAGCCTGGGAAAAGCTTCCGGAAGAGATTGCCAGACAGGTAGAGCATGGAAGGAAGCTGTCGGAGGAGATCAATCATATTTCCATTGGTATTCTGGAGGGGCAGGATATCAATGAGATGCTTTTGGATAAGCTGCAGCAGATGCATAAGCTGGAGGAGGGATATGTCTTTACCTTGGAAAGAAACTCCTACAAGAATCTGCGCAATGGGCTGAGAAACGGTAACTATGATATTATCATTACCCTGGATTTCGATATTATGGATGAATGGGATTTTGATTATACGGTTCTGTATCAGAAGAGCCCGGCAATCGCGATGAGAAAATCGCATCCTTTGGCAAAGAGAAAGGATTTTTCTTTAGTTGATCTGAAGAACGAAAATTTTGTCGTGATATCAGAAGAGGAGTCTCCGGGTGGCTATTACAGACTGATCAACAGCTGTGCAGACTGCGGATTTAAGCCTCATATCGTAAGGACACCGAATTCTCTGGAGTCCTTGCTTCTCTGTGTGGAAATGGGCATGGGGATTGCTCTTTTGGATCAGAACACCAGACTGGAACTGAGTCCTTATGTAGTGACCATCCCCCAGGATGCAAAGCCTTTGGCAGTTGTTGCGGCTATTCAGAGTAAGGAAGAGAGGCCGATTGTCCGCAGAGTTGCGGAATTTCTCGGAGATGGAAAAAAGATTAAACGATAAAGAACAAAGCGTTTCGCTCGCGAAACGCTCGCGCCGAGCGCGGTCGCTTGAGACATATTTCTTATTACACAAAAAAGACACATCCCAAATGGGATGTGTCTGACAGTTCATATAGTGGATTTGTAAAAAATAAAAGGATCATCGCTTTTGATACGGTTTAGGTGAAGCACACGCCGCCGGCTCCGTATCGCGATGTTCCTTTTTTGATACCTTCGATGCAATCCGATGAAGCACACGCCATCTTTTCTTATCTGTATCAATAAATCCGTTTCACACTGTACAGCATCGGTGAAGCACGCGCCGCCGCAACTGCTTTGTGTTTATGTCTTTATTATACAGTTATATTGACTGAAGTCAAGTAAATAGAAGAAAACCGGCATAATGCACAAAAAGCGGTTGAAGAAGTGTACAAAAGAACCGAATAGTCTGATACTTAACAAACAATATGACGAATGAAAGAGAAACAATTTCGAGAATATTTAGCAGTTGAAGCTATTGCTTAAAAAATAAGAAAAATTTATAAGGGCTTGACAGCATACCCCCAAGGGGTATATTATTCTCTACGACAGATACCCCTTGGGGGTATGCCGATTTGTGTAATAGGAAGTTCCGTCAGAATTTCCTATTACACAAAAAGCACCGCCATCTGGTCTAAATGAAAAGAAAAGAGAATTTATGGAAATGAAGGACGAAATGGAAATAGAAAAAACAGAAATGGAAGAAAAGGTCTGTCCGCATTGCTGTGACAGGCATAAAAAGAGAAGCCCTGAGGAAGAAAAGAAGCTTTTAACCAGGCTTCGGAAGGTAGAGGGGCAGATCCGCGGTATCGAGAAGATGGTGGAGAATGACGCCTACTGTCCGGATATTCTGGTACAGGTTTCAGCGGCCACCAGTGCATTGAACAGCTTCAGCAAGGAACTTTTGGCCAGTCATATCAAGAGTTGTGTTGTCCATGATATAAAAGAAGGCAATGAAGAGACCATTGATGAGCTTTGCTGTCTTTTGCAGAAGCTGATGAAATGACAAGAAAGGAGTGGAAATGGAACAATATCGGGTTACAGGTATGACCTGCGCAGCCTGCCAGTCTCATGTGGAAAAGGCAGTAGCAAAGGTAGAAGGTGTGGAATCAGTAACGGTTTCCCTACTGACAAATTCTATGTCGGTTTCCGGAGGTAAAACGGCAGATATTATCAAAGCGGTTGAGGATGCCGGATACGGGGCTGAGCAGATGGGGGCAGAAAATAAGAAGAGCAAAGCCAGTGACAGACTTGCAGCATCCGCAGATGCCCTGAAGGACCGGGAGACACCTAAGCTGGTCAGAAGACTGATCCTTTCGTTGGGATTCTTGCTTGCCCTGATGTATATCACCATGGGACATAATATGTGGGGGTGGCCCTTGCCGGCCTTTTTGCAGCATAATCATATCGGGCTTGCCATTTCCCAGATGCTGCTTGCCATGATCGTGATGTTCATCAATAGAGCATTTTTTGTTTCCGGTATCAAATCCCTGACGCACGGGTCTCCGAATATGGATACTCTGGTTGCGCTTGGATCAGGAGTATCCTTTGGCTGGTCCCTCTTTGTCCTTTACAGGATGACTTACCTTTTGACAAATGGAACAGCCAATATGGATCTGATGGAGATTTACCACAATCAGCTCTATTTTGAATCGGCAGCCATGATTCCGGCTTTGATCACAGTCGGTAAAACCTTGGAGTCTCTCTCTAAGGGAAGAACAACAGATGCGTTGAAAAGTCTTCTGCAGCTGGCACCGAAAAAGGCTCTTGTTGAGCGGGATGGAAAGCAGATTGAGCTTGAAATCGACGATGTGGAGATCGGAGATATCTTTTTGGTAAAGCCGGGTGAGTCAATTCCTGTGGATGGCATTATTCTGGAAGGGGAGAGTGCAGTAGATGAATCTGCCCTGACCGGAGAATCGATTCCGATTGATAAGACAGTGGGAGACAAGGTCAGTGCAGCAACGATCAATCAGTCCGGTTTCATCCGGGCAAGAGCCAGCAGGGTAGGCGAGGATACCACCTTTTCCCAGATCATTCAGATGGTTTCGGATGCAGCGGCAACCAAGGCGCCGATCGCACGAATTGCGGATAAGGTATCAGGCATATTTGTACCGGCAGTTATCTTAGTGGCGATTTGTGTCATGCTGATCTGGCTCTTTACGGGGCATCCTCTCGCTTATGCTCTGGAAAGGGCAATCAGCGTATTGGTAATTTCCTGCCCCTGTGCCCTTGGCCTGGCAACCCCGGTTGCAATTATGGTAGGAAACGGAGTCGGTGCAAAGAACGGCATTCTTTTTAAGACCAGCGAATCCCTGGAAAATGCCGGAAAGATCCAGATTGTGGCTTTGGATAAGACCGGTACGATCACAGAAGGAAAGCCCAAGGTGACGGATCTTGTTCCGGCAGAGGGGGTAAGCGAGAGCGAGCTTTTGCAGCTTGCCTTTTCCCTGGAACAAAAAAGTGAGCATCCTCTGGCAAGAGCTATCGTGGAAAAGGGAAATGAGCTTGGCCTTGCAGCGGAGGAAGTCAGTGAATTTCAGGCGCTTGCCGGAAACGGTTTGAAGGGCATAGTAAAGGGAGAGCAGCTCTATGGCGGCTCCGGAATCTTTATCGGAGAGAGGACCGCGATTCCGGCAGCGCTTGCAGCCACTGCAGATGCGCTTGCGGCAGAAGGAAAAACGCCTCTTTACTTTGAAAAAAATGGACAATTCCTAGGTCTGATCGCAGTCGCAGATGTGATCAAGGAAGATTCTGCCCAGGCAGTAAAAGAACTTCAGAATATGGGCGTTGAGGTTGTTATGCTGACGGGAGATAATGAAAGAACAGCCCGGACAATCGGCCATCAGGCTGGCGTAGACCGAGTCATTGCAGGTGTACTTCCGGACGGAAAGGAGCAGGTGATCAGACAGCTTCAGACCAGAGGCAGGGTTGCTATGGTCGGTGATGGCATTAATGATGCACCGGCTCTGACCAGAGCAGAGATCGGTATTGCGATTGGTGCGGGAACGGATGTTGCGATTGATTCGGCGGATATTGTCCTGATGAATTCCAGACTGACCGATGTATCTGCGGCGATCCGTCTGAGCAGGGCAAGCCTGAGAAATATCCATGAGAATCTCTTTTGGGCTTTTGCTTATAATGTACTTTTGATCCCGATGGCGGCAGGTGCTTATGCTTCTATCCAGATCAATCCTATGTGGGGTGCAGCGGCTATGTCATTATCCAGTTTTACCGTATGCATGAATGCCCTGAGACTGAATCTCTTTAAGCTGCACAGCACTGCAAAGGATAAGCCAATGCGTCATAAGGCACTTCCGGAGAGTCCTGCAGAAGCTGCAGGCTCAGCCGAGAATCATAAAAATAAAGTTACAGAAACTGCAGCTGAGGGTGCAAATGAAAAAGAAAGAAAAGAAAGGAAGGAAAATGAGATGAAAAAAACAGTAAAGGTAGAAGGTATGATGTGTCACAACTGTGAGAAGCATGTACAGAATGCCCTTAAGGCAATCGATGGAATTGAGGAAGCACTTGCGGATCACGAAGCAAACAAGGTCGAGATTACCCTGAGCCATGAAGTGGCAGAGGAAGAAATTAAGAAGGCAATTGAGGAAGAGGATTATACTTATCTTGGATTGGAGTAAGGAGTTTTCCTAAAAAAAGAAAGGGACTGCCATAGGAATACGGCAGTCCCATTTTTATTTCATAGGAAACTTCGTTCCTATGAAATAAAAAAGCCATAGCATATCGTATCGCAAAGCGATACGATGAAATGAAGCCGCATAATGCGCACTCGCATATCGCACGCGACCGCGCTAGGCGCGAGCGTTTCGCGAGCGAAACGCTTTGTTCTAGGCAAATAAGGAGCTGACAAAAACAAGGCCGAATCCGATCAGAATACCGAGCAGATTGATCTTGGGTTCCTTTGTTTTGAGCACATGGGGAAGGAGCTCCAGAAAAACAATATAGACGATCATGCCGCTCGCCAGGCAAACCAGAACAGCAATCAGGGTCTCGGTCATAAAGGCGCTGAGCAGGTGCATGAGAAGGCCGCCGACAAGGGTGGAAAGGGTTACCAGGCCAAGGATGATGCTCTTTTCCCTGCGATGCCTGCCGTCCCTTACCATGGTGGAATAGATCATCATGCCCATGGGAATATTGTGAAGACTGATGCCAAGCGCAAAAAGGATGCCCTGATTTAGGGAAGACAGAGTCAGGCTGTATACTGTCATACCTTCTACGATATTGTGGAGAATGATGGCAAGAGCAGAAATCAGACCAATATGGGAAGCATGCTCATGCTCGTGTGTTTCCTCGTGATCCTCATGATCCGGAATAAAGAAATCCAGAAGCTTGAGGAGAAGAAAACCGAGGACAAGGCAAAGGAGCAGACTCATCCATCCGAGGCTTTCACTGGATTCCAAAATATCCGGAAGCAGGTCAAAAAGCATAAGGGAAAGCATGGCAGCTAAAGCCATGGCAATGGAAAGATGCTCTATGGTATCGGAATTATTACTTTCTCTGATGATAAAAACGCCGAGTGCAATGGAAAGACCGGCGAGAAAGGTGATCAGCAGTCCTGTCATTTTACTTCCTCCTCTTTCTTCAGACAGTTTTCACAAAGGCCGTAGAATACTGTACGGCCGGGGTTAATACGAAAATGGTGCTGGGCAAAAAGATGCTTTTGCAGTTCCTCGATCTCTTCGCAGTGGAGATGGATCAGGCTGCCGCAGCATTCACAAATACAGTGATAGGCACAGTGAGAGTTGTCCTTCTCTTCCTGGTCGAGATATTCGAAACAGGCGGATTTGTTTTGCTCCAGAGTGTATTTTTTGACGAGGCCTTCGTCTACCATGCGTTCAAGCTGCCGGTAGATCGTAGTCGTACCGATGCTGCTGCCGGATTCAAGAAAGTGGGAATGAAGATCATTCACGGTAAAATGCTTTCCCGGCATGGTCTGCAGATAGGAAAGAACCTCTTCGTAATTTTTGGATTTGTATTTTCCTCTTGTAGTCATAGGCGAATCCTTGTTAATCTGAAAGTGAAAATCGTTTTCATATTTGCAAAGGCTATTTTAACAGAATGAAAAAAGAAGTCAAGAAAAATATGCTATAGTAGGAGGGACACGCTGGGAAACGTTCGCATGTCACTGTCATGCTAGGGGATTTGGCTCCCTTACTGGAAACAGAGCAGACAGTAACAAATGCTGTGATAGATAAGGAGACGGAATGAAAAAGCTGGAAGAAGCAATGGCAGAGTATGGCCTTCGCTATAAAAAGGATATGACAGAGGAGCAGAAGAAAGAGCTTGAGGACTTTTGGAAGGAAGCCTTCGAGAAGGAAGAGGGAACAGCTGCCGAAAGAGAGGCGGTTTTGGAACGCTTTTTTGACTTTCATAT
Source organism: Oscillospiraceae bacterium (assembly GCA_963617415.1). Taxonomy (GTDB): domain Bacteria; phylum Bacillota; class Clostridia; order Lachnospirales; family Lachnospiraceae; genus RUG14243. The sequence continues at coordinate 26,837 of CAVEOK010000002.1, forward strand.
GCTGGAGAGGGCAGAAAAGAAAAAAATACAAAAGGCGGTCTATGGGGAGCCTTACTTTTATCTGCAGGGGCTGCCGGATACGGAGGAGATGCTGATCACGGGAAGTTTTTTAATTCCCCAGGAAGGAAGGCTTTTTGAAGCAAAAACGACAAAGGGACTTCAAAATTACCGGGTTACGGAGGAGGATGAACGCTTCGAGCATCTTTTTGAGCTGCTGCAGAAGGAACATATTGAGTTGGAACTTCTGGGCTATGTAACGGAAGAAAAGACCTTTGCCGTGACAAGAATGCGCCTGCATCAGGTAGAGGGCGGTCAGTGTATCGATGAGGAATTTCTGCAGTTTGTGATCGAAAGACTGCTCAGTGCCCAGACCTATCCGGAGGAGGAAGAGGTCAGGGAAACGGAGCTGACAAGGACGGAGGATATCAGACGCTTCATGAAGGCGGCGGGTCAGACCCTTCCTCCTCAGCTTCGCAGATGGGCGCAGAGGACCATATATCTTCTGGATCATAAGGGCTTTTCCAGTTCGGAGGAGGTTCATGCCCAAAGAGCCCTAAATCTGATCATGAATGTAAAATGGGAGGGAACGGACTTCCCGCCGATCGATCCCTGGGAAGCAAAGAAAATTCTGGATGAGGAGCTTTATGGCTTGGAGTCTGTGAAGCAAAGGGTTATCGAGACGATTATCCAGATCAACAGAACCCATACCCTTCCAGCCTATGGTCTTTTGCTTGTGGGGCCTCCCGGAACCGGCAAATCGCAGATTGCCTATGCGGTTGGCAGGATTCTGAAGCTGCCCTGTACCGTGCTGGATATGAGCACCATTCGTGATCCGGAGGCTCTGACCGGAACTTCCAGGATCTATGTCAATGCCAAACCGGGCCGGATTATCGAATCCTTTGCCAGGGCAAAGAGTTCAAATGTGGTTTTTGTCATCAATGAGCTGGATAAGGCAGATGCAGAAGGAGCCAGGGGAAATGCAGGCGATGTTTTGCTTACTCTTTTGGACAATCTGGGCTTTACAGATGCATATCTGGAGTGTGCGATCCCAACGGATGGCGTCTATCCGATCGCAACGGCCAATGAGATGGATAAGATCAGTGGTCCCTTGCTGTCCCGTTTTTCCGTGATCGAGATTCCGGATTACAGCTTTGAGGAAAAGAAGATTATCCTGCAGAGCTATTCCTTTCCGAAGATTCTGGAACGTATGGGAATGCAGGCAGAGGAATGTATCTTAAGTGAGGATGCCTTTGACTTTATCGTGGAGCATTATTGTGATTGTACAGGAGTAAGGCAGCTGGAGCAGGCAGCGGAGCATATCGCCGGAAATGCCCTTTTCCGAATTGAAACAGAAGGGGTCAGCAGTGTAAGCTACGGAGCAAAAGAGGTAGAGGCCCTTTTAGGAAAATAAAAATAAAAAAAGAGGGGCTGTCGCATTAAGCGTTTTCATACGAAATGTGGATATAAGATAGTAGATATAAGATATCTTATAAATATAAATACCAACATTTTGTATGGATTACGTTAGTGCGACAGCCCTTTCTTACCAGGACCAGCCGTTTGCGTTTTTGATATTCACAAGGGCATCCAGGTTGTAATTGGCATTGCCGTTCGAATAGATCTTGGTCTGGATAGCGGACATATCATTGGTTACGCCGCTGTACCAGGATTTGGATTCGAAGTAGGCCTGGATAGAGGAATCGTTGAAGATATAGCCCTCTCTTGCATAAAGTTCATTGATTGCCTGACGGCAGGTGCTTGGATCCGATACGGTATCAAGCTGGGCATCGGATAAGGCAGTGGTTGCAATATCCGGGAAAAGATCTCCGTCATCAACATTTGAAGTGGAAGCGCTTGTATTGGAGCTGCTTGAACTTGTTGAGTTGGATCCTTGTGACTGCTGTGTTTGATTTGTTGTTGTATCGGCAGGCTGGTCCGCATCAGACTGGGAAGCATTTTCGCCGGAGGTCTGGGACTGATCTGCTGCAGCAGAGGAAGTCAGGGAAGCACCCTTGCTGATATCAACATGAATCTTGCTGTCTTTATCTACCTTCTGGCCGGCAGCAGTTGCCTGGGAAATGATGGTATCCTTTGCAACAGTGTCGGAGTTCTTGTAGGTTGCCCGAATGCCGAGGCCGGCACTGTCTAAGGCGGCCTTTGCCTGGTCATAGGTCATGCCGGAAAGATCCGGAACTTCAACCTGATCCTTTTCTTCCTTGACTTCATCGGTTTTATCACTGCTTTCCTGACTTGCATTGGCAGAAGCCGTAACAGGCTGGGTCTTTTTGGAAGAGCCAAGCTTTCCTGAGAAGGAAAGAAAACCGAAAACCAGGAGAGAAGCGGCAATGATAATGGCGAGAATGATGATCAGTCTGGAGAGAAAGCCTCCCTTTTCATCGTAGTCTTCCTCGTCATAGCTGTCATCATACTCTTCGGCACGATCTCTTTTTGTCTTTTTGCGGGAGGAATAGGAGCTTTTTGGTTTTTCCTCTTCTTCCTCTTCCTCTTCCTCATCCGGGAAGGAGCTGTAACGGTAGGAAAGATCCTCTTTGACCGAATCAGCGGAGGAAGTCTCTCCGTAGGAATAGCTGCTGTCTTTTTCCGGAGCAGAAACATAGGAGCTGCTCTTATCATCTGTATCTGCAGAGTAGCTGTCGGAAGCGGTGCTCTGACTGCTATTTTTAAAATCCTCATCCTCCTTTGTGGGATCATAGATCGGAACAGTCGGAAGAGGAGCGGTATTTTTCAGTTCGCGAAGATTGCTTCCGCAGCCGGAACAGTAAATTGCACCGGGGGGAAGGGTCTTGCCGCATTTCGGGCAATGATTGTCGTCCACAAAATCCTGACCGCAGGTAGAACAATAGCTGGCGTTATCAGGATTGGGGGAACCGCATTTTATACAATAAATCATATCGAATCCTCCTTTATAACTCAAAACAGATTATAGCATTCGAAGGCGGGTTTTGGAAATAAAAATATCTTACTCTTTACGCCCTTCCCAGGGGAGTAATAAAAATTCATTTCAAATTCCTTCCGGCATTGAATTTTTTTGGTTGAATCTCAGAAATCTATCGAGTATTATGGCATTAAAGATGTCAGTAAATGGCAATCGAAGGGAGGGAGCAAAGGAATATGTCAGAAGAAGAAATTTTTGAAAGACTGAAGGAAGTACTTGCAGGATTTCTCGATATGGACGAGGATGAGGTCACGATGGAAAGTGATCTGAAGGGAGATCTGGATCTGGATCCGACCTATGACGAGGACGTCTATGATGAGATCATTCTGGAGTTCTTTGATATTGAGTCTGAGCTTACCGTAGAGAATTTCGAAAAAGCGGATACAATCGCCGATCTGGTTGATCTGATCAAAGATAAGCTTGATTAGGGATCCTGCTAGAGCAGAGCTGCCATATCCTCCGGAAGGGCTGCATGAAATTCCATGGGCTCTTGACTGATCGGATGGAGAAAGGACAGGGATGCAGAATGCAGAGCAACGCGGCTGATCCTGTCATAGACAGGATGGTAGAGGTAGTCTCCGGGCAGGGGATGTCCGATAAACTGCATATGGATACGAATCTGATGGGTTCTTCCGGTTTCCAGCTTTAGGGAAAGAAGGGAGAGCCCTTTTTTGTGGGAGAGAACCCGGTAATGGGTAATGGCTCTCTGCCCCTTTTCCGGATCGATCCGACGGGTGATGATGGAATCATCGCAGCGCCCGATCGGCATATCAATGGTATGGGGAAAGGGCTCCGGGCTTTGATCGATGGGAAGCTCCCCCTCGGCCAGGGCAAGATAGGTTCTGTGGATCTGCCTTTTTTGTACCATTTCAGAGAGCAGGACGGCGGAAAGGGGATTTTTGGCAATCAATGTCAGACCGCTGGTTTCCTTGTCCAAACGGTTGATGCAGCGAAAGATAAAGGGAGAGGAAGCCTCCTTGTAATAAAAGGAGACCGCATTGGCCAAAGAATCTGCGTCATGGTGAAGAGAAGGGTGGATGGACATGCCGGCAGCCTTATTGATCAGCAGCAGGTCCTCATCTTCAAAAACAATAGAAAGGGGAGAGAAGAAGGGCTGCACCTGAACGGAAGGAGCAGCTTCTTCCAGAATCTGAAGCTGCAGCTGATCTCCCGGGAAAAGCGGAGCTGAAAGCCTGGCGGGATGGCCGTTTAAAAGAAGGCGTTCCGGATGTTCCTTCAGTCTTGCCAAAAGTCCCTGAGAATAGCCCTTTTGCTTTAAAAAGCTGCGGATCTTTGGAGAAGAACAGTCAATTTGGTAGCGGATCATTCGATGCATGGGAAACCTTTCTTTTCTATTTTTTGTGAAGCTGGTGAGCGGTTACTTCTTCTTATTCCTCTCGGGAGAGCAGAAGCTTCAGGGTGGATACGACAGGTTCGATCCGGTCTGAAGGGAGAGAGGCATAATTAAAAATCATAATTCTTTTCATTTCTTCATTCGGCGTTTCACAATAATCCGAGACAAAGGCCAGCTTAATATTAAAGTGTTCAGCTCTGCTCTTCAGAGAAGAAGGGTTTTTTTTGCTGTCCAGCTTAAGCAAAAGAGCTGTGCCTGTGCGGGGCGTAACCACTTCACAGTAATGCTCCAGCCCCTCCTTATGCATTTCCTTTAAAATAGCGGCCTGCATGGATTTGAAATGGGTATTCATGTGATTCAGATGCCGCTCGAAATAGCCGTCCTCTAAGAATCTGGAATAAATATACTGGTCGGAAGCGGATACCGTGCAGGAGTAAAAGCTCATGGTTTCGCGGTAACGATGCAGGAGCTTATGCGGAAGAATCATATAGGAAACCCGCAGAGAAGGCAGCATGGTCTTGGAAAAGGAATTGATATAGATGGTCTTTTCCTTGTAGTCATTGTTGAATACCGGCTCTGCGATGGAACCATAAGAGGTAAACTCTGAATCAAAATCGTCTTCGATCAGATAGCGTTCCTCCTCCTCGTACAGCCAGGTGAGAACCTCCAGACGCCTTTTGATGGGCATAACGAGACCTATGGGAAAGGTATTGGCCGGAGACAGATGCAGAAGGCTGACATGGCTTTTGGCAAGCGCATCCCGGGAGGGACCGTAATCATCCACCAGAAGATATTCGGTTTTGATATGGTAGCGTTCGGCAATTTTTGCAAATTTGTGATTGCCCGGGTCCTCCAGACCGAGAATGGTATCTTCGGAAAAGCACTGCATCAGACGGCTGTAGAGATACTCTGTCCCACAGCCGATGATGATCTGCTCCGGATCGACCCTCATGCCCCGGTACTGTCTCAGAAAGTTAGCAATGGCATAGCGGAAAATGGCCGTTCCATTGTAGGGAACCGTCTGCAGGAAGAAAGGATCCTTGCGGGAGAGGGCTTCCCTGGACAGCTTCTGCAGGGAGGAAAGGGGGAAAAGGGAGGTGGCAGTCTTGTTGGAGGACAGATCTGCAAAATATTCATGCTCACGCGGTTCCTCGATAAAGGAATGACGGGGCGGCAGAACGGCTGGCCTCTGGCTGAGGGTTTCAGCAAAATAGCCCACCTTTTCCCTCGCATAGATATAGCCTTCGATCTGAAGAAGTTCATAGGCATTTTCTACAGTAATGACGCTGACATTCAGATGCTTGGCCAGAGAGCGCTTGGAAGGCAGCTTTTCATTCGGGTGGATCGTGCCATTCAGAATATCATCCCGAATCTGCTGGTAAAGATACTGGTAGAGCGGTGTCTTCCCGCTTTTGCTCATATCATAAGTAAGCATATAAAATCCCCCTCCTGCTATTTAATCGCAGACTTTTTCGTAAAGCCGGTTCGTAAAGCTCTGCACGAGAGCCATAACGCGTCCGGTAAAGACAACAGATACAGCGGTTCCGATGCCAATGCCCAAAAGGCTGCCGGAAAAAACAAGGCCCAGGATAACTGCAATGATGATACAGCAGGCATCCAGAATGTTTTTGCCAAGTCCCAGGTCGCGGCCGACCTTTTTGCCGATGATATTGGCCAGAGCATCCGCAGGATTGGGAACCAGCTTCATGCCGACGGTAATGGAGGCTCCGAGACCGGTCAGAAAGATTGCAATGACAAGCAAGATCAGGCGGGAAAGGAGACCCTCCGGGCTCGGCAGAGCCAGATCAAAAAGCTGAATGAAGGCACTCGTCAGAAATGCACAGAGAATCTGAGTGCACTGAAAGAGAGAAAATTCCTTCGGCATAAGCAGAAACTGCAAAAGAATCAGAAAAGCATAGTAAACAAAGGTAGTAGCACCAAGCGGTGTATGCAGAATCTGCGCAATATTATAAGCAACAGAAATAACCGGGGAAACGCCAAGCCTTGTTTTGGTGTTTAAGGTGATGCCGCAGGCAAGGATCAGGATGCCGATGCAGTAGACCAGAAGGCGTTTGGAAAAAATGCTTTGCAGCATAGAATTTTGCTTCATAGTAAGCTCCTTATCATAAAAAGATGAGCCCTATTATAACACAGCAAATGGGCTGCCGCATAAGCGACAGCCCATTTTAAAATCAAAAATAATGTTAGGGGGGATGAGAAGTATGAGTGTTTCTACGCTTATTATGATAGGACTTTGAAGAGGGGAAGTCAAAAAACAAAGTCTAAAGAATTCTAAAAAAAATATAAACAGAATGAAGGAAAAAAGACCGATTAAAAAGTTTTTCGAAAAAAAGATTGCAAACAATCTATTAATACCGCATAATGATTCCAATGCATTAACGTGACAAAGGGGAAAGATGTGAGAAAAGAGATAAAAAAAGCAATTTCCCTGCTCTTAACAGCAGCGCTTTTTTCCGGCCTTCTGATGGGCTGCGGAGGAAGTGAAAAGGACGCGTCCGAGCAGGGAGGAAGTGAAAATGCAAGCGGAAATGCGGAGGATACCCTCTATGTATTTAACTGGTCTGAATATATTCCTCCGGAGGTTTACAGCTTATTTGAAGAGGAAACCGGCATTCATGTGGTAGAGGCGACCTATTCCTCTAATGAAGAGATGCTGGCCAAGCTGATTGCCGGAAACGGAGGCCAGTATGATCTTGCCATTGCCAGCAATTATGTGGTTGAGGCCATGAAGGAGCAGGACCTGATCCAGCCGATCGGTTCGGATGAGATCGAAAATTTCTCCAATCTGGATGAGCGGATCCTTGATCAGGACTATGACCCGGGAAATGAATATTCCATTCCTTATATGGGAACGGTTACGGTCGTTGCGGTAAATAAGAGAATGTGTCAGGAGCTGGGAGTAGAGATCAAGAGCTTAAATGATCTGATCGATCCCAGACTGGAAAATAATATCGTAGCGGTGGATGACTGCAGGGAAATCGTCGGTGTAGCCCTAAAGGCAAACGGTTATGATCCGGATGTAAAGGATCAGGAGACGATAGAGAGCATGTCAGGCTGGCTTTCCGAGCTGGCTCCCAATATCAAGCTCTATGATTCCGATACGGCATATGCAGCCATGGTTACCCATGAAACGGCAGTCGGCATTATTTATAATATGGATGCCATGATCGCAATCGATGAGGACGAAAATAATGAAATCGAGGTGGTTTCGACAGAGGAACCCTGTGAGATGTCGATTGACAGCTTTGTCCTCTGTAAGGGAGCAAAGCATAAGGCGGCGGCACAGGAATTCATTAATTTTATCCTGAGACCGGAAATCTATGCCATGTGTTTTGAGGAATACCCGGCTCTTTGCCTGAATCGGGAGGCGGTTGATTATCTGGGGGATATTTCCTCTATGCCGGCAGCGACATTGGATGACAAAATTGTAAACGGTGCTCATATCATAGGAGATGTCGGTGAGGCGGCGACCTATTATGATGAGGTTTTTGCGGATATGAAGATTCGATAAAAGGAGAAGGAAAGTATGAAGGCGTTAAAGAAAATCGAAATTATTACCAGACCGGATAATCTTGAAAAAATAAAAAAAATTCTGGCAAAGAATGAATATTCCGGAATGACGGTAACGGCCGTTATGGGAATGGGCCATCAGGCAGCAGGCGATAACGGCGACAATTTTGAAGAAATGAATATGGATATGAACCTTTTGCCCAAGGTACAGGTGATGACGGTAATCTGGGAGGAGGATCTGGAGGAGATTCTCTATGAGCTGCAGCAGTCTCTCACAACAGGAACCGTAGGTGACGGAAAGATCTTTATTTCCGCGGTAGAAGATGTAATGCGCATCCGCAACGGAGAGCGCGGTGCAGATATTCTGTAACAGGTAGGGGCAGATGGAAAAAAACAATATCATTGTAAGCCTGAAGGGCGTAAACAAAGCGTTTGGAGATGAAAAAGTAGTAAAAAATCTGAATCTTGAAATAAGAGAGGGTGAATTTTTGACCCTCTTGGGACCATCCGGATGCGGCAAGACAACGACTCTTCGTATGATCGGCGGATTTGAAGTGCCGGATGAGGGTGAGATTAAGTTGGAAGGTCAGAATGTAGAGGACAAGAAGCCGAACGAGCGAAATGTCAACACGGTCTTCCAGAATTATGCACTTTTTCCCCATATGAGCATTGCGGATAACATTGCCTTCGGCCTGGTAGAGAAGAAGGTGCCGAAGGAGGAAATCAAGGAACGTGTAGCAGAGATGCTGAAGCTGGTTCGTCTGGAAGGAATGGAAAAGAGAAAGCCATCCCAGCTTTCCGGCGGACAAAAGCAAAGAGTAGCGATCGCGAGAGCTTTGATCAACAGACCCAAGGTTCTGCTTTTGGATGAGCCCCTGGGTGCCCTGGATCTGAAGCTGAGAAAGGAAATGCAGATGGAGCTGAAGAATCTCCAGAAGCAGCTGCATATCACCTTTCTCTATGTTACCCATGACCAGGAGGAGGCTCTTTTAATGAGCGACCGTATTGCGGTTATGCATGACGGCAGAATGGAGCAGCTGGGCAGCCCGGAGGAAATCTATAATCAGCCGAAGACGAAGTTTGTTGCAAACTTTATCGGACAGTCCAATCTGATGGAGGGCTATGTTACCGAGGTTGGAGAGAAGCAGAATACCTTTACTTTCGAGTTTGGAAATGCCCATCTGGAGAGCCCCCGCTTTCAGCTGGAGGAAATGTTCTATATCTGTGTAAGACCGGAAAACTTAAGGCTTTCCCTTCAGCCTGTGGATCATTTCCATATCAGAGCGAGAGTGACGGAAGTGATTTTTGCCGGCTCCGTTAACCGTACCATGGTACGTCTGATCAATGGACAGACCCTGCGGGCAGAAAGCCAGCCGGATGTGGATGTCTTTGAAGCAGGAAGCGATGTCTATGTTTGGTGGAGACAGGACAAATCCATCTTCCTTCATACCAAGGAGGAGGATATTTACAATGTGATCGAGGGCGAAATGGATGATCTGATGGAAGAAAAGTCGAATTTCGGTATCGATGACATTCTTTAGGGAAAGAAGAAAAGTACTTCCCTTGCCGGCAGACGCTGAAAATAGGGTCTGTGTCATAGCACAGAATTGGGAGAGACTATGCGTAAATTAAAAAATCATCTTCCCGCGCTGGGAAGCATCGGGCCGACAGTGATCTGGCTGACGTTTTTTCTGATCCTTCCGCTGATCTATGTCATTGTGATCAGCTTTATGGGAAAGAACAACTATGGCGGCGTCCTTTATCAGTTTACACTGGAGGCGTATCAGAATCTTTTTCGTTTAAAATATTTAAGGGTTTTCTGGGTATCCTTTTTACTGGCTTTTGAAACAGCTTTAATCTGTATCCTGGTTGGCTATCCCTTTGCCTATATCATTGCCAAGAGTCCGCAGAAGGTAAAGCCTTTTCTGGTGCTTTTCCTGATGCTGCCTTTCTGGATCAATTCCATGATCCGTATTTACGGCTGGAATACCATGTTGCGAAATGAGGGCGTGATCAATACGATTTTGATGAATCTGGGACTGATCGATTCGCCCTTGGGCATGCTCTATACCAATGGAGCGGTTCTTCTGGGTATGGTATATGACCTCTTGCCCTTTGCGGTTCTGCCTATGTATACTTCGATTGAAAAGCTGGATCCATCTCTGGTGGAGGCGGCAGGAGATCTTGGGGCAAGTAAGGCAAGATGCTTTGTCAGAGTCATTCTGCCTCTTACCAAATCCGGCATTTTTGCGGCATCCCTGCAGACCTTTATCCCTGCACTGGGCCTTTTCTATATCTCGGATATGATGGGCGGCGCAAAGCGGATGTATATCGGAAACCTGATTCGAAACCAATTTATGTCAGCAAGAAACTGGCCTCTTGGTTCAGCCCTGTCGATCATTTTGATCGCAGTCACCCTGCTGCTTTTGACTTTGTACAATAAAGCCGGCGGAGATATGGAGGATATTGCATGAAAAAAAGAAAGGTCAGACAGTTTGGCCCCCTTTCCGTCTTTTATGCCTGCCTGGCATATACATTCCTCTATCTTCCGGTTCTGGTTGTTATCATTTATTCCTTTAACAGCTCGGAAAGAAATGTTGTCTGGGAGGGCTTTACCCTTAAATGGTATCGGGAGATGTTCTTTAATGAGGAGCTGATGGGTGCTTTTCGGAATACGATTCTTGTAGCGTTGGCATCGACATTTCTGGCAACGGTTTTGGGAACACTTTGTGCCATCGGTATGCAGAGGTTTGAATTTAAGCTGAAAAAGCTGCTGAATACAGCCTTGTATATTCCGATCGTGATTCCGGAGCTGGTTTTTGCGATTGCCTTTCTGGCATTTTTCTCGCTCCTGGATATCGATATGAATATGGTGACGCTTATTATATCGCATGTCACCTTTTCCCTGCCTTTTGTGGTGATTACGGTTCGATCCCGTCTTGCGGGAATGGATCCTTCTATCAGGGAAGCAGCCAGAGATCTGGGTGCAGGAGAACTGCATACCTTTTTCCGGGTAACCCTGCCGATGATTTCACCGGCAGTAATTGCAGGTGCCATGCTGGCGCTGACTCTGTCACTGGATGATGTAGTAGTCAGCTATTTTACGGCCGGTCCGGATTCCCAGACCATGCCTTTGGTTATCATGAGTATGGTAAAGAAGGGCATTTCACCGGATGTTAATGCACTTTCCACTCTGATGATCCTGGGAACCTTCTTTATTCTTTTCTTCTCCACAAGGATTCAGAACCGTCTGGAAGCAGAATAAAAAAATAGAAAAAAGTAAGGGAAAAGCTGTTGACAAAGTAAAAGACATAAGGTAGAATAAATTTCGCTGTGACACACAGCAGAAAAGAGCTGCCCAGTTAGCTCAGTTGGTAGAGCAGGGGACTGAAAATCCCCGTGTCTCTGGTTCGATTCCGGAACTGGGCATATGCGGGTGTAGTTCAATGGTAGAACACCAGCCTTCCAAGCTGGATACGCGGGTTCGATTCCCGCTACCCGCTCTTTGCGATAGTAGTACAGTTGGTAGTACGCCACCTTGCCAAGGTGGAGGTCGCGAGTTCGAGTCTCGTCTATCGCTCTTAGCTTAGCCAGGTGAAATTCTCATTCACCTGGCTTTTTCTTATTTCATAGGAAACTTCGTTCCTATGAAATAAGAAAAAGCCGCAGCGATCGCACTGCGGCGGATAGGAATTGTGTCGCTAGAGCGACCCGCCGCAGGCGGAGAATCCTGCAAGCAGGATTCTTTTATGTGTAATAGGAAATTCCTTTGGAATTTTCTATTACATAAAATCATCGTATCGCGTTGCGATACGCTTTATTCTAAATAGGAAGCAGGTATTTATGAATCTATTTGAAATCCTAATGATTTCCATTGGTCTATCCTTTGATGTATTTGCGGTGATGATCGTGGAAGGCGCTATGCTTGCAAAGGTAGAAAAGAAAAAGCTGGCCATTATGTGCGCGATTTTCTGCCTTTGGCAGTTTATCTCCGTCATGAGCGGCAATCTTTTGACTTTGATTCCGGTCTTCCAGAAAAGCTTTTTCGGGATAAGACTTTTGTGGACTGTGGTATCTACAGTCATCTTCTTTGCTCTGGCGGCTTTTATGTTTTACAAGGCCTGGAGAAAGGAAGATATTTTTGAACAGAGCCATGAGATCAAGTATAAGCATGTCTGCATTACAGCCATTATTGTCAGTTTGGATGCCTTTTTCGCAGGCATCGGCTTTGGCTTTTTGAATACAGAGCTGCTTTTGGTCGGCCTGGTTTTGGAGATCGTGACGGTGTTTTCTGTTATTCTGGGGATCTATACCGGCTATCGTCTGGGCTGTGAGCAGAGGTCGAAGGCGCTTTATCTGGGAGCTATCTGCATTCTTTTGGCCAGTATTGAAGTCACGGTAAGATTTGTTGCAGCCTAAGGGGAAGAGCTTATGGATGAGAAGAAGGATCTGACAAAGCACCTGATCGCAGGAAGTCTAAAGGAGCTGGTCATGACGGTTCCTTTTGAAAAGCTGACGATTAAGAAGATCACAGACCAGGCAGGGCTGATCCGTCCCGCTTTTTACCGGTATTTTATGGACAAATACGAGGCGGTGGAGTGGATCTTCCGCACCGAGGTGCTGGAGGGAGCAGAGCAGCTTCTGGAAGCTTCCGAGAACAGGGCGGCTTTGGTCTATATTTTTTCCAGTATGCGAAAGGATCGGGAATATTATCAGAAAATCTTCCAGATCACGGGACAGAACAGCATTGAGGAAAGTATGAAAAGAGCCTTTACAGAGGAGTTTACAGCCATTTTGGAGAGGATTTATCAAAGGAGAGAGATGCCGGATAATTCGGTGATCAGTGTCGAATCGGTTGCAAAATTCAAGGCAGATATGTTGACAAGCTTTATTCGGGAGTGGGTTTTGAACAGCAGGGTGGATCCGACACCGGACGAGCTGGCGAATGCCCTGATCTATATGTCGACGGAGCCTTTGATCTTTGACAGCCATCCTCGGAAAAAGCCTTCCTTATAGGAAGGATGTGAAGCGTACGGATATGTCGCTGCTCCGCGAGGTCTTTGGCGAAGAATCTGCTAGGCAGTAAAAGAGAAATGTGCTAGGATAGAAAAAGTAAAAAAGTAACTTAGTCTTTAAGAGGTGAAAAATGAAAAATAAAGGTAAAAAAATTCTGATTGCAGGTCTTTTGGTTCTGGCAGCCGGTGCAATGCTGGTTGGATGCGGAAAGAAGAAAACCGTTACTTTTTCCGTAGATGGAATCGGTGCTTATTCTCTGGAAAGCATTCCGGATGGAACAGTAAGCGGCAGCACATCCGGAGATGCGGTAACAGTAACCCTGGATAAGGAAGGCGATTATGATTTCGTACTCAAGGGTGAGGACGGAAATGACTATACTGTTACGATCAAATATCATGACAACACAGTTGAGGGAAGTTCAGAGGATGGACTTGGCGTCAGCGTTGGAGTGACCAGATAAGAAACAGATTGAAGCTTACAGACAGAAAAGAAATGTAAAAATAAGGGAAAGGCGAATGAAAGCCTTTCCCTTAAATATTATGCCGTATCTTGTTTTGCAGACAGCCTCTTCCTTAATCCTTAGATAAGGGAAGCATTTTTGGATGATTAATCATTGGATAAGCTGCTGGTATAGTCCGAAAGAGCACTCATATTGACCTCTACGGATTCGGTGGAAGCAGTAGAAGTGTTAGTGCCTTTTACTGCATCATATGCAGAATAACCGATATATCCGACAATGCCGATAGCGATAATGGCTGTCAGACAAAGAGCAGTATAGTGCTTGATCTTCTGCTTGCGCATGATCTCTTTGCGGTGAAGTTTTTCCTGTTTTCTTTTATCTACTTTAGCCTGGCTCATAATAGTCCCCTTTGAATTCAATATATGAAAAAGTATAGCATAAATTCTTTTGATTGGGAACCAAAAAGAGAATCCAATAATAGGATAATAGGAGGATCTATGCTATAATATGTTACTGTTCACTTCCTTCACAGGAAGGAAGACAAAAATAAAATAGACAAAAGGGGAGACTGCAGGAAAAGCAGCCCTGATAAAGCAAAAGGGAAAAGAAGAGAAAGCATAAGGAGAAGAGATATGAGCTATGCGGATCAGGTCTTTGTCAATATGTGCAGAGATATTCTGGATAACGGAACCAGTACAGAGGGCGAGAAGGTTCGCCCGAAATGGGAGGATGGATCCTTTGCCTATACCATCAAAAAATTCGGCATCGTCAACCGCTATGATCTGTCAAAGGAATTTCCGGCCCTGACCCTCCGTCGTACGGCCATTAAGAGCTGTACGGATGAGCTTCTTTGGATTTGGCAGAAGAAGTCAAATAATATCAAGGATCTCGGCTCTCATATCTGGGACAGCTGGGCTGATGAGAATGGATCCATTGGTAAGGCCTATGGCTATCAGATGGGCGTGAAGCATGAATATAAGGAAGGCATGATGGATCAGATCGACAGAGTGATCTATGATCTGAAGAATAATCCTTACAGCCGCAGGATCATGACCAATCTCTATGTGCATCAGGATCTGCATGAGATGAATCTCTATCCCTGCGCCTATTCCATGACCTTTAATGTAACCAAAAAGGCCGGTGAGGAGAAGCTGGTGCTCAATGCCATTCTGAATCAGAGATCCAATGATGTTCTGGCAGCGAATGCCTGGAATGTAGCCCAGTATGCTGTACTGGTACATATGCTTGCCCAGGTCTGCGATATGCAGGTGGGAGAGCTGGTGCACGTCATTGCAGATGCTCATATTTACGACAGACACATTCCTCTGATTGAGGAACTGATTACAAGAGAGCAGTATCCGGCGCCCAAATTCTGGCTGAATCCGGAGGTGCATGATTTCTACGATTTCACAGCGGATGATGTGAAGCTTTTGGATTATCAGTTCGGACCCCAGATCAAAAATATTCCGGTAGCCGTTTAAGGAAGCAGCTCGAGAATCGAAGGAAAGGAGCCATCATGAATTTAATTGCAGCAGTAGACAAAAACTGGGCAATCGGTCTGAAGAACAGGCTTTTGACCAGTATTCCCAATGACATGAAGTTTTTCCGTGAAACAACGACAGGTCATGTGGTCGTCATGGGAAGAAAGACATTAGAAAGCTTTCCGGGCAAGAGACCCCTTCCGAATCGAGTCAATATCGTGCTGACGACAAAGGCGGATTATCAGGCAGGCAAGGATGCATTGGTCGTGCATTCCTTGGAGGAACTGCGGGAGGAGCTGAAGAAATATCCGAGTGAGGATATTTATATTATCGGCGGCGAAAGCATTTACAGAAGTCTGGTGGATGAATGCGACAGAGCTTACATTACCAAGATCGATTATGAATTTGAAGCAGATGCCTATTTCCCTTCTCTGGATGAAAAGGAAGAGTGGGAGATTACCTATGAGAGTGAGGAAGAAACCTGTTTTAATCTGGAATATTACTTCCTGACCTACGAAAAGAAAAAGGATTGAATATGAATATAACGGGAAAGAAATTATTTGTAAAAGCCCTGAAGGCTGAGGGTGTAGATACGATTTTTGCTTATCCGGGCGGTATGGTAACTGATATTCTGGATGAGATTGACAAGCAGGGAGGAATCCGCATTATCCTTCCCAGACATGAGCAGGCTCTGATCCACGCGGCAGAGGGCTATGCCAGAGCAACCGGAAAGACAGCGGTTTGCCTGGTAACCAGCGGTCCCGGTGCCACCAATACCATTACCGGTCTGACTGATGCCTTTTATGACAGCATTCCTATGGTTTGCTTCACCGGACAGGTTGCCAGAAATCTGGTCGGCAATGATGCCTTCCAGGAGGTTGATATGGTTGGTTTGACCAGAAATATCACCAAATACAGCGTTATGGTTCAGAAGAGAGAGGATATGGGACGCATCATTAAGGATGCCTTCTATATTGCAAGAACTGGCAAGCCCGGTCCTGTCGTAATCGATATTCCCAAGGATATTCAGGTGACTAACGGAGATCCGGAATACCCGGAGACCGTTGATATCAGAGGCTATAAGCCGCCGGAAGGCGTGCATGTGGGCCAGTTGAAGAAGGCCTGGAAGACGCTGAAGAGTGCAAAACGTCCTCTGATTCTTGCAGGCGGCGGCGTTCTGATCTCCGGAGCCCAGGAAGAACTGCAGAGATTTATGGAAGAAACCCGGGTTCCGGTTGTAACAACAGTCATGGGACGTGGTGCCGTGCCGACCTACCATCCTTATTATGTAGGAGATGCAGGACTTCATGGAAGCTACAGCTGCAACCAGGCAATCGCAGCCTGCGATGTGCTTTTCTCCATCGGAACCAGATTCAATGACCGTATTACCGGTTCTCTGCAGGAATTTGCACCCAATGCCCAGATCGTTCATATCGATATTGACAGTGCTTCCATTTCCAGAAATGTAGTGGTAAATGTGCCGATCGTAGCAGACGCAAAGGTTGCACTGGAGAAGCTTCTGGAGTGGGCAGAGCCGATCGAGACGGTGGATTGGCGAAAGATGATCCAGGAATGGGACAATAAATATCCCATGAGCATGCCGAATGATGTTGGTCTGACGCCGCAGGCGATTATCGAAGGCATAAATGAGGTCTTTGAGAAGGCGATTATTACAACGGATGTCGGTCAGCATCAGATGTGGGCTTCCCAGTTCCTTGAGCTGGATGCAAATAAGAAGATGATCACCTCAGGCGGTTTTGGAACCATGGGCTTTGGCTTCCCGGCAGCAGTCGGCGCAAAGATTGCCCGACCGGAGATGCCGGTTGTTTCCATCACCGGAGACGGCGGTTTCCAGATGAACATGCAGGAGATGGCAACCTCTGTCATTGAGCATGCACCGGTTGTGGTTGTTTTGATGAACAATATGAATCTGGGTATGGTTCGTCAGATGCAGAATGTATATTATGGCAAGCGTTATGTGGCAACCTCCCTCAAGCTGCATGAAGAGGATGTGGAAAAGGGAGCACCTATCTATGTGCCCGATTTTGTAAAATGGGCGGACAGCTATGGTGTAGAAGGCATTCGCATCACGGAAAGGGAAGAGATCATTCCGGCCCTTCAGAAGGCGAAGGAAAGAGAAGAGCAGGGCATGAGTACCCTTCTGGAATTCCTGATCAATGAGGACGAGCTGGTACTGCCTATGGTAAAGGCCGGCAAGGCCGCAACGGATATGATTTTATAAGAAAGGAGACAAGCATGGAAAAAAGGTGGATTGCATTATATGTAGAAAACCAGGTCGGTGTACTGGCCAAGATTTCCGGTCTCTTTTCCGGAAAGGCCTATAACCTGGCGTCCCTGACAGTAGGAACCACAGAGGATGAAACCGTTTCCCGTATGACGATTTCGGTAGAAAGCGATGATATTACCTTTGAGCAGATCAAAAAACAGCTTAACCGTATGGTAGAGGTTATCAAGGTAATTGATCTTTCTGACGTACCGATCCATATGAAGGAAATTCTTTATGTCAAGATCAAAAAAATCTCTGCCAAGGACAAGGAAGAGGCTTTTCGTATTGCAGAAGTTTTCTCCGGAGAGATCATTGATATTGGCGTAGACGGCGTGATCATTGCCGCTATGCTGACAGAGCACAGAAATAATGAGCTGATCGAGCTCTGCCGCAAGACCTTCCATAATAATATCGAGGTTGTAAGAGGCGGAAGCGTAGCCATCGAAAGCATCAGCACATCTTGTCGGTAAATATCGCAGAGCGAAGCGATGTGATGCACGAGGCGCAAGCGTTCTGTAAGAACGCTTAATATGATACGAAGTATCATATATAATGCGCCGGTGTCAATAATATCGCAGAGCGAAGCGATGCGATATAAGCATAATTCATATGAAAAGCAGGAACGATAACGAAAAGTTATAGTTAATATGCTAATTTCATATAGGGAATAGATATTGACATAGGATAGATGCGGGCTTAAGATTTATGTGAGAATTTATCTTGTTTAAGAGCGAATATAAACGAAAGAAGGTGCCATACAAATGGAAAAGATGAATCTGGACTGGAGTAACATGGATTTCGCTTATCGTCCGACAGCGATGCGTTATGTTGCCAACTATAAGAATGGCAAATGGGATGAAGGCGAACTGACAGATAATGACATGATCACAATGAGTGAGTGTGCCGGTGTTCTGCAGTATGCACAGACAGTATTTGAAGGAATGAAAGCATATACAACAGTGGATGGCAGAACCGTGGTTTTTCGTCCGGATCTGAATGCAAAGCGTCTTCAGGATTCCGCAGAAAGACTGCAGATTCCGAAGCTTTCCATTGAGCAGTTTTTAGATTCTATCGATCAGGTTGTAAAGGCAAACTGGGCATATGTTCCGCCTTACGGAACAGGTGCATCTTTATATATCAGACCTTACATCTTTGGTATTTCACCGGTTATCGGTGTAAAGCCAGCTGAGGATTATCAGTACAGAGTATTTACGACACCGGTTGGTCCTTACTTCAAGGGCGGCGCAAAGCCGATCACAATCCGTGTCAGTGATTATGACCGTGCAGCACCTCACGGAACAGGCGATATCAAGGCTGGTCTGAACTATGCAATGTCCCTTCGTATGATCGTATCCGCTCATGAGGAAGGATATGATGAGAACATGTATCTGGATGCAGCTACCAGAACATATGTTGAAGAGACAGGCGGAGCAAACTTCATCTTTATCACAAAGGACGGCAAGCTGGTAACACCGAAGTCTGACAGCATTCTTCCTTCTATCACAAGAAGATCTATCGTAGACGTTGCTCAGAAGTACCTCGGTATGGAGGTTGAGCACAGACCGGTTCGTTTTGATGAGGTAAAGGATTTTGCAGAGGCTGGTCTTTGCGGAACCGCCGCAGTTATCTCTCCGGTTGGAAAGATCGTAGATCATGGCAAGGAGATCTGTCTCCCGGCCGGTATGGAAGAGATGGGACCGATCACCAAGAAGCTTTATGATACACTGACAGGTATCCAGATGGGAACTATCGAGGCACCGGAAGGATGGCTGCGTGAGATCAAAGCAGACTAAGATAAAATAATTTGATCGAGTCAGGAAGATGATAAAAGAAGAAAGCGTTTCGTGAGCGAAACGCTTTCTTCTTTCTTTATGTAATAGGAAATTCCGTCAGAATTTCCTATTACATAATCATCATTTTATGTCAAATAATCCAAGCACATTTCCAGTGCTTTCGGCATCACCGCTGGAATCCTCCGCTTCCTTTGATGAATAAGCATGATAAGCGGAAAGCGTTACCGGTGGCTGATTTTCAATGCAGGCAAAGATGAGTTCCGCCACCCAGCGGTTCTCAGAAGTAATTTTTTCTCCATTTGCAAAGGTTGTAAAAAGAAAAGAACCGTCTTCCTGCAGGGTTCCCGTCATAAGGGGCAGGGTGTCAAGGCTATTGATGTTGGCGAGAAGATAAAGCTTCTCGCCTTTCTTTTCATTGTCTGAAGCATTCAGCTTCTCAGAAAAGCCGTAATCCCGAAGGCTTATTCCATCTTTATCCAAATAGCAGCTTGTAATCGCATCAGAGTAATTATCTGTTCCGTTAGAAGAAGTGCTTGTGCTGAGATAGAAGTGATTTCCGCATAATACCAGGTCGGCAATATCTGGATATTGCAGCTTGCCATTTCCCATAATGGAGAGAAAGCGATAGATAGAGGCATCGCAGCCGGGAGTAACTGCCGTTAAGCTGTCCATTTGTCCGATCGCATAAGAGGAGCCAAGCGTATCCAGCCTCTTTTGAAGGACTTCGATGCAGTCAAGCATTTCTCCGTCAGACATCATGGCTTCTATGTAATAGCTGGCTGTATCTTCTGCAGAGGAAAGCTGCGTATTAGACACTCCCCTTTCTTTCTGCCATGA
>CAVEOK010000002.1:46561-113859 GCA_963617415.1 Oscillospiraceae bacterium
TTTCCTTCACCTGGCCTTCGCCAAAGGAGGAAGAATCCTCCTGCCAGCTGCTTTGCTCTTCAATCGCAATATCAAAACTGTGCTCTAAAGACTCGTGTGTCAGATTATATTGCAGAAGAATAAAAAGCTTATCTTCTTCATCAGCAAATACAAGGTAAAAGCCGCTGCCATCCTCCTTTGGAATCGCGGTAAAGGGGCTAACGGGCGGAGAACAGTCCTTATCCTGGATCAGGGTATAGTTGTTTTTCCATTCCTCCAGGACGGAAGCGTTTTCCTTCAGAAAATCATCGGTAAACTGAAGAGAAAGAATCTTTGGAGAAGTTCCTGTCTCCGTCTGCAGGGAAGTATTCACATCAGAAAGTGAAGTATCCTCAAGAGAAGCAAGGGCACTTTCATCAACAGCTGTGACCGTAAAATCCTGATTTTGTACAAGCGGAAGGCTTTCATCACTTGTCAAAGAAGGAGAAAGGGTCAGGGAAGCAGCCCGGGACAGGTAAGCTCGCAAGAGGTACTCCGGCAGTGCCTGCTGATCGTAGGAAAATGATTTATAGCTGTCGCCCGAGGCTTCGTTTTGTGGAAAATCCTCTTTATTCAACAAAAGGGTGATGATTCCGTCCTTTTCCTCCAGACTGTAGCTTCCGCTATCCTTTGAAAAAAGCTCCAGACGTTCCTTTAAAATCCGGATGGATTCATTGTAGCCGGCCACCGTAAAGTCATCTGTAGGTGTGAGCGTCACCTTGTACATACGGTCGGGATCATAATGAAGCTGGCCATTGCCCTTATAGAAATAGAAAGAGGAAAAAAGGACCAGGATAAGGACAGAAAAAGTCGTACAGATTCCCAGAAGCCGCCGCTTGTGCAGGGGAGGGAACTTTCTGCTTTTTTCTTTCTTTTTCTCTTTTTTATTTTCTTTTTCGGGTGACGGACTTTGATCCTTCTTTTTTTCTACATGATCAGGCAGAGCTTCTTCTATGGCCTGAAGCATCTCATCTGCTGACTGGTAACGATCCTCCGGCTGGATGGACAGTCCTTTTATCAGGATAGCCTCAAGACGGGAGTCGATAGGGATGCCGAGGGCAGAAGGCTTTTGCAGATCGTCATCAAGAAGTCTGCTGTAGGCTGCCTCCGGCTTTCTTCCGGTCAGACAATAATAAAGAACGGCACTAAGGGCATAAAGATCCGTAAAAGCCCCTTGCTTTTCATCAGAAGTAAGCTGTTCAATAGGAGAATAGCCTTCCTTTAGGGTGCAGGTGTATTCTGATAAACCAAGTCTTCTTGCTGTACCAAAGTCAAATAATTTAAGCTGTAATAGGCTGTCCTGACCGGAAGCTTTTTGTCCTTTTTCATCCTCCATGACCATGAGATTATCCGGTGCGATATCACGATGAATAAGCCCTTTTGCATGGAGCTGTGAGAGGGCGGATAAAAGCGGTTTTACAGAGGAAAAGAGCTGCCCGGCCGGAATAGGTCCCTTTTCCCTGACATAGTCCTGCAGGGTGAGACCTTCTAAATACTCCAGAACAATATAGGAGCAGTTATTTTCTTCAAAATAATCAAGAACCCGCACGATATGTGCATTGTGCAGAGAACCCAGGATTTGTCCCTCGCGGATTCCGTCCTGAAAATCAGCAGGAGAGTCGGAGCCGGCATCCGGACGAGAAAAAGGAATCTCCTTGATGCAGACCTGAAGCAGGATGGGTTCCTGTATGGCTTCGTAGGTATAGGCAAATCCACCCTGTCCGAGTCTTCGTATAATCTTGTATTTATGATTGAGAATTGTCCCCGGTGTGAGCATTTGTCTTTTTCCTATCCTTTTATATGTCTTTTGATATCGTTCAATATGGTTCCATATGCTTCAATGAAGGAAATGCGGCGAAAAGCAGGATTTCCTTAGCAATTCCCCTGGCTTGAGGAAAATGGGCTATTGCAGCTCCAGACTTTCCAACTCATAGAGGGCGTTTTCAATGGCTCCCTTTGGATCTTCTGATCGAAGCGCCTGACTGATCATAAGATCCAAACTTCTTTTATCCGCATCCAGTGGTGAAAAACGGCAGGCAGTCAGGATCTGATCCATACGGTAAGTATCCAGACGCAAAGCATCATCCTGGATGGAGGCTTCACTGCCAAAAAAAAGCAGCAGGAGTAAGAGCAGATTTCTGGAAATACGATCCCCAGACAATACCTTCGTAATAAGGCTGTATTCTTCCCAGTTCGGATCTTCGGCATCTGACTCGGCGAGGAGGGCATAATCATAAAAATGATTGACCAAGGTGAAGAGCTTGTTGGAGCTGATTTTTGCTTTTTCCAGACAGCTTTCAATTTCTTCCGGACGTAGGGAGGCATGGCGATTGGGATCCATAGCAGAGATATTGCTCAGAGGAAGGGCCTTGTAGATCACCTGCTTTTGCTTTCTGGATATGGTATCCAGCTGATAATAGTCTATTTGTGTATTGAGATAGAGAAGAAAATATTTGCAAAGGTAATAGCGGGCCTTCTCCCGGCCTTCGCAAAAGCTATGAATATTCTCACACATATAAAGGGTAAATGCATGGTCTGTATTTTGCTTTTGAAGTCCCATCTCAACTGTTTTGGTTCTTTGCATGGTATATTCACTTCCTGCCCTCAGAAGGGAGGAACGCTTTACATAGTCCCGGACTCTGGCAAGAGGAAAGGCAGTGTAGGATCCATGATAACCGTTTAATAAAAGGCTGTCATAGGAACCGTCTTTTTCCAATGTTTTCAGTTTATCGATCAGCATTCTCCATTCCTGATAGGAAAGCTGCCGGTGAAAAGCGTAAATCAGACTTGCCTCGATGAGATCACGGGCATAGAGCTTTTCCTGCCCTTTTTCCGCCAAGTGATCATTCAGCTCAGCCAGGGTCCAGTGATTACAAAAACCCTTGTAGATCATACGATAGCGAAGGGGGAAAGCGGCAATCTTCTTTTGCAGAGAAGAAATCGTGCTTAAGCTATTTGATTTTCCCGATTTATCGTCAACAGAGGTCTGCTGCAAATTGCTTTGGATATCTGCTAACTGTTCCAGAGAAGCTAGGGCATCCTTTCCGCCCAGTCCTATGATGAGATCATCAAATATCACTCGTTTTATTTTTCTGGCCATGAAGAATCCTTTAATCCTTTGTTTCTTAGATAGAGTACTGTGTATGGAATACAGTTTACCATTCCTTTGATAAAGATGTAAACTCTGCCAGCATCTGCTCTTTTAATTGAATGGGAACCTTTCCTTCCGAGAGAAGGCTAAGGGTATCTTTCACTTCCTGAATTCGTTTTTCGGCACTTTTGAGAAGAAAATCGCGGCGATCCATATCCTCCCATTCGCTTTTTCGAATACGCAGACAAAGGAGACATTCTGTATGTGTCAGCAGAAGACGGCAGCGTGCAGAATCCAGCTCTCTGTTCACGGAAGCAACGTACCATTTCAGACAGTGGATTGCTGCAAGATGAACATCGTATTGGAGGATGGAAAAGCGATAGAGGTAATAGTCCCCCTGCCTGACCCGTTCAGGTGGGAGAGGCAGAGTCTTAGAGATGATTTTTCTGTCTTCTGTATTCAATCTTTTTTCCTTTACTCTGCTTTGCACAAGAATACCCAGGTATCGCTGGAAACACCGGAATCGGCAGAAGAGGCTTCAATATAAAGGCGAACTTTTGTATTACCGGTCATGCAGAAGGGGACTGTAAATTCTACATAGCCAAGAGAATCTCCGATATTACTTGGTGTATAGGCGAGGATGGATTTATTAGAAAACTGAAGATCGGTGCAGTCAGGATAGGTATCCTTTAAAGCAGATACAAAATCCCCTACGCTGGCGGAATATTCATGTTCAAATACAAAGATTCTGGACAGCCATCCAAAGGCACCGATGCAGACATCATTTTCATTCAAAGGATCAGCAGTGCTCTGGGACATGAGCAGGATTTCATTGGCACGGAGGGAATAATTCTCCAGGCCGTAGATAGAATCCAATTCATCCATGGTATAGAGGGTGGAGTAATCATGAAAAGCAGAATAGCTGCAGCCAAAGGCATTCATTAAGCTGCCATCGATCTCTGCAAAAAGCTCCTGCTGCTGGGAAGCTCCTTTGCTGCTTTCATATCCGTTGGAATCTGCAAGAACGGATTTTTTCTTTCGGTTATCAATCTGATAGTAAACATAGCCGCTTCCTGAGTCGGTTGAGGCACTGCTGTCGGAAGCGCATACAGAAGAGTCCTCAGCAGAAGTGTCTGTAGCGGAAACATCATCGGCAGAATCGTCGAAATAGTCTTCCGTCGGAACAGGGGCATATTCATTTGTTAAATCTGCCGAATCCTCAGTATAGTCAGTATAGTCTTCTGCGTAATCCTCGCTCGTGCATTCATCAGCGAGGGAGTCATAGTAGGCAGTGCTGTCATAATCCATAATCTCATTTGACTGAATGGTATAAGAGGCACTTGCCTTGCCGTCTTCGATTTCGCTGACCGTTACTTCTCCGCAGCCACAGAGATAAATGCTGGAGACAAGAAGGATGGATGTAATAAGTAAATTTCTTTTCATAGGGTTTCTCCTTTTCATACTTGAATCTTTAAAGTCTAGGAAGCACTGCTTGGATAAGTGCTTTTGTTTTCTTACAAGAGCTATCATAGTCACTTTCTTCTGCAAATTTTTGTACCTGGAGACAAATGAAAGAAGAAAGCTGAAAAAATAGGAAACTTTGTTCCTATACGATAAAAAAGCTCCGCAAGGATGCGCACTCGCGCGAAAAAGAAATATGTCGCAGGGATCGCACTGTGGCGGAAGGTAAATTCCATATGAAATCTCTTAACTATTTTTGGGGGAGATTTTACGGGGAGACGCAAGTACTTTACAGAGGCCTTTGCTATAGTAGTCAGCGGAAAGAGGTGAGGAAAGATGAGAAAAGAAAAAGCTTTTGGAAAAAGAATTAGGATGTTGATCTTGAGCCTTTTGCTTTGTCTGTCCTGTATGAATGTGACAGCCTTTGCAAAGCAAAGTACACAATTTAACTTATATGTAGCTGGGGATGCAGCAGATGACTCGGATAAGAAAAAAGAAAATACCGGAAATACGAATTCTGAAAAAGCAGGCAGCGGGAATGCAAATGTCGGGAATGCTGGTACAAAATCAACTGCCTCAGTAAAAACCGGAGAGGAAGGCGGACAGGCCTTTTACCTGACAATGGCAATCCTTGCAGCCGGAGGGATCTGTCTGATATATGGAATCAAAAAAGAGAGAGGAAAAAAGAACTAAGCTATGACAGCAAAGAAGATAAGCACAAAAAAAGTACTCCTGATCCTGATCGCGGCATTGGCTTTGATCAGTATGCTCTTTGCAGCATATCATTTCGGAAAGGGCAGCAGATCTGCAGCAGAAAGTACAAATGGTATCACAGTAGCAGAGGATGAGGTTGATTGGGATAAGGACATCAATGCCTTATCCGGAGAAGATACAAAGGGAATTAAAATTCCGGGATATGGTGAATTAACAGTTGCAGCAAAGGATACAAACTGGAAGATTTCTCTGGTGAATCCCAAGGACAATGATTGTTATTTCAAATATTCGATCACAATAGATGACAGCGAAGAGCCGATTTATGAGTCAGATTATATTGAACCGGGTAAGGCAATTACCGAGTTTGAGGTTTCAAAAGGACTCGAGGCGGGAGACTATAAGATTCATCTTAATATTGCGTCATACTCCATGGATGGAAATAATACCAGAATGAATGGAGCAGATGTACAGGCGGATCTGCATGTTGTGGGCTAACAGATAATAACATCTGAGAGCATATATAAAAAAGGAGAAAATACTCGTATGAAAAAGAAATTTTTAACAATGATGCTGGCAGCAGTAAGCATGGTAACCTGTGTAACACCTGCTTTTGCAGCGAATACAGGAAGTGCCCACACGGATTTTACACTTTTTGTAGCAAATGATCCGGTTTATACCATTACCGTACCAGAGACAGTATCTCTGAATCCAACAGAGCATACAAAGGTTGATATTACGGCAAGTGATGTGAAATACATTGCAGACGACAAGAAAATCTCTGTAAAGATTGCAAAGGGAAGCGGATACAAAGGCAGACTTTACCTTCAGGGTTCTGAGGGAGATGTCATGAACGGAAACAGTCCCTACTTGATGACACTGATGGTGACGGGAACATCGGGTGAAACAAAGAGCGGTGCTCTGGAAAAACAGATCAAGGACTTAGAACTGGCGTCCTTTACAGAGGACGGAACTGAATCTTATGAGATCTATCCATGTTCCCAGGATTATCCGAATGGAACAGGAAACCTTGCAATCCAGAAGGGCGTTCATTATACAGGCTATATGGATTACAGCGTGCAGTATGTTGACAGATAATGAATCAGGAGAAAAAGAATGAAAAGGATGAAGAAAGCAGCATCTTTTATGGCTGCAGCTGCAGCTATGACGGCACTGGCAGCAGTACCCGCTATTGCAGAAGAAATGGAAACAACAACGACAGAGTTTTCCTATGTGCAGGAAAATGAGCCAAGCTATACCGTAACCATTCCGGGAAGCCTTGCTCTGTCCAAGGAGGGAAGCAATCTGGATATTACAGCAACGGATGTTGCCGATCTTGGAGACAAGAGAGTGGCAGTCACCATTTCCGGAACAGATTATTTCAGAAATCAGCTGGTTCTTCAGGCGAAAACCTCGAATTCTTCTTATACAAGCGTATTAAGATATCAGCTTATCGGAGCAGATGGAACGGTGATAGAAACAACAGGACAGGATACTGTATCCGGAACGGAAATTGCATCCTTTACCGAAAACGGAAGCGTTTCCTATACAGCAAAGCCGGTACTAGGAACAAAAGGGCAGAACCTGGAACCGGGGGTAAGCTATACAGGAACCATGACATTTGGAATTGCACTAACTGAATAAAGAGTTTTCTCGAAGATGAGAAGAAAATGAGAATGAAAAGAAAGAGCTGCAGCTGGGATGAGGAATCCTTGCTGCAGCTTTTTTCTTCTTAGTTACAGGATTTATACGATTACTGCAGCGGGTGATGATATGCTGCAAAAGACACGCATCATTTCTTACTCGCTGCCGTCTTTTGCATGCATATCATCACCCTGCGCAGTATGTGATAAGCCAAAAATTGTTTTACAGATCAGCCATACCGGAATTAGAATAAAAGAAAAGGGAAGGTGATACGGAGGTAATTCGCCATTCCTTAAGAAAGATGCAGAATAAGGGAAAGAGATCCAAGAAAGATCGAAATAAGAAAACGAAAAGGAGGACAGCAGATGGCAGTAAGTCTTGAGGAGCTGAACAAAAAGGTGGAAAAGCTTCGCGCAATCAGAGAAATTGAGAATATCATGGGAAGATATTCCTTTATGCATACGGCACTTCTGCATAAGGATTATCTGCAGTATTGGAGCAAGCGGGATGACGATATCCTGGATATGCCTTGGGGAGGTTATACGGGATATGAGGGCGTAGAGCGCTGTTACCTGGAGGATCATGGAGACAGACATGATGAGGGAATAGAAGATTTTCTGAAGGGACTCTTTCCTATGCATACCCATACTACCGGCGTGATCGAGGTGGCAGAGGATCTGCAGACGGCCCGAGGCGTCTGGATGTCTCCGGGCCAGGAAACCTTTGCACCGGAAGGCAAGGGAGATATGTCCTGGGGCTGGTCAAGGATCGGTGCAGACTTCATTCAGGAGGATGGTGTCTGGAAGATCTGGAGAATGCGGGTCTATGGCGGGATTCAGTGTGATTTTGCGATCGGCTGGGTAGATATGCCGCCCTATGAAGGTTCTTTGGCTGAGGCACATATTGACAGACCGGTCAGATCTACAGCCAATTATCATCCGGATTTTATTTATCCGGAAAAAGAGCCTATGGCACCGGAACCCTACAAGACCTATGACGAAGTTGGCTATCAGTGGTAGGAAAGGAGCTTTGTAATGAAAAATTTAGAGACATTAGCATACGAACTGGATCGTTATAAGGCTGCAGATGCCTGTCAGCAGCTGATCAGCAGATTTTTTGATCTTCATACCCAGGGAAGAAATAAAGAAGTGGCGGCACTTTTTGCAGACCGGGAGGACAATAAGTTGGAAATGCCCTGGGGCGTTTATGAAGGAAAAAAGGGAATCGAGCGATGCTTCCTGGAGGACTATGGAGATATATCAGACCCGGAAACAGCAGAAAAGATGAAGGGTACTTTAAATGTCCATACTTTTGGAACTTCCATTATTGAGTTCGATGATGAGACAAAGATTGGCAGAGCTATCGGCAATGGGCCGGGATTTGAGACCTTTGCTGATGAGGAAGGAAGCCATGCTTTCTGGTCCTGGGCAAAGTTCGGTATGGATTTCATCCGGGAAGAGGGCGAATGGAAAATCTGGTCTTTTAAGATTTATCCGCTTTTCAGATCACCTTATGACACGCCTTTTGTGGATTATGAGAAGGCACCTTATGAAGGCATGATGACAGAGGCAAAGATTGATCGGCCGCTGGATCAGCCACTCTTTTGCTATGATCCGGCAAGGCCCTTGCCTGAGGACGAGCCGGTGATCATTAAGCCCTTTAGCAAGTATGAAGATCTTGGATATATCTGGTAGGAGGAAGAGAAGATGACAGAAAAAGGCTTAGAAACGTTAGATATAGAGGCTTTAAATAAAGAAGCAGACCGCCAGCTTGCCATCGTGGATTGTAAGAATCTGATCAATAAAGTAATCTTTCACGGAGCAGCCTGGCTGAATGAAAAGATCATTCCCTTATGGGCAGAGCGTGAGGATGATAAGCTGGAAATGCCCTGGGGCATTTACGACGGAATCGAAGGGGTAAAACGTTTTTACCTGAAGGATCTGGGTGACCGGCATGAGGATGGACAGCTGGATAAGATTAAGGGCTGCATGATGTGGTATGCGACAGATACACCCATTGTTGTAGTTGCAGGAGATCAGAAGACGGCAAAGGGTCTTTGGACTTCTCAGGGAGTGGATACCTGGCGAGAGGGCGATGCCCATCCGGATGCTTACTGGAGATGGGGCTATTATGCCGTAGATTTTATAAAGGAAGAGGAGGGCTGGAAAATCTGGCATATGACCTTCTATCCTCTCTTCTTAACCAGGTATGAGCAGCCCTGGACCGAGGCGCCGGCTTATGATTTTGCCTTTTATCCGGTAAGTCCGGACCGTCCGAGACAGGCACCACTTTATTCCTATGGTGAGGATAAGCTCTATAGAAATTATGCACCGGAGATTCCGGAGGCATATGAGAGCTATGAGGGATAACAGATAATGCAAGGAACCTATGCGGAAAGAGGATCGTGGAAGGCAATCCTTATGCTGAGGAATTCATTCGTCTGGCGAAGGCAATGGTAGACCCCTCCTACTCTTCCCACTCCCACTCATCCTCTTCATAGTCGTCATAGGCGTCTTCTTCGCTGTTGTAGTAGTCCTTGTTGGAATCATAATATTCCTCAAAACCATCATCATAATAATCCGGTTCATAGTCAGATTCTTCCTCTTGCAAAGAGGAAGAATTTTTTTGTCCGGAAGAGGGATTGGCAGTAGAATCCTCTTCACCATAAAAGCGGCCGCCACTTACTTTTTTGCTGCTTTCAGAGGAAGAGGCGTTGTTTTCAGAAGTCTCTTTTTTCTCCTGTTCCTCTTCTTCTTCATCTGCTGCCTCTTCTTCTGTTTTCGGGGGATTCTCCGCCCAATATTCATTGGCCTCTGCTATGGCAGCATCATAGATGAGAGGAAGGTCTGCAAAGAGTATACAGGTCAACGAAGGCATACCATCATCCTCCTGATAGCTTTTGACCTCCCAGGAATCGAAACGACTGTCTCTTTCCAGATAAAAGCTGATCTGGCTGCTTTTCATCTCCTTGCTGATCTGGGCGGAAGTCAGGATTGCAGAAAAATCGCTGCGATTGGCCTGGGCCAGGGCAATATTGCTTTGGTAATAGTTGTCAGGATATTCTGTTATAAAATCCCTGAAATTCGCGACGGTAAAGTCATAAGGAAAAGCCCGGTAAGTAAAAGAAACACTTACCTTTGCTTTCTCGGCAGAAGTCTTCTGACAGTCTACGATTTCATAAGAGATATACGCTGTATTCTGACATAAGGCGGTATAGAGATCGCTGTGCTGTGCTTTTTCCTGATCATAATCCAATAGATAGGCATAGACCTGGCTAAAGGAGGCGTCTGTCATGTCTACTGTATTCTGAGGCAGAGAGCTCTTTTCGGGTTCTTCATAGAAAAGCTCTGTGATGTAGGGAAAATCATAGATTTTGTTGCAAAAGTTTCTTACGGTAGTCTTGGGGTCAAGCCAAAAGGGATTGGCGTAATAGTTCAGGAGTCCCAGGAGAAGCAGAACGCTTATGAGGAAAAGGAAGATTGTAATCAGGATCGTTATTCTATTGCTTTCTTTTGGTTCATTATTCATAGGATTCTCTTTTCCTTTTGCTATGTATAATACTAATTTTAAGCATATCAGATTTGAAAAGAAATGTCTTTATAAGGTCTGATAAGATTGTGCTTACAAAAGAATGAGTGCGAACTTCCTACTTTTTTACAACTGAAACATTTTTGAATTTGACACACAGGGATACAGTGTATCTCCACTCAGATAGAAATTATGCACCGGAGATTCCGGAGCCCTATGAAGGCTATTAGCTATCAGAAAAACGCATAAATTAACAAAAGTCGCCTAGACTAACCAGGGGAGAATACTATAAAATTGGATATTTATAGGAATTCTTGAGAGGATAAGAAAGGATTTTGTATGAGAAGTGTGAAAGAAAGCCGGGCAAAACGGTTTGCTTTGGCGGCCTTGTTGAGCATGGCTGTGCTTCTGAGAGGCTATATTGCCCCGGAGATATTGAGGCGGATGGCCCTGAGAGACTGATGCATATGGGATTGATTGATGTGAAAAAGCAATAAGAGGAAAGGGGCTGTCGCATTAAGTGACAGCCCCTCCTACTCGATTTAAGCGGTGACCGGAGTCAGTACAATATGGCCGCGATAGCTGCCTGCTTTCAGCTCTGTTTCTGCACCGTCTACAGTCATGACAATCTTCTTGCCGGACTGTCCTTTGATGATGCCGTTTTCAGCCAATGTCAAACTGGTGATGTAGCTTGTGCCGGTGATGATCCAGCTGGAATCTGCGTCCACGCTAACGATTACGCCGTTATTGACAGTAGGAGCCGGTGTCTGTCTGATACAGCTCAGCTCATAACGGGTGGCTTCTGTGATCTCTGTCAGACCATCGCGATAAGCAGCCGTAGCGGAGGAGGCAATGCCTTCATAGCGCACATTTTTCAGGTTCAGAACCAGGTTCTTGGGACCGCGCAGGTCAGCATCGTATTCGGTCTCTTTTGCATGGTCATTGTCTTCTGCTTCGGTGGCATCCAGGAAGCTCAGACCGTCACTGCCCTCTGGTGGTTCAAACATACCGCCGAAGGCCGGTGCTTTATCGCAGTGTCCCGGAATGGCATCATGTTCCAGATGCAGGTTGGTTGTGGAGTTCAGAAAGTCACCCTGTACTTCCATATCAGACAGATTCATAATGATGTCATTGCCAGTGTCCACCTGATAAAGGTCATGGCTCGGATCATACACATCCACTTTGCCTACAGGCAGGATGGTGGTCTTGATAAACATACCGCATTCATCGTTATCCATCAGCTGCAGAATGGTGCCGTTTCCGCCTTTTAAATGACTCCGACTGATATCGAAGCGGGTAGCGGAGCCCTTGGCAACGATAACGGAGCTGTCGGCCTCTAAGCTGGAATCAGAAATGGTGACGGTGCTTTCTTTATCACCCAGGCAGAGAATATTGAAGTGGTCGCTTGTGAAAGTAGAGCCGTTGACAATTCTGGATTTGGCTGTACCGGCCATGCCACGCTGAATCAGGTTATAGGCGGTACAGTGTACCTGTGTGTGATCAAAGCTGACCAGGTTGCGGTCTCCGATGCAGAAAGAACCATAGCCATGAGAACGAGGGCCGGAGCAGTTCATACGGCAGTCTTTAAAATAATAAGCAACCGAATCATCGCATCCATCGATGGAAGCAAGTCCCCATCCGTTGGTGTCGAAGTCGCAGTCGTTATAGTAAGCAGTGCCGTTGTCGCAGAGCTGAACAAGACGGTTGGTGCCATCAAAAGCACAGCCCCAGCTGAATTCTCCCATCCACTCGTCATTTTCCGGACTATGGTTGATAAAGGTACAGCGGTTGGCTGTGACAAGGCTGTCTCCGCCAACATGGACAGCGCAGCGGGTAACGCCATGAAGAACCAGGCGGCTGTCGTTGATGGTGACTTTTGCATCATCAATGGCCGTAATACCTGCGCCAAGACCGACGAAGTCATTGCCGGAGAAGCCATCTAACTCGATGCTTGCATCATTGATCGTATATTCGCTGGAGCCGGTGATCAGGATACCGTTAAAGGACTCTTCATTGCTACTGATGTGAAGACCGTCAGCGTGGGTGGAGCTTACCTCGCCCTTGCGAAGGAGAGAGGGGACACTCTTTCCTTCATCAATATGATTGTCGGTGATGACCAGAGCATCATGGAAGGGAGTAGACTTGCCAATAGCGAGAAAGAGGCCGTGAGGCGGCATGATATACTCATCGGCAAGGGTGAGAATGATATTGCCGGTGTAGACACCCGGCTCGATCTTGCGTCCCTTTCCATTGACTGTCAGGGTAACGAATTTCCCTTCCGGTGCGGTAATCTGACCGCCTTCTTTGATGATCAATTCGCCCAGAGCGATGCTCTCTTCAAGTAGCCATTGATCCGTGACTGTTTTGCTGAGATGACTCATTATTAATCCTCCTTTTCAGATTTTCTTAAGTACATAAATGAGTTTCGGCTGAATTTGCTACAGCTTCGCTGTTTTTTATCGTATAGGAATCTTTGTTCCTATACGATAAAAATGCTCCGCAAGGATGCGCACTCGCGCAAAGAGGAAATATGTCGCAAGCGACCGCGCTCGGCGCGAGCGAAACGCTTTGTTCCTAAAAGGCTAGCATGCTAAAAGAGGGGGCGTCAATCAGCCGGTTCTATATAAAAGTATACCGGGCCTGCAAGCAGATGTAGGGAACATGGCTTTTTTGCAGCTCTGTCCTTTCTTGCAAAAGGATATGATTCCATGTATAGTAAGCCCAAAATAAAGAAAAGGAGGATTGCCTGTGAACAGCATCGGTCTTGTTTGTTTTCTTTCCAGCGTTCGGACGAAAAGCTTTTCTCTGGCCGCTCATCATCTGTCTCTTACCCATCAGGCCGTCAGCCGCAATATACAAAAACTGGAGGAGGAGCTGGGCTGTCGTTTGCTGGTTCGCAGCGGACAGACGCTTCGTCTGACAAAGGCGGGGGAGGTATTTTTGGCCTGGGCTGAGGATTTTGAGGAAAGGCTGCGTTGGGCAGATGAGCTTTTTTACCGGGAAGCCGGCTGCAGGCAGAAGCTGCGCATCGCCTTTCCGCATTGGACAGGGATGCCGGTCCCCTTTGTTCAGCGTTTGCAGCAGCTTCGGGAGGAGTTTCCCCAGGTGCAGATCGAATTGCTTTCTGGTTCGATCGAGGAAGAGGAAGAAGTCTTTCGGGAGCTTCAGGCAGATCTTTATCTGGTGCCAAGGAGGGACATCCTGATGGATCGGGCGGCAGATCTTTTTGTTGCCCACCTAAGGGAAGGACTTCCGCTCAAGCTGGTCTGTTCCCGGTCATTTCTCGGGGCGGATGGAAGCATTTATTATCGGCGGCTCCTTCGGCTTCCTTTCTTGCACTGTGATCTGGGAGAGGAAATAAATGAGCAGATGAGGCAGCTTTATGCAGCCCTTTGTCATAGCTATAATCTTCCTCTTCTTCCGATCGTGACCTGTCCCAATATCCGCTCCGTGCTTTCGGAAGCAGCGATGGGAAATGGGTTTTCTTTTGTTGCCGGCAGCTGTGAGGCTTTGCGGCCGGCCGGGAAGAGTTTGCTTCTGATGGAACTGTCAGAGTATCCGCAGGCAGAGATTGGTATGAGCTGTATCTGGAGGATGCAGAAGGAGGCAGATCGGAATCTGCTATGGTTAGTTCAGGGAGTGTGTGATCTGTGAATACAAATATGATAAGCTGCTTTCTGGAAAGTGCCCGAAGCGGTAGCTTTTCTAAGGCGGCAGCGTCACTTTTTTTTACCCAGCAAACAGTAAGTCGGCAGGTATCTCTTCTGGAAGCAGAATTGGGCATACAGCTTTTCGTCCGCAGTGGAGCAGGTGTTGTTCTGACGAAGGAGGGAGAGTATTATTTTACCCTCTTCAAACACAGCCGTCAGGACCAGAAACTGCTGCAGCAGAAAATTGAAAAAAATAAGAAGGAAGCAGAACAGAAGATCTGCCTGGGTTGTTCGGAATGGATTCTGCCCTATGAGGAATTGATTCCGGCAATCCAGGATTTTCAGGCAGGATACGAGAAACTACATATTTCTTTTTGCATCTATACGAATAAGGAGCTGCGGCAGAGGCTGGAAGATGGCAGCATCGATCTGGGCTTTTTTTCAGAGGGACACCTTCCGGATCGGATCGGCTTCCGCTATGTGCCGGTCTGTGAGGAGGAAATCTGTGTGGTGGGAGCGGATGATGTGGTTGGCTTCGCTCTTTCGAAGAAGCAAAGAGAGGAAAGAAGAAACCGTCCTTTTTTGATTGTTCCGGCATGGGAGAGAGGCTATTTGGAAAATAAGGAATTCAGTTGGCAGGAACTACGGCAGTTGGATATTTTGCCGGAACAGGTGCACCTTGTCTCCAATCTGGATTCTATGCTGGCAATGATGCAGCAAAAAAAATACCTGGCCTTTTCAGATGCACGTTTTGGGCCTCTCGCGGGGATGGAAGGCATGGGCTGCGAAAAGCTGGGCATCAGGAGCTATCTTTATGGCTGCAGTCCCTATCAGTCGGAAAATAAATATGCCCCTCTTTTATTGGAATATCTTAAGGAAAAGCTGAAGGGGCTGTCGCATTAAGCAATTTTATCATACCTCCGGCTTATCATGCCCTGCCATTTTTTCTGCATACTCGATCATCTTCAGCGAGAGGGAGAGCTGAAAGGCCGTCGGATCATCCGAAAGATTCAGTTGTAAAATATCCTGGATCTGGGCAATCCGGTATTTCACGGTGTTCACATGGACAAAAAGCTTCTTTGCTGTTTCTGTCTTGCTTCTGCTGCAGTCCAGGTAGACCTTGAGCGTCTCAAGCAGGGTCGAATCCTCCTTCTTACAGTGCTTGAAAAGCCGGAGCAATTCCGGAGAACAAAGAGTGGAAAGCTCATCATTTTTCAGGCAAAGTTCCATCATATAGTAAATTGCATAATCCTTATAGAGATGAATATGATTTTCCGGATGCATGCCCTCTCCCAGCTGGAGGGCCTGCAGGCACTGAAAGCCGAGCGAACGGAGCTGCAGAATACTTTCCGCAGCATTGCTGATGCCTAAGATCAGATCATATTCTGTCAGAGATCTGGTCAGGGGACTTAGAAAAGTCTCCCAGTCCGTAATCTCTTTTTCTGTTTCCAATACGGTAAAGACACTGTTCTTATAGAGAAAGCAGTGACTGCCCGGCAGGGTATTTCGGATCCTGATACAAAGATCAGAAAAAAGGATCCTGTGGCTGAAAGGATTTTCCCGCAGATTGATCACGAGGGCATAAACATAGTTTTTGAAGTGAATGCCCAGGGAACGCATCCTGGCAAGAGCCGCTTCATCATCTCCCAAAAGATTATCCAGAATATCTCTTAAAAATCGTTCCGTGATCTGTTCATTGGATTTTGGACGGACTTTGTCTTTGTCCCAGATTGCCGGTGTGATCAGATTACCCAAAAGTTCACAAATATTATAATCGTTCTCGGAAAAGTCATGATTGACTTGTAAGAGATGAAAATAACCGACCGTGGTTCGTCCCAGGAGCAGGGGCTTGCAGATAATGGGGAAAAGGTCTTGCTTTCCTTTTGTTAAAAAGGGCAGATCGATCGCATTCCAGGAGGGAGCTAGGGACTCCATGATGGGATGTCCGACCGGCACATATTCTGTCTTGATGATATCCCGGTAGATCGGGCTGGAGACCTGATCGGGATTGGTGTAATAGATGATCCTCTGATCCCTGTTTGTGATGATCAAAGGGTTTTTCAGAGCGCGGTAGCCTTCTTCGATCAGCTCTTCGATGGAAGAACAGAGAAGAAAGCTGCGGGAAATCTCAGTGATCAGAGAAGACTTGCAGCCAAAATCATAGACCGAGTTAACCAGAGCAAGGAGGATATCCAAAAGCCTGCTGCCATATACCACGATACAGGTTCGGTTCGAAAAGAAAAGGCTGTTGGGGCTGACATTGTTTTCTACGACACAGATAAAGGGCGGCATATCAGCATGGGGGCTGAATTGCTTTAACTGCCAGTATTCGCAGAGGTAGATGGTTTCCTCGTCCATGACAGACAGATTTGGATCATAGTCTGTAGGCAGCATTCGGATCTGTGTGATGATCCTCTGTGCATTTTCTATATGATAAGTCTGAATATTCGCATTTCTGGCGAGTTCTGCGGCCAAAGCTTCGATTGGAATGTACATAAAAACCCTCCCTATTTGCCAGTATTATAAGAAAAACAAATTTGACTTGCAAGAAAGTTTTATCTCCGATAGACAAATGAGGAGAAGATTTTTGATAGTTGAGGATAAAGTAAAGGAAAGAGTCAAAAATTAGAATAGAAGCATAAAAGAGATGGTGCATGCATTGAAAGTACTAGAAAGAAAGAGTGAGTAGTGAAATGAGCAGATCTAAATTTACAACAGAGCAGCTGGTAGATCGCTGGGAAGATCAGCGTGATATCAAGAATCTCATGGGTATCTATTCAAACTACATCATCCTCAATGAGGATGCCAAGGTAGTGGGAGACCTTTGGGCAGACAGGGAAGACATCTGTCTTGGTTTCAATGACGGATGGTATATCGGCAAAGAAGCGGTGTCATCCTATTATGATGCAGTAAGAGAAAGAAATAAACTGATCGCATCCCTGGTGAAAAAACGCCTGCCGGAGAAGACAGAAGGAGAGTCTGAAGAGGACCTTTTCGGAATCGGAACCTTCCGTGTTTTGCCGGTTTCCTGTCCGGTCATTGAAGTGGCAGGAGATGGTAAGAGTGCAAAGGGGCTTTTTTATTGTATGGGAGCCCACGCAGAGGTCGAGGAGATCGGACCAAACTCCAAATGGGCATGGGGCTTTTATGCAGTAGACTTCCTTCGGGATGGCCCGGAAGAAGGAAATAATTGGAAAATCTGGCATATGAGTTACACGAATGATGTCGACAGCCGCTGTGGTGAGAGCTGGGGCAAAAAGCTGAGTGAGAGACCGAAACTTCCGGAGTTCAAAGCGCTTGGCGAATTTAAGATGCCGGCTTATACAAAGGCAGAGACCGTAAGGGCTCCCTGGTCTGCAAAAAGACCTCTGACCGGTGCCCCGCGTTTGCCGGAACCCTATGACACATTTGCAGATACCTTTTCATACGGTGCCTAAGGCAGAAGGAGGAAAAAAGTGATCGATGAGAGCATTTATACCCCGGAAGAAGAGATGAATCATATCTGGGATATAGAAGATATTAAGACCCTGATGCATAAGAGAGTTTACATGCAGACCTGGGATCAGAGAGAAGAAGAGATCGAACAGTTATGGGTGCGCGAGCCGGAACATCAGAAAACAGCTTCCTATGGAAGCAACTGGGGCTACTATACCGGTATGGATTCCGTCCGTAACTACTATGTAACAAAGCATAATGAATGGTTGGAGCAGCAGAAGAAGGAAAACGGCGCGACAGAGAAGAACCTTGGAAACATGTATGCGCATCCGCTTTCTACAGGTCTGGTAGAGGTTGCCATTGACGGCAAAACGGCAAAGGGCCTCTGGTACTGCATTGGACAGGAGACGACTGCGGAGGCAGACGGAAGCGGTAAAGCATGGTGGATGCTGGGTAAGGTTGCTGTTGATTTTGTAAAAGAGGGCGATGACTGGAAAATCTGGCATATCGTGATCTCTACGGATGTAGATGCAGAGGCAGGCCATGATTATGGCGAATACCCGGTCTATGTAAACTGGGGCAATGACTCCGACAATCCGGTCAGAAAAGAATTTGGCAAGCCGGATATTGAAGTTTTGACACATGACGTCACCTTCAACTGGTGGGACAACTATCCGCCGATGCCGCCGAAGGACTATCAGACCTGGAGCGACGATATCAGCTATGGTCCGGAAGGTTATAAGCCGCCTGCAGTACAGGGCTTCCATGCAGGAGAGGGGAGGAACTTCAAATGAAAAAGCATCTGACATTAGAACAGAGAATTCATAATGCAAATATCAGCCAGGAAACAGAAAACATTAAAGCAAGACATGCCTATCTTCATGCAAGAGCAGACGGTATTACCGAGCAGGATCTTCTCTGGGTACACTCGGATGAGATTGGCTGGGGACACTTCTTCGGATGCATGAAGGGTGTGGATCAGGTATGGCACGGAAATGTAACAGACTATGAGATCATGGGCTACAAGGCCTTTATCGAGGAAGTGCAGCATTATCCGGAGATTGCCGGAAAGGATCCGCGTCCTCTGATGGAATGCTCTGTTCATACCCTGGTATGTGATGTCATCGAGGTTGCGGATGATGGAAAGAGTTCCAGAGCATCCTTTGTTACACCGGGTGCAATTAACTCCACCCTTGATCCGGATGAAGAAAAATGGTGCCATATCATGTGGGAACGCTATGGCTCTGACTTTGTCATCGATGAAGCAGATGGCAGACTGAAATACTTAAATGAGCAGGTTTGCCCGGATATCATGTCTGATCTGGATTTTCGCGACTGGGCTTATGAGGACTGGACAAGACTGACCGATCCGAATCCCAAGGAGGCACCGCCTGTTACTCTGGGTATGCCGGCTGTTACCTATCCGGGCCCCTGGCATGAGCCCTATTCTCTTCTGCAGAAACCACAGTTCGATGTCATGTGGCCGGAACCCTATGAGACATTGGATGAAGAGCACAGATACAACCGTCCGAGAGATTGACGGATTAAAAGAGAAAAAGAAAGAGAGTAGAACATGAGCAATCCAAACTATCCTAACCTTTTAAAGCCTTTAAAGGTTGGCAATCTTGTATTAAAGAACAGGATCTTTTCTGCACCGACTTCCCTTGCGGATGTGACAGATGAACCGGGCTTTACAACGGAAAACTTGGAATATTATAAACTTCGTGCAGAGGGCGGCGCAGCAGTTGTCTGTATCGGCGAGGTGATCGTAGACCTTCAGGAAGGTAAGTCACATCATAAGCAGCTGGCC
The DNA here is from genome assembly GCA_963617415.1 of Oscillospiraceae bacterium. Lineage (GTDB taxonomy): Bacteria > Bacillota > Clostridia > Lachnospirales > Lachnospiraceae > RUG14243. The sequence goes on from CAVEOK010000002.1 coordinate 65,910, forward strand.
ACAGATCAGGAAGGTGCAAAGTATCATTTCTCAAGGCTATGTGATGCGGTGCATTCCGGCGGTGCAGCAATTTCTGCTGAGCTGGATCACGGCGGAGCCCTTTGCGATGAAGAGTTCATCGGCCATATGGCAGCAGGACCTTCTTCCTACATTGATCCCTGGGGAGATCAGGTTCGTGAGATGACGGAAGAAGAAATCTATACCGCTGCAGAGCACTACGGTGAGGCGGCAAGAAAATGTAAGGAATTCGGTTTTGATATGGTGACTTTGCATGCAGGACATGGCTGGCTGGTTCACCAGTTCCTTTCCCCATTGACAAACTTCCGTAATGACCATTGGGGCGGAACACCGGAGAAAAGACTGAATTTTCTTCTTCTTGTTGTCGACAAGATTCGTGAAAATGTAGGAAAAGGATTCCCAATCGAGGTTCGTATGAGCGGATCAGAGAGAACAGAAGGCGGCTATGGCCTGGATTACGGTATCGAGATCGCTAAAGCTCTGGACGATAAGGTAGACCTGATCCATGTTTCGGCAGGAACCCAGCAGATCTTTTATTCTACTGTTTTGATGCATCCGGGTCCCTTCCAGAAGGACATGGAGAATTCCAATCTTGCGGCAGAGATCAAAAAGCATGTTAAGACACCGGTGGTATCCGTAGGTGCTTTCGATGATCCGGATCAGATGGAAAAATTCCTTGCAGAAGGACATGCCGATGCGATTGCGATGGGGCGTGGGCTGATCGCCGATCCTTTCTTCCCAAGAAAGGTGATGGAGGGCAGAACAAAGGAAATCATGCCCTGCATTCGCTGTGCAAACTGTCTGGGCGGAATGATCGCAAATGATTGCATGCGTTGTACGGTGAATCCGATCATCGGCCGGGAGAAGGATTTCTTCCATCCCTATCCGCAGAATAAAAAAGGACTGAAGGTTCTGATCGCAGGCGGCGGCCCAGGCGGAATGGAAGCAGCCAGAGTTGCTTATGAGAAGGGGCATGAGGTAATCCTTTGCGAAGAAAGAAGCGAACTTGGCGGCGCACTGAAATATTCGGATAACGGAGCCTGGTTTAAAAAGCCAATCCAGCGTTATCGCGATTTTATGCGGAAGACCTGTATGGAGCTGCCGATTGATGTTCGGCTGAACACCAGAGTAGATGCAGAATTGGTAAAGGAAATCAAGCCGGATGTCCTGATTTCAGCAGTAGGTGCAAAGCCTCTTATTTTGCCGGTTCCGGGCGTAGACGGAGACAATGTATTTATCGGTGCGGACCTGATGCCGGATATGCCGATCGGCAAGAAAGTTGTTGTGATCGGCGGTGGTCAGATCGGATGTGAGGAAGGCATCTATCTGGCAACGCTTGGCCATGAGGTCACAGTACTGGAAATGAACGACCGCCTTGTAGCAGACGGACATCGATATACTGACTTTACCATCCATCATGAACTGGAAGAGAAGAAGGTCAGAACAGAGACGGGCATGAGGGTAACCGAGATTCGCAAGGATGCAGTAGTCGCAAAGGATAAAGAGAATGCAGAGCATGTCTTCCCCTGTGACAGTGTACTGCTGGCAGCGGGTATGGTATCCCGAAGAGGAGAGATCGATGATCTCTATCAGTATGTAGAAAAATTCTATTGTATCGGTGATGCAAGAAAGCCGAAGAATGTAGAACAGGCCACTCGCGATGCTTATGATGCGGTTATGAATATGGGACTGTAATTTCAGTTCAAAGTAGGTTTTGGGGAAATCACATGTGAAAAATTAAAGGAGGAAATGGTATGTCTATGGTAGCAATATCAGCAATTCTGTTCGCGATATCATTCGTAGTCTTAATGGTACTCGTGATGAAGGGGATGAACCTGGTGCCGGCTGCATTGATCGCAGGATTAATCCTTGCATTCGGTGTAGATGGAGGATGGTTTAACGGTGTTTATACAATTTTTGCGGAGGGAGCAGGTTCTTATACAACAAACCTGTTTATTCCTTTCATGGTCGGCGGTGTTTTCTCTGCCATCATGATCACAACAGGATCTGACGTTGTAATCGGTAACTTTTTAATTCAAAAATTTGGTGTGCACTTTGCGATTTACAGCATGGGCGTTTTCGTTGCGATCTGTGGATTTGCAGGCATTCAGTCCTGGCCTTTCTTAGCAGTTATCATGGCTTTCTCTTTGATGAAAGCAGCAGATCTTCCACTGAATGTAGCTATGGTCGTTATGGTTGGCGTGAATTCTGCATTTTCCTTTATGTTTCCGGGATCACCGACAATGGGTAACCTGATTGCTTCCCAGGCGCTGGGAACAACAATCTATGCCGGCAGTGCGATCGGTGTGATCATGTGCCTGGTTCAGCTTGTCCTTGTTTATATCTATGTTGAATTTGCCCTGGTTCGGAAATACCGGAAGGCAGGAATTGGTTATACGCCTTCTCACACAGAGGATTCCTTGAGGGCGGAAGCAGTTGATCTTCCGGATGAGCAGAAGCCGTCTTTTACGATTGCAATTATTCCGCTTGTCCTGGTAGTAGCGGGTTGTATGATCTTACAGCTTGGTCTGGGACTTGGTTCTACACCGTCAACAGTTATTGCGCAGTTCGTTGCAATCGCAGCTTGTATCGTATTGAATGAATCCCGTATCGGAGTGATCAAGAAGCTGCCGGCAACCATTACAAATGGTTGTGTACAGTGTGCGGTTCCTTTGCTTTCTGTATGCGCAATCGTTGGTTATGCTTCCCTGATTTCCAATACAGCATTTTATTCTGTAATTATGGATAAGATCGGTTCACTTAACATGAATCCTTACGTCATGGTAGTAGTCGGCACAGCACTCTTTGCAGCTTTAAGTGCAGATTCCATGGGTGGTCTGTCCATGTCAGTTTCTACCATCGGCGTAAAAGCGGTAGAAGCCGGTGCAAAGGCAGGTCTGGTACACAGACTGTCAATGGCAGCAGCAACAACCTTCGATTCCATGCCGCATTCCAGTATGCTGAATGTAACAATGGGATTCATTGGTTTGACACATAAGGATGTGTATAAGCAGATTGTTGTTGTTCAGATCGGTGCAACATCCGCAGCAACCCTGGTAGGTATGCTGATCTGTCTGGCAATCGGCTAAGCAGAGCTGACGCGCGAGTGAGTCTTGACAATGAAAGGGACAGGGAGGGGATGAAAGTCTTCTGCCTGTTCCTTTTTATGCAAGGATTTATATGGGAAACGTCAGTAAATTAAGAAAGGAAAGAGAAAAGAATGAATTTAACAGCAAGGAAGAAAGGAATCGTATGGACCATTCTGGGCATATCCATGTTCCAGATGGGCATGGTAGCCCTTTCTCCCGTTATCTCCTCGATCACGGTTGTTTTTCCAAATGCCTCTCAGCTGGTGGCACAGATGGCAACCACATTTTTGAACCTGATATTGGTGATCGTCGCCCTCTTTTCAGGGCAGATATCAAATGCGATCGGAAGACGGAAGATGTGTATCATCGGACTGGGCCTCTTTGTGATCGCTGCAGTCGGAGGTTATTTCTGCAGTATCAGCGTAGCTATGGTTTATGTCTGGTCTGCCCTGCTCGGAGCCGGTACGGGACTTTTTGTTCCTTCTATCTCCAGTATGATGGTGGATTATTTCGAACCGGAAGAAACAGCTCATATTGCAGGCTATCAGACCTCTGCCGTTAACCTTGGCGGTGTGCTTTTGAGTATTTTGTCAGGTATTGCGGCAAATGCCCGTTGGAACACTTCCTATCTGGTATATCTTTTTGTTATTCCGGTTATTATTCTTTGCATTAAATTTTTGCCAAAGCAGGAGATAGCCGGGGCAGAAGAAAAGAAAAGCGAGAGCAGTGAAAAGAAAAAAATGCCGGCCTTTGTATTTGCGGTTACGGCAGAAACCCTGGCTTTTGCTGTTTGCTATTTTGCATTCTCTACCAATGCCTCTTTGCTTTTATCGGAAAGAAATGTGAGCAATACCTCTGTCACGGGGCTTGCGACAGGGGTGTTTATGTTTGGCGGTTGTATCGTTGGCTTCCTCTTTAATAAGATTATGGCAGTCATGAAGAAAAATACAGATGTCTTTGCCTTTGTGCTTCTGGCAGTCAGCTATGCCATGATCTATTTTGTTCCCAGTATGCCGGCAATGATGATTGGTGCTTTTATCGGAGGCGGTTCCCTGAGCATCATTTTCCCTTATGCGCTCCTTCGCGTTGGAGGAAGGGTGGATCCTGCGGTTAGCGTAGCGGCAAGTGCCTGGATCCTGTCAGTCGGACCGAATTTCGGTTCCTTTCTGTCACCTCTGATTCTGACCAATCTTGCGAATGCGATGGGAAGAAGTGACTGTTCCTTCCGATTTTTCCTGGCAGCAGTGCTTGCGGTGATTCTTGGCTTGATCGTTTTCTGCAGTCATTTGAAGGAGAAGGAGTAAGGCGGCGCCAATACGTTTTATCATATAATTAAACTTCCCACACATATAGGGTTCGAACCCCATATGTGTGGGAAGTCTAGTCATATAAGCTTAAGTACATAGAAAAACAAAATGCAGCAGCGGAGATACCACTGCTGCATTTTGCTACCATTCGTAAGGTGTGGGAATAGAGGTGTTTTTATTTGTTGATGCAGAGTTTATGGGGAGTACATCAACACAACCTATTGATGGTAAAAAGTCGATATTCTTTATCAACTATGTCTATTATAGACAATAAGAAAACACCTGTCTTTGGCTGTATCTATTAAGGATGAAGGTTCGGATTGTCTGTGGAGACCAAAATATTGGCGATTGAATAAGAGGCAGACAAGATCCGCGCGCAAGACTCGCGAGCAAGTCTTGATCCTTAATTTCTTAATTCAAATGAGAGCAAAGAGAGAGAAAGTCCCTGACAGGACCTTCCTTCGGATCCTTTCTGGAGAAAATGCCGTAGGACAGAGAAGCGCTGTCCTTTAAGGGAATTTGTACAATCTCATCATCCGTATAATTTGTATTCTGAGGCAGGACGGAGCATCCGTATCCTGCCTTTATTAATGTCAAAAGAACCTGCAGGTTTTCACAAAAATAACAGGAGTCAGGCGGCAGCTGTCTGGCCAGTTTGTCCTGGATTTCTGCGGCACCGGAAGGAATGGCATAGGAATTGCAGACAATGACCTTTTCAGAGGACAGCTCTTCCAGGGAGAGGCTCTCTTTTTGGGCAAGAGGATGCTCTGCAGGAAGAAGGCAGCAGAGAGGAAGACGAAATAATTCCCGGTAGACCATATCTCCCTTCTGGGGAATATCATCCTGAAAGCCAAAGAGGAGATCCAGGTCCCCACGATAAAAGAGGGTCAGAAGGGAACGATGGGGAATAACCTTTAAAAAAGGATAGAGCTGAGGAAGTTCCCTCCGGCAGCGTTTCAGAATCTGTCCTAGGAGCTGCAGATTTTCCTCGCTGGGGCAGCCAATGGTCAGAAGCTGCATAGGGGAGGAATCCTGTTGGTGCAGCTTTTGCTTTGCGGAAGAAAGTCTTCCTATTACCTGCTTGGCATCCTCCAGAAAACTGACGCCTGCCGGTGTCAGGGTGACAGAACGGGTCGTGCGGTGAAGAAGCTTAACGCCAAGCTCATCTTCTAAGGCATGAATCTGCCGGGATACTGCGGACTGGGTGATCTGCAGGCTTTCGGCGGCACGGGCAAAATTCAGGTTTTCTGCTACTTTAATAAAGCTTTCCAGCTGATCTGTGGTCATGTTTTTCTCCCTTTTCCCTAGATGGTATGAATTAATGCGTTTTCGTCATTGATAATAACTTATTTTCGTTTCACATTCAAGAAAGTGTGTGCTTTAATACCTTTGTATGAAGTTGGCAGTCTAAATTATAGAGTGCTAAGAAAATGAAAAATGTACACAACTGATGAAGTGAACAGCAAGAGAAAGAGAGGAGAAAAACAATGACAATACAGGAAAACATTACATTACAGAAAATCCGCTTAAACAATTTGGAAAGAAGAGATAAGGATAATTTCGGTGTCTGCAGAAAGATCCGCCGCAATATCAGAAATCTGCAGAAGAGGGAAGCATAAAATGGCTGAGAAGAAGGAGAATCTGGCAGCAGATCCGATCGGAAAGCTGATGCTGAAATATGCCATTCCTAGTGTAGTCGCTTTGGTTGTAAACGCCCTTTACAATATCGTCGATCAGATCTTTATCGGCTGGGGCGTAGGAACCCTTGGAAACAGTGCGACAAATGTTATTTTCCCCCTGAATATGGTGGTAACAGCCTTATCCCTGCTCATTGGCGATGGCGGCGCAGCCTTTTTGAGCTTGTCTCTGGGAGAGGGAAAGAAGGAAAAAGGAGAAAAGGGAGCTAACAATACCATAAGCTGGCTGATCATCATTGGCATTCTGGTATTTCTTGTCTGTGCACTGGGACTTCGGTCTATGGTGTCTGTTCTGGGTGCAACGCCGGATAATCTGAGCTATGCTCTGGCTTACGGAAGGATTGTCATCCTCGGCTTCCCCTTTGTAGTCATCGGAAGCGGTCTTTGCTCTCTGATCAGGGCAGACGGAACGCCCCAGCTGACCATGATCGGCATGATTGCCGGCTGTCTTACAAATGTGATACTGGATGCACTTTTTGTGCTGGGCTTTGGTTGGGGCATGGAAGGTGCAGCCATTGCAACTGTCCTGGGCCAGCTTTTGAACTTTGCAATTTCTGTCTGGTATATTCCAAGATTTAAGACAGTAAAAATTTCTCTCAAGGAAATGAAACCGGATTTCGGTATGTTGAAAAAAATCGCGTCACTTGGTATTTCCAGCTTTATCGCCCAATTTGCGATTGCCGTGATCATGGCTGTGATTAACTATTATCTGGTTTATTACGGAACAAGATCAGAATACGGAGCAGATATTCCTCTGGCTGCCTTCGGGATTGTCATGAAATTCAATACCATTCTGGTAGCGGTTGTAACGGGAATCGGAACCGGAGCACAGCCGATCGTAGGCTACAATTATGGACAGGGTAATTTTAAAAGGGTAAAGGAAAGCTTTTATCTGGCGGTCAAGACAGCAAGCCTTGTGGCAGTTATCTGCTTCTTGATTTTCCAGATCTTCCCGAATCAGCTGACAGCTATGTTTGGAAATCAGGGAGAGCTTTACCGGGAGTTTTCCATTATGTCCTTCCGGATTTTTACCCTTCTCTGTTTCTTTAACGGTTTTCAGATCGTATCGGCGATTTTCTTCCAGTCGATCGGAAAGCCGCTGCGTTCCGGCATTATTTCTTTCAGCCGACAGATCATTATCCTGATCCCGGCAGTGATCATTCTTTGTAAAATCATGGGACTGAAGGGAGTCTTGTGGGCAGGACCGACAGCAGATGGATTGGCATTTTTGCTGGCTCTGGCCTTTGTCATTGCAGAGATGAAGAAAATCAATGCGGCAGCGGAGGTGCCGAAAGAGGAGAGAAGTCTGCGGGAAGAAGCAGTTGGAGAAGGATGATGGTATGAAAGTATATGCAGAACTCCAAACTGAGTGAAAGATTATCCATCATGTGATGATGTGCAAAAGGACGAGAATGATTTTGAGCAGAATCATTCTCGTCCTTTTATGGCAAGCTTATCTATCGTGTGTATTATAGATGTATGTGCAGAAACACCAAACTGAGTAAAGATATGGCAGTTTACTCAGTTTGGTGTATTGCATCATATTTCACTGAAAGGTAATCACCAGCTCATAGCTGCTGTCTACTGCATGGATAACCGGTTCATAAATTTCTTTTACCATTTGTAGAGCATTATCATCGGCTTCCTGCAGATTATCGCCGGTATTGAAGGCAGCTTCCAAGCGATCCTTTAGCTCCTGTTCAATCTCATTGTAATCATTCACAGTGATTTCCAATTTTCCCAGAGCAAGCAGACCTTTTTTTACAGATCCGATTTCAACCTTGTCAGGATCTATGACAATGTCTTTTAGCTTTGCGTGTTCGATTTGGATGGTTACTGTCTTATTTTTATCATCAACCCTAATATCCTTTTCTGTCAGGGTATTTAAATTTACAATGAAATATCCGGTTCCGGTATAGCTGACGGTCTGGGATTTTTTTAGGGCTGAAATATCCAATTGCTGGATCAGCCGATCCTCAAGATTGGTGGATACGGTAGCTTCCTGGGTACTGACGATCAGTTCCCGGGTTTCATTTTGAGGGGAAAGGACAACTTCGGAAAAGCTGACCCGAACCTTACTGTCCTCTAACTGAAGGACATCGGAATCGGACAGTTCCAGATTATCCTCAATCGTATTCTCTGCATTTGCCGCAGACCCTTTTTTGATAAAGAGGCCATAGACGAGGGATACTGCGATGCCGATCAAAAGAAGAAGGACCAGCAGATTGTAAATGCTTTTTTTATGAATGCCTTTCATCTTTGCCTCCTTTTTGCAAGTGATCAACAAGTTCCTGAAGATTTTCTTTTTCTTCTTTGGATAGCTGCAGTCTGGAAACCTTTGAAAAATCAATCGAGGTGATCTGCTGCAGGATCCATAGGAAGAAGATAAACATTAAGGCGGGGACGATGCAGTTGGTAATGATAAGAATGGCAATGCTGTTCATGAATTTTGAAATGACATTCTTAATGTTGCCGGCAATATCCTTAACACTGCTGATAGCAGTGGAAATCACATTCGAGAATTTCTCAATAAGGGTCTGGGAATCATCGCTCTGGGTTAAAGTATCGCTTATCTCTGATGTATAGGTCTGGGAGTCCTCAAGGGTCGTATCAACATAATTCAGGTAGTCACTGCCGATCGTATTCGCAAAGTGTGTACCGCAGGGGATCACCAATATGAGAGCCAAGGCTAGTATTGCGATTTTCTTTACAAGAACCATAAAGGCTTCCTGTTTAAAGAAATAGGAAAACAGATATAGGGCGCAGGCGGCCGGAATCAAATAGGTGAAGGCAATGGTAGATCCCTCCACGGCGATAAGCTTTTCTAAGAAAATAGCAACAAGCAGCAAAACAAAATATTTGTTCAGATCTGTCAGGGAATCTGCCAGAGAACTGCCGTAATCATCGGGAAGAAAATTGATGATGATAGAAAGCCCCATGGTTCCGGCAGTGAGCTTCGTGACTGTGGCCTGACTTTCTTCCAGACTTTCAATTGATTCAGTATAAAACTGGGTTTCCGGGAATTTTTTGCTGCAAATAAAAATAGAAAATACTGCAATAAAGAGCGGCAGTAAAATATGCAGCAGCCATTTGGCCTGTTTAACAGATAACATACTTTTCATCCTCCTGTATAAAAGTGATAGTAAGAGTATATCATAAGAGGGTGGAGGTAGAGAAAGAGGGATTCTTTTTCCTATTCTGATTAATGCACTTTCGTCATTGATAATCATTTGCTTTCGTTTTACATTCAAGAAAGTGTGTGCTTTAATACCTTTGTATGGAGCGAGTCTTGGCAGCTTAGAGTGCTGAGAAAATGGTGATTATACACAAATGATAGAGTGAACAGCAAGAGAAAGAGAGGAGAAAAGCATGCCGGAATTATATGCATATGAAAAGGAACATTTAGAGAAGATGAGAGCATCTGCAGCGGAATGCTGTCTCTTTCTGAGAAGAAATGGGGACTTTCCTCTTTCAGAAGGAGGAAAGCTGGCTCTTTACGGAAAGGGAGCAAGAAATACGCAAAAGGGCGGAACAGGCTCCAGCGAGGTAAATTCTCACTTTTTTGTTACGATTGAGGAAGCCTTAGAGGAAGCAGGGTTTGAAATAACAACAAAGGATTGGCTGGATGGCTATGACCGCCTTTGGGAGCAGGCAGAGGACTGCTTTGCAGAGGGGCTGCTAAGAAGGGCAGAAGAAAAAGGAGTCTCTCTTTTTGATGAGGCTCTTTCTTCGTCTGTAGAGGAGCCGGAAGTCAGTCTGCCCTTAACAGGAGAAGGAAATACAGCCATTTATGTTCTGGCCAGAAGCTGCGGCGAGGGGATCGACAGAAAGGCCGAAAAAGGAGATTTCTTTTTAACGGACAGTGAGAAGAGAGATATTCTTGCTTTAAATGAAAACTATGAGAAGTTCCTTTTGGTTTTGAATGTGGGCGGACCGGTAGAGCTGAAGGGGCTGGAAGCAGTTGAAAATATTCTTCTCCTTTCCCAGCTGGGATCCTCGACAGGCTATGCCTGTGCCGATATCCTGACCGGACGGCAGAATCCATCCGGCAAGCTGGCCTGCAGCTGGACTTCCTGGGAGAAGTTTCCGCAGATAGGAGAATTTGGAGAGGAAAATGAGACCCGTTATCGGGAAGGAATTTATGTCGGTTACCGCTATTTTGATTCCGTGGATCAGAAGGCGGACTATCCTTTTGGCTTCGGTCTTTCCTATACAGAGTTTAAAATCGGAAAGCTTTCCACAAAAGTGGAAGGAGAAAAGGTGAAAGTTTCCGCAGATGTGGAAAACTGCGGGAATTACAGGGGAAAAGCAGTTCTTCAGCTTTACCTTTCTAAGCCGCAGGGAAGACTGGATCAGCCCTATCAGGAACTTTGTGCCTTTGCAAAAACAAAGGAGCTGGCAGCAGGAGAAAAAGACAGGGTAGAGCTGGGCTTTTCCCTTTCCGATATGGCCGCTTATGATAGCGAAAGACAGGCCTATCTTTTGGAAAAGGGAGATTATCTGCTTCGTCTGGGCCAAAGCAGCAGAGAGACAGAAGCAATTGCCTGTCTGCGTCTTCCGGAGGAAAATATCATTTATCAGGTAAGATCTGTGATTGAAAAGCCGGATTTTCAGGATTGGAAGCCGGAGGAGAGAAGAGAGGATTTGGCGAAGCTGCCTGTTGAGCTGCCTGTTTTTGAAATTGCCCCGGCAAGCCTGCCTCATAAAGAGGCCTGCTATGAGCAGAAGGAAGAAATTTCAGCTGAGGCCAAAAGCTTAAAGACGGAGGAGTTGGCCAGACTCAGCGTTGGCCACTTTAATCCGAAGGCAGAGGGAATTTTCGGGAATTCCGGTTCTCTTGTTGCAGGTGCAGCGGGAGAAACGGCGCATGAGATTCCCCTTGCAGCTTACAGACCTTACATTATGGCAGACGGACCGGCCGGCCTGCGTCTGGCTAAGGATTATGTTGAAGGTGAAAATGGAGCGGAGCCGCTTGGATCCAATCTTCCCGAGAGTATGGAAAAGGTCTTTGCCCTTGCCTTCCCGGGGCAGAAGAAGGAAGAAAGGCTTATTTCGGAGGAAGAGATCAGGCACCAGTATGCCACTGCCATTCCGATCGCCACAGCTTTGGCTCAGAGCTGGAATCTTGCCCTTGCAGAAGAATGCGGAGATATTGTGGGCGAGGAAATGGAACGCTTCGGCATTGATTTTTGGCTGGCACCGGCTTTGAACATCCAGAGAAATCCCTTGTGCGGCAGAAATTTTGAATATTATTCCGAGGATCCTTTGATCAGCGGAGCTTTTGCGGCTGCGATTACCAAGGGGGTGCAGAAGCATCCGGGCAGATATACGACCATCAAGCATTATGCGGCCAATAACCAGGAGACGAACCGGCATGACAGCAACAGCATCCTTAGCGAAAGAACTCTGCGGGAGATCTATCTGAAGGGCTTTGCTCTATGTATCAGGGAGGCACATCCGGGAGCTGTAATGAGCAGCTACAATCTGATCAACGGACGTCATACTTGCGAGGACAGAAGGCTGATCCAGGATGTCTTGAGATGTGAATTCGGGCATCAGGGAATTGTGATGACAGATTGGCTGGTCAGAGGTATGGCTATCAAGGAGGGGCATAAATATCAGGATCCCTCGGCAGCAGGGGTTGCAGAAAGCGGAACAGAGCTGATGATGCCGGGAGTAAAGGAGGATACAGAGGATATTCTGAAGGCAGTTGAAGCGGGAAGCCTCAGCAGAGAGCAGTTGGAGATAAATATCAGTCGACTCCTTAAAATGAGGAAGGAATGAAAGAGACTTTTATTTTGAAGGGATTAGGATATAATATAAAAGATTAGGGAGTGCAGAGCTTATCGGCATTTCAGTATTTTCCCGAAATAAGTATGCATTGGGAGAGCAGGAGACATCATTCAGAATAGAAAGAAGGTCTTAGGATGAAGATTACAATTGCAAGACAATGCGGAAGCGGAGGCCATCGTGTGGCAGAGCGCTTGTCCCAAAAGCTGGAAATGGAAATTTTTGACAAGAAAAGATTCATCGAAGAGGCAAAGCTGAGAAAGGTCTATGAGGAGAACAGAAACTTCTTAAGTGAAAAGCCCATCGACAGTTTTCTTTACAGCATTGCGATGAGCTATGGCGTGAAAAATCCGAGAAGCAGATATATCGATTTTGTAAAAGAACTGACCGAGGAAAAGGACTGTATTATCATTGGACGATGTGCCAACTATATTTACAGAGAGGATCCGGACTGCATTTCCATCTATCTGCATGCAGATAAAGACATCAGAAGCAGGCATCTGCAGGAGAGGGATCAGATCTCGGAGAAGGAGGCCCTGAATCATATTCAAATGGTGGATGATAAGCGGTCGGCCTTCCATGAGCAGTGCACCGGCTCGAAATGGGGCCAGGGTGATGAATATGATCTTTGTATCGATACCGGAAAGATCGGGCTTGATCGTGTAGTAGAAATCATTCTGCACTATATGGAGGCCAGAGGCGTGAAGAAAGAAGTGATGGAATAAAGAAAAGGAAATAATAGGGATGGGAAGCAAGAAAAAAAGAGTGGGATATGTGGATGTGGCCAGAGGCATTGCAATGATCTGCATTATACTGGGCCATTTGAAGGTGAATAATATCGATCGTGTGGTATATACCTTTCATCTTCCGATATTTTTCCTGATCAGCGGATATTTTGTCAGCGAAAAGGGTACGCTTTCGGAATTCATAAAGAAAAAATTCCGAACTCTGATCGTGCCATATATCCTTACCTGCTTGGTAATGATTCTGATCGCAGGAGGAATTGGCCTTTATGCGGGAGGAATTTCCGACGCAGGAAAGGCAATGGGCGAATGGGGCCTAGCTTCTTTATGTGGTTCGGGAATGACATACACAAAACCTTTTTACATAAGAACGATAGGGGCTTTGTGGTTCCTCTGGGCTACCTTTTGGGGCTACATTCTATTGCGTATTGCCTTAAAATTTAAGCGGGGGGGGCAGAGAACGCTCTTCGTTGCAGTGATTTTTCTTCTCGGATATTATTCCAGTAAGCTGTTCTGGCTACCGCTATGTATACAGAATGGTGCTTTTGCTTTACTTTATATGTATATCGGCTATTTATATAAAGAGGAAAAGGAAACCATCGGCAGCTTATCAAAAGAAACAAAGCTCTTTATCCTCTTTGCAGCTGCTATGCTTTGGATTAATTTCATAAAAGATTTTCAGGGCTTGTGGCTTGTTATTTTGTATTTGGGCAGAGGCCTTGTGGATGTTTTTGCCAGTCTGGGAGCCAGTCTCTGCTTTCTGGAATTGTCGAAGGCAGCAGAAAGGTATTTACCGGCAATCAGTGAGAGGGTAGAATTTTTAGGAAAAAACAGCTTGATCTTGCTGAGCATTCATAACGTGGAATATCATTTCTTTCCTTGGCATATGTGCTTTGAAAAGCTGACCATGATCGGGCTTCCGGGAAATTGGGAGCTGGGCTTCTTAATTGTTGGAAGACTGGTCCTGGATATTCTGCTTACGGTTTTGCTGGCAAACTGCAATTTCATCAGAAAAGCCTATGGCATGAAAAAAATATAAAATAGAAGAAAGAAAAGAAGAGGAGCTGCATTTTGAAAAAAAGAAAGCTGCTGTTTATCTTTACCGGCGGAACCATCGGAAGCACCGTCTCAGAAGAATATATTTGTGTAGATGAAAAGAAGCCCTATCAGCTGCTCGAAAAATACAGGGCAGAATATGGAATAGACTTTGCATATGATACATTGAAACCCTATACGATTCTTAGCGAGAATAACAACGGGATCTGGATGAGTGCTCTGGCTAACTGTCTGCTTGAAAATTTGGATAGGGACTATGACGGGATCATTGTTACCCACGGAACAGATACTCTGCCTTATTCTGCGGCACTTCTGAGCTGCCTTGCCACAAAGACAAAGATACCGGTTAGTCTGGTATCCAGTGCTTATCCGCTTGAGGATGAGAGGCAGAATGCCATTGATAATCTCTATGGAGCAATCAAGATCATCGAAGCCGGTTGCAGAGGTATTTTTGTACCCTACCGCAATCAGGACGGTATTACTTATATCCATTATGGCTGGAAGCTGTTGGCTTCTGCTGCTTTTTCTCCGGATTTTTTCAGTCTGAAGGATCAGTATTTTGCAAGGATAGAAGAGGACGGTCTGAAGATCAGACAGGAAGAAGTTTTCGAAGAAGAGCAAAGGCCAAATCTTCTAAAAGAGGCAGAAGAAAAGCTAGAGAATCAAAAGAGTGTGATGCTTTCGGAAAGCTGCTGGCAGATCCTATGGATTCATCCCTATCCGGGGCTGCCCTATCCCAAAATTCCGGATGGAACAAGGGCAATTCTTCATGAGAGCTATCATTCCGGAACATTCAATACAGCAGATCCTGCAGGGAAGGCCTTTTTCGAGGAGGCCTATGAGAGAAAGATTCCGGTTTATCTGACAGGAGTATCAGAAGGAATCTCCTATGAGAGTACCCGCCTCTTTGAGGAAATGCATCTGATTCCCCTCTATGATATGGCACCGATCGCCGCCTATGTCAGTCTTTGGCTTAGGGAAACATTATGATAAGTATGATAAGCGTGAATTTCACTGGATTCGAATCTGAGTTAGCAGACAGATGCATCTTAGAATTCGTGCGCATACTTGCGGAGCATTTAACTCGGTCGGAGTTTGGACTCCGACTGAGTTAAATACTCTGCAAGGCAAAGGAGGCTAGAAGGAAAGGCTGATCAAATCTGCCTCTCCTCTAAGCCTCCTTTATTGCTTTCTGCAGGGTATTCATGACTCTTTTTTTATCAGCAGACCACTGTGGTTCGATTAAAAGCTGCTTGGGTCCGTCTCCGGTCAGGCGGTGAATAACGGTTTCCTTCGGCAGAAGACGGAGACAGGAGACAATCAGATCCCTATATTCCTCCAGACTCAGAATGGGGAAGGGCTTGGCTTCGTATTCTTCTGCAAGTTCTGTGCCCTTCAGAACATGCAGGAGCTGCAGCTTGATGCCGTCCAGAGTTGGAGAAAGGCAGGAAAGATAAGAAACTGTCTTCAGCATATCGTCTTTGCTTTCACCCGGAAGCCCCAGAATGACATGAACGATGACGCTAAGGCCGGCAGATTTTAAACGGCGGTAGCTGTCCTCAAAGACAGAAAGGGGATAGGCGCGGTGAATTCTTTCGGCAGTTTTTTCATGAATGGTTTGCAGACCAAGCTCGATCCAGACAGGCTTTTGAAAGCTGCTTTGTAAAAAAGAAAGCCTTTGAATCATATCGTCTGACAGGCAGTCTGGCCTTGTTCCGATGGAAAGGCCGACGATTTCCGGATAGGAAAGTGCCTGGCGGAAAAGCTCCTCCAGACGGTTTGGATCACCGTAGGTATTACTAAAGGATTGAAAGTAGGCAAAATAGCGCCGGTCCTCCGCTTTGATCCTGGCAGGAAATTTGGGGTCAACCTTTTCCTTTGCAAGCCGAATCTGCTCTGCAATGGGAAGAAAGGGAGCGGCAAAATCACCGGAGCCTCCCTCGGAACAAAAGCTGCATCCTCTTATTCCCAGAGTGCCATCCCGGTTGGGACAGCTGCAGCCGCTGGATAGAGAAAGCTTATAGACCTTTGTGCCAAAAAGACGGTACATTTCATCAGACAGACTGATATAGTTCATGAGGGAACCTCCGAAAAGTGAGTAGTTGTGTAATTATAGGGATAAAATGCCATTACATTATGCGGTACTGCAAGCGTGTCTTTTGAGGTATATCTCACACCTGCAGTACCATCATGACATGATAATATGATAATAGTACCATAAGAATCGCAAAGAAGAACAGGACTATGCATCCATGAAAAAAAATGATATGATATGCAATAAATACAGAGCAACCCCAGCAAACAGATAGGAATACTGATAAAATCGGGCTTAAGAAGAAGCGAGATAAGAGATACGAGATAAAGGAAAGACAGCAAGGGAGAAAAGGAATGGCAGATCATAGAGAAGCACTGAGGGAATATTTATATCAGAAATATATCCTTCCGACCGAAAGAAAAGCAGGCCAGGGTGTTGGGATTGAATTCGAGCTCCCCATTGTGAATTTACGGAAGGAAGCCGTGGATTTTGAATTGATCCATCGCTTGAGCCATGCCTTTATGGAGCGTTTTTCCTTTCAGGATCCGTCCTTCGATGAGGAAGGCCATATCTACAATATGACCGAGAAGGAAAGCGGAGACGTCTTTTCCTATGACTGCAGCTATAATACGGTTGAGTTTTCCTTTGGCGTGACCGATGATCTGCATCTTGTGTATGCCCGTTTTCAGGAGTATTACCGTTTTATCCAGGATTTTCTGCAGAAAGAGGATCATATGCTGACTGGTATGGGCATCAATCCTTACCGGGAGTATAACAATAATATTCCGATCAAAAACGGCCGCTATCGAATGCTGCTGCATCACCTGTCTTCTTATGAGAAATACCGGGGAAGCATGGACTTTCATGATCTGCCGAACTTCGGCCTTTTCAGCTGTGCTTCTCAGATTCAGCTCGATCTGGAAAAGGAGACCATGCTGGATGTGATCAACAGCTTTAACCGGCTGGAGCCCCTGAAGGCGCTTCTTTTTGCCAATTCTCCCTATGAGGAGGACCTCTGCGCAAGAGATTATTTCTGGCGGCATTCCAGCCATGGCATCAATCCGAAAAATGTGGACATGTATGATCTGGAGCTGAAGGATATAGAGGAGCTGATCGACTATATTGCTTCGGAGAGTATGTATTGTCTGGATAAGGATGGAAGGTACATGAATTTTGCTCCCATTCCTTTGTCTGATTATGTGGAGCAGGAAATCATTCATGGGGAATATTACAATAGGGAAAAGGGAGCCTATGAGGCAATTGATTTTGTGCCTGCGCTTTCGGACCTGAAGGATCTGCGCTCCTTTAAATTTGAGGATGTTACCTTCCGGGGAACGGTAGAACTGAGAAGTGTCTGCGAACAGCCCGTGTCTGAGATCATGAGTCCGGCTGCTTTTCATACAGGATTAATGGAAGAAATTCCGGCTCTTTCAGCCCTTTTATCGGATGAATGTCCGCTCTACCGAAATGGACAAAGTCCGATAGAGCTAAGGAGACTTTATGTAAAAAAAGAACTTCCGGACTCTGTCTGTCGAGAGGAACTGAGCCGGCTCTTGTTGGAGCTTCTTGATCTGGCAGAGAAGGGACTGAAGAAAAGAGGCAAGGGAGAGGAATGCTTCCTGCAGCCCCTTTACCGGAGAGCAGAGCTTTTGCTCAGCCCGGCCCGCGAGATGGCAGAGGGCCTCTCTCAGGGAAAAGAATTGGAGTATTATATCAGAAAATTTGCAGAACTGCCGGAGGATGAGGCGGTTTAGAAAGGATACAGCTTCTCGTGTGTGAATTGTTTGCAGTAAGCGCCCTGGAGAGCAGGGACAGGACAAAGGAAGTAAAGGAATTTTTTACCCACAGTGTTCGGCATCCGCACGGCTGGGGAATGGCCATGTTCTATGACCTGGGTGCTGTTGCGATAGAAAAAGAGCCCCTGCCGGCTTATGAAAGTGCCTATCTGAAGGCGAGGCTCAGTCAGAAGATCGTGGTGCCATCCATGCTGGCCCATATTCGCTATGCAACGATCGGCAGAAATGAATACGGCAATACCCATCCCTTTGTAGACAGGGATGTTTCCAGCCGCTGCTGGACTCTGATCCACAATGGGACCATTTTTGATTATCCGCCTCTGAAGCCTTATCTGGACAGGCAGGACGGGGGAACAGACAGCGAGGCCATTCTCTGCTATCTGGTGGATCAGATCAATCAGGAAACCAGAAAAAGGCAGAAGAATCTGAATGCCAGAGAACGCTTTCTTCTTCTGGATAAGCTGATCGGGCCCATGGCGGCGGGCAATAAGCTGAATCTGATCTTTTACGATGAAGAAATTATGTATGTGCATACAAATTTCAAAGACAGTCTTTATTATTGCGAAAAGGATGACTCCATCTTTTTCTGTACGGTGCCCCTAGAGGAGGGAGAGTGGAAGCCGGTGCCCTTTATGGAGCTTCTGGCTTATCGGAATGGCTCTCTTTGGATGAGAGGCAGCCGTCATGAGAATGAATTTTTCGATGATCCGGAGAAGAGAAAGTGGCTCTATATGGATTTTGCCAGCCTATAGGCAGTTTTTTCGTCTCAGCATACGTCTTACCCGGTTGATATGACGCTCGAAGTCGCCTTGTGCGATGAATTCCGCAATGACATACTGGTCAAAGACCGGAACGGTACAGGAATAAAAGTCGATCTTTGCCTTCAGTGCATCTGACAGGGAGGCCGGCAGAACCATATAGCCGCAGCGGATCGAGGGAGAAATGGTGCGGGTAAAGGTGTTCATATAAATAACGGTATGATCCGGGGCAAGGGAGAAAAGCGTATCCTCTGCCTTGGTTGATAAGGTAAATTCAGAATCCATGTCATCTTCAATAAGGATGGCATGGTTTTCTTTTGCCCAGCGGATATATTCGGCTCTTTTGGAAGCATCCGCAGTGATGCCGGTGGGATAGCTGTGGTAGGGAGTGACATGCAGGACCCGGGCCCGGGTGGCCTGAAGCGCCTTGCTGGTAATGCCTCTGTGGCCCATTTTTAAAAGATCGACAGAGACGCCGTTGGCCTCATAAACCTTGCGGATCTTCTCATAGGAGGGGTCTTCGATTCCGAAAAGCTGCTCCCGTCCAAGCATCTGTACGATCAGAGAATACATATATTCAGAGCCGGAGCCGATCAGAATCTGATCAGGACTGACCAGAATGCCTCTTGCCCTGGCAAGATAATTGGCAATTGCAGAGCGAAATTCCGGAGTGCCGAAATTGGGAGAACGGGTCAGAATGGCCTCTCCGTAATTGCTCAGAACCCGCCGCATAGTCTTGGCAAAGCTGGAAAAGGGAAAACTTTCCTCAACGGCTTCATTTATGGCTAAGGCCGGAGAAGGGGGATAGGATGCAGGAAACTCCTCTGGATCGGGAATAGAGTCGGAGGGGGCAGTGTTCTTTGAGACGGAAAGGGACGCTTCATTTTCCGCATGCGCAGGGGCTTTTTTTCTGTCTGCGGGGGAAGTATAGATGACAAAGCAGCCGCTTCTTTCCTTAATTTCGATATAGCCCTCCTCGTACAAAAGGGAGAGGGTATGATCGGTCGTGATCACACTGGTCCCTGTCTCTTCTGCCAGAAGACGTTTGGAGGGAATCCGGTCTCCCAGGCTGTAGTAGCCATTCACAATATCATCCCTCAGCTGTCGGTAGAGCTGCATATAAGCGGGATCATCAGAGCTTTTATCAATGGAATAACGGTTCATATCACTAGCTTTTCCTTCCTGTCATTACCCTTATCTGGTCATACATTCTTTCTTGATTTTAAGAATAAAAGCATAATCAGTCAAGGGCGAAAGAGGAAGGAAATTTACTGCTGTTGAAAAGGAATTGATAAATATACACCAGTTGATTTGATGTTATTTTAAATTTTAGAAAAGTTTAAGAATCTAAAGTGGGAAAGTATTGTATAATATTTAGACAGATGATGTAATTTTGGCCTATTGTGAGAAAAGATGGAAAAGGCCTGAGGGAATGCGGACAAGATCGGCATTTCCCGAATGAAAAGTGAGTATATAAAGAAAAAGAGTATGAGGATAAGAGAAACAGAGGTGACAGAATATGGCAAAAGAAAATTCTAAGGTTCTAGAGGACATCATTCGCTATAGCGAGGAACAGGAGAGTGTCTGCAGACAGGCAGACAATATTAACATTTCCCTATACAGTGAATATGGTGTAAAAAGAGGTCTTCGAGATGTAAATGGCAAGGGTGTTTTGGCAGGACTTACCAATATTTCGAAGATTATTTCATCTAAAATGGTGGATGGCAAGGAAGAGCCATGTGACGGTGAGCTCTGGTACAGAGGCTACAATGTAAATGACCTTGTTGGAGACTTTAGCTTCAAACGCTATGGCTTTGAAGAGGTTGCTTATCTCCTTCTTTTTGACCAGCTTCCGAATGAAGCGCAGCTAGCTGAATTTAAGCAGATCTTAGGAAGCGTCAGAACCCTTCCGACAAACTTTACAAGAGATGTCATCATGAAGGCACCGAGTCACGATATCATGAATTCCATGACCAAGTCAGTCCTGACCCTTGCGGCCTATGATGAGAAGAGTGCAGATACTTCGATTCCCAATGTATTAAGACAGTGTCTGCAGCTGATCAGTGAATTCCCCATGCTGGCCGTATATGGCTATAATGCATACCGGCATTACGAGCTGGATGACAGTATCTTTATTCACAGACCTCTGCCGGAGCTTTCAACCGCAGAGAATATCCTGCGTATGCTTCGCCCGGACATGAAATATACAAAGACAGAGGCAATGGTTCTGGATATCGCCCTGGTGCTTCATATGGAGCATGGCGGCGGAAATAACTCGACCTTTACCACCCGTGTGGTTTCATCCTCAGGATCAGATACCTATTCGGTTATGGCAGCAGCTCTTTCTTCTCTCAAGGGACCTAAGCACGGCGGTGCCAATATCAAGGTGA
This sequence comes from Oscillospiraceae bacterium, assembly GCA_963617415.1. GTDB lineage: Bacteria > Bacillota > Clostridia > Lachnospirales > Lachnospiraceae > RUG14243. The sequence continues at coordinate 86,589 of CAVEOK010000002.1, forward strand.
TGCAGATGATGGAGGACATCAGACAGCATGTAACGGATGCGGATGATACAGAGATGCTCTATGACTATCTGAGCAAGATCGTAGATAAGGAAGCCTTCGATAAGAAGGGACTAATCTATGGTATGGGACATGCGGTATATTCCATTTCCGATCCGAGAGCCAGAGTCTTCAAGAAATTCGTTGAAAAGCTTGCGATCGAGAAGGGACTGGAGAAGGATTATAAGCTCTACAAGGCAATCGAGGATCTGGCGCCTCAGGTCATTGCAGAAAAGAGAAAGATCTACAAGGGCGTCAGTGCAAATGTCGATTTCTACAGCGGCTTTGTATACAGCATGCTGGGCATTCCGGTAGAGCTTTATACACCAATCTTTGCAATGGCGAGAATTGTTGGCTGGTCTGCCCACAGAATAGAAGAATTGATCAATGTAGACAAGATCATCAGACCGGCTTATATGAGTGTCATGAAGGAAAAGGAATTCATTCCTTACGATAAGAGATCATGTTAACCTATCATTTAGAAGAACCGAAAAACAGACCTTTATATGAAAGGCTTTATTACTATATCCGGGAGGATATTAAGGAGGGACGGATCAGGGCAGGAGAAAAGCTGCCCTCGAAACGTTCTCTGGCGGAGCATTTAAAAATCAGTATTACGACGGTTGAGAATGCCTATGAACAGCTGCTGGCAGAGGGCTATATTTATTCCAAGCCCTCCAGCGGCTTTTATGCCTGTGAACTGGAAGAAAAGAAAGCTGTGGCTGACCCGGAAGAAAGAAAAGAGAAAAAGGAGAAGGTCTATGATATGGACTTTCACGGCAATCTCTGCAGCATGCAGCTTTTTCCGATCACAACCTGGACCAGGCTCATGAGGAGAGTCCTTTCCGATGTCAATATTGAGCTTTTGCAGACTGTTCCCTGGAATGGTATCTATGCCCTAAGGCTGGCCATCAGTGATTATCTCAGAAAGAATAAGGGTATGCAGGTATCGCCGGACCGGATCGTGATCGGAGCCGGAACAGAATACCTCTATAGCAGGCTCCTTCAGATCATGGGGCCAACAAGCACCATGGCCTTTGAAAACCCGGGCTATCGGAAGCTGGAAAAGATCGCAGCCAGAGCCGGCAATTCCCTGCAGAGGATCCCGGTGGGCAGGAAGGGCCTTATGGTGGATGAGCTGGAGAAAAGCTCTGCCAATGTGGTGCATCTTTCTCCGGAGAATCATTTCCCAACAGGGGCGGTTATGCCGCTGGAAGAGAGAAAAAAGCTTTTGGACTGGGCTAAGTCAGGCATGTGCCGTTTTATCATCGAGGATGCCTATGATTCGGAATATTCCTATTACGGGGAAAATCTGCCCAGTCTTTTTTCCATGGATGAAAGGGAATGTGTGATCTATATCAATACCTTTTCCAAGAGCCTGGTTCCTTCCCTCCGAATCAGCTATATGATATTGCCCAAGGATCTCTATGAGCTCTATGAGCAGTCCCAGGACTTTTATTCCTGCACCGTATCCAGTCTGGAACAGATGACACTGGCCCTTTTTATTTCGGAGGGTTATTTTGAGCGGCATCTGAATAGGATTAAGAAATATTATCAAAAGAAGAGGGAAAGCTTTTATGAGGCGCTGATCAACTGTGATCTGAAGGACCGGCTGCATGTAGAGAAAAATTCAGCAGGAACCCATCTCTTGATTCGGGCAGATACCTCCTTTACGGATCGGGAGATCCACGAAAGAGCCCAGAAGGTGAATGTGCAGCTGAAGCTCTTGTCGGATTACAGCCAGTTTCCGAATATTACGGATCTTCATACCCTCGTTGTGAATTATGCGGGAATGGGCAATGACGATATCGAGAATGCGGTTCGCATTATTGAGTGGCTCTTTTCCGAAGAAAAGTGACCACTAACAAAGTGACCCTTAAAAATAGACAGGAACCGATTGTTTTTTCTCTTTCCATGTCTTCCTATAATAAGCATATCAAATACAACTGCTTCAAAATTTGAAAAGAAATATTGAAAAAGCAGAAAGAATATGCAGTAGAAAGGAAGACAATTATGGCAAGATTTACATTACCGAGAGATGTGTATCATGGAGAAGGTGCTTTAGGAGAGCTAAAGAATTTAAAAGGAAAGAAAGCCTTTATCGTTGTAGGCGGCGGCTCCATGAAGAGACAGGGCTTTTTGGGAAAAGCACAGGATTATTTAAAGGAAGCCGGCATGGAGATTTATACCTATGAAGGTGTTGAACCGGATCCCTCCGTTGAGACCGTAATGAAGGGTGCAAAGGCCATGCAGGAATTCCAGCCCGACTGGATCGTAGCTATGGGCGGAGGCTCACCGATCGATGCAGCGAAGGCAATGTGGGTGTTCTATGAATATCCGGAAACCAGCTTTGAGGATCTGATCACACCCTTCAGCTTTCCGGAATTGAGAACCAAAGCGCAGTTTGCGGCAATCTCTTCCACATCAGGAACTGCAACGGAGGTTACAGCCTTCTCTGTAATTACCGATTATGAAAAAGGTATCAAATATCCTCTGGCAGACTTTAATATTACACCGGATGTGGCAATCGTTGATCCGGAGCTGGTAGCAGGTCTTCCGGCAAAGCAGGTTGCTTATACGGGAATGGATGCCCTGACCCATGCGATCGAGGCTTATGTATCAACTCTGAATTGCCCTTATACCGATGCACTTGCCCTGAAGGCAGTGGAGATGGTCTTTGATTATCTGCCGGCTTCCTACAGAGGAAACATGGAAGCAAGAGGAAAGATGCATGATGCCCAGTGTATGGCGGGAATGGCCTTCTCCAATGCTTTGCTTGGTATCGTTCATTCCATGGCGCATAAGACAGGCGCTGTTTTCTCAACAGGACACATTACCCATGGTCTGGCAAATGCCATGTATCTGCCCTATGTCATCCGTTATAATGCCAAGGATCCGGTAGCTGCAAAGAGATATGCGGAAATTGCAAAATTTGTCGGCCTTCCGGGCGCTTCCGAAAAGGCTTTGATCAATAGTCTTTGTGAGAAGATTAATGAATTCAATGCGATCTTGAGCATTCCGACAACCTTGAAGGAATTCGGTATCATTGAGGAAGAATTCAAAGAAAAGATTGCAACGATTTCTGAGAATGCGGTTGGAGATGCCTGTACAGGATCCAACCCAAGAGCGATCGATCCGGCAACAATGGAGAAACTCTTTACCTGTATCTACTACGGAAAAGAGGTAGATTTCTAAGAAAAAGCTGATTCAATCAGCACTTTCCTTCCTATTACAGAAAAGCACTGCAAGAGCGGTGGGATCTGCAAAGGGGATTGTTTCTTGGAAAGGCTGATTTAATCAAATAGGTGTTTTGTCGAAAAGGGGAGCTGTTAAAACAGCTCCCCGAATTTGTGTAAAAAGAAGGAAGCTGCTTCCACAAGGTCGTTCCTTATGGAAGATAGCTTCCTTTTCTGTTTTGTTATTTTTATCTTATTACTATTTTTTCCAGGCACCGGTCTCATCATCGATATCGAATTTGGATGGATCAAAGCTGAGCTTGCTGCCGGATTTTTTCTGTGCAACATAATCCTTCAGAATGGCCGAAGCCTTAGGTGCCAGAAGAATAATGGCGATGATGTTTGCCCAGGCAAGAAGACCGTAGCCAATATCGCCCATTGCCCACATGGCATCTGCGTTTGCAACTGCACCAAAGAAGGAGGCAGCAATGAAGATGATTCTTCCGATGGTAACTGCCAGCTTGCTGTCCTTGGTCAGATAGCGGATATTTGCCTCAGCCTGATAGCAGTAGCCGGTCATGGAGGTGAATACAAAAAGGAAGATGACAACCGCAAGAACCTTGCCGGCCCAGCCGCCAAAGGAGCTGGTCAGTGCATATTGGGTCCACTTGATGCCGGATTCGATGCCTCCCGTGTTGGAAATCAGCAGGGTGCCTGCTCCGTCAGTTACGTCAAAGGTGCCGGTCAGCAGGAGAATAAAGGCCGTTGCAGAACCGACAAAAAGGGTATCTACATAGATGGAAAAGGCTTGAACCAGACCCTGCTGAGCAGGATGGGAGCATTCTGCGGCAGCAGATACGATAGCACCGCAGCCCATACCGGCTTCATTAGAATAAATACCTCTCTTAACGCCCCATGAGATAGAGGAACCGATAATGCCGCCCAGCAGAGGGTATAAGCCAAAGGCAGAGCGGATGATCATCAGCAGAACCCCCGGGATCTGAGTGATATGGCTGACCATGATCACAAGAGCGAAAAGAATATAGATCATACACATCAGGGGGGCGAGCAGCTCGGCCAGTTTGGCGATTCTTTTGATGCTGCCGAATACAACAAAGGCAAGAAAGATGCAGCAAACAACGCCGACCAGAATCTTATTAATAGAAAAAGCTTCTTCTACAACAGTAACCAGTGAGTTGACCTGAACACCCGGCATAAGAAGACCCGGGCCTAAGAAGGCGACAATGGCAAAGATAATGGCATAGGGCTTGCACTTGAGTCCCTTTTCAATATAGTAGGCCGGACCGCCGACGAATTCGCCCTCCTTGGTTCTGGTCTTGTAGGCCTGACCCAGGGTAGATTCGGTAAAGGCAGAGGCTGCACCGATGAAGGTGATGATCCACATCCAGAAAACAGCACCGGGACCGCCATAAAAGATAGCGGAGGCAATGCCGGCGATGTTGCCCATGCCGACACGGGCACCTACTGTGGTAGCGAATGCCTGGAAGGGGGTAATACCGTTATCTTCTCCCTCCTTGGTGGTCAGGATCTTGATCATATCCTTAATATATTTTACCTGGGGAAATTTCAAACGAATGGAAAGATAAAGTCCTGCACCGAGACAGAGCAGAACCAGAAAGATACTCCAAATGGCAGAATCCATTTGGTTTACGAAGTTTGTAAATTGCTGCATGTTAATTTTCCTGTCCTTTTAATTATAATTTTATTATGCCTAGCTTGAAACAATAAAAATCCATTATCAATATAACACAAAACCTATGTCCTGATAAGAAGAGAAAGGAAAATGTAGTTTAAACTAACAAATGGAATCAAATCAGCTCTTAAAAGAGAAAAAAGAATGAAAATCAAGGGCAGAGAAGCATTGACAGAAGCAAAATATGGTGATATGGTAAAAGGCGCTTACTAAAGTAAGTCACAACTTTCTTATGTGAGAAAGTACTTGTCAGGGAGAGTCGTTCCTTTTTGCGGTAAGCAGGTTCTCATTAAAAGCAGAACCGTCTTGTTGCGATAAGAATGCCTTAACTTATAGGTTTTATACCGGGAAAGGAGAGAAAATGCTTCCATTAACATTAGCAAAAACAGGAAACAAGATTTTGGTTGCCAGAATATCCGGAAATCAGGATATCAAGAAGCATCTGGAAGATCTGGGCTTTGTTGTAGGAACACAGGCCGAGGTGGTCAGTGCGGCAGGTGATGGAAATATCATTGTCAATCTGAAGGGTTCCAGACTGGCCATCACAAAGGAAATGTCCAGCAAGATTATGGTGGACCTGAACTAGTTCATTACAGGATTCGCAAAGCGTATCTGTAAGAAATACATCATGAAGAAAGGAAGAATGCCATGAAAACATTAAGAGATGTTAAGGTCGGAGAAACTGCCGAAGTGGTAAAGATTCATGGAACAGGTGCTTTGAAGCGCCGCATCATGGATATGGGCATTACAAAGGGAACAGAGATTTATGTTCGCAAGGTAGCGCCTTTGGGAGATCCGGTCGAAATTACAGTCAGAGGATATGAGCTTACCCTCAGAAAAGACGATGCTGATATCCTGGAGATGAAGTAAGAAGTAAGCAAGAAGCCGAAAATCAAAAATAAAGAAGGGAAAGAAAAATGGGTATTAAAATTGCCTTAGCGGGAAATCCGAACTGTGGTAAGACAACTTTATTTAATGCTCTGACAGGTAGCAACCAGTACGTTGGTAACTGGCCTGGTGTTACCGTAGAGAAAAAAGAAGGTAAGCTGAAGGATCATAAGGATATTATCGTTCAGGATTTACCTGGTATTTATTCACTGAGTCCTTATACACTGGAAGAAGTAGTTACTCGTAACTACCTTGTACAGGAAAAGCCGGATGTGATCTTAAACATCATCGACGGTACCAATATCGAGCGTAACCTTTATCTGACAACACAGCTGCTGGAGATCGGTCTTCCGGTTGTTATCGCCATCAACATGATGGATATCGTAAAGAAGAACGGCGATGTGATCGATGTTAAGGCTCTGAGCAAGGAGCTCGGCTGCCCGATCATTGAAATCTCCGCTCTGAAGGGCGAGCATATTACAGAGGCAGCTCAGCTTTGTATCGAAGAGGCAAGCAAGAACAAGGGTCAGCTTCCTCATGTATTCCATGGACCGGTTGAGCATGCGATCGCTCATATCGAAGAGTCCATCGAGTCTGTTGTAGATAAGAGAGAGCTTCGCTGGTATGCGATCAAGACCTTTGAACGTGACGAGAAGGCTCTTGAGAATGTAAATTATTCAGCTGAACTGAAGGCTCATCTGGAAGAGCACATCAAGGAGTGCGAAGAAGAGCTGGATGATGACTCTGAATCCATCATCACAAACCAGAGATATGACTATATTACAAGCATTATCGATAAGACTGTTAAGAAGAGCAGAAAGGCCGGAGAGCTTTCTCTTTCCGACAAGATCGACCGAATCGTTACAAACAGATTCCTGGCTCTGCCGATCTTCGCAGGCGTAATGTTCCTTGTATACTATATTGCAGTAACAACACTTGGTACAGTCGCAACAGACTGGACAAATGACGTTCTTTTCGGAGAATGGATCACAAATGCAGCAACAAACATTCTGACCAGTATGGGTGCATCTGACGCTGTACAGTCTCTTGTTGTAGACGGTATCATTGCCGGTATCGGTGCTCCGATCGGATTTGCACCTCAGATGGCAATCGTATTCCTCTTCCTCAGCTTCCTTGAGGACTGCGGATACATGGCACGTGTTGCATTCGTTATGGATAGAGTATTCCGTAAATTCGGATTATCCGGAAAGAGCTTTATCCCCTTCCTGATCTCCTCAGGCTGCGGTGTTCCCGGTATCATGGCAACCAGAACAATCGAGTCTGAAAAAGACAGACGAATGACAATGATCACAACAACAATGATTCCCTGCGGCGCTAAGCTTCCGGTTATCGCTCTGATCGCCGGCTTCCTGATGGGAGGCGCTTGGTGGATGGCTCCGGCTATGTACTTCGGCGGAATTATTCTGGTTGTTATTTACTGTATTATCCTGAAGAAGACCTCTATGTTTGCAGGCGATCCGGTTCCTTTCGTAATGGAGCTTCCGGCATATCATCTGCCTTCCTTAAAGGGTATTCTCCTTCACACATGGGAAAGAGTATGGGCATTCCTGAAGAAGGCCGGAACAATCCTCTTCCTCTGCTGCGTAGTAATGTGGTTCCTTGGTTCTTATGGTTTTGCAAACGGAAGCTTCGGACCGGTTGATGATACTGCTCAGTCTCTCATTGCCAGCATCGGAAGCGCAATCGCACCGATTTTTGCACCGCTTGGCTTTGGTACATGGCAGGCAGTTGCTTCTTCCATTTCCGGATTTGTTGCAAAGGAAGGTATCGTATCTACCATGTCTCTTCTTTCCTCTCTTGCAGTGGAAGTCGAAGAGTACACACCGGATATGCATTCTGCATTTGCTGCATTCTTCCCGACATCAATCGCAGCAATCGCATTCCTTGTATTCAACTGCTTTGATTCACCCTGCCTGGCTGCTATTTCAACAACAGCAAAGGAAATCGGAAGCAGAAAGCATTTCTGGCTGTCTATCCTCTTCCAGAATGTTTCCGCATACTGCGTAACACTGATTATTTATCAGCTTGTAGGAACTTGGATTGGACAGGTTGCATTTGGACCTGCAACTGTAGTAGCCTATATTCTGGTAGTAGTTCTTCTGTATCTCTTGTTCAGAAAGGATCCGAACAAGAAAAAGCCTGCTACAGCGTAGAAAGCATTTGACTGTTGGAGGAAAAAGAAATGATTGCTGATATTATTGTTCTTACGATTATAGCGGTGATTTGTATTTTGATTATCAGATCCGTGATTAAAACAAAGAAAAATGGCGGATGCAGCTATGGCTGCTCGGGTTGCTCCGGTTGTTCTGGCTGCAGCAGCAGTGAGCATATTTTACAATCCAACAGAAAGAGAGGCGAGAAACATGTTTCAAATCACAGCAAAGGTTGATGGTATGATGTGCGGCATGTGCGAGGCACATGTGAAGGATGCGGTTCGGAAGGCTTTTCCGGAAGCAAAGAAGATTTCGGCATCAGCATCTGACGGAAGTGTAGAATTCCAGCTGGAAAATAATCTTCCGCTTCCAATGCTGAAGCATGACATGAAGTCTGAGCTGGATAAGATCGGCTACAAGCTGGAGGATCTTGCATCAGCTGAGGCGGAGGAAGCGCCCAAGGGCGGCTTCTTCAGTAAGTTTCGCAAAAAGTAAATAGAGCTTTTGCATGAGTTTTGTGCAAAGGAGCTGTAAGGGGCTGTCACGATGTGGCAGCTCCTTTTGTTTGCGGGAATAAGGAGTCAAGCAAATATGATTGCATAAATATTTGACGAATGCCGCGCCAACAGAGAAAACACATATAGAGTATTTACTGTAGTTGTAACTTTTGTGGTATTAACGCATAAAAAAAGCATATTCCTCTAGGGATTGGTTATGCATGTAAGCGCCCTGATGAAATACTGCTACAGCGACACGCTGCGTTTTCTACTCCGTGCACATGGCTTATTCGCTCCGGCTCCCGCAAAACTCGCAATGATATTCGTATATGCGCTTTTTTATTTTGATTCATATTGGTGCTATGTCATCTTTGCTGCTCAAACATTGCTCCGCCGGAGCTGCCAATGTGCACGTCCTTACGAAAGCCTTGCGAATCGTCACTGTAGCAGTATTCCACAGGGCGTTATATTCGCTGACGTTATCGATGTATGCAAAAGGAATGGACAGAGAAACCTGGCGCAATCGGAATGCTTACAAAATCAGGCAGATATGGAGGAGGCATCTATGCACACATTGATATTGCCTTTGAATTTACTTCATGGATATCTCCAGAATCCAAGTTGTATATTATTAAAGTTTATCAGAGGATTAAGGCAGATGAAAACACTGACAGCAATTTCTGCAAATGACCGGTCTAAGCTAGTTGAAAAAGAGGAATCCTGATGGTAAGGAGCTAAAAAAGACGGGGATAATATGGAATCAAAAGGGAAAGCGTGAAATGGCTTTTCACAAACGTATATGCGCATAAAAGTAAGCAATATTCCGGAAGGGACATAACAAAGCGCCGGTACTTAGTGAACACGCCGATAAGGCGATGTGAACTTAGTATCCGCTGCGCTTTGTACTAAGTGCAAACGGTCCCTGAAGGAATATGCTTATTTTATGCGCTAAGGCCATAAAAAAGCATCGCACTTAACATACTTAGCTTAGTGCGATGCCTTTTAGATATTAGCTGATTAGCTGATGAAAGCCTTTTGCTGACAGAGCAAACTTAGTGCTCCACTTCCATATTCTTCGGAAGCACCAGATTCAGAATAATTGCGGTAAGAAATACCACAGCAACACAGTTCTCTGCGAATACAGACTGGATAATGCTCGGGAAAATGGCGAAAAGATCCGGAAGCTGGGTAAAGCCCAGGCCGATGCTCATGGATAAAGCAGCGATAGTGATATTACGCTGACTGTATCCGCATTTTCCGATCATCTGCAGACCGCTGACAACGATGGTGCCGAACATCATGATCGTGCAGCCGCCCAGAACAGCGCTCGGCAGAGTTGCCAGAAGAGCACCGACAATCGGGAAGATGCCTGCAAGAATCATAATGATTGCGCCGGTTGCAATGGCAAATCGGTTAACAACCTTTGTCATAGCGACAAGTCCGACATTCTGGCTGAAGGATGTAATCGGCATGCAGCCAAATACAGAAGAAAGGGCACTGACAAAACCATCGCAGGCGATGGAACCGGCAGTTTCCTTCGGAGTAACATCCCTTCCCAGTCCGGAAGAAGCCAGAGCAGAGGTATCTCCGATGGTCTCTGTTGCTGAAACCAGGAAGATCATGATAAAGGCAAAGATTGCACTCGGATGAAATTCCATCTTGAAAGGTATCAGATGCGGCAGGGCAATGATGCCGGAGTCTGCCAGACCAGAAAAATCAACCATACCCATGCAAAGGGCAAGAATATAGCCGACAACCAGTCCAAAAAGAACGGACAGCTGTTTGTAGTAGGACTTTGCCAGAATATTAAAGATCAGACAGCATACCAGAGTTACCGTACCCAGGATCCAGTTCTTGGCAGAACCGAAATCAGCTGAGCTGGAACCGCCGCCGAAGGAATCCGCACCGACAGAAAGCAGGGAAAAACCGATAGAGGTTACCACTGTTGCCGCAACGATGGGAGTGATCAGCTTGATCCAGTATTTGGCAAAAAGACCAAGGACACCTTCTACAATACCGCCGACCAGAACGGCACCCATGATGCCGCCGTAGCCGTACTGGGCACCGACAACACAGGCGATGGATACAAAGGTAAAGGAAATACCCATGACGATGGGCAGGCCGGAACCAATGCGCCAAACAGGGAAAAGCTGTACCAGAGTACCGATACCGGCGATCAGCATGGCACTTTGAATGATCATGGCTCTGTCTTGTGTATCGAGTCCGCAGGCTGAAGCTACGATCAGGATCGGTGCGATATTGGCAACGAACATGGCAAGGATATGCTGGAGTCCGAAAGGAATGGCCTTCAGAAGAGGCACCTTGCCATCCAGGGTATAAATATTGTCTGTTGAGGGGGTGGACTGATTATTGCTCACGGAATACAACCTCCCCTGTCTCAGAATTCATGCTATCCACAATGGCAAGGGATTCTAACTGATAACCCATGTTGCGGATAATGCTGCCGCCGATCTGGAAGCCTTTTTCGATGGCAATGCCGATGCCTTCTACGGTTCCGCCGGCCTGGTTTACGATGGAGATCAGACCCTGCAGAGCGCATCCGTTTGCCAGAAAGTCATCAATGATGAGAACGTGATCCTCTTCGGATAAAAATTTCTTAGAAACGATTACCTGATTGGTGTTTTTGTGGGTGAAGGAAGTAACCTCTGCGATATACATTTCGCCCTCGATATTGATGCTCTTTGCTTTTTTTGCAAAGACAACCGGAACATGGAAATGTCTGGCTACAATACAGGCAATGCCGATACCGGAAGCCTCGATGGTTACGATCTTGTTGATTGTCTTTCCTTCAAATCTTTTCTTGAACTCTGCTCCCATCTCTTCAAACAGATCAATGTCCATCTGATGATTGAGGAAGCTGTCTACCTTGAGGACATCGCCTTCCTTGACGATGCCGTCCCGCTGAATTCTTTCTTCTAAGAAATTCATGCTTTTTCTCCTCCCATACTTAGATTGTGAATCGTATAACGTTTTTCATTATACTATAGAAGGGCTTTGGGATAACAGTAGAAAATAAGGATATATTTTCCTTGTTTTTATGAAATGACAACAATTCATATGTCATGATCTTTCTTCTTCCGGATAAAAGAGCTGCCATTTTCTGCGGCAGTCGGTCATGATCTTCATGACATCCCTTGTATAGTCAAGATGCATCTGATCATCCCCGTCGATGGCTTTTTCCATATCCAGAATCTCATAGGAAAGCGCATGATCCGTATCACCGCATTCGATGCTTTCCTCGGAGCCGTCTTCTGTATAAGTGATGACAGCCTTTTGGCCGCGGGGATACTCATACATGGTAATATAACCGCGGTCAAAGACGATGGTTCCTCTTTTGGGCTGCTTGGCATGGAGGGAAAGAATGATCGCAGCCATTTCCTCTTCCTGATTCATTAGAAGGAGAGAGGCCTGCTCGTCTACGCCTGTGGGTGCGAATTTTACCTGGCTTTCAACCTGATCTGGAGAGGAAGTCATAAAATAACGGACAAAGGAGAGGGCATAAACGCCGATATCCAGCATGGCACCGCCGGCCAGCTCTTTATTAAAGAAGCGATTGTTCATATCGTATTCCTTATAGCTGCCGAAATTCATCTGGATCAGACGAAGAGGGCCGAGCTTTTGGGAGATTTCCTTCAGCTTTCGGTAGATGGGCATATGGTAGATAGTCATAGCCTCTGCCAGGACGACGTGATTTGCCTCGGCTAAGGCAATTGCTTCCTCCAGCTCCTCACTGTTTAAGGTGATGGATTTCTCACAGAGAACATGCTTTCCTGCTGCTAAGGCCTTCCGAAGATAGTTGATATGGGTATTATGAGGCGTGGAAATATAAATGATATCAACAGCTTCATCAGAAAAGACATCATCAATATGTTCATAAACCTTTGGAATCTGATATTTTTCTGCAAAGGCCAGAGCCTTATCATAGCTGCGGTTGGCTACACCATAGAGGCTGCCGCCCAAGGACTGCATGGCTTCTGCCAGCTGATGCCCGATGACACCGACACCGATGCTGACCCAATTGTATTTTGTTTGCTTCATATGGATTTTTCCTCTTTTCTATGATCTGCCTTATTTATTTTATTCCCTAAGGAAGGCTGATGCCTTCAGTATTTACTAAGCCTTGAGGACTTATTTCTGCTCCTTTAGTCCGGCGATGATTTTTTTGGCGGATTCTGTCACAGCCAGTCCGCCGGTACTGGTTTCCTTGAGACAGACGGGAAGATCATTGCCGATCCTGCGCATACTGTCAATGGTATCATCCGGACTGATGGCACTTTGAATGCCTGCCATAGCAAGCTGGGCGCTGGCAACGGCATTCATAACACCTGCAACATTCCTTTTGATACAGGGAACCTCGACCAGGCCGCCGACCGGATCGCAGGCAAGTCCCAGCATGTTTTTGAGGGAGAAGGTCATGGCCTGAACAATCTGTTCATTATCGCCGCCTTGCAGATAGGTCAGAGCTGCGGCAGCCATGGCACTTGCAGAGCCGATCTCAGCCTGACAGCCGCCGGATGCACCGGCAATGGAAGCGTTTTCCGCGATAACCTTGCCGAGCCCTGCAGTGATGAATAAGGCTTCGACTACCTGCTCCTTCTTTGCCTTACCGCATTCCTCATAGCTTAAGAGGATGGCCGGTATTACGCCGCAGGAGCCGGCGGTAGGAGCGGCAACAATCCGCTTCATACAGGCATTGGATTCTGCCATTTTCAGAGCCTTTTCCATAGCAAGGGAGGTGAAGGGGCTGCAGAGATTTCTCTCTGTCGCATTAAAGAGCCTCATTTTTTCACCGTCTCCGCCGGCAACGCCGCTGCCGGAACGAAGACCGGGATCATAGGATTGATCTGCCAGCTTCATGGCCTCGTACATCTGGATCATTTTTTGAAAGACCTGCTCAGGACTTAGACCGCTTTGCGCAGCCTCCTCTTCTATGATCACCTGCCAGATGGGCTTTTCTTCTTCTTTGCAGATGGAAAGAAGCTCTTTGATACTGTGATATTCTCTCATTTATTCCCTCTCCTTTCCCAGGTAGGTTACCTTCAGAATGCCTTCGGACCGCTCCAGCCAGTCCAGACCTTCCTGAGGGATTTCCTGATCACATTCAATGACCATAACTGCCTTTTCGCCCTTGCCGGCCCGGTAGAGCTGCATGGTGGCGATATTGACGGATTTGTGGGAAAGCATGGAGGTAACCTCAGAGACATGGCCGGGCTGATCCAGGTTGTGAACGATCAGGGTCGGATTTTCGCCGGAGAAGTTGGTCTCAATGCCATCGATCTTTGCGATATTGATGCGGCCGCCGCCCAGGGACTCGCCGATGACCTCCAGCGTCTTGCCGGAAGCAGCGGTCAGAAAGAGCTGGGCGGTATTGGGATGGGCTTCCTTTAGGAGGGCTTCGCCAAAGCTTAGTTCCATGCCAGCCTCCCGGGCCAGTTCAATACTGTCCGGCAGACGGTAATCGTCCGGTTTCATGCCCATAAGGCCGCCGACCAGAGCGCGGTCTGTACCATGACCATAGCCGGTTGCCAGAAAGGAACCGTAAAGGCGGATGTCCGCTTTTTTGACCTCTTCACCCAAAAGACAGCGGGCAACATAGCCGATTCTGGCAGCGCCCGCAGTATGGGAGGAGGAAGGACCAACCATGACAGGGCCGATGATTTCAAAGATATTCATAGGAACTCCTTTCAGCCGATTGTATATATTTTGAATCTTCCGAAAATGCGATAGATTAACCTAAAGTAAGGTTTAGAAGCTGGCGCTAATATAGCACATTGAAAGAGGGAGGACAAGAGGAGGAGGCTGGAAAAAAAGGCAAAAACAGAAGGAAAAGGCTGATAATTGTTTGATTTTGTTATAAAATAATATAAAATTCTGAATTTAACTCAGATATGAATATGTCTGCTAAAGCAGATTCAAATACAGCACGCATGACTTGCGAGCGAGTCTTGCGAGACAGGAGGAAGGAAAGATGAATGAAAAAACAGTACTTCCCTTGACAAACAGCTGCTTTCTGCCGGGTGAAGCAAGAAAAACCGTAGAACGTTTTCAGGATGCTGATACAAGGAATATCGCCCGGGCCGAGCTATATTATTTTCAGGGAAATGCCCAAGCTTGCAGTGATATTACGGAGCTATATCTGATGAGTCCTAAGATAGGACACAGACTCTCGGCCTGTATTTTATATGTATATTCAAATCTGACCCTGGGAAATATTTCAAAATCCCAACAAGGTCTTGCAGATATCAAAGAAATCTTACGGCAGGAGTGGGAAAATCCGGGAACGAGAGAAAGGGAGGCTTTTTGCGTTTTTGTCAGCTATCTGGGAGATGTGCTTTTACATATCACGCCGGAGCGGCAGCTGAATATGAAGGAATATATGGCGGACCTGCCGCATGGACTGAAGCTTTTTTCCATGTATGTTATGGCTCATTCGGTTTATCTGCAGGGAGAATACGGCAGGGCGATCGGCATCTGTCAGTCGGCGATATATTTCTCCCACAGGAGTCATCCGATCTGCATGATCTATCTCTATTGTATGATCGCCATGTGTGAGATCAGTCAGAAACATATGGAGGCGGCTCGTGAGGCTTTTTCTCTTGCTTGGAATATGGCCGAGGAGGATCGCTTTCTTGAACCCTTTATCGAGCATCATGGTCTTTTTCAGGGTCTGCTGGAATCTCAGGTGAAGAAGGAAAATCCGAAGATTTACAAGCTTCTGTCAGAAAGGACCAAGGCTTTCAGCAGCGGATGGATGGCAGTTCATAATCATGCAACCGGAAACCAGATAACAGACAGTCTGACGACAATGGAATTCTCGATTGCCATGCTGGCCTGCAGGGACTGGAGCAATCAGGAAATCGCAGATCATTTGGGACTTTCTATTAATACCGTCAAACATTATCTGTCGGATATATTTGAAAAGCTTGGAATAAATAAAAGAGAAGAGTTGAAGAAATTTGTGCTGACGTGAAAGGGCAGGGTATGGAGCATTTACGCTGTGTGGTAGAAAGAATCACCTATCAGAATGCGGAAAACGGCTATACGGTTTTGAAATGTGCTGTCAAAAATTATAAGGAGCTGGTTACCGTAGTGGGCACTATGCCGGAGACCCATGTGGGTTCAGTCCTTTCCCTGGAGGGCTGGTGGAAGATGGACAAAAAATACGGCCGTCAGTTCTCAGTGGAAAAGTTCGAAGAGACCCTTCCGGCAACGGTTTATGGCATCGAGAAATATCTCGGTTCCGGCCTGATCAAGGGAGTTGGTCCTAAATTTGCAAAAAGGATCGTAGAAAAGTTCGGCAAGGATACCTTAGATGTCATAGAGGAGAGGCCGGATGAACTTCTTCAGGTGGAAGGAATCGGAAAGGTAAGGGTTAACCGGATCAAAAGCAGCTGGCAGGAGCAGAAGGAAATCAAGAATATCATGCTCTTTCTGCAGAGTCATGAGGTCAGCACTTCCCATGCGACGAAGATTTTCAAGACCTACGGCAGTGACAGCATTGCAATCGTTAAGGAGAATCCCTATCGTCTGGCTGACGATATCTGGGGAATCGGTTTCAAAACGGCAGATTCCATTGCCGAGAAGATGGGAATCGACAAGAAACGCTTTGTCAGGCTTCGCAGCGGTATTTTTTACAGTCTGAATAAGCTGGCAGAGGACGGTCACTGCTATGCGGTAAGAGAGCAGCTGATTGAAAGGGCGAAGGAGCTTTTGGGGGTAGAGGATGCAGAGCTGGAAGTGACTTTGGACGAAATGCTCCGAAGCGATGATCTGATCCGGGATCTGGCAGATCAGGAGGAGATCATTTATCTTCCACCCTATTATTTTTCGGAAAGCGGATGCGCAAAAAGACTGCTGCGCCTTCTTTCCTGCGAAAGAAGGCAGAAAATCAATCCGGAGGAAATTCTGAAAAAGACGGCAGCAGCCTCTCAGATTAGCTATGACGAGGTGCAATGGCAGGCAATCAGAACCGCACTTTCCTCTAAGGTGATGGTTTTGACGGGAGGACCCGGAACAGGCAAGACGACCACAACAATGGGCATTATTTCTGCTTACCGGCAGACAGGAGCAAAAATCATTCTGGCGGCTCCGACAGGCAGGGCGGCAAAAAGAATGTCAGAGACGACAGGCATGGAAGCTTCTACCATTCACAGGCTGCTGGAATATAAGCCGCCGGAGGGCTATCAGAAGAAGGAAGAAAATCCCTTGGAGGGAGATCTTTTGATCGTAGATGAGTGCTCTATGGTGGATCTGATGCTGATGTACAATCTTCTGAAGGCGCTTCCGGATCAGATGTCTTTGATCCTAGTGGGGGATATTGACCAGCTGCCCAGTGTGGGAGCGGGAAATGTGCTTCGGGATATCATTGATTCCGGCAGTGTTCCGGTAGTCCGTCTGACCAGGATTTTTCGTCAGGCGCAGGGCAGCCGGATCATCATGAATGCCCATAGGATCAATAAGGGAGAAGCCATCGATATGAGGGGCGGCAAGGATTCTGATTTTTTCTTTGCGGCCAAAGAAAGCAATCAGGAAGTCGTGGATACGGTTGTCCGTTACTGCAAGAGCAATCTGCCCCGTTATTATCAGGCGGATCCTTTAAGGGATATTCAGGTGCTGACGCCCATGCAGAGGGGAGAATGCGGCGCCGTCAATCTGAACCGTCAGCTGCAGGAGGCAATGAATCCATCAAGGATTTTCTTGCAGAGGAGCGGAACCCAGTACCGTTTAAAGGATAAGGTCATGCAGATTCGCAATGACTATGACAAAGAGGTCTTTAACGGTGATATCGGAACAATCGTGCATGTTGATATGGAAGAAAGGGAGCTGAGGGTTTTATTTGACGACCGGGAGGTCACTTATGATGTGAGTGAGCTGGATGAGCTGACCCTTGCCTATGCTGTTACCATTCATAAATCCCAGGGAAGCGAGTATCCGATCGTGGTCATGCCCCTGACTATGAGCCATTTTGTGATGCTACAGAGAAATCTGCTTTATACCGGCGTCACCAGAGCAAAAAAGAGTTTGGTTCTGGTGGGAGAGAAAAAGGCAGTTTATTATGCCATCAGGAATGAGACCAGCAGCCGGAGAAATACCCGGCTTGCAGAAAGGCTGAAACCGGAAAGCCGAGAGGCAGAAGCGGTAAGGAATCAGCTGGAGGAGGAAGCAGTAAGGAATCAATCGGAGGAGGAAAGCCATTTTAATTCGAATAGAATAGAAAAGAAAACTGTCTATAAGGGCGAGGTGAAGCCTTCTAGAGTGGAAGAGCGGCCGGCAGTGTATGAGGGGAATCTATGGAAGCGCCTTGCTCAGTCAAAGTTTCGGAGCAGCTTTTCCCTGAAGGCAAATGACAGAAGTTATGCGGCGGAAAAGGGAATGGATACCCTGAAGGAGCATGCCGAAGACTTTGTGAAAAAACGTCTTGCCCCGGCGCAGATTCCAAATGACGGAAAGCAGACACCGATGCGAGGGCACCCTGTATTTGTGGCCCAGCATGCAACCGCCTGCTGTTGCAGAGGCTGCCTGGAAAAATGGCATCATATTCCCAAGGGAAGGAAACTGACTGAGGGAGAGCAGGCTTATATAGTGAAGGTGATCATGGAATGGATCCGGCGAGAGATGGAGAAATAACGTGAGTGAAACATTCCGTGAGCGAGAATGGCAGAAAAAATCAGGGGATCTTTAGAAGAATATCTAAAAGAGATAGTAGAGTAAATTCAGAAGGAGGAAAAAAGAATGGCGACAATTAACAGTGGTATCAGAGAGGATGCAAATTTCTTAAATCTGAAGGAAATCGGTCAGAACAAAATTCGATCAGAAGTATTTGATCTGCTTGTTCCGGGAGAAAATGTAATACAGTGCTTTCAAACGGTAAGGGATCAGGTGATTTTTACAAGCAAGAGAGTGTTCGTGATCAATGTACAGGGAATTACGGGGAAAAAGGTAGCATATTTTTCATATCCCTATTCCAACGTTTTGTATTTCGGAATTGAAACGGCGGGAGTTTTAGACATTGACAGTGAACTGATCATGACCTTTGCAAATGGAACAGTTTTGCAGTTTGATTTTAGATCCAGAGTAGATATTAAAGCAATCTGTGCAAATATCCAGCAGTATATTTTGTAAGAGTTCTTTGTGTAACAGATGAAAGAAAATGACAAAGGGGACTGGCATTTGAAGGCTGGTCCCTTTTTGAAATACAGAAAGATTCTAAAAGCAGAAACTACACGTTGTGTATTGGCGGATAAAATGTTACGCTGATTACGCAACGTGTAGTTTAAAGCGAACAAAGGAGCTTGCATGATGGATTGCAGAGAGAAAATAAAAGAACTGCGTGAGAGCACCGGGATGAACAGAAAGGAATTCTGTGATTATTTTCAGATTCCTTACCGTACTGTCACGGAATGGGAACGCGACAATCGCCACGCACCGGAATATGTGCTGCGGCTTCTGGAGTACTATATTCGGATGGAAGGACTGGCGAAGAAGGGAGAGTAACCGTGTGAAATTCGAGGCGGTTATTTTAAACAGGCCGAATTCGACCTGTTTGAAATGTTCAGTCCCGAACACTCTCGGAAGAACGATGTAAATGACTTAACCCGTCGATTTCGACGGGTTTGGGGGTGAATCAAAATCGATAATGTTACAGGATGGAGGCGCAAGAATGGGTGACTTGATGAATGAAGGCAGAAATTATGAGGAAGCAGTTAAAATCATAAAGACGGCAATTCTTCAGAGTCAGTATGATGCCGCAAGATCTGTGAATGAAAAGCAGCTCATGCTTTATTATGGTATCGGGAAGTATATATCTCTGAACTCCAGAAGAGGCTTCTGGGGAAAAGGCGCCATCGATGCTATTAGCGAAAGATTGGAAAAAGAGCTGCCCGGACTCAGAGGCTTTTCAGCCAGGAATCTGCGCTATATGCGTACATTCTACGAGGAATGGGTAATGCTGGACAACGTATCTATTAAAACCATAGAGGATTCTAATTTGGCACATGCATATGCCAAATTACCGACAAAGGACGGTGATGAAATTTGGAACACGCTTGTGCCAAATTCCTCGGAGGTTTCATTAGAGGCATTTTTAAGAATAGGTTTTTCGCATCATAGACTTATTCTGTCGAAAGTCAAAGAAACCGATGCCAGGATTTTTTATATAAACAGATGCGCGGAAGAAAAATACAGCTATGATGCTCTTGGAAAGAGCATCGCCCGTGATGACTATCATCACCAGGGCAAGATCCCGAATAACTTTATGCAGACACTGCCGGCGGCAGAGCAGGCCTTCCGCGCCATTAACACGTTCAAAGACGAGTACCTTCTGGACTACATCAACGTGGAGGAATTGGGCATTCGCGACAAGCAGGATCTGGATGAGCGTGTAGTGGAGAATGCGACCGTTCACAATATAAAGAATTTCATTCTGACTTTCGGGAAAGATTTTGCCTTTATCTGCAACCAGTATCATCTGGACGCATTCGGGGAGGACCAGTACATTGACCTGCTCTTTTTCAATAGGGGACTGAATTGCCTGGTGGCGGTAGAGCTGAAGACAGGGAAGTTCAAAACATCTTATCTTGGACAGCTGCAGGGCTACCTGAGTATACTGGACGGCTTTGAAAAGAAACCGCATGAAAATCCATCGATCGGACTGATTCTCTGTAAGGACATGAACAAATCTTTTGTGGACTACGTGATACAGGATTACACAAAGCCGATGGGTGTGGCGACTTATAAGACTTCCAAGGATATGTCTGAGGAGTTAAAGAAGGCGCTGCCCAGCATTGAGGATTTGATCAGACTGCTGGATTCAGAAGATATTTGAGGTGCCTATGGTAAAGAAGAAACAAAATCGCGAATTACCCTTGGAAGATGAAATGTTGCTCGACAGGGTAGTGTTAATAAATGATTGTTTGATTGAAATTCGACGAATTGTAAAAATGTAGGGATATTATGAGAAACTATCTTGAGGTATTGGTGTAAACAATGGCAATGAAAAGAAAAAAGATGAGAAGCAGTTTGTTTCTGGCCTTTTGCCTACTGCTGCTCAGCTGCGGCTGCTATGTAAGCGATTATTACAGAAGCACTGATGAGGCAGAGGCGTATTTGGAAGATGCAGAGCAGTCAGGAGAGGTGAGCATAAAGGAAATAGAGGACGGACTCTTTTTAGATGGTCCGGGGAGTGAGGATGCTTTGGTCTTCTATCCGGGAGCAAAGGTAGAATACAGTGCCTATCTTCCTTTGCTGTATGAGCTTGCAGAGGAGGGCATGGATGTCTTTTTGATCCGCATGCCTGCCAATCTGGCAATTTTGGGAGAGGACAAAGCGGATGATGTTCTGGACTCTTATTCCTATGAAAACTGGTATATCGGAGGCCACTCCCTGGGCGGAGCCATGGCAGCAAATTATGCAGCAGGATATGTGACAGAAGAAAAGGAAGCCAGCCTCAGGGGGCTAATTTTGCTGGCAGCCTATCCGACCAAGGACCTGACAGGGAGCGGACTGAAGGTTTTGACGATATACGGCTCAGAGGATGGCGTGCTTAGCAGGAAAAAACTGGAAGAGGGAAGAAAATATCTGCCAAAGGATGCGCAGGAGCTTGTGATAGAGGGTGGTAATCATGCGCAGTTTGGCAGCTATGGAGAACAGAAGGGGGATGGAAAGGCAGTTGTTTCAGCGGAGGAGCAGAGAAGACAGACTGTGGAAGCAGTCATAAATCTAGTGAACAAAGATTAGTTCTGACTTTCCTTTTTGCAAAAGAAAAGCGATAGGAAAGAACAATTATCAGGTCTATAATGAAAACACGAATAGAAAACAAAACCGCAAAAAATGGTAAGTGCGCGGAAAAGGAGGAGGTGAAAGCAAAGGCATTTCAGAGATAGGGCGCAAACCATTCATCAGGAACGAAGTAGTTGAAACATAAAAGAGGGGGTTTTTTATGTTAGATGCATCGTATTATGAAAAGACAGATGAAATCATCGCCTGTCACAGTCGGGAGGAACGGTCACTGATTCCGATCATTCAGGAAATTCAGGAGGAGTACCGTTATCTTCCACCGGAGCTGCTGAGCTATGTAGCCTCGGAAATCGGCATTTCCGAAGCCAAGGCCTTCAGTGTGGCAAGCTTTTATGAGAACTTTTCATTTGAAGCGAAGGGGAAATATGTAATTAAGGTTTGTGATGGAACTGCCTGTCATGTAAGAAAGTCTATTCCGATTCTGGAAGGCTTGTATAAGGAACTGGGGGTTAATAAGGACAGACACACAACTGAGGATCAATTGTTTACAGTGGAAACCGTTTCCTGCCTCGGGGCATGCGGACTTGCGCCGGCTGTCATGATCAATGAAGAGGTATACGGCAAAATGACACCGGAGAAGATGACGGAAGTGATCAAAGAACTGCGGGAGGAAGAAGGATGAAGCTGGAAAACAGAAGTCAATTAAATCTCCTGCGGCAGGAATGTCAGGAGAAGCGCAGCAAAGAAGTCTGTAAGATCCTGGTTTGTGGGGGAACCGGATGTCTGGCCGGCGGTTCGGATAAGATCTTTGACCGTCTATGTGAGCTGAGTGCCCATACGGATCATGTTGAGGTGAAGTTCGGTGCAGAGATTGCGCACGGAGATCAGATCGGTGTTAAGAAAAGCGGCTGTCACGGCTTTTGTGAGATGGGTCCGCTTGTCAGGATTGAGCCCTACAATTATTTGTATCTGAAGGTAAAGCTGGAGGACTGCGAGGAGATTTTTGAGAAAACCATTCTTCAGGGAGAGCCGGTTGAGCACCTTATGTACAGGCAGGGAGAGCAGATCTATCAGAAGCAGGAGGAGATTCCTTTCTATGCAAAGCAGACCAGACTTGTCCTGAAGAATTGCGGACATATCGATGCGGAGCATATCGGGGATGCTTTGGCGGTAGGTGCCTATGAATCTCTGGAGAAGGCCATGTTTGAGATGAGTCCGGAGGAAGTCATTAAGACGATTTCAGATTCAAATCTGCGCGGACGCGGAGGAGCCGGTTTCCAGACGGGAAGGAAATGGTCTCAGGTTGCCGGTCAGAAGGAAAAGATCCGCTATGTTGTCTGTAATGGAGACGAGGGAGATCCGGGTGCCTTCATGGATCGAAGCATTATGGAGGGGGATCCCCACCGTATGATCGAGGGCATGATGATTGCAGCCTATGCAGTAGGCGCAGAGGAAGGCTATATCTATGTGCGTGCAGAGTATCCTCTGGCAGTCAGCAGACTCCGGATCGCCATCAAGCAGGCAGAAGAGATGGGCATTCTGGGCGACAATATTCTGGGAACCGGCTTTTGTTTCCACCTGCATATCAACCGCGGTGCCGGTGCCTTCGTATGCGGCGAGGGTTCAGCCCTGACAGCCTCCATAGAAGGTAAGCGGGGCATGCCTCGTGTAAAGCCACCCAGAACGGTAGAACAGGGGCTTTTCGGAAAGCCGACAGTACTGAATAATGTAGAAACCTATGCCAATGTTCCCATGATCATTAAGAAGGGGGCTGACTGGTATCGGGGAATCGGTACGCCTGAGAGTCCGGGAACCAAGGCCTTTGCCCTGACCGGTAATGTCAATCATACCGGTCTGATCGAGGTGCCGATGGGAATTACCCTTCGGGAGATCATCTATGATATCGGCGGAGGCATCCGTGACGATAAGAAATTTAAGGCAGTTCAGATCGGAGGTCCTTCCGGAGGCTGTCTGACAGAGTCCCAGCTTGACAGTAAGATGGACTTTGATTCCCTGACCAAGATCGGAGCCATGATCGGTTCCGGCGGTTTGGTTGTAATGGACGAGAATACCTGCATGGTAGAGGTTGCCAGGTTCTTCATGAACTTTACCCAGCGGGAGAGCTGCGGCAAGTGTGTGCCCTGCCGGGAAGGTACCAAGAGAATGCTGGAGATCCTGGAGCGGATCGTTGCGGGAAACGGAAGAGAGGATGATATTGACAAGCTGGAAGAGCTGGCAGATATGATAGAGAATACTGCTTTGTGCGGACTCGGCAAGAGTGCGCCGAAGCCGGTCATCAGTACAATTTTGGCCTTTCGTGAGGAGTACGAGGAGCATATTCAGGATAAGAAATGCCGGGCAGGTATCTGTGCAAATCTTCGTAGCTTCAAAATCGATCCGGAGAAATGCAAGGGATGCTCCAAGTGTGCAAGAAACTGTCCTGTAAATGCGATTACAGGAAAGATCAAATCACCCTATGTGATTGACAGTGCAAAATGTATCAAGTGCGGAGCATGCGTAGAGAATTGTTCCTTTGGTGCAGTCTATACAGAATAACCAAGGAGGGGAATTTATGGGAACAATGACAATCGACGGCCGCCAGGTTACATTTACGGATGAGCCCAATGTGCTGGCCGTGATCCGGAAAGCCGGAATCGAGATACCGACCTTATGCTATCATTCAGAATTGTCTATTTACGGTGCATGCAGATTGTGTACGGTCGAAAATGAATGGGGGAAGACCTTTGCATCCTGTTCGGAAAAACCAAAGGATGGAATGGTCATTTATACAAATACACCGAGACTGCTGAAATACAGAAAGCAGATCATAGAGCTTCTTCTGGCATCCCATGACCGGGACTGCACGACCTGTGTGAAGAACGGAGAGTGCCAGCTACAGAGTCTTGCTCACAGGCTGGGCATCTATGAGGTACGTTTTGAAAATGAAAGGGAACCGCATCCGGTTGATAGGAGCTCACCGGCAATTGTCCGGGATCCGAATAAGTGTATTCTTTGCGGAGACTGCGTGCGTATGTGTGATAATGTACAGGCAGTCAATGCCATTGACTTTGCTTACCGGGGAACGGAGGCGGTTGTTACACCGGCTTTTAATAAGACGGTTGCAGAGACGGATTGCGTAAACTGCGGCCAGTGCCGCGTTGTTTGTCCTACGGGAGCGATCAGCATTAAGACCAATATCGATGCAGTATGGGAAGCACTTGCGGATAAGGATACCCTTGTGATCGCCCAGATTGCACCGGCGGTACGAGTGGCAGCAGGCGAGTCCTTTGGCCTGCCCAAGGGCGAGAATGTCATGGGCAAGCTGGTTGGCGTACTTCATAGGATGGGATTCGATGAGGTATACGATACGGCCTATGGTGCAGATCTGACAGTAATGGAGGAATCCAGGGAATTTATGGAAAGGCTCGCTGCCGGAGAAAAGCTTCCTTTATTTACTTCCTGCTGTCCGGCCTGGGTGAAATTCTGCGAGAAGCGTTATCCGGAATTTACCTCAAATCTTTCCAGCTGCCGTTCACCACAGCAGATGTTCGGCGCGGTAGCAAGAGAGTATTACAAGAATCCGGAGAATAATTCCGGCAAGAAGGTGGTATCGGTGTCTATCATGCCCTGTACAGCAAAGAAGGAAGAAATCCTTCGTCCAGAGTCAAAGACGGATGGCATACAGGATATTGATTATGTACTGACGACATCAGAATTGATTTCTATGATCAAGAGAGTTGGAATTATGTTCGATCAGGTAGAAATCGAAGCGGCAGATGTGCCATTCGGTATCGGAAGCGGTGCAGGCGTCATTTTCGGTGTAACCGGCGGTGTGACAGAGGCTGTGCTTCGTAAGATTACCAAGGGACATAAGAGAGCGGACATGGAAGCCTTACGGTCAAGCGGCGTCCGCGGTGCGGACGGCATCAAGGAGATTGTATATGAATACAATGGCAAAGAGATCAAAGCTGCCATTGTGAGTGGTCTGGCCAATGCGGATAAGCTGCTGCAGAAGATAAAAAGCGGGGAAACGCAGTATGATTTTGTAGAAGTAATGGCCTGCCGGCGTGGCTGCGTCATGGGCGGCGGACAGCCCTTAAATGCCGGTGCCAGAACAAGAGCAGCCCGTATGGAGGGACTCTATAAGGCGGATGTGAATACACAGATCAAGAAGTCGGATGAGAACCCCATGATCCAGGCACTGTATGACGGCCTTTTAAAGGGCAAGGAGCATGCGCTCCTGCATCGGAATTTTACAGAAGTGAAGTAGCTGAAAAAAGAATAGAGCAAATACGAAATAACGTAGAGACAGAGATTAACTCCCATAGGTGATGTAAGAAATCATTTATGGGAGTTTTTTATCGTATAGGAAACTTCGTTCCTATACGATAAAAAACAAGGATGCGCACTCGCATATCGCAAGCAACCGCACTCGGTGCGAGTGAAACGCGTTATTCTGTAATAGGAAATATATTTTAAGCTATTTGACGAATGATGAGAGAATACGGCATAATTCAGTTAAGTGTTTTATGGAAAATCGGAGTATTGCAGACGTACCGCAATGAGAGATGAATTAAGAAAGGCAGGGTATTAAAAATGGCGAATAAACAGTATCCAAAACCACTATCGGAGAAATCACTTCATAAGAAATATGCAGAACTGAATTTCAGCGATGAGAAAATTAGCTTCTTGAAGCAGTTTATCTTAGCGTGCACGAATTTGTATGGATGCATCTCCATACGGGATATCTGGGAAGTATATAAAGAATTGGCTAAACTTACATCGGTTCCAAAGATAAAAAGAACGGATATTACACAAATTTCTGAAATCCTTAGAAGAGAAGAACTTCCCTATTTTGTATATGAAATAGATGAACTTTATTGTGAGGAACCGAGGGAAAATCTTAGTCGTGAATTTGTGTCAAAATATCTGGTTGGAAGAGGGTATGGAAAATTCAGATTGTATTATTATGTCGCAGAATTACAGGCTTACCATGATTATTATGTCCCGGCTAATCTGCTTTCTTTTGTACAGATGCCGATGACGGAGCAAGAAAGGCAGTTTTTGGAATTTATTGGAAAACTGAAGGTAACCGCTGAGGAATATGAGAACGCGTATGGAAAAATATTAAAGTGCCCGGATCGCAAGGGAGAAACATTGGATTCTTTCTCATTCATGAATGATCTGGAGTCGTTTGAATATCGGTGCGCAAAAGGTGAGTTTCAATGGAAAAAAGGAAATCCAAAAGAAGCGCAACGTCTGCTGGATGAAAACAACAGTAAGAGCGAGGCTAAAAAAATAGTCGATAGGATAAAATGGTATGGAAATATCGGACATGTTCCTCCGATAAGAATAATTAACTATATTTTGGAAGAGTTGGGTGAGGTTGGCGTAGAACTTACAGAAGAGCAACTAGAGAAAGTGGCTGATGGAATCATGAATCTGCATAATTACAGTTATCTGATGTGCAACGGGGGATGGCGTCCCGCTGATCTCGCAAAGCAGATGGGAAGGCCAAAAGCAATCAGTTTTGGACCCGGCATTAAAGAAAGAATCGCAGAAGGATCTTTGAACAAGGAAGAACTTGTAAAGGCAATAAAAGATATGGGATTGGAATATCTGGAAGATTAACTTGGTTGATATGGCAAAACTGGAAAGAACATACTTAACTTGAAATTTCTAAGACCATTCTCGTCTTGCAATTTCATTAAAATGCACTTTTCTGAAATTTCTATGTTGAAATAGCCTTAGAAATTTCAATTTCCGTTTTTGGAGGAAAGGAAACAATTATGGCAAACCGAGATTGAAAAACGGGATCGGCGATAATGGGATCTTAGAACAAACGGGAAAAACAGGAAAAGCCAAAATATATTCTTATATCGAATATCTTGATATTCTCCGTAAGGATACTTAATACCTTGAATGTCACCGCTAAATCGACTGAAGGATAAGAATGAAGAATAAAACCGCTACGAGAGTAGTTCCCGAAATGCCTGATCGTGATCTGTCGAAAGAAGCTGTAGAATTTCT
>CAVEOK010000003.1:0-89830 GCA_963617415.1 Oscillospiraceae bacterium
ATTCGGCGGCTCTCAGAAAATAGCTGAGAGCCGCTGACTTTTCTACAAAAGTGATTGACAAAGGAAAAAGCCTATGATATGCTGTTACGGCGATGAAAATAGGCTTTTTTTTTATGCCCAAATTTAACTGAAAGTGGAGGTGGAAGTTGTGCGTGTAAAAATCACTTTGGCTTGTACAGAATGCAAGCAGCGTAATTACAACATTACCAAAGAGAAGAAAAATCACCCGGAACGTATGGAAGTCAGAAAGTACTGCAGATTCTGCAGAACCCATACCTTACATAAGGAAACAAAATAATCTGACGTAAGTTTTGAGTGACGGGTGAGATTCCCGAGAGAAGGATGTAAACATGGGAACAGAGAAAAATAACAGTTCAGACAAAACGAGCTGGTTTGACGGTCTCAAAAGCGAATTCCGTAAGATTGTCTGGCCTGATCGTGATTCTGTGACAAAGCAGACAATTGCAGTGGTTGCGGTATCACTTGTGGCAGGCGTGCTGATTGCAGTAATTGACACTGCAGTGAAATACGGGATTGATTTCCTGATCGGATTATAATGCGGGACCTTTGTCCGGCAGACTTTGATTTATAGGAAAGGGAGCGTTTTTATGGCAGAAACAAACTGGTATGTCGTTCATACTTATTCAGGATATGAGAATAAGGTAAAGGCCAACATTGAAAAGACAATTGAAAACAGACATCTGGAAGATCAGATTCTTGAGGTCCGCGTTCCAATGCAGGAGATGGTGGAGCTGAAGAACGGTGCCAGAAAAACAGTCCAGAAAAAGCTATTCCCGGGTTACGTTCTGATCAACATGGTCATGAATGATGACACCTGGTATGTGGTACGCAATACCAGAGGCGTTACGGGCTTTGTAGGACCGGGATCTAAACCGGTTCCGCTGACAGAAGCTGAGATGCGTCCGCTTGGTATTCAGGTCGACAATGTTATTGTTGATTATCAGGTGGGTGATACGGTTATGGTAATTGGCGGTGTCTGGAAGGATACAGTCGGTACTGTCCAGGATATGAATCATCATAAGCAGACGCTTACGATCAATGTTGAGCTCTTCGGTCGCGAAACACCGGTCGAAATAAGTTTCGCAGAAGTTCAAAAAATGCAGTAAAGGAGGTTAGCAGACATGGCTAAGAAAGTAGAAGGATATATTAAATTACAGATCCCGGCCGGCAAAGCTACACCGGCTCCGCCAGTTGGACCGGCTTTAGGTCAGCACGGCGTTAACATCGTTGCTTTTACAAAGGAGTTTAATGCTAGAACAGCAGATATGGGAGATACAATCATTCCGGTTGTTATCACAGTATATGCTGATAAGAGCTTTAGCTTCGTTACAAAGACACCGCCCGCAGCAGTTCTTATTAAGAAGGCATGCAACATCAAGTCCGGATCAGGCGTTCCGAACAAGACAAAGGTTGCAACAATTACAAAAGCCCAGCTTCAGGAAATCGCAGAAACCAAGATGAAAGATCTTAACGCAGCTTCTCTCGAAGCAGCAATCAGCATGATCGCTGGTACAGCACGTTCTATGGGCGTTACTGTAGAAGAGTAAGAAGAGTTAGAATTTCGTATTGATTTGTAGGTGGGAGGGACATCCCCGTTTCACCACCAGGAGGTATTAAATGAAACGTAGTAAAAAATACGTAGAGAGCTTAAAGAAATTTGATAAGCAGGCTGTCTACGAAGCAGATGAAGCAATTGCAATCGTTAAGAGCACTGCAACTGCTAAATTTGATGAAACAATCGAAGCACATATCAGAACAGGCTGCGATGGACGTCACGCTGAGCAGCAGATCCGTGGTGCTGTAGTTCTTCCGCACGGAACTGGTAAAACAGTTCGTGTTCTCGTTTTCGCAAAGGGAAACAAGATTGATGAGGCAGAAGCTGCAGGCGCTGATTTCGTTGGCGGCGAGGAGCTCATCCCGAAGATCCAGAACGATGGATGGCTTGATTTTGATGTTGTTGTTGCTACACCGGACATGATGGGCGTTGTTGGACGTCTTGGTCGAGTTCTCGGACCGAAAGGTCTTATGCCGAACCCGAAGGCTGGAACAGTAACCATGGATGTTACACAGGCAATCAACGATATCAAAGCTGGTAAGATCGAGTACCGTCTTGATAAGAGCAACATCATTCATGTGCCGATTGGAAAAGCCTCATTTACTGAAGAACAGTTAAAAGACAACTTCCAGACACTTATGGATGCAATCGTAAAAGCAAGACCTTCAGCACTGAAGGGACAGTATGTAAAGAGCCTTGTTCTTACTTCAACAATGGGCCCGGGCGTTAAGCTTAACGTTGCTAAACTGTCATAAATTTGTGATTGACATCTTATATAACTTAATGATATAATCACGCTCGTGATTAAAAACAAATATCCGAAGACAGCAAGTACCCTTTGGTTTAAATCATCGCTTGCCGAGGAAGCATATAGAAGATTATGCAAGTCTCTTACTGTCTTTGGGTAGTAAGAGACTTTTTTCTTACACAAATAAAATAAGGAGGTATACAGAACATGGCAAAAGTAGCTGAAAAACAGCCGATCGTTCAGGAAATCTCTGAATGCGTCAAAGACGCAAGCGCTGTTGTACTTGTTGACTACCGTGGACTTACTGTAGATCAGGATACTGAACTTCGTAAGCAGCTTCGTGAAGCTGATGTAGTTTACAAAGTATATAAGAACACAATGATCAACTTTGCAGTCAAAGATACAGAGTTCGAACCGCTTAGCCAGGCATTAAAGGGCCCGAGCGCAATTGCAGTATCCAAGGGAGATGCAACAGCACCGGCTAGAATTCTTGCAAACTTTGCAAAGACAGCACCGGCACTTGAACTTAAGGCAGGTGTGGTTGAAGGAAACTACTATGATGCAGAAGGCATCGCTGAGGTAGCGAAGGTTCCGGCAAGAGAAGAACTGCTTTCCAGATTGCTTGGAAGCATGCAGTCACCGATTGCAAACTTTGCTCGCGTATTGCAGCAGATCGCCGACAATGGCGGAGAAGCTGCTCCGGCAGCTGAAGAGGCACCGGCAACAGAAGAAGCTCCGGCAGCTGAGGAAGCTCCGGCAACAGAAGAATAATTTAAACTGGAGGAAAATACAATGGCAAAATTAACTACAGAAGAGTTCATTGAAGCAATCAAAGAGCTTACAGTATTAGAGCTGAACGATCTTGTAAAAGCATGTGAAGAAGAATTTGGCGTTTCTGCAGCAGCAGGCGTTGTAGTAGCAGCAGCAGGTGGAGAGGCTGCAGCAGCTGAAGAGAAGACTGAGTTCGACGTAGAACTGACAGAAGTTGGTCCGAACAAGGTTAAGGTTATTAAGGTTGTTCGTGAAGTAACAGGACTTGGCCTGAAGGAAGCTAAGGCTGTTGTTGACGAAGCACCGAAGGTACTTAAAGAGGGTGCTGACAAGGCAGAAGCTGAAGATATCAAGGCTAAGCTTGAGGCAGAAGGCGCTAAGGTTACTCTTAAATAATTTAACCTTTGAGCGGTTCTTGAAAAGAATGACAGGAGAGCAGTTCCCGAAAGGGACTGCTCTTTTTTTCGTAATAGGAAATTCTGATGGAATTTCCTATTACATAAGAAGCTCCGCGATCTATCGTATCGCGTTGCGATACGATGAAACGAAGCCGCCAAGCGTTCGAAGAACGCTTAGCATCACGCAGGGCGTGATGTATCATGCGGCGTGAGTCCGCAACGATCGCACTGCGGCGGAAAGGAAATTTGTCGCTGAAGCGACCCGCCGCAGGCGGAGAATCCTGCAAGCAGGATTCTCGTCGTATAGGAAAATTTGTTCCTATGAGATAAGAAAAGAGCTTTATAATGGAAAAGTGAAGAATTTTCCAAAATAATCCTTGACAGGGCCTTGGTGTGTAGGTATACTGTAGGGTGCACTATTGTGGTGACATATGCTTACCGCATTTGTAAAAGGTGATTTATTGGATGGATTAAAGAAAATGAGAGGTGAAGCGTCAATGGAGAAAAACAGAATACGACCGATGAAATCCGGTAGAGGTATTCGTATGAGCTATGCGAAACAAAAAGAAGTGCTCTCTATGCCGAATCTGATCGAAGTACAGAAGAACTCTTATAAGTGGTTTCTGACTGACGGTCTCAAAGAGGTATTTGCAGACATTTCCCCGATTGCGGATTACAGTGGCCATTTATCCCTGGAATTTGTTGACTTTAAACTGTGCGAGGATGAGAAGAAGTACACCATCGCAGAGTGTAAAGAGAGAGATGCAACATATTCTGCTCCGTTAAAAGTAAAAGTGCGCCTTTACAATAAAGAGCTTGACGAGATCAATGAACATGAAATTTTCATGGGCGATCTTCCTTTGATGACAGAGACCGGAACCTTTGTGATCAATGGTGCAGAGCGAGTTATCGTCAGCCAGCTGGTACGTTCCCCGGGTATTTATTATGGAATTTCTCATGATAAGACCGGTAAGGAGCTTTATTCAGCAACCGTAATTCCGAACCGTGGTGCATGGCTGGAATACGAAACTGATTCGAACGATATTTATTATGTTCGAGTTGACAGAACCAGAAAGGTGCCGATCACTGTACTGATTCGTGCACTCGGCTTTGGCACAAACCAGGAAATTCTGGATCTGTTTGGCGAAGAACCGAAGATCCTTGCAAGCTTTGGAAAAGATCCATCCATTTCAGCAGAGACAGGCGACGGCTCCTATGAGCGTGGTCTGCTCGAGTTATACAAGAAAATCCGTCCGGGCGAGCCGCTCACTGTAGAAAGTGCAGAAGGCCTGATCAACAGCATGTTCTTTGATTCCAGAAGATATGATCTGGCTAAGGTTGGACGTTATAAATTTAATAAGAAGCTTTCCTTCCGCAACCGTCTTTCCGGACATGAACTGGCAGAGGATGTTGTAGATCCGACAACAGGTGAGATCGTTGCAGAAAAGGGAACCGTTGTCAGCCGTGATCTTGCAGACCGTATCCAGGATACTGCAGTTCCTTATATCATGGTGCAGACAGAGGAACGTGTTGTAAAGCTTCTTTCCAACATGATGGTTCACATTGAGAACTTCTGTGACATCACAGAGGAAGATCTGGGTATCAACAGCCGTGTTTACTATCCGCTTCTGATGACGATTCTCGAAGAGAATGAGTCCAGAGAGGACAGAATCGATGCTATGAAGAAGAGCATCCATGAGCTTGTTCCGAAGCATATTACAAAGGAAGATATTCTTGCTTCCATCAACTACAATATGCATCTGGAATGGGGCATCGGCAACAGCGATGATATCGATCACCTTGGCAACCGTCGTATTCGTGCGGTTGGTGAGCTGCTTCAGAACCAGTACCGTATCGGTCTTTCCAGACTGGAAAGAGTTGTACGCGAACGTATGACAACACAGGATCAGGGAAATATTTCTCCCCAGTCACTGATCAATATCAAACCGGTTACAGCTGCAGTAAAGGAATTCTTTGGATCATCCCAGCTGTCCCAGTTCATGGATCAGAACAACCCTCTGGGTGAGCTGACTCATAAGAGACGTCTTTCCGCACTGGGACCCGGCGGTCTGTCCAGAGACCGTGCCGGATTTGAGGTACGAGACGTACACTATTCCCACTACGGAAGAATGTGCCCGATTGAGACTCCTGAAGGACCGAATATCGGTCTGATCAACTCTCTTGCAAGCTATGCAAGAATCAATGAGTATGGCTTTATTGAGGCACCTTACCGCAAGATTGATCATAGCGACCCGAAGAATCCGGTTGTAACCGATGAGGTTGTTTATATGACAGCTGATGAGGAAGACAACTATCATGTAGCACAGGCGAATGAGGCTCTGGATGCAGAAGGACACTTTGTCAGAAACATGGTATCCGGTCGTTTCCGTGAAGAAACCCAGGAATATGAAAAGACCATGTTCGATTACATGGACGTATCTCCGAAGATGGTGTTCTCAGTGGCAACAGCCCTGATTCCTTTCCTGGAGAACGATGATGCGAACCGTGCTCTGATGGGATCCAACATGCAGCGTCAGGCAGTGCCGCTTTTGACAACAGAAGCTCCGGCGGTAGGAACCGGTATGGAGCAGAAGGCTGCAGTTGACTCCGGTGTTTGCGTTGTTGCAAAGAAGCCGGGTACAATTGAGCGTGTTTCTTCCAATGAGATCCGTATCATTTATGATGACGGAAGCAAGGAAAATATTCCGCTGACCAAATTCGAACGAAGCAACCAGAACAATAGCTATAACCAGAGACCGATCGTAAACAAGGGTGAGCATGTAGAGGCTGGTGATGTGCTGGCAGACGGCGCATCTACCTCAAACGGCGAGCTTGCATTAGGAAAGAACCCTCTGATCGGCTTTATGACCTGGGAAGGTTATAACTACGAGGATGCCGTTCTTCTGAGCGAGCGTCTGGTGCAGGAGGATGTTTATACCTCTATTCATATTATGGAATATGAGGCAGCGTCCAGAGAGACAAAGCTTGGACCGGAAGAAATCACAAGAGACGTTCCGGGCGTTGGTGATGATGCCCTGAAGGATCTGGATGAGAGAGGTATCATCCGTATCGGTGCAGAGGTGCATGCCGGTGATATTCTTGTAGGCAAGGTTACACCGAAGGGTGAAACAGAGCTGACAGCAGAGGAAAGACTTCTTCGTGCGATCTTCGGTGAGAAGGCACGTGAGGTAAGAGACACTTCCCTGAAGGTTCCGCACGGTGAATACGGTATCGTTGTAGATGCGAAAATCTTCACAAGAGAAAACGGTGATGATCTTCCGCCGGGAGTAACCAAATCCGTTCGTATTTACATTGCACAGAAGAGAAAAATCTCAGTCGGTGATAAGATGGCCGGCCGTCACGGAAACAAGGGTGTCGTTTCCAGAGTACTTCCGGTAGAGGATATGCCTTTCCTCCCGAACGGAAGACCTTTGGATATCGTACTGAATCCTCTGGGTGTGCCTTCCCGAATGAATATCGGACAGGTCCTGGAGATTCACCTTTCTCTTGCAGCAAAGGCCCTTGGCTTCAATGTTGCGACACCGGTATTTGACGGTGCACACGAGGTTGATATTCAGGATACCCTGGAGCTTGCAAATGACTATGTAAACTTCGAATGGGATGAATTCTACGAGAAATATAAGGATGTTCTTGATCCGGATGTAATGCAGTATCTGTCTGACAACAGAGCGCACAGAGCACTTTGGAAGGGCGTTCCGATCTCCAGAGACGGAAAGGTAAGACTTCGTGACGGACGTACCGGAGAGTACTTCGACGGTGCTGTTACCATCGGACACATGCATTATCTGAAGCTGCATCACCTGGTAGACGACAAGATCCATGCACGTTCTACTGGTCCCTACTCCCTCGTTACGCAGCAGCCGCTGGGTGGTAAAGCTCAGTTCGGTGGACAGCGTTTCGGAGAGATGGAGGTTTGGGCCCTCGAGGCATATGGTGCTGCTTATACGCTGCAGGAAATCCTGACTGTGAAGTCAGATGACGTTGTTGGCCGTGTGAAGACCTATGAGGCAATCATCAAGGGCGACAATATTCCTGAGCCGGGTATTCCGGAATCCTTCAAGGTACTTCTGAAAGAGCTTCAGTCACTGGCTCTGGATGTAAAGGTTCTGGATGAGAACGGAGATGAGGTCGAGCTGATCGAAGCCAGCGAATATGGCAACACAAACCTGAATTCTGTTTTGGGCAACGATAAAGATTATTCCTATGACAAGAACGAGTCTTTTGAGGCGCAGGGCTATACAACACAGGAATTCAATGAGAATGAAGAACTTGTAGGCATTGTTGAAGATGACCTGACAGAAGAAGATACAGTGGAGGAGGATGACGATCTGATCGAAACGATCGTTGGATCCGTAGACGAGGACGAAGAATAAGGAAGGGGCGAAGAACATGCCGGAAACGACAGCAAGGAAATATAACCGGTCAGTAACATTCGATGCGATTAAGATCGGACTGGCTTCCCCGGACAAGATCCGGGAATGGTCTCACGGCGAGGTTACAAAACCGGAGACAATCAATTATCGTACCTTAAAGCCGGAGAAGGACGGACTTTTCTGTGAGCGTATCTTCGGACCGAGCAAGGACTGGGAATGCCACTGCGGTAAGTACAAGAAGATCCGTTATAAAGGCGTGATCTGCGACCGCTGCGGTGTTGAAATCACAAAATCAAGCGTAAGACGTGAGCGTATGGGCAGCATTGAACTGGCTGCCCCAGTATCTCACATCTGGTACTTCAAGGGAATCCCGAGCCGGATGGGACTGATCCTGGATCTGTCTCCCCGTATTCTTGAGAGAGTACTTTATTTTGCATCATATATTGTTCTGGATTCAGGCGATACAAATCTGGTGAAGAAGCAGGTTCTGACTGAGTCAGAATATGCTGAAGCAAGAGAAGCTTATGGCAATACCTTCCGCGTAGGAATGGGTGCTGAGGCAATTCTCGAGCTTCTCAGAGATATCGACCTGGAAAAAGAATCTGTAGAACTTAAGACTGAGCTTAAGGAAGCAACCGGTCAGAAGCGTACCAGAATCATCAAGAGACTGGAGGTTGTAGAGGCCTTCCGTACTTCAGGCAATAAGCCGGAATGGATGATCCTGACCGTTGTTCCGGTTATTCCGCCAGATCTTCGTCCGATGGTACAGCTGGACGGAGGACGTTTTGCAACTTCTGATCTGAATGATCTTTACAGAAGAATCATCAACAGAAACAACCGTCTGAGAAGACTTCTGGATCTGGGCGCTCCGGATATCATTGTCAGAAACGAAAAGAGAATGCTACAGGAAGCGGTAGATGCCCTGATCGATAATGGCCGAAGAGGAAGACCGGTAACA
The DNA here is from genome assembly GCA_963617415.1 of Oscillospiraceae bacterium. Classification (GTDB taxonomy): domain Bacteria; phylum Bacillota; class Clostridia; order Lachnospirales; family Lachnospiraceae; genus RUG14243. The sequence goes on from CAVEOK010000003.1 coordinate 8,846, forward strand.
GGACCTGGAAACCGTGCCCTGAAATCTCTTTCCGATATGCTGAAAGGTAAGGGCGGACGTTTCCGTCAGAACCTGCTCGGAAAACGAGTTGACTATTCAGGACGTTCCGTTATCGTCGTAGGTCCGGAGCTGAAGATTTATCAGTGCGGTCTGCCGAAGGAGATGGCAATCGAGCTCTTCAAGCCTTTTGTAATGAAGGAACTGGTTTCCAGAGGCATTGCTCACAATATCAAGAATGCCAAGAAGATGGTAGAAAGACTTCAGACAGAGGTTTGGGACGTTCTGGAAGAAGTTATCAGAGAGCATCCGGTTATGCTGAACCGTGCTCCTACATTGCATAGACTTGGTATTCAGGCATTTGAGCCGATCCTGGTAGAGGGTAAGGCGATCAAGCTTCATCCCCTCGTTTGTATGGCCTTCAATGCCGATTTCGATGGTGACCAGATGGCTGCCCATCTTCCTCTTTCTGTGGAAGCACAGTCAGAGTGCAGATTTATGCTGCTGTCCCCGAACAACCTTCTGAAGCCGTCAGACGGTGCGCCGGTGGCTGTTCCTTCTCAGGATATGGTCCTTGGTATTTACTATCTGACAATGGGCCGAATGGTTGACCATTCCGATGATAAGGAACTGGATGCAAGCATTGAGTATGTTTATCAGTCCCAAGAGGAACTCAATGAGGCACTTGGCCTGAATGGAAATGAAGGCAGCATCGATATCAATACCATGATCAAGTACCAGGTAAATGACGAGGGACGTTATGTTATCTGTACACCCCGTGATCTCATGGGACACTATTTTGCAAATACAGAGCATGCACTTCTTGCTTATGAGAATGGCGATATCACCTATCATCAGAAGATTCATGTTCGCAGAACAGGCAAGCTTGCAGACGGAACAGAAATTTCTACCGTTCTGCAGACAACACTGGGAAGACTTCTTTTCAATGAGATCATTCCGCAGGATCTTGGCTTTGTAGACAGAAGCGAGGAGACGCTGCTTGCAGATGCAAAGGCAAATGGCTGGGATGAGGAAAAGATCGAAGAAGAGAGAGCTTACAGAAAGCTGACTCTTGAGGTTGATTTCCATGTTGGCAAGAAGGGCCTGAAGCAGATTCTGGAGAAGGTAATCAATATCCATGGCGCAACCAAGATGGCTGAGGTTCTGGATGATATTAAGGCAATGGGCTACGGATATTCCACCAAGGCTGCCATGACCGTTTCCATTTCTGATATGACAGTGCCGGCTCAGAAACCGGAACTGCTTGATCAGGCACAGAAAACAGTGGATCAGATCACAAGAAACTTTAAGCGTGGACTGATCACAGAAGAAGAACGTTACAATGAGGTTATTGAGACCTGGAAGAACACCGATGATGAGCTGACACATCTCCTTCTGAGCGGTCTTGACAAATACAACAACATTTTCATGATGGCTGACTCCGGTGCACGAGGATCTGACAAACAGATCAAGCAGCTGGCTGGTATGCGAGGCCTGATGGCAGATACAACAGGACGTACTATTGAGCTGCCAATCAAGTCTAACTTCCGTGAGGGTCTGGACGTTCTGGAGTATTTCATGTCTGCGCATGGTGCTCGTAAGGGACTTTCTGATACGGCGCTTCGTACAGCCGATTCCGGATACCTGACCAGACGAATGGTAGACGTATCCCAGGATCTGATCGTTCGTGAGACAGACTGCTCTGTTGGAACAGAAGAGATTCCGGGCGTTGAGGTTGTTGCCTTCATGGATGGCAAGGAAGAGATCGAAACGCTTCAGGAGCGTATCACAGGAAGATACCTCAGTGAGCCGATCTATGATAAGGACGGAAATCTTCTTGTTGCAGCCAACAAGATGGTAACACCGGCACGTGCGGCTCTGATCATGAGCAAGGGCGTTGGCGAGGACGGCGGCGAGCTGACCAAGGTGAAGATCCGTTCCATCCTGACCTGCCGCAGTACACTGGGTATCTGTGCAAGATGCTACGGTGCAAACATGGCAACAGGTTCACCTGTTCAGGTTGGCGAGGCAGTTGGTATTATCGCAGCACAGTCTATCGGTGAGCCGGGTACACAGCTTACGATGAGAACCTTCCATACCGGTGGTGTAGCGGGTAACGATATTACACAGGGTCTTCCTCGAGTAGAGGAGCTTTTTGAGGCAAGAAAGCCGAAGGGACTTGCCATCATCTCCGATATTGAGGGCGATGTTATCCTGAAGGATACCAAGAAGAAGCGTGAGATCATCGTATCCAATAAGAATGATATGGAAGAAAAGACCTATGTCATTCCTTACAGCTCCAGAATCAAGGTTGTAGATGGTGAGCATGTAGAAGCTGGCCAGGAGCTGACAGAGGGTTCTGTTAATCCGCACGATATCATGCGCATCAAGGGCATTCGCGCTGTTCAGGAATATCTGCTCCGTGAGGTACAGAGAGTTTACAGACTGCAGGGTGTAGAAATCAACGATAAGCATATCGAAGTAATCGTAAGACAGATGCTGAAGAAGGTCCGCATCGAGGACAATGGCGATTCTGAATTACTGCCGGGCACAATGGTTGATTACCTGAAGGTAGAAGAGGTAAACAAAGAGCTTGAGGAACAGGGACTTGAGCCGGCTACCGGTGAGAGAGTCATCCTTGGTATCACAAAGGCTGCTCTTGCAACTGACTCCTTCCTGTCAGCAGCATCCTTCCAGGAGACCACAAAGGTTCTGACCGATGCCGCGATCAAGGGTAAGGTAGATCCGCTGATCGGTCTGAAAGAGAACGTTATTATCGGTAAGCTTATTCCGGCAGGTACCGGCATGAAGCGTTATCGCGGCGTTCGTCTGAATACAGATGTGAAGACCGAAGCTTTTCAGGATGCAATGGATGAGGAAATCCTTGGAGATGAGGACGAGCTGATCCTTGATACAAACGATATCGTAGAGGATACTGTTGAAGATACAGATACAACAGAGACAATCCTTTCCGATGTAGAAGAAACCATTCTGTAAAAGCTGCGGAGAAATCCGAAAAAACATATGGACGGAATGATACTTTTATCAAGCCTTCCATATTATAAGAGTGATTTTATCGCATAAAGAAAAGGAGCTTTCTTTCCTGTCGAAGGGCAGGAGAGGGAGCTTTTTTTATAAACAAAAAACCGCTTGACAGGCAATCTTTTGAAGGATATAATCAAAAAGCACGCTTATTAGGGTGCATGGTTTTGCATGCTTTTTTCAAAAGCTGCGGCAATAAAAATAAAACAGGAGGTGAAAAGAATGCCAACATTTAACCAGCTCGTAAGAAAAGGAAGACAGTCATCTGTCAAGAAATCTACAGCACCGGCACTTCAGGTAGGATACAACTCTCTTCACAAGAAGCAGACAAAGACATCCTCTCCGCAGAAGCGTGGTGTTTGCACAGCTGTTAAGACTGCAACGCCGAAGAAGCCGAATTCAGCGCTTAGAAAAATCGCCAGAGTTCGTCTTTCTAACGGAATTGAAGTAACAAGCTACATTCCGGGAGAAGGTCACAACCTTCAGGAGCATAGCGTTGTTCTTATTCGTGGCGGACGTGTAAAGGATTTACCTGGTACCAGATATCATGTGATCCGTGGAACACTGGATACAGCCGGTGTTGCCAACAGAAAACAGGGTCGTTCCAAGTATGGCGCTAAGAGACCGAAAAAATAATTCGGCAGCATAGCGAATCAGGAATGAACAAGACAGATCACAAGGTAATTGGTTTGTAATGTTGGAAATTTTCACTTATTTTCCGGCATACGACAAGGGAAAGATCAACCTTTGAGTACCTGTGAATTAACCACATGATTAAGGAGGGAAGACACGTGCCACGTAAGGGACATATTCAGAAAAGAGATGTTTTAGCAGATCCGATCTACAACAATAAAGTCGTTACAAAGCTGATCAATAACATCATGATCGACGGCAAGAAGGGTGTAGCCCAGAAGATTGTTTACGGCGCATTTGCTAAAGTAGAAGAGAAGGCTGGAAAGCCTGCTATCGAAGTGTTCGAGGAGGCAATGAACAACATCATGCCGACACTCGAGGTAAAAGCAAGACGTATTGGTGGTGCTACATACCAGGTTCCGATCGAGGTTAGACCGGATCGTCGTCAGGCACTTGCACTTCGTTGGCTGACAAACTACTCACGCGCAAGAAGTGAGAAGACTATGCAGGACAAGCTCGCAAACGAGATTTTAGATGCTTCTAATAATACAGGTTCTGCAGTTAAGCGTAAGGAAGACATGCACAAAATGGCAGAGGCAAACAAGGCGTTTGCTCACTACCGTTTCTAGTCTGCGCGTTCTTATAAGGAGGAAAAGCTTTGGCTGGAAGAGAATATCCGCTTGAGAGAACCAGAAATATCGGAATCATGGCTCATATCGATGCTGGTAAGACAACATTGACAGAGCGTATTCTGTACTATACTGGTGTAAATTATAAGATCGGTGAGACCTATGAAGGAACTGCAACCATGGACTGGATGGAGCAGGAGCAGGAGCGTGGTATCACTATCACATCCGCTGCTACAACATGCCATTGGACAGAGGAAGAGCAGGCAAAGCCGAAAAAGGGCGCACTTGAGCATCGTATCAACATCATTGATACTCCTGGCCACGTTGACTTTACCGTAGAGGTAGAGCGTTCACTGCGTGTCCTTGACGGAGCTGTTGGTGTATTCGATGCAAAGGGTGGTGTAGAGCCGCAGTCTGAGAACGTATGGCGTCAGGCTGATACCTACAATGTACCCCGTATCGCTTTTGTAAATAAGATGGATATCCTCGGTGCTGACTTCTTCAACACCGTAGATGAAATCGGCAAAAAGCTCGGAAAGAATGCAGTTGTTGTTGAGCTTCCGATCGGAAAAGAAGATCATTTTGATGGAATCATCGATCTTTTTGAAATGAAGGCATACATCTACAATGATTCTAAGGGAGAAGATATTTCTATCGTTGATATCCCTGAAGATATGAAGGATGATGCTGAGCTTTATCACACAGAACTCGTTGAGAAGATCTGTGACTTTGATGAAGAGCTGATGATGATGTACCTGGAGGGCGAGGAGCCTTCTATCGAGCAGCTGAAGGCTGGTCTTCGTAAGGGTACTATCGCAAATGAAGGTGTACCGGTACTTTGCGGTTCCGCTCACCAGAACAAAGGTATCCAGAAGCTTCTGGATGCTGTAGTAGAGTTTATGCCTGCTCCGACAGACATCCCGGCAATCAAGGGTGTTGATATGGATGGCAATGAGATCGAGAGAATCGCATCTGATGATGAGCCTTTCTCTGCTCTGGCATTCAAGATCGTTACTGATCCGTTTGTAGGTAAGCTTGCATACTTCCGTGTATATTCAGGTGTTCTGAATTCCGGATCCTACATTTTAAATGCAACAAAGGATAAGAAGGAACGTGTAGGCCGTATCCTCCAGATGCACGCTAACAAGCGTCAGGAGCTGGATAAGGTTTACTCCGGTGATATCGCAGCAGCTGTAGGTCTGAAGGTAACAGCTACAGGTGATACAATCTGTGATGAGCAGCATCCGGTTATCCTTGAGTCTATGGAATTCCCGGAGCCGGTTATTCAGCTTGCAATCGAGCCGAAGACAAAAGCCGGACAGGGCAAGATGGCAGAAGCACTTGCAAAGCTTGCTGAAGAAGATCCGACCTTCCGTGCTCATACAGACGGAGACACAGGCCAGACCATTATCGCAGGTATGGGTGAACTTCATCTTGAGATCATCGTTGACCGTCTCCTTCGTGAGTTTAAGGTAGAAGCAAACGTTGGTGCTCCTCAGGTAGCATACAGAGAAAGCTTCACCAAGGCTGTTGATGTAGATTCCAAATATGCAAAGCAGTCCGGTGGACGTGGACAGTATGGTCACTGTAAAGTTAAATTCGAGCCGATGGATGCCAACGGTGAAGAACTCTTCAAGTTCGAATCTACTGTTGTTGGTGGTAACATTCCGAAGGAATATATCCCGGCAGTTGGCGAAGGTATCGAAGAAGCAACTCAGACAGGACCTCTGGCAGGATTCCCGGTTGTTGGTGTTCATGCAACAGTTTACGACGGATCTTACCATGAAGTCGATTCATCCGAGATGGCATTCCACATCGCAGGTTCTATGGCATTCAAGAAGGCTATGGAGACAGCAAATCCTGTACTCCTTGAGCCGATCATGAAGGTCGAAGTTACCATGCCGGAAGAATACATGGGTGATGTAATCGGTGATATCAACTCACGTCGTGGACGTGTAGAGGGTATGGATACTGTTGGTAACGGCCGAATCGTTAAGGCTTATGTACCGCTTTCCGAAATGTTTGGATATGCAACAGACCTTCGTTCCAAGACACAGGGACGTGGTAACTACTCTATGTTCTTCGAGAAATATGAGCAGGTTCCGAAGTCTGTACAGGAAAAGGTTATTTCTAACCGCAATTCATAAAAACTACTTGAAAAAGACTAACCCTTTTAATATAATCGAAGTTAGTTGAATCAGTATCAAAGACTTATAATTCCCCGAAATTCGGGTGATTATGCAAGGAGGATTTAGAACAATGGCAAAAGCGCATTTTGAAAGAACTAAACCACATTGTAACATTGGTACCATCGGTCACGTCGATCATGGTAAAACAACTCTGACAGCTGCTATCACATCTGTACTGGCTGCAAGAGTAGAAGGAAACTCTTCTGTAGATTTCGCAAACATCGATAAGGCTCCGGAAGAGAGAGAAAGAGGTATCACTATCTCTACAGCTCACGTTGAGTATGAGACAGAGAAGAGACACTATGCACACGTTGACTGCCCGGGCCATGCCGATTATGTAAAGAACATGATCACTGGTGCTGCTCAGATGGACGGCGCTATCCTGGTAGTAGCTGCAACTGATGGTGTTATGGCTCAGACAAAGGAGCACATCCTTCTTTCCCGTCAGGTAGGTGTACCTTACATCGTTGTATTCCTGAACAAGTGCGATATGGTTGATGACGAAGAGCTGATCGAGCTTGTAGAGATGGAAGTAACAGAGACTCTGGAAGAGTATGAATTCACAGATTCACCGATCGTTAAGGGATCTGCTCTGAAGGCTCTTGAAGATCCGAACGGAGAATGGGGCGACAAGATCATGGAACTCATGGATACAATCGATGAGTACATTCCGGATCCGCAGCGTGCAACAGATCTTCCTTTCCTTATGCCGGTTGAGGACGTATTCACAATCACAGGCCGTGGTACAGTAGCTACAGGTAGAGTAGAGCGTGGTACACTGAACCTCAACGACGAAGTTGAAATCGTTGGTCTGAAGGACGAAATCAAGAAGACAGTTGTAACTGGTATCGAGATGTTCCGTAAGATTCTTGATCAGGCTGAAGCTGGTGATAACATCGGTGCTCTTCTTCGTGGTGTTCAGAGAACAGAAATCGAAAGAGGACAGTGTCTTGTTAAACCGGGTTCTGTAAACTGCCACAAGAAATTTACAGCTCAGGTTTACGTTCTTACAAAAGACGAAGGTGGACGTCATACTCCGTTCTTCAACAACTATCGTCCGCAGTTCTACTTCAGAACAACAGACGTAACAGGTGTGATCAACCTTCCGGAAGGAACAGAGATGTGCATGCCTGGTGATAACGTAGAGATGACTATCGAGCTGATCCACCCGGTAGCTATGGAGCAGGGTCTTACATTCGCTATCCGTGAGGGTGGTAGAACTGTAGGTTCAGGCCGAGTTGCTACAATCATCGAGTAATCTACGCGATGGCAATGAGCCGTGCAAATAAGTAAAAATATAGCCCAGAAGCAAGCTTGCTTGCTTCTGGGTTTATTTTTACTTATTTATAGGGCGAAGCCCGCGATGAATAGCTGCGAAGCAGCTATGAATACGCACGGCTCATTGGGGGTGGAGAGAGCTTAGTTTGTTTATTTATTGTTTTCTTGACAGAATAATAACATAGCTGTCCTTCTAAGCCTTTTCGTATATACTAGAAATATATTATTATTATAGCCAGGCTGAAATTTGCGATAGGGAGGTTAGTCATGGACGCGCAGCAAATTCGTTATTATAGAGGTTTGTCGAAGCAGTATCCGAATACGGTTTCGGCAGCTACAGAGATTATAAATCTGCAGGCAATCTTGAGCCTGCCCAAGGGTACAGAGCATTTTATTACAGATCTTCATGGAGAATATCCGCAGTTTCGCCATATTTTGCGAAATGGATCCGGTGCAATCCGCAGAAAAATCGATGATCTCTTTGGCCCGACCCTTCGTTCGGAGGAGAAAAAGGAGCTTGCGGCACTGATCTATTATCCGAAGGAAAAATTGGAGCAGGTGGAGGATAAAGAAGTCGATATTCAGGAATGGTATCATGTTACGATTCACCGGATGGTTCTTCTCTGCAGAAGAGCGGCATCAAAGTATACCAGATCCAAGGTAAGAAAATCTATGCCGGCAGAATTTTCTTATGTTATTGAGGAGCTTCTGAACGGCAGATATGAAGAAATGGATCAGGAGGCCTATTATAATGAAATCATTCATTCTGTCATTACGACAGGCAGAGCGAGAGAAATGATCATTGTGCTGGCCAATCTGATTCAGCGTTTGGTTGTGGATCATCTTCATGTTGTGGGCGATATCTATGACCGAGGCCCCAGTCCCCATCTGATCATCGATTCCCTGATGACACATCATTCTGTGGATATTCAGTGGGGAAATCATGACTTGCTTTGGATGGGAGCAGCATCCGGGTCTGCACCCTGTATATGTAATGCGATACGTATCGCTGCCCGTTATGGCAATCTGCCGACCATTGAGGAAGGCTATGGCATTAACCTTCTGCCTTTGGCAAAGCTTGCCCTGGAATATTATGGCAATGATCCCTGTGATAGATTTAAGGAACAGAATACTTATCAGGAACTGAAGGATGCCAGCTATCTTTCTCTGGATACCAATCTGGAGGAAAAGATGCATAAGGCAATTACGGTGATCCAATTTAAGATGGAAGGACAGCTGATTCTGGAATATCCGGAATTCAAGATGGAAGACAGACTGCTTTTGGACAAGATTGATTTCGAGAAAGGAACAGTCAGGATCGAGGGCAAGGACTATCCTATGCTGGATACCAACTTTCCAACCATTGACCCGGAGCATCCCTATGAACTTACGGCTCAGGAGGCGGAGGCAATTTCCCAGATCCAGCAGTCCTTCCTTCAGTGCGAGAAGCTGCAGCAGCATATGGATTTTCTCTATTCTCATGGCAGTCTCTATAAGGTTTACAATGAGAATCTTTTATATCATGGCTGTGTTCCGCTTACACCGGACGGAAAATTCAAGAAGGTAGAGATCTTTGGCAAGAAGTACAGCGGTAAAGCTCTCTATGAAGTTCTCGATGACTATGCGAGAAAGGGACATTACGCAGCGGATCCCGAGGAAAAGAAGCGGGGCGTGGATATGCTTTGGTATCTCTGGGAGAATCCAAATTCACCTGTATTCGGCAAGGATAAGATGACAACCTTCGAGCGTTATTTTGTAGAAGACAAGGCTTTGCATAAGGAACCGAAGAATCCTTATTATCATATGTTGGACGATGAAAAGATGGCAGATATGGTGCTGAAGGAATTCGGACTGGAGGGGCCGGACAGCCATATTGTAAACGGTCATATTCCGGTGGAGGCGAAGACCGGCGAATCACCGGTGAAGTGCAATGGCAAACTTTTGATCATTGATGGCGGCCTTTCCAGAGCCTACCAGTCAACAACGGGAATCGCTGGCTATACTTTGATCTACAATTCCCACTGTCTTATGGTGGCGGCCCATGAGCCTTTCACGTCTGTAAGAAATGCCGTAGAGCAGGGCAGTGATATTCAGTCGAACAGAATGATCGTACAGCAGAATTCAAAGAGAAAGATGGTTGCAGATACAGATATAGGACGGGAGCTGAAGGAAAGCATAGAAGACCTGAGGGGCCTTTTAAAGGCATATCAGTCCGGTGCGATTAAAGAAAAAAGGACATTCTAAGGAAATACTGATAAAACAGCATTTCCTCAGTAAGCGCAGAAAGTAAAATTGACAATCACTGACAAGGGTATATAATTAGTTGGCGAATAAATGTAGTTGTGTTGTTTGCCATTCGGAAAAACTGATTCCGGGTGGAAAAGTACCGGAAAAAGGTACTTTCCAGGAGTGAAAAAATGAAATACCTAAAGCAGTTTATCATTATCCTTACGATTACCCTGATCGGTGAGGTGTTCAAGTATCTTTTGCCCTTGCCTATACCGGCAAGTATTTATGGCATGGTCCTGCTCTTCATCTGTCTGCTGAGCGGCCTGATCAAACCGGCAGATGTAAGAGAAACGGGCAATTTTCTGATCGAGATCATGCCGGTTATGTTTATTCCGGCCGGGGTGGGATTGATGACAGCCTGGGGGGTTTTAAAGCCGATTCTTTTTCCAGTATGCCTGATCACGGTAGCGGCTCTGGTGACAGTAATGGCAGCGACAGGACGCCTTTCCCAGAGAATCCTGCGCAAGGAAGAAGGTGCAGAAAATGAGTGATTTTTTCAGCAACTCGGTTTTTGCGGGCGTTGTGCTCAGCCTTCTCTCCTATATGATAGGCTTATATTTAAAAAATAAATTCAAGATGGCTTTCCTGAATCCGCTTTTGATCGCCATTATTATCTCAATCCTTGTTTTGGTTTTGGGACATGTGGATTATGATGTTTATAACAGCGGAGCCCAGTATCTGAGCTGGTTTTTGACGCCGGCCACGGTTTGCCTGGCCATTCCCCTGTATGAGCAGTGGGAGATGCTGAAGAAAAATTATAAGGCAGTTGGTCTGGGGCTGCTGGCAGGAACCATAACCAGTCTGACGACGGTATTCCTTTTGTCGCTTCTGTGCGGCATGTCTCATGAGGAATATGTAACCCTGCTTCCGAAGTCAATCACAACAGCAATCGGTATGAGTGTTTCAGAAGAGCTGGGCGGATATGTGACGATTACAGTCGCGGTTATCGTGGTAACCGGTGTTCTGGGAAATATTTTCGGTGAGCTGATCTGTAAGATCTTTAAGATTACGGAGCCGATTTCCAAGGGACTAGCCTTCGGGGCGGCATCCCATGCGATCGGTACGGCAAAGGCCATGGAACTTGGTGAGATCGAAGGTGCCATGAGCTCTCTGGCCATCGTGGTATCCGGTATCCTTACCGTAATCTTGTCCTCTGTTTATGCACAATTTTTATAGAGAATGAAAAGAGTTTTGGCATTTTGACAATTCCTGTTTTAATGCCGAAGCTCTTTTTTTATTGTAATGTTTATAGAAAGAAAACTTTCTGTTAAAGTATAGGTGGAAAACCCGAAAGGGAAATTAAAGGAAAGAAAAGGAGTGTTTTGAAGGAGGAATAAAAGTGAAAAAAGGGATTATTTCAGGAAAAAGACGGATAGAAGAGAATGAACATTATGATGAGCTGATCATAGAAGAGGGAGCAGAACTTCTTGCACCGGAGGGAAAGTTTCTTTCTCTTATTGTAAACGGGGTAAGCAGAGAATGGAGACCGGGCGTTTACCGAGGGAAAATTGAGCTGGCACTCGGTAGTCTTTATCAGCTGGCGCCTCATGGACTTTTTATGGCACTGCAAAGATGGGAGCCCTTGAAGAGTGCCCTTTTGATCAGGGATAATCAGGTAGAAAGCAGGCTGGATCCGGTGCTTACGAAAGGAAAGGCGGATGGTGAGCAGGCAGAAGGCCTTTCCATCGAAAGCGAGGAAGGGGATTTCGGCGGTATTATTGTGACAGGAAATTCTGAGTATAAGATCAGAGATCTTCATATTTCCTTCGCGGGAAGAGGCTCAAATGATTATTCCGGCGTCGGTGCCGGTGTCAGCGTGCTGGAGAATGCTCATGTAACGATTGAGGATTCGGATATTTCTTTGGAAGGCGTTACCAGATGCGCCATCCATGTGGGCGGAGACAGTGTTGTGCATGTCAATAACTGCAGATTGGAAAATATCAGTCCGGATGATCCGGAATGGATGGACGATTTTAGCTGGGGATTTGGTGCCCTGGGATCAAATCGTTTGGTTCAGCTTTGTGACAACGGAAGTGTTTATTATGATCATTGCTATCTGAAGAGTAACGGCTGGGGCATTTTTTCCATTGACGGCTGTGATGAGGCAGTCAGCGTCTATGCCAAGGATTGCTTTGTTGACTTAACCGGACCGAGATCACATGGCTATGCGGGATTTTGTATTGGCGACCGGAATGTAGTATCCTTTGATCACTGCAGGATGCATGTCAGCGGCTATGCAGCAATGATCCGGGGCATGAGCAGCTGCGCAAGAACGGATATTGTTAACGGCTGTGATATTACAAGTGATGACAATGCCATTCTTTGCTTTGGCGATATTCAGACGCCGGTTACCATTGCGGATTCTGTGATCAGGACGAAGAAATCCACGATTGTTGTAAAGGGCTCTTCCACGAATTTCTTCCTGAGGAATGCGGAGCTTAGGCCAGGAAATGGTGTCATTCTTCAGCTGATGGATAATGACGAATGCGGCATGAATGCGAAAAAAACCGTGCTTCCGCTTGGGAAAAAAGATCAGTACATAGAAGGCAGGGATCTTTGTGCATATGATCCGGAGCTGGATGTAGAGGTGAATCTTGAGGATATGATCGTCAAGGGGGATTTTTACAATTCGACGACCGAGCTTCATCTGGAAAAAGACCAGATTGGATATGGAGACGGAGAAAAGAACAAGTACTTTGGCGGAATGTTCCATGTCAATGACTCCGGTGAGGAGACCCTACTGGATATCGCACCGGAAGGCATTGAGGTCCGAGATGAATGGAATTATGATCAAAAGGAAAGAGGAGCAAAAAATCTTCTGATTCGGATGAAGGCATCCAGGGTAGAGGGCGTAATTTCCTCGGCTGAGGCTTCTTACAGAGATGGCCTGGAGATCATTGATGAGTCAAATCGCCTGGAATTAGGCAATATCAGGCAGACAGCAGCGCCGACGATCAACAATGGAGTAATGCTTCATATGGATGGGGACAGCAGCTGGTATGTAAGAGGAAAAAGTTATCTGACGGAACTCATGCTGGAGGAGCATGCTTTGATCCTGCCCTATGGCGGAAAAAAAGTAAAGATGACAGTAGATGGGGAAGAAAGAAAAATTCTGCCCGGTCTATATAGAGGAAAGATTGTGCTGAGTCTGGAATAGGCAAAAAGCGGAAAGGAGGAGCAGATGAAGAAAAGAAGAAGCAGAGCAGGCGTGCTGGCAGTTATTTGTTTATTCAGTCTGCTTTTCCTTGCTGCCTGCGGCAATTCATCCGGCGGGGCAAAAGCAGAGGAGAGCGGAAATGAAAAGAAGGATCCGGAAGGCGTTTCCTTTGACAAGCTGGATCTGGGTGAGGGAGATATCGGTCTTATTGAGACAGTGAGCTATCCGAGTGAGTATACTTCAGAGGATGCAGCAGAAAAGGGGAGTATTTCGGAGCTTCACTACTGGGTAGATGCGTCAGGCAATGCGGCAGCTGCAGGGGAAGCCGAAAGCTATGAAAAGAGTGCGGTTATCTATCTTCCCTATGGCTACAGCGAAGAGCAGCAGTATAATGTTCTTTATGTTGCACATGGTATGGGCGGAACCCAGTACAGCTTTCCCGGAAAACCGGGTGAGCCGGAAAGTTCGGAATTTGTCAGAATGATCGATCATATGATAGAGGATGATCTGATTGAACCTATGATCATGGTCTTCCCGACGATTACGCCATCGGTGAATGCGGATGATGAGGAATATGAAGAAAATCTCCTGACAGTTTACCAGAATGAGCTGGTTTCAACCCTGATCCCCCTTGTGGAATCCAGCTACAGCAGCTATGCGGAATCGGTCGATGAGGTCGGACTAAAAGCCAGCAGGGATCATCGCTGCATGAGCGGCTTTTCGATGGGCGGCTGCCTGACCTGGAGAATGCTTTGGCATGAAACCGGATATTTTCGATATTATATGCCCTTTAGCATGATCGCGGATTATCACAATGTTTCCAATATCGCGGCAACAACGGAATTTATGTATCATGATATCAAGGCTTCGGGATACAGCGGAAAGGACTTTAATATTTATGCGGCTTGCGGAACAGAGGATTATACCAATCTCTATGTGAGAAAGCAGATCGAGGGGCTGATGCAGTATTCGGATCTTTTCAGCTATAGCGCAAACGGCTGGTCCTCGGGCAATCTGATGTATGCGGAATGGCCTGGGCATTACCACAGATATAAGGAGAGTTATCCTTATTTTTTCTGCGGACTTTTGCGTTGTTTCCCGACGGAAAAGACAAGCAGCTATATGCGGTCGGTAGATGGAGAAGCTGCGGATGCACAGTAAGAAAAAGAGGAGGGCTGTCAATTTGTGACAGACCCTCCTCTTTTTTTATCTCATAGGAAAATCGTTCCTATGAGATAAAAAAGCTTCGCTTAGTTATTGCCCTGTGTCGGCAGGTAAGGTGCAATAGAACCAGCCATCTGGGAGATTGGCATGGACTGAAGCCATACCTTGCCCGGACCGGTAATCACGGTATTGAAAAGACCTTCTCCGCCAAAGAGAACATTCTTTACGCCCTTGATCATGGTAACTTCCATGTGGCAGGTAGAAGACATGGCAGCAAGATAGCCGCTGTCAATGACAAGCTGCTGACCTGGAGCAAGTTCATATTCCTTGATGTAGCCATCGAATTCCAGGAAAGCAATACCGGATCCGGAAAGCTTCTGCATGATAAAGCCTTCACCGCCGAAGAAGCCGCCGGAAATCTTTTTCTGGAAGAAGATGGAAAGTTCAACACCGGCTTCTGCTGCAAGAAAAGCATGCTTCTGGGCAACGATATCTGTCTGGGAAACATCAATTGCACGGATGGAACCGGGGAAGCTGGAGGAAAAGGCAATGAGGCCTTCGCCGCCCTGAGCGGTATAGTTGTTCAGGAAAAGGCTTTCTCCGGAAAAGGCACGGCCAAACATTTTGCCGATACCGCCGCCGCTGTTAGTTTCCATTTTCATGTTCGGACTCATCCAGGACATGGCACCGCTTTCGGTGATCATCTTTTCGCCTGCCTGAAGCTGACAAATCACAACGGGCATTGGCTCGCCTTCAATAACATATTTCATATAAGGGTCCCCCTTTTTCTGTAATATAAGCCTTTGCTTATAACGATTACTGATAATTTTATTATAACGGAAAAAGACAGAAAAGAAAGAAAATACAAAGCGAAATTTGAAAAAAGCAGGGAAAAGTCGGAATATTGAAGAAGAGAAAGGCGTACTTTCGCATAGGAAAATCCTTTTTATGAATAGCTAAAGAGTTACATCTTTTTCAGTCATAGACTAGAATAAAAGAAAAGAGATGAAAAAGGCTGCTGCAGAAGGCGGCGGGAAGGAGAAAAGAGATGAATTTGCAGGTATTAAGCCCCTGGGCCGAAATCGACAGCTCTGTTATTTCCGGTTTGTCACCGAGACTGGACACACTGGAGGGAAAAAGAATCGGTATTTACGGAGATTTTATGACTCTGGCAGGCTATATGGGAAAGGCAGTGGAGGAGGAGCTGCAAAAGAGCTATCCGGATGCAAGCTTTTCTTATATTAACTATGGAGATGAAAAGCTTGAGATCAAGGATAATGAGGAATTCCGGCCGCTTTTTGAGGAATGGGTGGCAAATGTGGATTGTATTATCAGCTTCTATGGAAGCGTGCCGTCCGGAGCCCTTTTCCTGGGCTATAACAGTGCCTATATGGAAAAGCTGGGCAAGCCGGTGGTAATGATCGTTGTACCGAGAACTTATTCGACAGCTCTTCGTGGATGCAAGGCAAAGGGCGTTCCCGGACTTCGTACCATCCAATATGATGTTCCTGTAGACAAGATCAACAGCCACATTACCCTGGAAGAGGTAAAGGAGGCTATGGCACCGGACGTAGTTGCTCTGACGGATCAGATCGTGGAGGAGCTGACAAGACCGTTGACAGAGGAAGAACAAAATCCGCCTCTTCCGGATCAGAAATGGGCAAAGCATATCTTTAGCGGTAGGCATAGAGAAATCAGCGAGGCCCTTTACAGACATGGCTTTACAACGGGAGCACCAATCGAACTGCCGACAAGAGAAGCGGTGGATGAAATGCTGAAGGGAACGGATCTGTCGGCAGATACGGTAATTGCCAAGCTGCCGCCTATGATGGGCTGTGCAAGTGTGGAGAAGATTGCGATCAATGCGGTAATGGCAGGCTGCAAGCCGACCTGTATGCCGGTTTTGATTGCAGCAGTAAAGGGCTTGGTTGATCAGAGGATTCACCTGGAGGGCTGGAGCTGCAGCCAGTCTACCTGGGGACCGGTAATGGCGGTCAGCGGACCTATTGTTCGTGATATTGAGCTGAATGTAGACGATCATTATTTAACACCGGCTTACCGAACCAATACGACCCTGGCAAGAGCCCTGGGCTTTATTTTGATGAATATAGCCGGAATCCGGCCAGGAGTAGAAGATCTTTCCGAGATGGGCCATGAGTTCCGCCTGGGCTTTTGTATCGGAGACAACAGCGAGCAGAATCCCTGGAAGCCATTGCATACGGATTTTGGCTTTAAAGAGGAGGAGTCAGCCGTAACACTTTTCTGGCCACAGGAGCACAGAACAACGGCAGGGCATACGGTTCAGGATTATCTGAAATGGCTTTGTACGATCACACCCTATGGCTGGGATCCCGGTATGATGATCATTTTCACACCGAAATGTGCGGAAATGTTTGCGGCAGCAGGCTGGACCAAGCAGCGTGTGCTCTCTTATGTGGCAGAATATACCAGACTGCCGGCATCCGAGGTGGATCTGATGTGGCTGACAGGAAACAGCCACAGGCCCAAGAATGTGGAACTGCCGGAGGTGATGAGCCACTCGACCAGAGTCTTCTGGAGTACGGATCATATGCTGGCATTGGTTGGCGGAGGAAGGGCCGGCACCATGATGACAGTTTTGGCCGGCGGCGGAGATCATGGCGGACCCTCCTGCACAAAGATTCATCTGCCGGAAAATTGGAAGGCACTTACAGAGAAATACAAGGAAGGAAAACCGGAGTATATTGCCTACTAAAGTCCCTTGCCGAAATGAAATTGGGCTTCCTTGCCGTGAAGGTATTGAAGAGCGACAAGATGCATTGTGATATCCGCAAAACGAATACCTAAAAGCTTGAGTTTTGGCAGGAAGCTTGATAAGATAGAGAAAATACTTAGCACGCAATGTATATATGCGAATGCGGCTTTGGGAGGGGCAAAATGGAAGAAAATAAAAGCTTAGTAAGGGATTTGTCGGAGGGACCGGTTTTATCAACGATGTTGTCCTTCGCCTTTCCGATCATGCTTGCAAATGCTTTGCAGGCAGTCTATAACATGGTGGATATGATTGTAGTGGGACGCTTTGTCGGCCCTGCCGGACTTTCCGGTGTAGGAATCGGCGGCAATCTGCAAATGATGTTTCTGACCTTTGGAATGGGCTTTGCAAATGGCGCACAGATCGTCATATCGCAGCAGGTTGGCTTGAAGAGCGAAAGAATCAGCAAGTCCATAGGAACCCTGTTAACCGTTGAATTTATCATGGCGGTGATCATCGGGGCGATCGGCATTATTTTCCACAATCCTTTGCTGAGGCTTCTGAACACACCAGATGCGGCCTATGATCAGGCTATGTATTATATGGTGATCTGCAGTGCGGGCATGATCTTTATCTTTGAATACAATGCCCTTTGTGCAATCTTGCGAGGCATGGGCGAGAGCAAGCTGCCGATGGTTTTTGTCGGAATTGCTTCAATCATCAATGTTGTTCTGGATATTATTTTTGTCGGTCCCTGTGGCTGGGGCGCCGGCGGCGCAGCGGCTGCAACAGTAATCGCTCAGGCAGTTTCCTGTATCTGTGCGGCTGTCTATCTCTATCGTCACAAGGAAGCGGCACAGTTTGACTTCAAGCTCAGATCCTTCGGTATAGATAGGGAACAGCTGAAGGCACTTTGCAGGCTGGGCGTTCCGGGTGTCATTCAGATGCTGATGATCACCTTTTCACTTGCCTATGTCAATTCTAAGATCAACCTTTATGATGTTACGGCATCGGCTGTTGATACGGTGGGCAATAAGCTGGCAACCATTGTCAATATCCTGACCGGAGCAGTATCGGTTGCAAGCGGATCCATGGTGGCCCAGAGCTTTGCTGCCGGTAAAATGGACCGGATCAAGAAGATCGTTCATGTAGCTCTGGCAGTTGGCCTGATCTGGTTTGCAGTCATGGCCTTATGCTATCTCTTCCTGCCGAGACAGATCTTCGGTATCTTTACGACAGATGAAGCGGTTCTGAATATGGCACCGAAATATTGTAGGATCATGATTCTCTGGCTTCTGGCTGCCTGCACCATGAATGCACCTTATGCAGTAGTAAAGGGAATCGGATTTGCCAGCTACGACATGTTTGTTGGAATTATGGACGGTGTTGTTGCTAGAATCGGTCTGGCTATGCTTTTGGGACATATCGCCGGCTTATACGGCTATTGGACCGGAAATGCCATTGCCGGCTTTGTAACCACCTTCCTGATGGGAGGTTATTACCTGACGGGCAAATGGAAGACGCGAAAGGTTATTACAAGATAAGAAATAAAATAAGGGCGGGCGATCTTTTTGATCGCCCGCCCTTATTTTCCGCAGGGATGCATACTCACGCAAAAAGGAAATATGTCGCAAGCGAAACGCTTTTTTATTCCTCTTCAACTGTTTTCTTTACGCCGGTGATAAAAAGAATACCGATAACGATACCGATGGGGAAGGGGAACCAGACCTGGTGGATGGAAGCACCGCTGAACCAGGCACAGGCATTAAAAACGACTGCAGATAAGGCAAACTGGCGAAGGTTCATCAGGCTGTCTCCGTTTAAGGCATTTCTTCCTGCAACCAGCTCTAAGGCAACGGCCAGCATGGCAGTGACCAGGAAAAGGCACATAACCCATATGTTAATATCATCCGGTGTTTCCTCTGCCAGCATAACGTTAAAAACGGAAAAATATACGGTACAGACGATTGCCAACAGGGAATGAAGCTCAAATAAAACGGCACTTACAGAAAGTAAGGGGTGTTTTTTCATGATAGTATTTCCTCTTTTCATTTTATTTATGCGATTCAGCGGATTTTCTGGACTGGCAAAAAACAGAATTTTGCGATAAATGCGATAAAAAACGCTGAAATCAGCATCTTCTTTATTCTAATGCAAGGGATTCTTTTTCACAACAGACAGATGAAAGATTCTGTAAATGCATAGCGCCATTCTTTATATACATGCTTAAAATCTTGTCTCGAATTCGTGAATTTGCTAGCATAAACACATGCTTAAAGATCAATGTTGAACATATTGACGAAAGGGGGATCTTATGAGTCATCGATATCAGAAATTATTAGAGCCTTTTGTTCTTCCGAACGGAGCGGTTTTGAAGAATAAAATGATACAGCCGAAATGTGCACCGGATCAGATTCAGGGACCGGAGGAATGGCCGAATGAGCAGTTTATCCATTTCCATAGGGAGTCTGCAAGAAAGGGAAATTCTCTGGTGGTTGTCTGTGATGCCTTCCGACCGGAGGTGAGAAAAATGCCGGCCTGGCATGATTTTTCTCATTCCTATTCCTTTAATCTGGATGATCCTGCCGTACACAATTATTTCTGTCAGCTGGCAGACGATGTGCACTACTACGGATCCAAGCTGATCGTGCAGATCCGACCGGAATTCGAGGATCACAGCATCAGCCTGGGAGGAGGCAACCCGGTTCGTATGCAGACCGCAGAGGGCTTTATCCCCATGCCGCCGGGAGTGATGGCGACAAAGGAGCAGATCAAGCAGGCGATTGACAAGGCAGTTGACCGGATCGCTATGTATAAGGAATGGGGCTTTGACGGTGTCGGAATCGATGTCATGGGCTTAGAGCATGAGACCGACCTTCGAACGGATGAATATGGCGGAAGCACAGAGAAGCGCTGCCGCTTTACCCTGGAATATTGTGAGGCAATCAAAAAACGCTGCGGCAGCAGTTTCATCATCGAGGTCATGATGGAGGGAGAATCTCCGAATGGCGGTATGGGAATGCTCAGAGAGGGTTATTACCTGGAGGATACCATTACTTTTGCGAAGCTGGCAGAGGGCACCGTTGATCTGATCACCATTCGTGAAAAGAGCATGGTTGACTGTCATCCGACCGGATATACCTTCCAGCCGGGTCAGCATAACTGCATTGGCATGATTGCAAAAATGAAGGAAGCAGGCGTAAAGATCCCGCTTGCCGTGTCCGGCGGTTTCCAGGATCCGGATGAGATGGAAAAGCTTCTGGAGGAAGAAAAAACGGACCTTGTCAGCATCGGACGAGGCCAGTTTACGGATGATGATTACTATGAGAAACTGCTGGAAGAAAGAGGGGAGGATATCAGACCCTGCCTGCACTGCAACAGATGCCATGGCCGGAGAAGAGCCCCCTGGACTTCTGTCTGCAGTGTAAATCCGACTTTCGGTATGGAACTAAAGACCAAAAATATGGTTGCTCCCGTAAAGAAAAAGAAAAAAGTGGCTGTCATCGGCGGCGGTGTCGGCGGTATGCAGGCAGCACTTACGGCAGCAGAGCGGGGACACGAGGTAGTTCTTTTCGAGAAAACAGATTATCTCGGCGGACAGCTTTATTTTGGAGATTATTTTGATTTCAAATGGCCCTTTAAAGTGTATCGTCTCTGGATGATCGAACAGCTGGAAAAGAAGGGCGTTGAGGTTCGCAAAAAGACGGAGCCCAGTCCGGAGGATATTAAGAAGGAAGGTTTTGATGCAGTCATTGCAGCAACCGGAGCAGAAGCGGCTTATCCGCCGATCGATGGAATTCTGGATGCAGACGGAAACGCAAAATACAAGACCTGTCATGATGTGATTGGCAAGGAAGCGGATCTTGGAAAGAATGTAATCATGGTTGGCTGCTCGGAGACCGGTGTGGAAACAGCCTGCTATCTTGCTCAGCACGGCCACAATGTGACCTGCCTGACCAGACAGAATGTTCTGGCAAAGGATGCATCTCCTCTGCATTCCATCACGATCGCCTTTATTCGTACCGAACCGGAGACTGGACTTAGCTATATGGCGCCCTTCTGGGAGCATTTCGATAATCTGAAGGGGATCACCAATGCATCCACAAAGAAGATCGAGGGCAATCAGGTGACCTATCTGGATCAGGATGGAGAAAGCCATACGATCGAGGGAGATGATGTGGTGATCTGCGGCGGCGTAAAGTCCAATACAGAAGCTGCATTGAAGTATGCGGGAGCTGCGGCTGAGTTCCGCCTGATCGGTGATGCAGACCATGTGGGAGATATTCAGCAGGCGGTCAGAGCAGGCTTTGCGGCAGCAAGCCAAATCTAAGAAAGCAGCTGTTTTGCGAGGCGATTGTGCATCTTTGACAAAAATGCATGGAGAAAAGAGAAAACTATGCATGATATGGATAGCACGATGATAAAAAATGAATTGGTAAAAAATATAGGGATACTATATATTTTTAGGTAAGGGGATCGCTGGTTAAGCAGTGCCAAGATTTTTTTGGAGACTGTTTAAAAAGCAAAAGACTATTAATTATTTAAGGAGGGAATAGAAATGAGTGATTCCACAAAAACGAAAGTGGCAGCAGGAACTCACCCTTGCGATGAAGCGTTTTCTGCTACAAGTATCAAGAACTACATTGCCGCCTTCCTGGGCCAGTTTGGTGTTCAGGGTATGGCTTACACACTCTTCTCCAGTTATCTGTCAGTAGTATTTACTGATTACTTAGGAGTTGGTGTTGCAAAGATTGGTATGGTAATGTCCATCGGTGTATTCATCGATATGGCTACTGACATTATCATGGGTAACATTGTTGACCGTGTTCATACAAAATGGGGCAAGATCAAACACTGGTTCTTCTGGATGGCAGTTCCGGTTGCAGTTACGATCGCACTTATGTGGATGGTTCCGGTTGGAAGCAGCGAGTCCGTAAAACTGATTTGGGCGCTGATCATTTACAACCTTTACTGTACATTCCTGACAGGCGTTCGTCTTCCGACCTTCGCTATGCCGTCAGTTTGCTCCGATAACTCCAAGGTTCGTACCATTCTTGTATGGATCGCTTCCGAGGGAACAAACGTAGCAGCAACAATCACAGGCTGGATCATTACTCCGGTCGTTAACATTTATCAGGACAATCCTCTTCAAGGCTGGAGACTTCTGTCCTGGATCATGGCAGGTGCTACACTGATCATCATTGCTTTGGCAGGTGCTCTTCTTACAGAAAAACGTCAGGGTGCTGACCTTGAGCGTATCGAGGAAGAACGTAAGGCAATGAAGCATACAGACAAGACCATGGGTCTTGGCGAGCAGTACAGCTACCTCTTCAGAAACAAATACTGGCTTCTTTTCCAGGTTGGCGGTGTTGCAAACGGTATGTCACTCGGCTTCCTGATCGGTTCCATGGGATACTGGATCCAGCACGTACTTGTTCCGGCTGGTATCGGCGGAGAGAACCCGATCGGTCTGATCATGACAATCATGAACGTGCCGATGATGGTTGCACCCTTCCTGATTCTTCCTTTGATCAAGTTCATGGATGCAAAGTCAATCGTTGTTATGTTTATGGGTCTTGGTGCAGTATTCAGCCTTGCAATGTGGGCTGTTGGCATTAACATTTGGCCGCTCTTCATTCTTTTCATGATCCTTCGTCAGTGCGTAGGCTCCTGCGTAAACGGTGCTGTAAACGTACTTCTTACAAGAGCGATCGATTATGGCGAGTGGAAGTTCGGTGTACGTCAGGAAGGTGTTGGTTCTTCCTTCAGTTCTTCCCTGAACAAAGCTACAATGGGTATTGCAACTGCAACACTTGGTTTCGTACTTGCAGCAGGCGGATATGGTTCTGATGCAGCAAACGTTGCTCCGATCCTGAACTTCTGCTTCATGGGTATGCCGGGTATCGCAATGGCAGTTGGTACTGCTTTCTATGCACTGAGCATGGGCGGCAAGCAGTGGACAAAGATCCGTGCAGAGCTGGATGAGAGAAATGCATCAAAAGTATCTGCAGAATAATTGATAAGAAATAATCAGAATAATCCTTAAATTTACATGAAAGCAAAAAGAAAGAGGCAGCCAAGAGATTGGCGGCCTCTTTTGTTATGGTAATAGGAAATTCTATCAGAATTTCCTATTACCATAACGAAGGCATACAGAACAGGAAAAGGATGCATCCTGCTTTGTATGCCTTCTATAATAAATAATATATGTGATCTTTATTTTGAGGGACAGACGTCCTTAGCTCGGGAGGCTTTAAAATCCTCTACGATATCCAAAAATCTGGAAAGGGAAGGAGAAGAATTATCCTTACGCCAGATCAGGGTCAGGGTGTGGATCAGATCCTCATCCTTGAGAGGAACACAAACCAGGTTGGATTTGACATATCTCGCAACAACATCCGGCATCAGGGCAACAGAATTGCTGATATTGAGCTGCATCAGCATGTCTTCCATAGATGCAAAGGCAGAATTGCTGGGATTGGCAACAACGGAATTGCCGAAATCATAGGGATGTGCCATAAGATGAAGGGCATCCCGTCCGAAGACAAAATCTTCATCCCGAAGCTGGTCGATATAAAGCCCCTCTTCCTCATGGGCGGCAGCCCAATGCTGCTTACCGCAGAGCACGCAGAAGTTCTCACTATAGAGATCCGTGGTGCCGTAGTCGGAATTATTCGGTATCCAAAAGGAAAAGGTTAAACCGATATCGTAAGTAGAGCGATCCAGAAGGTGGGTGATCTCATCATAGCTTTCCTGGCTGAAGGAAAGATGAAGATTCGGATATTTGTTCAGACATAGTCTCTGGATATCGCTGAGTACAGGGATATAAGCGGGAATGGTCGTGATGCGGAGGCGTCCGGAGGTGCCTCTTCCGGCCTCCTGTACACGATCTTTCATTTGCTCAAGAGAGTTGAGAAGTTTGGTGGCTTCTGCCTGCAGGACACGTCCGGCATCGGTCAGCTCGACATTTCTGGAGCCGCGAATTAAAAGGGTGACACCCAGTTCCTCCTCAAGGGAAGCAATCTGGCGGCTAATGGTAGACTGGCCGACATAAAGCTTTTCGGCAGCGGTCGTAAAGTTCAGATAGTTGGCAACAACCAAAAAGCGTTCTAATTGTTCGATTTTCAAGGCTTCCCCCTCCTTCCCCGATAGCGATCATTCGGAAAAACTGATGAAAACAGGAGCTTTCGGTCTGCTCATCAGCATTTTTTGCTTAGCTATATAAGTATAACATCTAAAAAAGCGATGTTCAATCAGGAAGAAAAAGAGAAAACTTTGCTTCACTAATGTACTGAATTATGTTAGATTATTACTTAATTGTATTTGATAGCAGGCGTATTTTGAGCTCCTGCAGCAGGAAGCAAGCAGAAAAAATAAGAATAGTGGGGAGAAGAATATGACAATTTCACAGATTGGTATCATTGTAGCCATCTGCGTATACCTCTTCGGTATGCTTTTGATTGGTTATGTATCATCAAAGAATACAAATGATGTTGGTGATTTTTATCTCGGCGGCAGAAAGCTGGGACCTTTTGTAACGGCTATGAGTGCGGAAGCATCTGACATGAGCTCCTATCTTTTGATGGGAATTCCGGGTCTGGCTTATTTTTCGGGCATTGCTGATGCCGGCTGGACTGCATTGGGATTGATTTGCGGAACCTATTTAAACTGGCTCTTTACTTCAAAGCGTATTCGTAATTATACGGCAAAGACGAATTCCATTACCATTCCGGAATATTTTAAGAATCGTTTCCGTGACAGCAGTAATGTTCTGCTTTTTATCGGAGCTGCCTTTATCATTATTTTCTTTATTCCTTATACGGCATCCGGTTTTTCAGCCTGCGGCAAGCTCTTTGCTTCCCTTTTTGGTGTAAATTATCAGCTGGCAATGATCGTATCGGCAATTATTATCGTAGGATACTGTACAACAGGCGGATTTCTTGCGGCATCCATGACAGACTTTATTCAGTCTATTATTATGACGATCGCTCTTTTGATCGTACTGGGCTATGGCGTTGTACAGGCTGGTGGTTTTGATGCGGTTATGCAGAATGCAAGTCAGCTGGCAGGATATTTGAATATCAGTGCAACCCATGACAATGTTACGGGAGCTGCAGTTCCCTATAATTTCTTCCATAAAATTACAATGTTCTGCTGGGGACTCGGTTATTTTGGTATGCCCCATATCCTGGTTCGCTTCATGGCAATTGATGATCCGAATAAGCTGAAGCTTTCCAGAAGGGTTGCTTCCGTATGGGTTACGATTTCTTTATTTATTGCAGTTCTGCTCGGTGTAGTAGGCCGTGCCATGACGGAAACAGGCGTGATGACAGACTTAAATGCGGCAGATCCGGCAAGCTCCTCCAATGCGGAAACCCTGATCGTTGTTCTGGCAGAAATGATCAGTCGATACGGCTTTATCTTTGGCCTGATCGGAGGTTTGATCTTGGCGGGTATTCTGGCATCTACCATGTCAACCGCTGATTCTCAGCTGATTGCAGCAGCCTCTGCTGTATCTGAGAATATCATTCAGGATGCTTTTGGAATAAAGCTGACAGAAAAGATGGCCATGATCACAGCCAGAGTTACGCTTATGGCAGTAGCGGCGCTCGGTGTTATCATTGCTTGGAATCCGAACAGTTCGGTTTTCAGTATTGTATCCTTCGCCTGGGCAGGCTTCGGAGCGGTATTCGGACCAACGGTAATCCTCTCCCTCTATTGGAAGAGAGCCAATCGCTATGGTGCGATTGCGGGTATGATCGTCGGCGGTGCAATGGTTTTCATCTGGAAATATGCAGTTCGCCCTCTCGGTGGTGTCTTTGATCTTTATGAGCTGGCACCGGCCTTCCTTCTGGGTGTGATCACAATTGTTGTGGTAAGTCTTTTGACAAAGGCTCCGGAGCAGGAAATTATTGATGAGTTTGAAGAAGTGGCAAAGATGTAAGGGATTACAGTGTAAAAAGGCCTGAAGCCGCTTGTGCGAAGCACGGAGCAATCTGCGTAATCCGTTTGGATGGATATGATGTATATTCAGAGTGGTGTAACACACATAAGGAAGATATTCCTCCGGGAACCGCTCTCGCTTAATACAAAGCGCAGCGGTACTAAGCGCGCACTGCGCACAGCTTGTGCTTGCTAAGAACCGGCGCTTTGTAAATGTTCCTTCCGGAATAAGGCTTCCTTATGTGTGCCCAAGTTCCTTGAAAGCATGGATTATTCTTTTCAATCAAGCATGTATCAATGAATACTAAAAAATAAAACAAGAAAGAATCCTTGCGGGGGTTCTTTATCTCATAGGAGCGAAGTTTTCTAGAAAATAAAAAAAGGATGTGCTGCGGTAACAATTGATTTGTTACCGCAGCACATCCTTTTTTTAAAGCTCAGTATGAGTCCAAGCTCCGACTGAGTTAAACGCTCCGCGAGGTTTAACTTTTTCTACTCCTCCGGATTTACCATTTCACGCAGAGGAAGAGTCTTGCGAAGCAGGAAGAATACCAGAACTGCGAAGGCAACCATATAGGCTGCTGCAAAGGTAAAGGCTCCGCTGTAACCGGCAGCATCAATGATGGCGCCGAAGGCAACCATACCGATGGCCATACCAAAGTCAAAGCCAAGCCAGTAGGTGGAAGCGGCAGCACCGCTCCGGCTCTTTGGAGCAAGTTTCATAGCCATGGCATTGAAGGTCGGTGTCAGCATGGCATTGAAAGCACCCAGCAAAAAGGCGGAGAGCAAAAAGGCCCATTCGCTTAAGGTGAGTCCCATGAGCAGATAAGAAATGACATTTAAAGCAATCGCACAAAGGGCGACGGTACGCGGTTTCATGGCATCGAATTTTGAACCGAGTGAAAAACGAATCACGACACTGACGATAGCATTGATGACATAGTAGATGCCAACGGATTTGAATTCATACTGGGTTGCAAAAACGATCATGTAGGTTCCTGCACCGGATGCAAAGGCTGTAAAGAGAATCATCAGGGCCGGGATCAGGGCACGTTTTTCAATGAAATCCTGCAGATGGATGCCCTGGGGCTTTTTCGGTGCACTGGATGGATCGAGTGCATACTGCTTTTTCTCGTAATTCATGCTGAGTCCGATGACAACAGCGATGATGCCCATAAAGCCGCCGAAGATCATGGGCAGAAGATAATTCTGGGAACCTGTTGAAGCAACGCCGACAGCCATAAGTCCCAGGCAGACAGTTGGTCCGATCGCATTTGTGATCATTTGGTGAAGGGAATAATAACCGATTCCCTGGCCGACCTGTTCACGAGGCAGAACCTCGGAAGCGGTTGCGTTAGCAGCAGTAGAATTAAGCGCATTGCCGACGCCCTGTACCACCTTGAAGATCAGAAGCATGACCATAGTGGTGGAGAAGCCCAGTGCAAAAAGGGAAATTGCCACGATTGAAGCACCGGCAACCAGGGTGGTTCTGCGGCCAAAGCGGTCGGTGATATAGCCGGCGAAGAAACGGCAGATGACAGAACCGATCGTGAAGAAGGTTCCGAGAAGACCGCTTTGTGCGGCGCTCATGCCGAGACCGTTAATGACGTAAAGCGGCAAAACGGTATTTGTTACGGACATTGTGAACTGACACAAGAGAGCATAGCAGACAATGCGGATAAAGCTGCTGTTCCAGATATGCGTAAACAGCTCTTTATGAGTTGCATTTGTTTCCATTTGTGATACTCCTTTCAAGTTGAACTCTTACTAAAAATTATACAAAAAAGAAGAAAGAAGTATCAATCTATCTTGTGGATAGCTCGATGCATATTCCGATTGAAAAATCCGTAAATTGCATAGCTTGTCGTCGTTTTATGCATTAGACAGCAGAAGAAAAGGGGCGGTAAACTATAGCATAGAAAAGTAAGCGATTCCCTTCGTGAAATGAAACTGAAAATGAAACAGAATATTAAGGAAAAGGCTTGGAAAGGAGTCTTAGCTATGGCAAAGAAATATCCGTCGCTGCTGAAGCCGGTTCGAATCGGTGATACAGTGATCAAAAACAGAATGGTTTTCCCGAATGCTTCACCGCATTTCCTTCAGGGACCGGAGGATTATCCTTCAGATGGCTATCGGGCATATATGGCAAATATTGCCAGAAATGGAGCAGGTATTGTAACAATCGCAGAGTGGGATCATATGCATGACCGCTTTAACGATGAAATGGATATGGGACATATGCAGTATTTTGATACAAAGAATGCGGCAGTACAGAATTATATGTCCCAGATGGCAGATGAGGTGCATTTTTACGGAAGTAAGCTGATTCTTTCTACCGATATCAACTTCCCGGAAGGCTTTTCCCTTCAGGGTGGACCTGCATTTGGCCCTCCCGGAATGCCGCCGAAGATGACAGAGGCTTTTCCAAAGGAGAGAATGCAGGAAATCATTGATCAGTTCGTTGCAAAAATGACCAAGTACCGTAATCTCGGCTATGATGGTGTAACCATGCGTTTTGATATGATCATGCAGCCGAAAGCGGTAGAACGTGACGATGAGTATGGCGGAAGTGCAGTCAATCGCGTGAAGCTTGTGCTGGATTGCTACAGGGCAGTTAAGAAAAAACTCGGAGCAAGCTTTATTACAGAAGCACAGATCGCAGGCGAGCAGCCCATGGGCTATACGGGTGAAACACCGAATGGCTATACCATTGAAGATACCATCGCTGTAGCAAAGGCAGGCGAGGATTGTATTGATATCATTCAGATCCGTGAAAAGGATATGACAATTTCTCATCCGACAGGTTATACCTTCCAGAAGGGCGAGCATCCGGTAATCGGCTATGCACGTCAGATGAAGGAAGCGGGCGTAAAAGAGCTTTTGGAGCCGATCGGCGGCTTCCAGGATCCGGATGAAATTGAAGGATACCTTTCTGAGGGGCTTTGTGATATGATCGGTATGGCTCGTGCCTTCTTCTGCAATCCGGAATACGGTAAGCTGATCGAAGAGGGAAGGGCTGAAGATATCACGCCATGTCTCTGGTGCAACAAATGCCACGGAACCATTCTGACAGAGAAGCCGGATCCATGGATTACCGTATGTTCCGTAAATCCTTATTTCGGTATGCAGGATAAGCTGCACAGACTCCTGCAGGAGCCGGAAAAACTGAAAAAGGTTGCTGTGATCGGCGGCGGTCCGATCGGTATGAGAGCTGCAATTATGGCAGCAGAGAGAGGACATAGCGTAACACTTTTTGAGAAGAGTGATTATCTTGGCGGACAGCTTTATCATTCTGAATCCTATTCCTTCAAATGGCCGCTTCGCGAATTCAAAAACTGGGAGAAGAGACAGCTGGACAAGCTGGGCGTAGAGATTCGTATGAATTGCGCACCGGAGCCGGAAGAAATCAAGGCAGAAGGCTTTGATACGGTGATCGCTGCAACAGGTGCACAGGCAAACCTGCCAAGAAGCATTGAAGGACTCCGTGATGAGAATGGAAAGGCACAGGTAAGAACCTGCCATGATGTTTTCGGAAAGGAAGCAGAGCTTGGCAAGAAGGTCGTGATTTGTGGTGCGTCTGAGACTGGAATTGAGACAGCAATGTATCTTTGCCAGAACGGACATGAGGTAACCCTCTTAACCCGTCAGAAAGAGTTGGGACATGATTGCTCGAAGCTGCATTATATTACGATGGCTTGGGTAAAGCCGAATAATGATGGCAGCGGCAGAGGTCATATGGCACCGGCTTGGGAAAAATTCGATGATGTACTTCACGGCATTACCGAGGTTACAACAAAGTCTGTCAAAGGCGGTACGGTTGTATACGAGGACAAAGAAGGCAAGGAGCATACGATCGAGGCAGATGATGTGATCATTTGCGGAGGTACTTCACCGAGAGTAGATGAGGCTCTGCGTTATATGGATGCTGCGGACCAGTTCCTGATGGTTGGTGACTGCAATGGCACAAGAAACATCCAGAAGGGAACAAGAGATGCTCTTGCAAAGGTAAATATGATTTAAGGAAATGCGGATTGAATCAGCCTTTCCTTATAAGAAAAAGAGAAAGGGATGATCCTTTGAAACGAATACTGAAAAATGCATATTTATTGGATACCCTGCATAATTATGAAAAGGCTTCTGTTTTGATCGATGACCGCTTTATTGATAAGGTGGATGCAGAGGTTGAAGATATTGAAGCAGAAGTTATTGACCTGAAGGGCATGACTCTGATGCCGGCCTTTCTGGATGCGCATGTGCATATCAAGCCCTTCCGGGGGCCCTATAGTGACCGGGTGATGCGGGCGTTGGTTTATAATGGTGTAAGCGGTGTAAAAGATCTGGGTATTCTGGATACAGCATCCGTAGAAGAGCATTTGGCTTTTATCAAATCCAATGCCAAGCATGGAACCTTAAGGATTGCTACAGCAGGCCGCTATATTGATGTGGAAGGCGGATATGGAATGGGACCAGTTCCGGGTGAGGAATGGGGCATTAAGATTTCCAATCCGCAGGAAGCAGAAAAAGCGGTGACCTACCTTTTTGCGGCAGGTGTTAACGGCATTAAGATCGGAATCAGCGACGATGCGATGGGCTTGCTTCGGGGAAAGCTGACGCCGGATGAGGTGGAAGCGATCACGAAGAGGGCAAATCAGCTCGGTATCTGGACGACGGCACATGTGTATCGTGTAGAGGATCTCAGAATGCTGGTAGAATGCGGTATCGGTGAGGCTGCTCATACACCAAATGACAGCCTGATGGATGAATCTTTGATCTCAATGATGGTGGAAAGAGATATTCCCATGACAACAACCATTGGGAAGATCACAAAGGATTCTCCCCTTCCGGAAAGGATCCCGCCAATCTATACCAGTCCGCAGGAATACATGGATGATCAGCTGGCAAAGAAGGAAATTACCCTTCGCAATCTGGAGCGCTTTTATCGGGGCGGAGGCCGGATCAACGTGGGTACAGATCTGATGCGCTGTGAGAATCCCATGAAGGATGCAACCATTGCGGTAAATGAGCTGATGCTTCTGCGCAAGGAATGCAATATTCCTATGGATGATGTCATTCGGGCCGGTACGGTAAATGTAGCCCGATCCTGCAGATTTGCAGATGAAGGCGTGATCAGAAGAGGAAACTCAGCAAATCTGATCGCATTCAAAGGAAAGCTCAGCGATGATTTTCATGAACTTTTGAATCTGGAATTCGTTATGAATCAGGGAATTATCGTCAGAGAATAAAAAGCATAAAAGATGGAGCGGCTGCTGTCTGAATAAAACTCAGGCAACAGCCGCTTTTTATCGTATAGGAAACTTCGTTCCTATACGATAAAAATGCAAGGATGCGCACTCGCATATCGCAAGCGACCGCGCCCGGCGTGAGCATTTCGCGAGCGAAACACTTTATTACAAGATAATGCCTATTGCATAAATAACCAATGGGTATTATTATATATCATATCTCGAAGAGATATGATGAAACGAAGGCATGGCATCACGCAGAGAGTGATGCATTATGTGCCGTGAGTCCTTAATATATATCATATCTCAAACCCTTTTTCGTTCGAGAAAGGGTTTCCCAAAAAGAAGAAAACAGAATAGAGAAAATTAATTTCATTTCTGTGAACGAAGTGAACTGTGAAGTGAACTGAAAGGCAAGAAAGAGGCGATGCCAGTGGAAAAACTGATCGCAGGAAGGTATCGGCTGCTTCGCTGTATTGGCAGGGGCGGAATGTCGGCTGTTTATCTGGTGGAGGATATTTGGCTAAAGAAGAAATGGGCTTTAAAAAGCATTCTTAAGCCGCGGACTTCTGAGCAGTCAGATAGAGAGAAGAAAAGCATGTTAGCGGAGCTTGCACTCTTAAAAAGTCTGCAGCATCCGGGAATCCCCCGCATCGTGGACATGTATGAGTCGGAGGAGGCCTGGTTTCTGGTCATGGATTATGTGGAGGGGGAAAGCCTGCAGAAGCTTCTGCAAAAAGGACAGGCCTTTAACGATTCGGAAATCGAAGGAATGCTGAAGAGCCTTTGTGAGATCCTGATTTATCTGCATGAGAAGAAGCTGGTTTACCGGGATTTAAAGCCGGCAAATATCATGCTGACAGACAGAGGAAAACTTTATCTGGTAGATTATGGAACTGCGGCAGAAGCCTGTCGTGAAGAAAAAGAGCAGGCAGCAACACCGGGATTTGCGGCACCGGAGCAGCTGGAGGGAAGCAGAGTAGATGCGAGGGCGGATATTTATGCTCTGGGGAGGCTTCTTACTTATATTTATCAGAAGCAGGGAAGAAAAATGCCTCCGCAGCTTAGAAAGCTTACGGCAAAGTGTCTGCAGAAATCCACGGGAAGACGCTATCAGAGTGTGAAAAGATTGCTGCGCCAGCTGGAGCTGGAGCATGATCGGAAAAGACGAATCTTTCGGAGAGGGATTCTTTTTGTCTTTTGGATTCTGCTTTTTGCAGTCGGAACAGGGCAAAAACTGGAGAGGATTCAGCAGGAAAAGAAAGTGCAGGGCCTGCTTGCAGCGGAGAAGGAAAGCAGGGACAGTGAAGAAAAGCTGGAGCTGGCAGAGAAGCTGATCTCGCTGCAAGGCGGAAAGGCTGATGCTTATTTTGCTCTTCTGGATGCGATTCGTTTTGATGGCCTGTTTTCCAAGGCTGAGGAGGAAAGAATGAAGAGGCTTTATTTTGAAAATAAGGAGGAGCTGGCAGAGGAAGAGGACTACGCCGCTTTTTGCTTTGAAGTGGGGATGCTTTATTGGAACTGTTATGAGGAAGAGGATGGCAATATCCTCAGCGGAATCGTGAAAAGCGGGAGCTGGTTTGAGGATGCAACCAGCCTGGGTGGGCAGGAGGCAGACTTTTACCAAAGAGCCCTGATCTGTAAAAAAATCAGTGATTTTTATGGGACGATTGCACTTGCAGGGAAGGAGGCAAGAGACGGAGGTATGTATCAGGTGTGCTTTGATGATCTGGAGGAAATGTTGGAGCTGACGGGAAGCTTAGGAGAGGCTGAGAAGACAGAGAAAATGGAGAAAGCTGGGGAAAAAGAGGAGGCGGAGGACAGCCTCTTTCGGGCACAGGCAGTTCGTCTCTGCCTGTCTTCCCTGGAAAGCTATGCAGTTCAGATGCGCCGAGACGGTGTTCAAGAGACGGAAATGGAAGGCTTGTATGAAAAAGCTGCAGAAGAGGCAAAGAAGCTGCCGGAAAGCGGAGAAAAGCTGAGTGCACTGAAGCAGGACTGTATGAAGAGAGAAAAATATCTTGGCGATTTGATTCAAAATACCTATAGAGGAGGGCTGGAGGATGAAGAATAAGTGGAAGAAAAAAATCAGTCTTTTCCTGCTGCTTTCAGCAGGACTGCTGGGCTTAAGAGAT
Organism: Oscillospiraceae bacterium; assembly: GCA_963617415.1. Classification (GTDB taxonomy): domain Bacteria; phylum Bacillota; class Clostridia; order Lachnospirales; family Lachnospiraceae; genus RUG14243. The sequence continues at coordinate 42,276 of CAVEOK010000003.1, forward strand.
GTCTATGCTGCGGGAAATGCAGCGGATGGTCTTCTCCTGCTTTCTGCCGATGCAGGACAACAGGAAAGCGAGACAGAAGCAGGCAGGGAAGAAAAAAGGGAAGAGCAGACAGAGGATAAAGAAGCTGAGAAGGAAGAAGAGACAGAGAGCGGAGGGCCTAAGAAGGAGGAGACAGTGAGCGGGGACAGCCAAAAGAAAGACCCGGCTGAGAGCGGCGATGCAAAAAAAGAGGAAAGCGGGGATGCAGAAGAAAAGCCCGGGGAAGGAGATGAGGAGAAAAAAGAAGAAAAAGAGAAAGAAGAAGAGAAGGAAAAAGAGGAAAAGCCGGAGGAGAAGGAGACGGAAAAGGAGGAAAAAAAGCCGGAGAGGACAGAAGCGCAGCTGGAGATTCACTTTGATGGACCGGAGGCGGAAAAGGAGGGCTATTACCGGCAGCAAAGAAGGGTAAGGATTTCCCTAAAAGGGGAGCAGCTTGCATTAAAAGAGCTGCATGTTCTGCTATCCGGAAGAGAGGTTGAGGATCTGCTTTGGACCCGGGAGGGAGAGGAATGGCAGACCAGTCTGGTATTTTCAGAGGACGGAGACTATCTGCTGGAGCTTTATCTGCAGGATCAGGCAGGGAATAAAAGCTGTTTGTTATCGGAAAGCTTTGTGATAGACAGTCTTTGTCCAAGGATCGATATCAGCGGTGTTGAGGATGAAAGTGCAAACAGGGGAGAGGTCTGCCCTGTGATCGAAATTCAGGATGCGCATATAGATGTCAAGGAAAGCAGTATTTCTTTGACAGGGGCAAATCAGGGCTTGCTTTCCCTTGGCCAGACAGTCAGTGAGGAAGGGGATTCTGTCAGAATTGCCCTTTCGGATATTCCTCAGGAGAAGGGCTATGATGATCTTTATACCCTGCGGGTTCGCGGCAGGGATCTTGCCGGCAATCAGACAGAGAAAGAAATCAGTTTTTCCGTGAACCGTTACGGTTCGGTTTATACCATAGAGGGGAATCCTCAGGAATGGATGGATCGCTATAATCAGGAAGTGCCGGAAATCATTGTTCATGAATATAACGTTGACTGGCTGAATGAGGGGGAAAGAGAGCTGGTGCTGACAGAAAACGGTCTTGTTTGTGAGGCAGAAGAGGGGAAGGATTACCAGCTTTCCTCTTTTGGATCAGAAGGGAGCAGGAAGGAATATATTTATAGTATTGCAGAGGAGTGCTTTGCACAGGACGGCAGCTACCGCCTGGCCTTTTATTCCCGTGATCGGGCTGGAAATATCAATCAGTCAGCCAAGCAGCTGGAGATTGGCTTTGGTATAGACCGGGAGAAGCCAAAGATCAGTGCGATCAATCTGGAAGAAAAGGGATCCTATGAAACGGAAGGAGAAAGCTATGAGGGAGCCTTTTCCGTTTCGGATAATATCGGCCTGGAGGAGGTAAGTTTTTTGCTTGATGGAAGCCCTGTCGAGGTAAAAGAAGAAAAGGGAATCTGGTCTCTTGCCCTGCCGGCAGGAGAAAAGGAGCATAAGGTTCAGGTGATTGCCTTGGATCAGGCAGGTAATCGGGCTGAATATCGCCTGGAGGGAGTAAAGGTTTTAAAGGAAGAGAAGAAGGGGGGATTAAAAGGACTGCTGGAGCAGATTTTCGGCGGAGAAAAGCAGAAAGAGGGGCAGATAAGTGAAAGCGGGGACAGCAGCGGCAGCAGAGTGGCGGCAGGAGAAGCGCCCTGGATCTTTGGCCTTGGCTGTGGGATAGGCCTTCTTCTGATCTTGCTTTTAAGGAAATTTCGGCAGTCGGCTTGACGGGCAAAGCCTTTCTTTTCTATAGTATAGAGGATGAAAAGGGAGGGGAAAATGACAGAAAGAGAAGACAGGGAAAAGATCATATCCGCAGCCTGCAGGGGCTGCCATGGCGGCTGTATGATGCTGCTTACGGTGAAGGATGGAAGGCTGATAAAAGTAAGGCCTGATCCGGATGCTCCCTTGAACCGGGGGAAGGCCTGCGTAAAGGGCATGTCCATCATAGAGCAGATGTATCATCCGGACAGGATCCTTCATCCGATGAAAAGGATCGGACCAAGAGGGGAAGGACGCTGGCAGCAGATCAGCTGGGAGGAAGCCTACGGCCTGATCACGGAAAAGGTAAAAAGCTATTCCAAGCAGTATGGCCCGGAGTGTATTGCGCTTACAACGGGAACAGGAAGACACCATTTGGCACAGTACTGGCGCTTTGCAAATTTGCTGGGAACGCCTAATGCGACCAGCTCGGGTGCCCTGATCTGTCTTGGTCCCAGAATGAACGCGGGCATGTTTACGGCCGGAGTTTTTGCCGGGGTAGATTATTATGGCGAGACAAAGCCGGAAGGAATTTTGGTTTGGGGTGCCAATCCTGCCATCAGCGGAGCGGACGGAGAGCTGCAGTGGTGGATCAAGGAGCATGCCAGAAAGAAAAAGCCGCTTATCGTGATTGATCCGGTGCCGAACGAATTAACTGAACATGCAAGCTGCTGGCTGAAGATCCGGCCGGGAACAGATGGGATCCTGGCTCTGGGCATGATCAATCAAATCATTCAGAAGGATCTCTATGATCATGAATTTGTTGAGAAATGGACCTATGGCTTTGAGGAGCTGAAGGAAAGTGTGAAGGACTATTCTCTTGATCTGGTGGCGGAGACCACCTGGATTCCCAAGGAGCAAATCGAGGAGGCAGTCAGGCAGATCACATCCATAAAACCCTTATCCCTGGAGTGGGGAACGGCTGTGGAGCAGACACCGAATTCCATTCAGACCTGCCGGGCCATCTTTATGATTCCGGCACTGACCGGCAATTGGGATGTTCCGGGAGGTTTTGTCGCAAGCAAGGAGATTGCACCGACGGCAGATCCTATGTTTGACGCACTTTCAAAGGAGCAGGGAGAGAAAATTATTTCCGGCCCCTATCCATTGAACAATGGAAAGGCTTCTCCGAAAATGTTTGCCCACCCCTACGATACCTTTGAGGCAATGAAAAGCGGGGATCCCTATAAGATCCGGATGCTTTTTTCCCATGCCAACAATTCCCTGATCTCTATGCCGGATGCAAAGCATGTTTATGATTGCCTGAAAGAAATCGAATTTTTTGTTTATATGGATTTTTTCATGACGCCAACAGCGGAAATGGCGGATCTAATTCTGCCGGCGGCTCTCTGGCCGGAGATCGACAGCTTCTTCTGTATGCCGGAATTTGCAGAGGAGGCACTGCTTACCATGAGAAAGGCAGTGCAGGTCGGAGAATGTAAATCCGATGAAGAATTTTTTATGGAATTGATCCAGAGGCTGGGGCTGGATTATGGAGCCCAAAATCAGGAAGAATTGCTGGATGGCCTTCTGGAGGAGATGGGAAGACGAAGAAAGGAGCTTTCCGGCATTCGTTTTCAGGATTTGAAAAAACTGAATTATATTGATCCCCAAAGGGAGTATTTTGGGTATCGGAAACATGGTTTCCATACGCCCAGCGGGAAATTTGAATTTTATTCTTTGGCTATGGAAAAAGGAGGAGGAGAGCCCCTGCCTTATTGGGGAGAGCCACCGGAGAGCCCCTATTCCAGGCCGGATCTGAAGAAGGACTATCCCCTGATCCTGACCAGCGGACGAAGGATCCAGCAGTATTTTGTTTCCAATAACAGACAGATTCTTTCCCTTCGCAAAAGAGCACCTTTTCCTTTGGCTTTTATGAATCCGAAGACAGGAAGAGAGTTTGGAATTGAGGACGGAGACTGGGTTTGGATCGAATCGCCGAGAGGGATAATTACGCAGAAAGCAGCTTTTCAGGAAGAAATGCTGGAAAATGTGGTAAACTGCGAGATGGGATGGTGGTATCCTGAGGCAGGTGCCCCCGGCTATGGCTGGGAGGAATCCAATGTCAATATTCTGACGGAGGGGAAGGGACCAAACGATCCCTTTAGCGGAGCTTATTCTTTAAGGGCTTTGCTTTGCCGGATCAGTAAGAACGAGAATTGCCGGATAGAAGAACGGTATCATAAATGGATGGAGGAAAAATGGGAGAGCAGGACAAAAGAGAAAAAGAAATGACGCCGGAGGAGAAAAGCTTTCTGGCTCAGTATAAGAAGGACTTGAAGACACTTGTCATGCCAAAGGAGGAGGAAATGCCTTCTTTATATCAGAAGGCAAGAGCCGGTCAGGTCGAGGCGGTGGGAAGTCTTACCCAGTTTTACCTTCCGGCGATCATAAAGCTGGCAGAGGAAAAATGGGTCTATGGCCTTCATATCGGGGATCTGGTTCAGGAAGGAAGCATGGCTGTTTTTGAAGCAGTATCCGATTTGAATAAGAGTACAGAAGGGAAGGAAGCTTCTTATATAGAAGAAAAGCTGGAAGAAGCCATGGAGGCCCTTCGGAAGGAGCATATCAGTACAGCTTTGGAGGACAGCCGAATTGCCGACAAGCTCAACAAGCTTGCTGATGCAGTGGATGAGCTGAGTCAGGATTTCGGTAATGAATTCACGGTGGAAGATTTGGCTGCCTATACCGGTTTTACAGTGGAGGAAATGAAGGAGCTGGTTCGGATCGCCGGGGAAGAGATGCCCGGACAGGAGAGCGGGGAAAAGCAGAAATAGAGAAAAAAAGGGAAGCAGAAAAGACGAAAACCTCTTGTTAAGTCCTTGTCAAAATAGTTACAAATCAAGAGATTTGTTTGTTGACATGAGGAAAAATGGTCATTATAATAGCTGATATTGACGAGAAATATAAGAAATTTTAAGTATTAGATGATAGTGACAGTCAGGAGGAGATAGTATGGCTTCAGCAGTGCAGAATTTGCAGCATGCTGCAGAAAGAAAAGCAGCAGGGGTTTTAATTGATAACCTGATCAAGCATTTGAATAAGAAGGATGACAGAACAGAATCCTATTTGAAGATGATTGACATGGCAGAAAAGTTCATTGGCAATGATCAGAACAAGAAAAGCTTCGATGCAGTTCGTCAGGTTGTGCAGGATCCGACAAACAGATGGGTACGTTTTATCAACAGAGTAATCGATGAGACAGATCCTGGCTATCTGAAGAAGATGCTTTTGAACCTTGGCTATGAGGCCTTTTTCCGCGGAACAAAGACCATTCGTGCCAACCGTGAAAAATATCACTGCAATATTCCTTGGCTGATCCTTTTTGATCCGACCATGGCCTGTAACATGCATTGCGTAGGATGCTGGTCAGGTACCTACGGCCATAAGGCAAACCTTTCTTATGAGGATATGGACAAGATCGTTACAGAAGGAAAAGAGCTGGGTGCCTATCTTTACATGATGACCGGCGGAGAGCCGACCGTCAGAATGAAGGATATCTTTAAGCTTGCAGAAAAGCATAATGACTGCTTCTTTGGCCTTTATTCAAACTCCACTCTGATTACAGATGAGCTGGCAGAGAAGGTACGTGAACTGGGAAATATTACCTTTATGCTTTCCATCGAAGGAACACCGGATACCAATGATGCCAGACGTGGAGAGGGACATTATGCGGATGTCATGAAGGCAATGGATATCCTGAAGAAGCACGGTATTGTCTTTGGTACATCCATTTGCTATACAAGAGATAATATTGAAGCAGTTACCAGTGATGATTTCTTCCACCTGCTGGAGGAAAAGGGAGCAAGATTCGGCTTCTATTTCCATCTGATGCCGGTTGGAAACAATGCGGTGCCGGAGCTGATGCCTACCATCGAGCAGCGTAAGGAAATGATCGAGAGAATCCGCTATGTGCGTTCTCCGGAAGCTGATTTTGAATTCTTCCCGATGGATTTCCAGAATGACGGTGAATATGTTGGCGGATGTATCGCCGGCGGCAGAAACTATTTCCATATTAACTCCATGGGTGATGCAGAGCCTTGTGTATTCATTCATTTCTCTGATTCAAATATCCATGACAAGTCTATTCTGGAGATTCTGCAGAGTCCTCTCTTTATGGCTTATCACGAAGGACAGCCTTTCAACCGGAATCACCTTCGTCCCTGTCCCATGCTGGAGAATCCAAAGCTCCTTCGCAAGATGGTTCAGGATACCGGAGCAAAGCAGACCAATCTCGAGTCTGCAGAGGAAGTAGAGCATCTTTGCGCGAAGTGTGATGACTATGCTGAAGAATGGGCAGAGGTAGCAGATGAGATCTGGGCAAGCCAGACGCATAAGAAGAAGTCTTATGAGAACTATACCCAGCTGCATCGTGAGCATCCGGAACTTGCGGCTTTTGAGAAACCTGAGGACGTTAAGGAAGCAGCAAAATAAGAGTTGAATGAAAAGCTTTATTTAGACAAAATCTTGTCTAAGTGAAGCTTTTTTTATCGGGTTTCTTATGATAGAATTTTCAGTGATACCAGCTAAATTGGTTATTTGAGCGTACAGGAGGTACAAATGAAAATATTTCAAAGCAGACTTTTCGAAAAGAAATGGTTTGCCTACAGCTTTGCTTTGTGCACGGCGGTTGTTTTATATCTTTTTTTAACGCATGTTCCGGTCTTGCTGAATGGTCTGCAGGCAATTGTTGATTTCATATTTCCGGTTATTGCAGGCTTTTGTTTTGCCTATGTTCTGGATCCGGTTGCCAGCTTCTGTCAGAAGACCATATTTAAAAATGTAAAGTCGGAAAGAATGTCCAGGAACCTGTCCGTATTTGCGACAGTTGCCCTTACCGTGGTATTGATTGCTCTTTTTGTGGTGGCAATTATTCCCCCGATTGTACGCAGCATCGTGGATATGATAACGAACAGTACGAATTATCTGGTAAATATTCAGAGTTGGCTGGGCACGCTGACCGAATTTGCCGGAACAAAGAATGTAGACCTTAGCTGGATTACGACTTCGATCAATGGCCTGGCAGATACGATGACTGCATATCTTTCCAGCAATGCGGCAACAATTCTGGAGAAATCCCTTCAGGTAGGAACCACCTTTTTTAATGGCATTCTTTCTTATATTATTGCGGTTTATTTTCTTGCGGATAAGGTGAGACTGCAGAATGCCCTGAGAAGACTGCTGCATATGCTGAGCGAGGAAAGCCGTTATAAAACAGCTGCAGTTTTCTTGAAAAGATGTAATCTGATCATGTATCGCTTCATCTGGTGTGATCTTTTTGATGCCCTGATCATTGGTGTGGCAAATGCGATTTTCTTTGCTATCGCAGGCCTGCCTTTTAATGCCATGATTTCTGTTGTGGTTGCGGTTACAAACCTGGCTCCGACCTTTGGACCTATTGTGGGCGGCGCGATTGGCTGTGCGATTCTCCTGCTGCAGAATCCCTGGCAGGCGCTTTGGTTTTTGATCTTTACCATCATTCTTCAAACAATCGATGGTTATGTCTTGAAACCGAAGCTTTTTGGCGGAATCCTCGGTGTTCCTTCGGTATGGATCTTGATCTGCATCATCGTCGGAGGCAGAATTTTCGGAGTATTGGGCATTCTTCTTGCAATTCCCTTTGCGGCGATTTCTGATTTTCTCTATGGAGATTATCTCCTGCCCTATCTGCAGAAAAGAAGGGAAAGACTGGATCGGGAAAAGGCAGCTTTGCAGGAAAGCAGCAAGGATGCTGGACTTGCAGAAAATGAATAAAAGAACAATAAAAAAACAGCTCCTGCACGTGGATATGCAGGAGCTGTTTTTTATCCCTTCCTAAGTCCTTTGGGATAATGATTTTTCATGCTTCCGCCGGCAAGCTTTCCCCAGCCTAAGCTGAATCCATCCAAACAGAGCAGATACCAGCCCTTTTCGCCGTCAGCGGAAAAGGTAAGCCCCTTGCGGTAGTTCTCGGCTTCTTCCCTAGAAAGGGCATAGCTGTGCAGAACTTCTCCCTGTGACAGGGAGAGGGCAAGGGCATGAGATGGCTCAAAGCGTTTGGCTTTTTTTGTGCCAAGATGCAGGCCGGCACGAAGAACTTTCAGCCCTTTTAGGGAAGGAGAACCGGCCGGAAGCAGGTAAAGCTGATCGCCGAAGGGAAGGAGAATCCGGTCCTCCGCAAGGGAGAGTACCTTGGAGTCAGTTTTCAAGAAAGAAAGAGTATCGGTGATAAGGCTTTCCTCGAAAAATTGCAGAAGCTCCGGAAAGTCCTTCAGCTTCTTTCCTTTTTGAAGCTTGGAAGCAGACAGGCGGTCTTCCTGCGGGAGAAAGCAGCCATCTCTTTCTAAAACAGCAATATAATGGCCTTCCCCCTTCAGCTTTTGAGGCCAAAGGCGGATGCTATCCCGAATTTCTTCGGGAGAATCCGGATAATAGGCAGGATTTCCGTCGGAAAAGCCTTCTGCCTTTTGTACCTTTACAATATGGAAGTCAGGGTGCCGCTGCAGGAATCTGCTGACAGAACCCTCGTCCTCTGCTGGAGCAAAGGTACAGGTAGAGTAAACGATGCGCCCACAGGAGGAAAGAAGGCTGGCTGCGCAGTCCAGGATCATGTCCTGACGTTCGGCACAAAGAGTGACATTTTCCGGAGACCATTCCGAGGAGGCTTCTTCATTTTTCCGGAACATGCCTTCTCCGGAGCAAGGAGCATCCACCAGAATGCGATCAAAAAAGCCCGGCAGAAGCTTTGCCAGATGATTGGGATCCTCATTTGTTACGATCGCATTGCGGATTCCCATCCGTTCAATATTTTCGGAGAGAATTTTTGCACGGGAGGGAACGATCTCATTGGAAATCAGAAGACCCTCTCCCAGCATTTTTGCAGCAAGCTGGGTGCTTTTTCCGCCGGGAGCGGCACAAAGGTCAAGAACATAGTCGCCAGGTTGGACGTCAAGATATTCTGCTGCAGACATGGCACTTGGCTCCTGAATATAGTAGAGGCCGGCATCATGATAGGGATGCTTTCCCGGACGGAAGCTGTCTGATTCCTTGTAGAAATAGCCATTTTCAGCCCAGGGGATCGGTGTCAGCTCCTTTGCAAGAGACTCGGGAAGGGGAGCAGTCTTAGAAAGCTTCAGAGGATTCAGACGAAGTCCCTGATAGGCAGGCCGGTCAAAGCAGGCAATGAAATTGTCATAATCGTCACCCAGCATGTCCTGCATGCGGGAAAGAAAAGCTTGTGGAAGCATAGTTTATCTCCATCATAGAAATATAGGCAATGTGGAATGAAGTTTAGCATCCTTACGGTGAAAGGAGTGAAGCGTAACGAATAAAGAGCCGCCACACTAACAGTAGTTAATGTGACAGCCCCTTGTTAATCCTTCATTTTATCGTCCGATTACAGGAGTCCCTTTGCCTGTTTTTCCTTGTATTCATTGACAAATTTGTGAATCTTGTTGTAAGGATCCATCAGATCACTGATTGACTCATCGTGATTTAAGGTGTCGATGATCAGAGAGAGGAACTTGCTCATATCACAGTTGATGAAATATTCTCTCTTGAGCAGTTCTTCATTCTGATAGGTCAGGTTGGTGGATACGATACGGTAGAGAAGACCCTCTTCATAGGCCTTGTCGAATTTCTCCATGCCATTGGTGAAAAGACCGAAGGTTGCAAGCATAAATACGCGGGCAGCCTTTCTCTTTTTCAGCTGTCTAGCAACGTCCAGGATGGAATCACCGGAGGAAATCATATCATCAATGATCCAGACATCCTTGCCTTCTACGCTGTCTCCAAGGAATTCATGGGCAACGATAGGATTACGGCCGTCAACAACCTGGGTATAATCACGTCTCTTATAGAACATACCCATATTTACGCCAAGAACAGAAGCGAGGAATACAGCACGGTCAGTTGCACCCTCATCAGGGCTGATGATCATGGTGTGATCGGAATCCAGCTGCAGATCCGGACAGTTTCTCAGAATGCCCTTTACAAACTGGTAGGTTGGGCGGAAGGACTCAAATCCCTTGTAAGGAATGGCATTCTGTACTCTGGGGTCATGTGCATCAAAGGTGATGATGTTCTCAACACCGATAGCAGCCAGTTCCTGCAGCATAACAGCACAGTCAAGAGATTCTCTTGAGGATCTCTTATGCTGTCTGCTTTCATAAAGGAAGGGCATGATAACGGTAATGCGTTTGCCCTTTCCGCTGGCTGCAGCAATGATTCTTTTCAGATCCTGATAGTGATCATCCGGAGACATATGGTTCTCAAGACCGGAAATCTTATAAGTCTGGCTGTAGTTGGTTACATCCACAAGGATATAGAGATCATGTCCGCGAATGGTGGACTTGATAACGCCCTTTGCCTCACCGCTTCCGAATCTCGGTGTAACGGCATCAATGATATAGGAATCTTTCAGATATCCCTTTTCATTACGTTTCTCTTCATCAAGCTCGGCGGAATCTGTACGCCACTTTACCAGATAGGCATCGATTTTTTCTGCCATTTCCTCGCAGCCCTTCAGCGGAATGAGGCCAAGCTTAGAATCCGGTGTGTTTTCAAAAATCTTGATTGAGTCTTCCATTTTAAATAAGTCCTCCGTGATAAAATGCTTTCCTGCGGAATGATATCCTGCCTTTTTTCTTATCCGGCGAAAAAAGGCAATAATACTATTATTATATGGTAACAGTTAGTCGCGAGCAACAGTCATGTTTAACAGTTTTTTGTTGATTCTGGTATCTTTGCCAAACATTTTAACCAATTGATAACTACTGTTAATCCTTGATGCAATACGTTCTGAATATTGTGTTTCGATCTGATTGAAGGAAAGGTTGGTTGAGATTACCGTTGCCTTTCGAAGCAGAAGACGTTCATTCAAAACGGTAAAAAGGCTGGATACCGTAAAGGTGTTGACCAGCTCTGTGCCCAGATCATCTATAATGAGAAGATCGCAGTTCAATATATGGGAATAGCGGTCGGAAGCACCTTCATCACGGTGAAAGGCCTGATCGCTCAGAATATCAAAAAGGGAAGCGGCGCCGAAATAGAGGACACTGTAGCCCTGTTTCAAAAGCTCTCTTGCAATACAATGGGTCAGAAAGGTTTTTCCGACTCCGACATCTCCGTAAAGGAGAAGGTTGGTAAAGCTGCTTTGGAAGTTGTCAACCAGCTGCTGGCAGACAGAAAGGGCGTGCTCAGCTCTTTCTCTTTCGGTTCGGCCGAAAGCATCTCTGTTCTCAGAACTGTAGTAATCAAGAGAAAAGTTGGAGAAGCTTTCCCTCTCAAAAAGCTGCCTGAGATTTGATTGCTTATATAAGAAGCCGGTAATCATCTGCTTAAAGCAGCGGCATTTTTCACTGCCGATATAGCCGGTATCATGGCATTCCCTGCAGTGATAAACAGGCTCCAGATAATCCTCCGGATAGCCCTGCTGGAGCAGAAGCGCTTTTTTCTCTGCATGCAGATCGGCAAGCTGCTTATGCAGATCGGTAAGTGCCTGATCATCTCCGTTCAGAAGAAGCTTGGCTGAAGAGACACTGATAGAAGAAATCTCCCGGTCAATTTCCCGGATCCGCGGAATATGCAGGTAAACATCATCCCGGTGTTTTTCCTCCGTCAGACGGTTTTGAGCCTGTCTTTCCTCATAAACCTGAAGGATGCTGTTGTATTGTTCATTCGTTAATGCCAAAGCTTTGGCCTCCCTTTAGAAATTACCGATCAGCAGGCCTTCCAGCTCTGCATAGTCCTTGCCGGAACGACCCTTGTAAATGGTAGTCTGTGCTTTCTGAGGCTTTGCTGCTTTCTTTTTGCTTTCGCTGTAGCGTCTGTCGTCTTCGGCAACAGCATTCATATTTGCAATGCCCTTTTCATGCCACTCACGCAGGATCCTGTCTGCATATTCAAAGCTTGGCTGATGAATATTTTTGATGCAGCGTCTGCAGGCTTCGCAGATCAGTTCAGGGGAAAAATTCCACTGTTTTGACCAAGTGAAAAGAAAGTCCTCCTCCCTGTCGTTGAGGGAACGGTCGGTCAGACCCATTGCTTTCTTAACAGAAGAAAGAAGCGTGCTGTCGATTCGGCCATCACCTTTAGCTGCCGCCTCTGCCTCAAGCAGCATGCGGACATCGGCCTGACTTCGTACGCCGTTCTGATACCAGTTCAGAGCGGTACGGTGAATATTGGAGAAAGCGGATTTCTTTTCGGAAACGCAGACCTCGATCAGGTAAATGATCAGGTCAGCAGAAAATCCAAGGGACTGATGCCAGTAAAGGATATAGCAAAGATCCTTCTGCTTCAAAGGTCTCTTGATATAGCTTTCTGCGATAAACTGAAGCTGGGCGAACTCGTTGTCAGCCAGAAAGGCGCGAATCTCGGAAAGAGAGTAGTTCGGCACGTCTGTACGGCGGAGATCCGATCCGGCGCGAAGTTTTGCCGTGTTCTCTGTTTTCTCTGCCGGACGGGAGAGCTGACCAAAACGAACTGCAGTCAAATTGCCGTCTTCAAATTCAAGGGATAAAAGTCCCTTCTGCTCCCAATAGAGAAGACCGCGTCTGATATCTGCCTCGCTTGTACCGAAGGCATCGGCGGTTTTGTCCAAAGTAAAGGAAGCATCGCTGCTGTTTACACAGCGAAGAAGATATAAGTAAATTTTGACATACTCCCCCGGTGCCGTCATCATATAGCTGTCGATAAAGGAATCCGGAACAGCAGTAAAGCCAAGATCTGAAGTTTTCTGTAATTTGATTTTTTCGTTCGTCATAGTACTCTGTCACCCCTTGGGAAAGTTCCCTTAATGCTTGCACATTATAGCATAGGGATTTGAAAAATAGAAGCGGAAAATTCGCGGAAAAGCCCGTAAAATCAAGGGTTTTCACGATGTGGAAAGTGTGGAAAAGTGGAAAAGAAGAAGTAAAGATTATGTAAACTTCGTGACTGAGAAAGGCCGAGAATACGGGCATACTTTACCGGAAGAGGGAAAAGAAAAAGCAGGGAATCCAAAAAGTGGAAAACCCTGCTTATTTTTGTGGATAATGTGGAAAACTTATCGGCAAACCAGCTTTTCGCCTACAGTGTAAAGGTTTCCGGCACCCATAGTTATCAACAAATCCCCTGCTTTGCAATTTTTAAATAAATATTCCTCGATGGAGTCAAAATCGGGAAAAGTAAGAGCCTTGGTGCCATACTTTTCGATTTCTTCCTTGATGTTTTCGGCTGATACGCCCAGTGTATCCGTTTCGCGGGCTGCGAAGATCGGAGCCAAAACCACTTCATCTGCAGCAGAAAGGCTGCGGCCAAAGTCCAGCAGAAGGGACTTGGTCCTGGTATAAGTATGAGACTGAAAGGCAACGATCAGACGGTTGTGCGGATACTTCTGAGCCGCTGCAAGGGTTGCAGCGATCTCTGAAGGATGATGGGCATAGTCGTCAATGACGGTAACACCATGGAAGGACCCCTTGTATTCGAAGCGGCGGTCGGTTCCGTGGAAGGAAGCTAAGGCGCCGGCATAGGTTGCAAAGGGAATCTTCAGATCATCCGCCAGTGCAATGGCTGCGAGGGCATTGGCAACATTATGTGTGCCGGGAACACTCAGATGAACCTGACCGAGAAGCTCATTGCCCTTATAAGCATCGAAATAGCAGCAGGCCTTTTCATCGAAGGAAATCTCGCCCGGATGGAAGAGGCTTTCCTGATTTAAGCCGAAAGTGATGACCTGCGCCTTTGTATCGGCAACGATTTCTTCGTAGCGATCAATCGCTCCGTTGATGATGACACAGCCCTTATCTGAGGTCTGGGCAGCAAATTCGCGGAAGGAATGACGGATGTCATCAAGATCGGCGAAGAAATCTAAGTGATCTTCTTCTATATTTAATATGATCGTATAACGCGGGAAAAGATGCAGGAAGCTGTTGGTGTATTCACAGGCCTCTGCAAGGAAGGTGTCGGAAGTACCGACACGGATATTTCCCTGGATGGACTTAAGCATACCGCCGACGGAAATGGTGGGATCCTGACCGGCTGCAATGAGAATATGGCTCAGCATGGAGGTGGTTGTGGTTTTTCCATGTGTTCCGGATACGCCGATGGAATTGCGGTAGTTATGCATGATCTGTCCGAGAAGCTCGGCTCTCGGCATCATAGGAAGACCTGCGGCACTTGCGGCAGCATATTCGGGGTTATCCTCATGAATGGCAGCAGTATAAACGACCAGATCAATGCCTTCCTTAATATTCTCTGCCTTTTGCGGGTAATCAATCTTGGCACCCATGGAGATCAGCTTTTTGGTCAGGGCAGACTCGTTCATATCAGAGCCGGAAACCTGAAAGCCTTCCTTTAATAAAATCTCGGCAAGGCCGCTCATGCTGATGCCGCCAATGCCGATAAAATGAATGTGAATCGGATTGTCAAAATGAATGGTATACATACTGGATCACTTCTTTCGATATAATTATGTTGACTTCGTTTGTCAATTATAAGCTCTGCTATCTTCAAATGCAACCGATGCAAAGCGAATTGTCTTGAAAATGAAAGGCAAAAACATTAATATCTCTTATATATCATATACTCAAAATCAATATGATGGTCTTTATGACCTTATGAGTGGGAGGGTAAAAAATGGAAACGATGTCCCATCTGGACAAACTTGAGGCAGAAGCCATATATATAATGAGGGAGGTTGCTGCAGAATGTGAGCATCCGGTTATGCTCTATTCTATCGGAAAGGACAGCTCCGTAATGCTGCATCTGGCCTTAAAGGCCTTTTATCCAGAGAAGCCGCCCTTTCCTTTTCTGCATATCGATACCACATGGAAGTTTCGTGAGATGATCGAATTCCGTGACAGGACGGCAGAAAAGCTGGGCTTGGAAATGCTGGTCTATACCAATGAGGATGGCGTAAAGCAGGGAATCAATCCCTTTGATCATGGAAGCGCCTATACGGATATTATGAAGACACAGGCATTGAAGGCGGCTCTTTGCAAATATGGCTTTGATGCAGCCTTCGGCGGCGGCAGAAGAGATGAGGAAAAGTCCCGTGCCAAGGAGAGAATTTTTTCCTTCCGCAACAGCGCCCAGGCCTGGGATCCCAAGAACCAGAGACCGGAGATGTGGAATCTTTACAATACCCATATTCAAAAGGGAGAAAGTATTCGTGTCTTCCCCTTATCCAACTGGACAGAAAATGATATCTGGCAGTATATCCTGAGAGAGCAGATTGAGATCGTTCCTCTGTATTTTGCCAAGGAGAGACCGGTTGTGGAAAGAGACGGCAATCTGATCATGGTAGATGATGACAGAATGCGCCTTAAGGAAGGCGAGAAGCCGGAGATGAAGAAGGTGCGCTTCCGTACCCTGGGCTGCTATCCCCTGACGGGAGCAGTGGAGTCGGATGCGGATACCTTGGAAGGAATTGTAAAGGAGACATTGGGAGCGGTTTATTCCGAAAGAACCTCCCGTGTGATCGATCATGAAGCGGCAGGAAGTATGGAACGCCGTAAGAAAGAAGGCTATTTCTAGATGAAAGATTTATTGAAATTCATTACCTGCGGCAGTGTGGATGACGGAAAGTCTACCCTGATCGGTCATATGCTTTATGACGCAAAGCTGCTTTTCGCAGATCAGGCTCAGGCTCTGCAGTTGGAAAGCAAGGTTGGTTCGGCAGGCGGAGAGATCGACTATTCGCTTCTGCTGGACGGACTGATGGCAGAGAGGGAGCAGGGAATTACGATTGATGTTGCATACCGTTATTTTACAACAGACAACAGGAGTTTTATTGTTGCCGATACGCCAGGCCATGAGGAATATACCAGAAATATGGCAGTAGGTGCCTCCTTCGCAGATGCGGCAGTGATTTTGATCGATGCTACCAAGGGGGTTCTGACCCAGACCAGAAGGCATACTCGGATCTGTTCCATGATGGGAATCCGTGATTTTATCTTTGCGATCAATAAGATGGATCTGGTGGAATATGATGGAGAGACCTATGAGGCAATCCGTCAGGATATTCTGGGCTTTATGAGAGCCTTTCCGGTGGAAAGCCTGCAGATCATTCCGGTATCCGCCAAAAGAGGCGATAATATCAATGCGGAAAACAAGAACGCTATGCCCTGGTATGAGGGAATGGCTCTGCTTCCTTATCTGGAACAGCTGGAGGTTTATCAGGGAAAGGACGATCAGACCTTCTGCATGCCGGTGCAGAGAGTCTGCCGGCCGGATCTGAGCTTCCGCGGCTTCCAGGGACAGATCATTACCGGAAAGGTTTCGCTTGGAGACCAGATCACAGTATTGCCCAGCTATGAGGCAGCCCATGTCAAATCCATTTATATGACAGACAAGAAGACAGAGTCAGCCTTCCGCGGACAGCCGGTTACCTTGGAACTGGACCGGGAAATCGATGTATCCAGAGGAAGTGTTCTGGTCAGCGGCGGTTTAAGACAGCTGTCGGATTCTCTGGAAACTCAGATCCTTTGGATGGATGATGCACCCTTATTGCCTGGAAAGCCTTATATGCTGAAGCTGGGAACCAGACAGGTTCCGGTAACGGTGCAGAGCATTGAATACAAGATTGATATCAATACAGGAGAAAGGCTGGAGACAGAGGAGCTGCAGAAGAACGAGATCGGCTGCTGCCTGATCGCAGCCTCCGAGAAGCTGGTTCTGGACAGCTTTGATAATAACAGGCAGCTGGGCAGATTTATTTTGATCGACCGAATCAGCAATATGACTTCTGGCTGCGGCACGGTTACGGTTGTAATGAATGACCACAACAATCTGGTATGGCAGAAGCTGGATGTCACAAAGAATATGCGGGCATCACAGATGAATCAGAGACCGAGAACCCTTTGGTTTACAGGTCTTTCCGGTTCCGGAAAATCCACCCTGGCCAATGAGCTGGAGAAGCATCTGGTGGCAGCAGGAAAGCATACCATGCTTCTGGACGGCGACAATGTCCGTATGGGCTTAAACAGCAATCTGGGCTTTTCCGAGGGCGACCGGGTTGAGAATATCAGAAGGATCGCTGAGGTGGCCAAGCTGATGAATGATGCCGGTCTGATCGTGCTGACTTCCTTTATTTCTCCTTTCGAGAAGGACAGAAGCAGGGCTAGGAAGATTATCGGCGATGATTTTGTGGAAATTTATATCGATACCCCCCTTGCGGAATGTGAAAAGAGAGATGTGAAGGGACTCTACAAGAGGGCAAGGAGCGGAGAAATTGCAAACTTTACCGGCATTTCCAGCCCCTATGAGGAACCGAGGCATGCGGAGATCGTGATCAGCACAGAAGGGAAGAGTGTGGGAGAATCCCTGGATGAGCTGATGAAGGCACTTGAAGTCTATCTCAGATAGGCAGGGCCGAGGGGAAAGTATGAAGTCATTTCTGAAGATGCTCTTGAACATGCTGAAGATCGGTCTGATCGGCTTCGGAGGAGGCAATGCCTTAGTTCCGGTGATCAGACGGGAAACAACAGAAAGGGAAAACGGCGTCGGTCAGGAAGAATTTGCCAGAGATGTGATCGTTGCCAATATTACACCGGGAGCCCTGCCGGTTGAGCTGGCCAGCGGCGTGGGAAAAAGGCTTTTTGGAAGAAAGGGAATGATCTTTGCGGCAGTGGCAATGGCCCTGCCGGGTACGCTTCTGACCTATCTGGTTCTGGCCTGCTTTTCAATTGCCGGGGAGGAGATTGCCAGAAATACTCTTTTTGTTTCAGTCGGTATTGCGGCCATGATCATTATGCTTTTGATCCATTATTCTGCAGAAGCAATCCAGGAAGCGGAAAAGGGCTCTCAAAAGCAGCTGATCAGTATTTTCCTGGTCGCTTTGGTCTTTTTTCTGACCTCCGGGCGGGAGCTTACAGATCTTTTTTATTTGGAGGTGCCGCTTTTTTACATTACGACACTGGATGTGCTGGCGGTTACCTTCTTTGTGATCTTCTATACACAGGGAAAGATGAATGCAGTGAATATTGTTATTTCTATCGGCATTTCCTTTCTCTATCTGCAAAGCGTGGGAGAGGGCGGTATTATTACCTCCATTCCGGTAAGAAGGACTCTGCAGCTTGCCATGATCATACTGGCCTGTTATGGCCTGGTGCAGAATATCAGGAAGCATCAGGGCTGTATCCGGCATCTGGAGCTGAAGATGCTTGCCAGGGATTCGGCAGCGTGGCTGCTTTTTCTTCTGGTCTGTATTCTGCCGGCTCTGCTTCTTTATCCGCAGACCCTTCTTTTTGTGGGAAAGGCAATGGCCTCAGTGCTTTTGTCTTTCGGAGGAGGAGACGCGTATATCGTCATTGCCAAGGGCCTTTTTGTGAATAGTATGGTCAGCTGGTATGATTTTTATGGGCAGATCGTGACGGCTTCCAATGCGATGCCGGGTTCGATCCTCTGCAAGATGCTGACAGGGGTTGGTTTTATGATCGGCAAGGAAATCGGCCCTTTGGCAGCCTTTCTGATCGGTCTTGCAGGCTTTGGCTGTGCAGTCGGTGTGTCAGGCCTGACCTTCCTTCTGGCAGGCTATGCCTATGATCTTTTTGAAAATTTAGACAGCTTTAAGATGATCCGTAATTACATTCGCCCCATTATCGGCGGACTGCTGCTGACGGTATCTCTTTCCATGCTGCAGAACAATATTGAGATTGCCTGGACTTATGAAATTCCTATGAGCGCTGTGGTTCTGCTGACGATCGCTATCCTGCTTTTTCTTTCTTTCCTTCGAAAGAAAAGAAAGACAAGGCTGGTGACCATGATCTTTTTGTCGGCCGGGATTTCATTCGTTTTCTGTAACCTGATTTATTATTTCTAAAGGAGGAGCCTATGCATCCTGATTTTTTATGTATCGGATTTCAAAAGTGTGGAACAACCACCATGTATGACCTGCTCAAGCAGCACAAGGACATTGTGCTGACGCAGGATGTGAAGGAGCCCATGTATTACCGGGTAAAGGGAATCGACCGGATCGGAGGCGCATCCTACTATGAGAAACGTTACTTTGGTCATGTATCAGAGGAAGATAAGCGCTTAAAGGGAGAGGTGAATGCCGGACTGGCCTTTACGGACTGTGCCGGAAAGATCGGCCGGGATTTTCCGGAGGACACCAAGCTAATCTTTATGATGCGCAATCCGGTGGACCGGGCCTATTCTGCCTATAAATATTTCTTGGCATTGGGCTTTTTGCCGGCCTTTGTTATGGAGGATGACAAACTGCATGGACATGCGGCAGCCTTTGACCGCTATGTACATTATGTTCTGGGCTCCAAAAAGCGCAGAAATCAGATCATGAAAAAGCGTCTGAAGTATCTGGTCTTCTCCCAGGGAAATTATTTTGACAGCATTTTTGAGTATCTGCAGTATTTTCCGAAGAAGAACATGAAATTTATTCTTTTTGAAGATTTTGTAAAGAATCAGAAGGGATGCTGCCAGGATCTTTATGAATTTTTGGGAATAGAAGATGATCCGGAGATTATCTATAATATCAAAAGCAATGAAGGCATCCTGAAGCCGGTTTCCGTCATCAAGGGAAAACTGGGCATCATGGATATGGGATTCCACAATCTGACCTATGATATTTTGGATCTTTCCCATAAGGCACCGCATTTATATGCAGCCAATAAAAGGGTGCATGAAATGCTGCAGTCTGTCTGCCTGACAGACGAAACGGACTTCTCGAAGATGGAGCCCGGTACACGCAGGCTGCTGGAAAAATATTATGCCAAGCAGGTTCGCGGCGTAGAAAAACTAATGGAAAGAGATCTCAGCGAGATTTGGTACTAATGGTATGTTATTGGAAATTATAGTTTGTCTGATCGCAGGAATCGGAGCGGGTGTCGGAACCGGCTTTGCCGGAATTTCCGCAGCAACGGTGATCTCACCACTCCTGATCGTTCTTTTGAATATTCCTGCCTATCAGGCAGTAGGGATTGCTCTTGCTTCTGATGTGCTGGCTTCTGCTGTTTCGGCAATGACTTATGCAAAAAGCAAAAACATAGACGTAAAGAGCGGAGCTGTGATGCTGATCTCAGTTCTGGCCATGACGGCTTTTGGAAGTGTGGTTGCTTCCCATATGCCGAATATGACAATGGGATATTTTTCAACCCTGATCACGGCCGGAATGGGTATCAATTTCCTGGTTCATCCGAACATGAAGACCAGGGAAGAGATGGCGCAGAAGAGCAGGAGAAGAAAGCTGATGGAATCCTTGGGCTGCGGCATCTACATTGGCTTTGTTTGTGGCTTTGTCGGTGCAGGCGGTGGCCTGATGATGCTCTTTGTTTTGACAACTGTTTTGGGCTATGAGCAGAAAACAGCAGTCGGAACCAGCGTTTTTGTGATGACCTTTACCGCCTTTACAGGCGCAGCGTCACATTTTCTGATCGGGGGCATTCCGAATTATTCTGTTCTGATCCTCTGCATTCTTTTTACCTTTGTAGCAGCGAGGGTCAGCGCAATCTTTGCAAATAAGGCGAAGCCGGAAACCCTGAACCGGATCACGGGTCTGCTTCTTGCCGGAATCGGTATCAGCATGACGATACTTCGCTTTATCACGCATGTAAGTGCATAGGGATAAGAAAAAACTGAGTATGAAGGGGCTTTTCCGATATGGAAGAGCTCCTTTTTTTATGTAAGGATGCGCACTCGCGCGAAAAGGAGATATGTCGCAAGTCTTGGCTATAGCACTGCAAAGGGGTGATGATATGCACGCAAAAGACGGAAGCGAGGCTTCCGTAGGGAACTGCAGGCTGGCTGCGAAGACGGGAGCATGTGCCCAAGGGGCCGAAGGGCGCAGCCCTGAGTGAGCGCGCAGCGCGAGTTTTGCGGGAGTCTTCGCAAATAAGCCGCCTGCAGTGAGCAGGAAACGAAGCGTGTTTTTGCGGCATATTATCACCCCCCTGCAGGACAAAAGTTGACTCGCATGAGACCGTTGCCAACGATTAAACGATTATTAGACGGTAACTTTTTACTGTTACCACGTTAGCAAAGTAGAGAAGAAAAGCTATCTATGCTATAATAGCCTAACTGACAGAAAGAAGGAAAAGGAGCCGGCATGAGAATCATTCACTGTGCGGATCTGCATCTGGATGCAAAGATGCAGACAAAGCTGACAATTGAAGAGGCGAAGGAGCGCAGGGCAGAGATTCTGGACACCTTCCGGCGAATGCTGGATTTTGCCTTAGAGAAGGATGTCGATGCTATCCTGATCGCAGGAGATCTCTTTGATCGGGAATACAGCTCGCAGCATACGAGAAGCTATGTGTTGGAACTGATCGCTTCCCATCCGGAGCTGGATTTTTATTATCTGAGAGGAAATCATGACCAAAGTGCTTTCGGTCCGGGAAAAGAGGCCTTGCCGGATAACCTTCATACCTTTGGAAAGGACTGGAAGACCTATCAGATCGGAGCGGAAGAAGGGGGAAGGATTCTCCTTACGGCAGGAGAAGAGGCTGATCTAAGGGAACTTTTTTTGCCGGAGCAGGCCTTCCATATTGTTATGCTGCATGGTCAGCTGGCAGACTATCCGGATCAGACAAGGCCGGAAGTGATTGCTTTATCAGAACTGAAAAATAAGGGAATCGATTATCTGGCCTTAGGCCATGTTCATACCTTCTGCCAGGGAGATCTGTTTCCCAAAGGCAGATGGGCTTATTCCGGCTGTTTAGAAGGAAGGGGCTTTGATGAATGCGGGGAGAAGGGATTTCTTCTCCTGGAGATCAATCCGAAGCTGCAGCTGAAAACAGAATTTATTCCCTTTGCCAAAAGAAGGTATTTTCAGCTGGAAACAGAGATCAGCGGAGCTTTGGGGCAGATTGAGATCGAAGAGAAAATGATCGGAGAGCTCAGAAAAGAGAAGGTAAAAAGAGAGGACCTGGTAAAGGTAATCCTGAAGGGAAGCCTTCCCTTATCCTGTGAGAAAAGCCTTCTGCAGATCAGACAGCGTTTCCAAGACAGCTTTTATGCCTTTTGGCTGGAGGATCAGAGCCGGCTGGAGCTGGATCCTCTTTCCTATCGAAAGGATGCTTCCTTGAAGGGAGAACTGATCCGGCTGGTTATGGCAGATCCTTCCTTATCTGAACAGGAGAAGACAGGCGTGATCCGCTGCGGTCTAGCCGCTCTTTCGGGAGAGGAGTACAGGGAATGAGACTGATAGAGCTAAGAATTGAAAACTTTGGCGGTCTGCATGATCTTTCCCTCTCCTTTGAAGGGGGATTAAATATCTTCCTAAGGGAAAACGGCTGGGGGAAAAGCACTCTCATGGCCTTTATCCGGGTTATGTTTTATGGCTTTGCGGGAGAACAGAAAAGAAAGACGGAGGAAAATGAAAGAAAAAGGTATCGGCCCTGGCAGGGTGGTGTCTACGGAGGATCCATCCTTTTTTCGGTAGGAGATCGATGCTACCGGATGGAAAGAAGCTTTGGGGAGAAAAAGGAGGATACCTTTTCCTTGTATGATGCCAAAAGCGGTCTTCCCTCCGAAGATTATTCCGAGAAAATCGGGGAGGAGCTTTTTCAGCTCGACCGGGAGTCCTTTTCCAAAAGTCTTTTTACGGGTCAGTTGGGTGCAGAGACTGAAGCAACGGCAGGAATGAATGCCAAGATCGGAGACCTGGCTGCAGAAGAAGCTGATATGGGGCAATATGAGATTGCACAGATCATTCTGAAAAAGCAGAGTGATTTCTTGACGCCCGGCCGTAAGACGGGAAGGATCAGCCGGCTGCGGGAGGAAATCCAGACTTTAGAATACGAAAGCAGCCTTCTTTCAGAACACAGAAAGCGGCGGGCTGTTCTGGAAAAAGAGATCCCCGGCCTGGAAGAGGAGATAAAAAAGCTTTCGGCAGACAAGGAAAAGCTGCAGAAGGAGATCCTGAGTCGGGGAAAAAGGCTGGAGGCAGAAGCGAAAAGAAAGAGAGAAGAAGCCCTTCCGAAAGAAGAGGAAGAAAAAAGAAGAAAGCAGAAGGAGAAGGAAGGTGGGGGACTTCTTTTTGGAGCCGGCCTTACATTGGGCATTTGCCTCCTTTTCTTTGGCTTTTTCTTAAAGGAGCAGCATTTTGCACTGCTAGGCGGACTTCTGCTTTTCCTTATGGGCGGCTTTTGCCTGATAAAAAGAAGAAAGGCTTCTTCTATCTTAGAAAGGCCAGAAAGCAGACAGATCAGGCAGGAAGAGAGTCTGGAGAAGCTGGCAGGGAGCTTGGAGCGACTTGGCAGAGCATTAGAAGAAGCAAGAAGAGAAATGGAAAAGAAGCAGCTTGCGATCGAGGCAGAAGAGCTTTATCTTGAAGAGCTTCGGCAGAAGCAGGAAAGACTGGAGACAAAAAGGGAAGAAGAAAAGGAGCTTGTCCGAAGGTATCGGATCGTTGAGCTGACCAGGCAGAGCTTGGAAAAGGCCAGAGAGAATTTTGCGGCCCGCTATCTGGACAGTATAAAGGAATCCTTTGATTACTATTATGAAGTGCTTGCAGGAAAGGATGGCAAAGACTTTTTCCTGGATGCGAATCTGGAGCTTCGGAAGAGAGAAAAAGGACAGCTGCGGGAGATCAGAATGATGAGCAGGGGCTATCAGGATCTGATCGGCATCTGCAGAAGAATGGCTTTTCTGGATGCCATGTACGGAAAGGAAAAACCACCGGTATTTTTTGATGATCCCTTTGCCGGGCTGGATGAAGAAAAAACAGAGGGCGGTATGAGCCTTCTGGAGGAAATTGCAGACAGGTATCAGGTGATCTATCTGACCTGTCATAAGGACAGAACATGAGTGAAACGATAATCGGAATCCTCGCACATGTAGATGCAGGAAAAACAACTTTATCGGAGGAAATTCTCTATAAATGCGGCGCAATCCGAAAAAGAGGCAGGGTCGACAGCAGGGATGCCTTCCTGGATACGGAGCGACTGGAAAAGGAAAGGGGAATCACCATCTTTTCCAAGCAGGCCGGCTTTCGCAGAGGAGAAAGGAAGTTTACCCTTCTGGACACCCCGGGGCATGTGGATTTTTCACCGGAAACAGAGAGAAGCCTCCAGGTGCTGGATGCGGCACTTCTACTGATTTCCGGACCGGACGGGGTGACAGGACATACCATGACCCTCTGGCAGCTCCTCAAGCATTACCATCTGCCGGTGATGATCTTTGTCAACAAAATGGATCAGGCAGGAACAGAAGAGGAGAAGATCCTTGAACAGATCCGGGAAAGGCTGGGAGAGCAGTGCATTGATTTTTCCGATCCGGATGGAGAGGAATGTCTGGAACAGACGGCCTTATGCGAGGAAGGATTGCTCTTGGCCTATCTGGAAAAGGGAGAGATTGACGATGAGAGCAGAAGGCAGCTGATCGAAAAAGGAAAACTCGTTCCTGTTTTCTTTGGATCTGCCTTAAAAGGTGAAGGAACGGATCAGCTTCTGGATGCAATGGAAAAGTGGCTTCCGGAAAAGAGTTATGATGAAGAATTTGCGGCTAGGGTTTATAAGATCGGTCGGGATGAGCAGGGAAACCGCCTTACCTATCTGAAGGTAACAGGCGGAAGTCTGAAGGTGAAGGAGCAGATCCTGCAGAGCCGGGGGGAGGAAAGGCAAAAGGTAAACCAGATCCGCCTCTATCAGGGAGCCAAATATGAGCTCCTGCAGGAAGCGACTGCCGGCAGTCTGGTCTGTATCACGGGGCTGGATTACAGCTATCCAGGAGAAGGTCTTGGCGCAGAAGAAAAGGGAAAGGATCCTGTTCTTGAGCCGGTCATGACTTATGAAATCCTGCCGCCTGCGGATTATGATAAGAGCAAATTCCGTCTGCAGCTGAGAATGCTGGAAGAAGAGGAACCCATGCTGCAGATCACAGAGGAAGCTGACAGCGGCGCCATATATGTGCATCTGATGGGAGAGATTCAGACCCAGATTTTGGCGGCCCTGATGAAGGAAAGATTCGGCATAGAGGTTTGTTTTGGGCAGGGGAGGATCCAATATAAGGAAACCATCTGTCAAAGAGCAGAGGGGGTAGGACATTTTGAGCCCCTTCGGCATTATGCAGAGGTGCATCTCCTCCTGGAGCCGGGAGAGGCCGGAAGTGGTCTGGTATACCAGAGTCAGTGCAGTGAGGACCTTCTGGACAGAAACTGGCAGAGGCTGATCCTGACGCATCTGAAGGAGAGAAAACAAAAAGGCATTTTGATCGGAGCTCCTCTGACAGATGTGAAGATCACATTGGTCAGCGGAAAGGCACACGAAAAGCATACGGAGGGAGGCGACTTTCGAGAAGCTACCTACCGAGCGGTTCGTCAGGGCCTGATGCAGGCAGAGTCCAGACTCTTAGAGCCCTGTTATCGCTTTACAATGGAGCTTCCGGTAGAAAATCTGGGCCGGGCGATGACTGATCTGGAAGGGAAAAAAGGCAGCTTTGATTCGCCGGACATAAGGGGAGAATGCGCATATCTGGAAGGTTTTGTTCCGGCTGTCGGAATGAGCGGCTATCAGCAGGAATTTAGAGCTTATACAGGCGGCAGAGGAAGCCTGAATCTGACGCCGGCCGGTTATGTGCCCTGTCACAATGAGGAGGAAATCCTAGCGGAGAGCAGCTATGATCCGGACAGGGATACGGAATATCCCAGCGGTTCTATTTTCTGCTCCCATGGAGCCGGCGTCTTTGTTCCCTGGGATCAGGTTCCTCAGAAAATGCATTTGCCCTCTTACCTGCGGCAGGAGGAAAAAGGAAAAGCAAACGCAGCCGGCTTTTCGCAAAGAAGAGAAGGCAGGAAAGAGGCCTCTGAGGAGGAGCTGATGGAGATTTTTCGCAAGTCCCATAGGGCAGGAAATCAAAAGGAAAAGCCCAGGGGCAGCGCTGCTGCAAGGATTTTCCGGGGAGAAGCAGCAGAAAAGTCTCCGGAGGAGCAGAAGAGAAATGCAGAAATTCGGGAAAGACACAAAAAGGCTGCAGGAGATAGAGAAGGGCCAATAGATGAGGTACTTCTGGTAGATGGATATAATATTATTTTTGCTTGGGAGAAGCTGCATGAGCTGGCTGAGCAGAATATGGATGCGGCCAGAGGTGCTCTGGAAGAGATTCTTTCTAATTATCAAGGCTATCATGGCATGCATTTGATCATTGTCTATGATGCTTACCGAGTTGCGGATCATGAAACGGAAATTCTGAAGAAGAATAATATTCATATTGTCTTCACCAAGGAAGCCGAGACGGCGGATCAGTATATCGAAAAGGCGGCAATTGCCCTAAAGGGAAAGAAAAAGGTGACGGTTGCAACTTCGGACGGGGTGGAGCAGGTCATTGTTTTTGCCCAGGGAGCAAGCCTTTTGTCAGCCAGGGAGCTATTGGAAGAAGTAGAAGAAATGAAGCTGGAGATTCGGAAGGAATATCTGGAAAAACAGGAGAAGAGTCCGAGATATTTATTTGAAGGAGCCGATCCGAAGCTTGCAGAGAGGTTAGAATATATCAGATTAGGAGAAGAGGAAAAGAAAGATGAATAGGAAAAAAGGAAAGGTGACAAGGATCGTCGCCATGCTTTTGGTAATTCTGATGGTCATCGGCATGTTTATCGGTGCTTTTGCCCAGTTTGCCAGTGCAAAGGAAAAAGGAGATACCTTTACGGTTGGATTTGATGCAGAGTTCCCGCCCTATGGCTACCAGGATTCGGACGGAGAATACGTCGGCTTTGATCTGGATCTGGCTCAGGAGGTCTGTGACAGAAATGGATGGGAGTTAGTAAAACAGCCGATCGACTGGGATTCCAAGGATATGGAATTAAAGAGCGGAACTATTGACTGTATCTGGAATGGCTTTACCATGAACGGCAGGGAGGATGATTATACCTGGTCAACCCCCTATGTGGATAATTCCCAGGTTGTGATCGTAAAGGAGGATTCGGATATAGAGAGTCTGGAGAATCTTGCCGGCAAAAATGTTGTGGTACAGAATGACTCTTCTGCTCTGGCTGCCTTTACAGGAGATGATGCGACAGAGGAGAACGTGGCTCTTTGCGCTTCCTTTGCAGAATTAGAGCAGGTTGCGGATTACAATACTGCCTTCATGGATCTGGATTCCGGCATTGTAGATGCAGTCTGCATGGATATCGGTGTTGCCAGCTATCAGCTGGAGCGGAGAGAAAATTCCTACCGTATGCTGGATGAGTATGTTTCAACAGAGCAGTACGGCATCGGCTTTAAGAAAGGAAACTATGAGCTGAGAGATCAGGTGCAGGAGACCTTAAATGCCATGGTTGAGGATGGCACTTTTGATGAGATCGCAGAAAAATGGGGCCTGTCTGACAGTGTGTGTCTGGCAGATACCATGACCATGCAGTTTGATGATGAGAGTGCAGATGCGGCGGCTCTTATTTCCGGAAATGGGTCCGGAAGCACAAAGTCTGGCGTTCTGCAGGTGATCAAAGAGCTCAGTACGGGACTTCTGGCAACCTGTGCCATCTTTTTCCTGACCCTGCTCTTTTCCATGCCTCTGGGGCTTCTGATCACCTTTATCAGAAGAAGCAAAAATGCAGTCTTGAGATGGATCGCCAAGATCTATATCTCTGTTTTGCGAGGTACCCCTCTGATGCTGCAGCTGATCCTGGTTTTCTACGGACCCTCGATCCTCTTCGGTGCCCAGCTGTCTGCAAGCTGGAGATTTGTTGCGGTAATCATCGGTTTCTCCATTAATTATGCCGCTTATTTTGCCGAGATCTTCCGTTCCGGTATTCAGGGTGTTCCAAAGGGACAGACAGAGGCTGCTCAGGTGCTTGGCTTCACAAAGAAGCAGACCTTTGTTCATATCATTTTCCCACAGATGGTAAAGAGGGTAATGCCGCCGGTAACAAACGAGGTGATCACCCTGGTAAAGGATACCTCCCTTGCTTTCGCCATCGCTTATACGGAAATGTTTACGATCGCACAGAGAATCGTTGCAAGAGATGCAAATCTCATGCCGATCTTTGTGGCAGGTATTTTTTACTATATCTTTAATGCCCTTGTAGCAGCTGCCATGTCAGCGATCGAGAAGAAGCTGGCTTACTTTGAATAAGGAGATTAAAATGGGAGAAATTTTATTACAAGTCAATCATTTGAAAAAGGCCTTTGGCAGCAATGAGGTGCTGAAGGATATTTCCGCATCCGTAATGGAAGGAGAAGTAGTCTCTATTCTCGGTCCCTCAGGCTCCGGTAAGTCTACCTTTCTTAGATGTGCAACCCTCTTAGAGACCATGGATGCCGGAGATCTGATCTATGAAGGCGCCTATGCGGCAAAGGAAACCGGGGGAAAAGCGGTCTATGCCGGCAGGGAAGAAATGAAGAAGATTGAAAGCAGCTTCGGCCTGGTTTTCCAGAATTTTAATCTTTTCCCTCATTACAGCGTTCTGAAAAATATCATGATCAGCCCGGTTCTGGTACAGAAAAGGAATGAGAAAGAGGTAGAAAAAGAAGCAAGAGAGCTTCTGGAGAAGGTTGGTCTGGCCGATAAGGCAGATGCCTTTCCGGGACAGCTGTCAGGCGGACAGCAGCAGAGGGTAGCTATCGCAAGAGCCCTGGCCATGAAACCGAAGATCCTCTTCTTTGATGAGCCGACCTCTGCGCTGGATCCGGAGACAACTGCGGAGATCCTTAAGCTTCTGCGGCAGCTGGCTCAGGAAAAAATGACCATGGTGATCGTTACCCATGAGATCAGCTTTGCAAGAAGCGTTTCAGACCGTGTGATCTTTATGGATGGCGGAAAGATCATAGAAGAAGGAAAACCGGAGGATGTGATCGACCATCCGGAAAATGAAAGAACCAGAAGCTTCCTGAAGAAGCTTGACCTTTAAGGCCAGCAAAAACCTCTTCAAATTGATTTGAAAAACGAATCAATTAATTCGGTATGTGAATTGTGAACTAAAATACGACTTGAAAACAAGAAAGATTTGTGCAATAATTCCATCATAAGGCTTAATGTAAATGAATAGGAGGAAGAGGTATGTTCAAAGGAAAATTTGGAAGATATTCCATTACTTTCTGCATTCTCGGCATTGTCTACATGTTTATGTATTCAGGCCTTCAGAATGACCAGATCAACATCATCCAGGCCTTCTCTGCCTGGGATTCGAACGCAACGGTTACACCGCTTACCATCGGTAACCTGGTATGTATCGTGCTTTCATTTGTATACGGAACACTTTTCGTTAAGATCGGTGTTAAGAAGACACTGGTTCCGTGTATTATTCTTGCAGCAATCGGTTGCGTAGGTATTGCTATGGCAAACGGTATTGCTACTGTCAGCGGCGTACAGGCCCTTTCACAGGCTGCAGGCTCAACAGCAGTTCAGGGTACTTATGCATTATATGCAGTATCCCTTTTCATTGTTCGTTGTACTTGTATGTGCTTCCAGCTGTCAGGCTTTATGTTTGCAACAAACTGGTTCATCCGTTACAGAGGACGTGTTCTGGGAATCATCACACTTGGTTCTCCGCTCTTCTCCGTACTGGGAACTTCCGTTATGACAACATTTATCTCCTCACATCTGAATGGTGACTATCGTCCCTTCTATGTAGGAATCGCTGTTGTTCTTGTACTGATCGCTATTCTGACCGCTACCATGATGAAGGACACACCGGAAGAGGCTGGTCTTTATCCGGATGGTGCAGATCATGCACCGAAGTCAGAGACAGCAGGCGGCGCAGAAGAAACCGCTACACTTGGCGAGGTTCTGAAGAACTCCAAGACCTGGGTTATGATCATCAACTTCGGATGCTTTAACTTTATTATCAACGCTTGTATGGCTTCCATGGTTGCATGGTTCTCTTACCTGGTTGTTTCTAATGTAGATGTAGTTGCAGCAGGTGCTATGGGCGGAATGTTCCAGGGCATGGGCGGACTGGAAGGTGCCGGTGCAATGGCACTTTTCGTAGGCCAGGCAACAAAATGGCTGTCTGTAGGTGCTATCCTTGGTATCCCGATGTCCTTTATCTTTGGTGTAATCGATGATAAGATGGGTACTCCGATCGCTTGTATTCTTCTTGGCATTACAGAGTTCCTGCCGGTTATCGGACTGATGATGCAGCAGTCAGCAGTTCAGAATACAGGTTCCTGCAGCGTTCCGTGGCTGATCGTTTGGGGCTTTGGTGTTGCCTGCATGACAGGTGGTGTTCCGACCATGAACCCGGCATCTGTATCCTACGCATTTGGCCGTAGAGAGTATGCAACCGCTTCTCGAGTTGTTCTTTCTCTTCAGTTGATCCCGATGGCATTTGCAGCACAGATTATGACAAGTGCTTTCTCATCAGGCGCTGGAAAGACAGCGTGGATGGCTCTGATGGCAGTTATCGTAGTCGGCATTCTCTTCTGTCTCCCGATGTTCAAATGGGGCGATGCAATGGCTGCTGACCGTGATGGTGCAAAATAAAGTAAGATATTAATAAAAAATTAAATGAGATAATTTACATTAAGTTAAGTTCTGTGATCCGGGGGCTCTGCCCCCGGAACTGTCTGAAATATGGGGATATGGAAGATAAGATACAGACCTATGAATGCAGCATAAGGCAGAGAGGTTTAGGGGAACCGTTTTATCTGCCAGAGCTGTATTTCCTGCAGGCGTAGTTCAGTGGCAGAACACCAGCTTCCCAAGCTGGATATGCGGGTTCGATTCCCGTCGCCTGCTTCTTATAATAGGGAATCCTGCCGGAATCCCCTATTATAAAAAGTATTGCAAGAAAAAATAGGAAAAGCTGTTGACAAAGGCTTTGATCTATGGTTTAATATCGTTGTTGCGCGATAGTAGTACAGTTGGTAGTACGCCACCTTGCCAAGGTGGAGGTCGCGAGTTCGAGTCTCGTCTATCGCTCTTAGGGATCGGAAGTTTACTTCCGATCTTTTTTTGTTTCATAGGAAACTTCGTTCCTATGAAATAAAAAGCCACAAGGATGCGCACTCGCATATCGCACGTGACCGCGCTCGGCGCAAGCGCTCCGCAAGGATCGCACTGCGTTCCTATGAGATAAACGCCAAAATCTTGTAAGAAGAAGGCTTTTGTAATAAAATACAAGCATTATGAGTTAGAGACTGCTAAGGCATGCGGTTTCTTACTGAATCTATAGAAGAAAAGATAAGAATGCCGGAGAATCCGGCGATAGATGGAGGAAAGTTATGGAAATCGGAATTACGGGAAGCAAGACAATCACAGTAACAGAAGAAATGACAGCAGAGAAGGTTGGAAGCGGCTTGCTGCCGGTTTACGCAACCCCCTGCATGATCGCGGAAATGGAAAATGTGGCAAGTCTCAGCGTACAGAGCGAGCTGGAAGAGGGCAGCGGTACAGTGGGAACCAAGATGAATGTGGAGCATGTTTCCGCAACTCCGGTTGGCATGCAGGTTCGTATTGAAACAGAGCTGACTGAGGTGGACAGAAGAAGACTTGTTTTTAAGGTGGAGGCTTATGATGAGGCCGGTCTGATCGGTCAGGGCCTGCATGAGAGATTTATCATTCAGAACGAAAAGTTTTTGGCGAAGGCAGAATCTAAGCTGGAGAAATAATTGTCATGAAAGAAATGAAACAGGTTATTATCAAGGTTTATCTGGCGGCACTTTTGATCTTGGTGCCGCTCTATTATGAGAATGCTTATTTTAATACGCTGCAGGCAAAGGCAAGATCCTTCTGGGTGGTATCCGGGCTGGTTTTTGCCTGCTTTATTGCCATCCTTATTATCGAAGTACTGATGAAGGAGTCCCTTTTTCAGAGAGCAAAGGCCTTCTTCAAGAGTTTTAATCTGATGGATATTGCAGTCTTTGCCTTTGGCCTGGTTGCGATTATCTCCTGTATTTTTTCAGAAAACAGGGTAGAGGCTTTCAGCGGATCCAACGGCTGGTATATGGGAGCGTGGACTCTTTTTGCTTACATGATCTCCTATTTCCTGATTTCCCGGAATCAGCCTTACGATTCCTATTTTTTCGTTTTCGTGACAATCGGCGCGACACTCCTTTTTTCGCTGGGATTTTTGAATGGTTTTGATATTGATCCTCTGGGTATGCACAGCCTTCTGATCGAAAAGGAGCACTTCCAGTACATTTCCACAGTCGGAAATATCAATAGTTATTCCGGTTATCTGTCTTTGCTGCTTCCTGTTCTGGCGATGGTTTATACGGTAGAGGATAGGAAATGGCTGAAGAGATGGGTTGGCATCATTCTTGTGATCGGATACGCAAATCTCTTCTTTAATAACAGTGACGGAGCCTTTATCGGTACAGGCTTTGGTCTTTTGTTCTTTATTTACTATGGATTAAAAACTAGAGAATACCACAGCGGAGTTTTGATGAACGGAATCTTTTTCGCCTTGGGTTCTCTGATCGTGAAGCTTTGTGACCTTTTCTATTCCGCGGATCACCATACGGAATTTGCCGGAATCGGAGAGGTGATCCTGGATTATTGGATTTTCCTGGGCATCGGACTTCTTTGTCTGGCTTTGATCCTGCTGAAGCCGCTGCTGGTGAAAATTACTTCGGAAAAATCGGACAAGGCGCTGTCTCTTATTGTTGGAACAATATCGGTGATCCTGGTGCTGGTGATTATTCTTTATAATGCCATGCATTTTTCCGGAGAATGGGGAACCAAGAGAGGCTGGATCTGGATGATCTCCATTGATATGTTCAAAAGTATGAATCCCATTCAGAAGCTGATCGGAATCGGACCGGATACCTTTGGTATTCTGGCTTCAAGTGACTGGGGAGACTTTATCAGTGAACATTGGGGCAAGCGGGTTGCGAATGCGCATAATGAATTCCTGGAATATTTGATCACAACAGGCTTGGTGGGCGCAGTTTCCTATGCACTTTTCTATCTTTCTGCATTCCGTGACTATGTAAAGAGAATTGACTGGCATCCGGTTAAGGCAATCCTTTTCTTCGGCATCATGGGCTATATGGGACAGGGCCTGGTTAACAATCCCCAGGCGATGAATATGGCGATCTTTTTCAGCTTCCTGGCAGTATACAGAAGTTTTAGTTTCCGGCAGGAAGAAAAAGAAGTTGTTTATACAAGAGCGATCGATAAGCGCAGCAAGAGTAAAAAGAAAAAGCATAGACGCTAAGGATCGGCAAAGGAAAAGTGGGAATCAGGTATGAAAGAAAAGAAAAAGGGACAGATTACAAAAGGAGGAATCTTATCCTACACAGAGATTGAAAATCTTTATGTCTATGAGGAGATTGATTCCACAAATGAAGAGCTGAAGCGGATTGCGGCGAAAGGGGCTGTTCATGGCAGTCTGGTGGTGGCGAATCATCAGACGGCCGGAAAGGGAAGACTGGGGCGTTATTTTTATTCTCCCTCCCAGACCGGAATCTATATGTCGATTCTCTTGAAGCTGGGGCTTAGCTTTTCGGAAAGTCTTCTGGTGACAACGGCGGCATCGGTTGCGGTATGTACTGCCATTGAGGAGGTTTGCGGAATCTCCTGCGGAATTAAATGGGTCAATGATATTTATCTGCAAAAGAAAAAGGTCTGTGGGATTCTGACAGAGGCTATAACGGATCCGGCAGAAGGCAGGATCAGCGGAATGATCTGCGGCATCGGCATTAATGTCGGCGGAAAGGATTTTCCGGAGGAGGCTGGCAGGCTGGCAGCGCCTCTTTACGATAGTGATGAAATCGATGGAAGCCTTTTGAACGAGCTGACCGCAGCGGTTTACCGGCATTTTATGGAGCTTTGCGAAAAGCTTCCGGATAAGGAATATATGAAGGAATATCGGGAAAGGTCGATCGTGCTTGGAAAGGCCATTCGATATACCGACCATGGAGAGTGGAAGAACGCGGTCGTAAGCGGAATTAATGACGAGGGAGGTCTTGAGCTTCGGACAGAGACGGAGGGAGAAGTGACTTTGTCTTCCGGAGAGATTACGGTGCGTTTTAGAGAGGATGAAGGGAATGCTTGATCTGAGAGCATTTATAGAAAAGAACCAGCTGACTTCCGATCAGGAAGAAAATGTGGAAAAGCTGGAGAACGCTCTGGCAAAGGGCGAGGTGGTTGGCTTTGTCTGCCGGGGAGAGATTGGCGGTATGGCACCGGCGGGACTGGAAATGTTGGGAATTAACAGTATTTTCCCCAATGGGATCTACGTCAGCTTACATGCAGAGGAAAAATGCAGGGAAGCGAGTCTGACCCTGATTCCCAGGGCTTTGGTTTTGGGACTTGATCTGAGCAGCCTTAACAAGGAAGATGGGCCGGAAAGTGATCGGGAGACCTTGGAAAAGCAGCTGTCAGATGGAATCGAGGGCCTTTTGGAGAGGATGCAGTATTATCCGGCCGCGCTGCAGGAAATCGCAGTGGATGCGGGACAAAGAGAAGGCAGAGCAGCAAAAGCCTTGGAAGTGCTTGCAGAGCAAAGGGGATGGAGCCTTTCCTATTATGAAAAGGAAGCCTGGGAGCCCTGCACAGAGCCTCTTTCCGAGATCGACAGACTGGTAGGCAAGAAGGCAGAGGATGCCCTTTGTGAAAGGCTGGCCAGATGCGGAGCCAAAGAGGACGGACAGCTTTTGACAAAGCAGATGGAAACCGGGGGATTTTGTGTGGCGGCGGCACAGAAAAAATGGAGTGTTGTCTTTTAGGAGAAGGATATGCATAACGAATTACTGACCATTGGACCGGTCACGATATACGGCTATGGCTTAATGATTGCGATCGGTATCATTTGTGCTTATTTTATGGCGGAGTATCGGGCGAAAAAGCTGGGGCTGAAGCAGGATATGGTGTTTTCCCTTGTGCTTTGCTGTGTTCTTTTTGGCTTTCTCGGATCAAAGATCCTCTATTTTCTGACCCAGCTGCATAATATCTTAGAGGATCCTTCCCTTCTGACGGAGCTGGCAGACGGATGGGTGGTATATGGCGGGATTATCGGAGGTATTTTCGGTGCCTGGGTTTGCTGTAAATTCCACCATGTACATCTTCTGGATTATCTGGATCTGGCAGGGCCTGCCTGTGCGCTGGCGCAGGGCTTTGGCAGAATCGGATGCTTTCTGGCAGGCTGCTGTTATGGAAGGGAAACGGACAGCTTTTTTGCTATAACCTTTCATCATTCTGCCTATGCACCCAATGATGTGCCTCTTTTGCCGACCCAGCTGATCTCCAGCGGTCTGGATTTTGCCAATTGTATCCTGCTTTTGTGGGTTGCGGGAAAAAGCAAAAAGAGAGGGTTGGTTACGGGCCTTTTCCTTACCCTTTACAGCATTGGCAGATTTATCCTGGAATTTTTCAGAGGGGATCTGGTCAGAGGAAAGGTGGGGCTTTTGTCAACCTCACAGTTTATCGGCCTCTTCACCTGTGGGGCAGGCCTGATCATCCTGCTTTATAGTCTGAAAAAGGGAAAAGTAAGAGGAGAAGAAGTATGATCCTATCAGTACAGAATATCGGAAAAGCCTATGGAGAAGATGTTATATTAAAGGGCGTTTCCTTTCATATTGAAGACTACGAAAAAGCGGCGATTGTCGGCATGAATGGTGCCGGCAAATCGACGCTTCTTAAGATTATAACGGGAGACCTTTCGGCGGATGAGGGAGAGGTCTTTCTGGCAAAGGGAAAGAGTCTTGGCTATCTGTCCCAGCATATCAGCTTTACGGAGAATGCCAGCATTTATGAAGAGGTACTTCATGCAAGAGAAGACCTGATCGAGCGGGAGAAGCAGCTCCGGCAGATGGAAGAAAAGATGAATCATCTGAGTGGAGCAGAGCTGGAAAAGCTCTTGGAGCAGTATCATGCCTGGAATGATGCCTTTGATCAGGATGGCGGCTATACCTTCCGCAGTGAGGTCGGAGGCGTCCTGAAGGGTCTTGGCTTTACCGAAGAAGAGTTTGACAAAACCATTGATGAGCTTTCCGGAGGGCAGAAGACCAGAGTTGCCCTGGCCCGCCTTTTGGTTTCCAAACCGGATCTTTTGCTTTTGGATGAGCCGACCAACCACTTGGATATTGAATCCATCAGTTGGCTGGAGGGTTTTCTTCTGAACTATAAGGGAGCCGTGATCCTGGTTGCACATGATCGCTACTTTCTGGATCGCATTGTTTCCAAGGTGGTTGAGCTGGAGTTCCATAAGGCACATGTCTTTTCCGGAAATTATTCCGATTATGCTGTAAAAAAAAGAGAACTTCGCACAGCCCAGATGAATGCTTATCTGAATCAGCAAAGAGAAATCAAGCATCAGGAAGAGGTTATCACAAAGCTGAAGCAGTTCAATCGGGAAAAATCCATCAAAAGAGCCGAGAGCAGGGAAAAGGCTTTAGACAAAATCGAAAGGCTGGAAAAGCCGACAGAGGAAAATGCCAGAATGCATCTGACCCTTTCTCCAAACCGGGAGAGCGGAAAGGATGTTCTGCATGTGGAAAATCTGGCGAAGTCCTTTGAAGGACAGGAACTATTCCAGAATCTGACATTTGATGTCTACCGGGGAGAAAAGCTGGCTTTGATCGGAGGAAACGGAACCGGCAAAACAACGATCCTGAAGATTCTCATGGGCATGCTCCCGGCAGATGCGGGTGAGATAAAGACCGGCACCGGTGTGGAAATCGGATATTATGATCAGGAGCACCAGGGTCTGCATCCCGAGAAGACACTGATGGAGGAGATCGGAGATGCTTATCCTAATTTGACTAATACCCAGATTCGCAACACCCTGGCTGCCTTCCTTTTTACAGAGGACGACGTCTTTAAGCGAATCGGTGATATCAGCGGCGGAGAAAAGGGAAGGGTTGCCATGGCAAAGCTAATGCTTTCCGGCGCTAACTTTTTGCTTTTGGATGAGCCGACCAACCATTTGGACATGATTTCCAAGGAAATTCTGGAGGATGTGCTCCGGGACTATACGGGTACGGTTCTCTATGTATCCCATGACCGTTACTTTATCAATCGTACGGCAAGCAGGATCCTGCATTTGAATGGGCATACGCTGACAAATTATATCGGCAATTATGACTATTATCTGGAGAAAAAAGACCTTCTGGAAAAGAATCTGCAGCAGGAAAAGACAGCTGCAGCAGAGAAAAAAGAGACTTCCGACGGAAAGGCGGCCTGGGAGGAGCAGAAAAAGCAGCAGGCACAGCAGAGAAAGAAGGAAAATGCGGTTCAGAAGTTAGAAAAGAAAATCGAAGAGTTGGAAGAAAAGCAGGCAGAAACAGAAGCGCAGCTTGCAGATCCTGCCATTGCAACCGATTCTTATCAGCTGGGCAGGCTTTCAGAGGAGCTGCAGAAGATTCAGGATGAGCTGGCAGAGACCTATGAGGAATGGGAGGAGCTTGCGGCAGAACTTTAAGGAGCGCAGAAGATGAAAAAAAGATCCAAAGAGATCATCGCGATTTTAGATGAGAACCTGGGAACAGATTATCGCTGCTATCTGCATTATGAGACACCCTTTCAGCTGCTGGTGGCAACTATGCTTAGTGCCCAGTGCACAGACGCAAGAGTAAATATTGTAACCGAACATCTCTTTCAAAAGTATCCGGATCCCCAGGCACTTGCGGCAGCAGAGCTGAGCGAACTGGAGGAGGAGATTCATTCCGTTGGTTTTTACCATAACAAGGCGAAAAATCTGATTGCCTGTTCAAGAAAGCTAGTAAGTGAATTCGGCGGAGAAGTACCGAGAAGCTTAGGGGAGCTGACTTCCCTTCCCGGCGTCGGAAGAAAGACTGCCAATGTGATCCGAGGGAATATATTCGATGATCCCAGCGTCGTGGTGGATACCCATGTAGGAAGGATTTCCAGAAGACTGGGGCTCACAAAAGAAACAGATCCGGAAAAGGTGGAGATGGATCTAATGAAGGAGCTGCCGAAGGATCACTGGATTCTCTTTAATATGCAGATCATCAGCTTTGGAAGAAGTATCTGTACAGCGAGAAATCCGAAGTGCGATCGCTGCTTTATTCGGGAATATTGCAAGGAGTATAAGGCATAAGTTTGTGACATGCAGTTCTCGTGACACGCTGCGTTTTCTATTGCTGTTCACTTCGCTCACAGCAACGAAGCCAAAATTCATTCCAAATTGCCTTCGGCAATGGAATTTTGGCTCCGCAAAAAACGCGCCCTTCGGACTTCGCTCTAGCGCTACAAAGGGGTGGTGATATGCACGCAAAAGACGGAAGCGAGGCTTCCGTAGGGAACTGCAGCCTGGCAGCGAAGACGGGAGCATGTGCCCAAGGGGCCGAAGGGCGCAGCCCTGAGTGAGCGCGCAGCGCGAGTTTTGCGGGAGTCTTCGCGAATAAGCCGGCTGCAGTGAGTAGGAAACGAAGCGTGTCTTTGCGGACATATCATCACCCCTGCAGGGCAAAAGTCGATTTGTATAAGATATTTGCCCAACGATTACTTGACAGTATCGTGCAGAACCTTGAATTTACAGTATGTACTATGCTAATATACATTATTAAAGCAATAAAAATGCTCTGAAGCGCATGGCGGAAGCTGCAATTATCAAGAAGCTCCTATCATAGCACTTGCGCAGAGGAAAATACTTGTTTAAAGCATATAAGGATATAAGGAGATTCAATATGGAAAGAAAGGTTTTTTCCGGAACTTTTCTTGCGGCCCTGGGGCTGGTATTTGCAGGCCTTTTCTTCCTGCTTTTGCCGGTAAAGGCAGAGGCTGCCGAGGCAAAAATAAGGGATAATGTCTATATCGGCAGGGTCAATGTAGGAGGCATGACCGCAGAAGAAGCTTCGGCGGCAATTGATGAATATATTGAAGAATTAAATACCGGAGAAACGGTTCTGGTCGGAAATATCGGCAGTGCAACCGTATCAAATGCAGAGCTGGGCATCAGCTGCAATGCGGCAGAGACCATAAAGAGTGCTCTGGCGATTGGAAAAAGCGGCAATCTGCTTTCCAGATATAAGGATATCCGGGATACAGAGAACCAGAAATATGTGCTGAAGCCAGATATTGCGATCGATACCGATATGACCAGACAGGTCTTTTCTGATTTTCAGAATGTTCTGGTGTCCGGTGCTGTGGATTATGGTCTCAAACATGAAGGAGACAGCTTTACCGTAACAGAGGGACAGGAAGGAACCGTCATCGATGAAGAGGCTTCTATTCTGGCAATTCAGGATTTCTTTGCCTCTGACTGGTCAGAAAGCGGCAATTCCGTCAATGTTGTAACGAAAACCGTTCAGCCGCAGGGTTCAGCCGAGGAACTTGCCAAGGTAAAGGATCTTTTGGGCAGCTATACCACAGACTATAGTTCTTCTACAGGCGGAAGAAAAACAAATGTAGAGCGCGGAACAGAATTGGTCAGTGGCCATGTTGTTTATCCGGGTGAGGAATTTTCCGTACATGATACGGTAAATCCTATGAATGAAGAAAATGGCTTTGCTCTTGCTGGTGCCTATGAGAATGGTGCTACGGTAGAGTCCTATGGCGGTGGTATTTGTCAGGTCTCATCAACCTTGTATAATGCCGTTTTGATGAGCGAACTCGAGGTGGTAAAAAGGTCACCGCATTCCATGATCGTTGCTTATGTAGAACCGTCAAGAGATGCGGCCATTGCCGGTGATTATAAAGATTTCATTTTTAAGAATAATACAGACGCACCGATTTATATAGAAGGAACGGCAAGCGGAGGCGTCCTTACCTTTAAGATTTATGGTCAGGAAACCAGGGATGCGAACCGTACGATCGAATATGTCAGCGAGACAGTAGAGGAAACCGAACCGGGCGGAATCGAATACCGTGCGGATAACAGCATGGCAGTCGGTCAGATTAAGCTGAATCAGACAGCCCATTCCGGCAAGGAAGCGGTACTTTATAAGATTGTTTATGAAAATGGAGAGCAGGTTTCTAAGGAGCAGGTAAATTCCAGCAGCTATGCGGCTGCCAGCACCATTTACAATGTGGGAACCTATTCCTCCAACCAGGAAGCGGTTTCTGCGATTACAAATGCAATCGAGAGCCAGGACGGAGATACGATTCAGGCAGTTGCATCCAGCTACTATGATGCGGAAGCAATAGCAGAGCTTGAGGCGAAGGCAGCAGAAGGTCAGTAAAGGGAGAAAAGCAGAGAATGAAATGCGGCAAGGTCTCACAGACAGTGCTGAGAAGGTCTGTTTTAAAGGAAATAAAGCCGGAGATGGAGGAAAATACAGAAAGGCTTTCCTCCATCAATGCAGCCACAGCGGTTTATGACAGAATCGGCAGATATGCCTTCTTTAAGGCAGTAAATGATCTGGCGGCAAAGGGAGCCAATGTGGATCGTGTTTTGGCACTTGCACTTTTTCCGCCGGATGCGGAAGAGGAGGAAATTCGCAGTGCAGCGGCAGAATTCGGAGCTCTTTGCAGACAGTATGGAATCCGCCCTGTCGGAGGACATACAGAAATCAGCTCCGCCGTGACTAGACCAGTCATTACAGTATCCGCATCCGGAAGGGCTGCAGATCCGGCCTATCCGGCTAAGGCGCAGGCGGGAGACAGTCTGATCTTGACAAAGAGTATAGCCCTGGAAGGAACAGCAATTCTCGCCCGTATAAAAGAAAAGAAGCTGAAGGAGTATTTTCCTACATTTCTGGTAGAGAGAGCAAAGCAATTCGAAGAAAGCCTTTCTATTTTAGAAGAGGCAGAAATCGCCCGAACTGCCGGCGTGCATGCAATGCAGGATCTGTCACAGGGAGGCGTCTTTGGTGCTCTTTGGGAATTTGCGGAGGCCTCGGATATCGGTATGGAAATCAATCTGAAGAGGATTCCGATCCGACAGGAGACAGTGGAAATCTGTGATTACCTGGATGTGAATCCCTATGAGCTGATTTCCGGAGGCAGTCTTTTACTGGCGGCACCGGACGGAGAGGAAGTAGTGCTCCGCTTAAAAGAAAAGAATATTTTTGCCGCGATCATCGGACGCGTGACGAAGGAGAAGGGCAGAAAATTACATAATGATGGTGAAGTCCGGTATCTTGACCGGTCGAAAACAGATGAAATTTTCCGGATAATCGGATGAAAGGAAGAGTTATGAGAGAGCAGTTACTGAGAATCATCGAAAAGAACAGCCGTATCGATCTAAGCGAAGTGGCGATCATCCTCGGCGTAGAGGAAGAAACAATTGTAAATGAGCTGGCGGCCCTGGAAGCGGAAGGCATCATCTGTGGATACCATACAATGATTGACTGGGACAAGACAGATGTTGAGCAGGTTCAGGCTCTGATCGAAGTGCGCGTAACACCCCAGAGAGGACGAGGCTTTGAGCAGATCGCAGAGCGCATCTACCGTTATCCGGAGGTTTCCAGTACCTATCTGATGTCAGGCGGCTATGACCTGATGGTCATTCTGGAAGGCAAGACCCTGAAGGAAGTTTCTACCTTTGTAACAGATAAGCTGTCTACTATTGATGAGGTAACCAGCACGGCAACTCATTTTATCCTGAAGCGTTATAAGGATCACGGAACCGTAATGCAGAAGAAAAAGAAAGATGAAAGAGAGGTATTTACGCCATGAGAAATCCGCTTTCTGAGAAGATCGTCGGAATTCGTCCATCCGGAATTCGTAAATTCTTTGATCTCGTAACAGAGATGGAGGATGCGATCTCCCTTGGCGTCGGCGAGCCTGACTTTGATACACCCTGGCATATTCGTGATGAGGGAATCTATTCCCTGGACAGAGGAAGAACCTTCTACACCTCGAATGCCGGTTTAAAGGAACTGAAGATTGAGATCTGTAAATATCTGAAGAGAAATTATGGTCTTGATTATGATTATGACAAGGAGACACTTGTAACGGTAGGCGGCAGCGAGGCCATTGATATTGCCATGCGTGCCATGCTGGATCCGGGCGACGAGGTCATCATCCCCCAGCCAAGCTATGTTTCTTATGAGCCCTGTGCCATTCTTGCGGACGGCGTTCCGGTTATTATCAATCTGAAGGAAGAAAATGAATTCCGTCTGACCAAGCAGGAGCTTTTGGATGCAATCAGTCCCAAGACCAAGATCCTGGTTATGCCCTTCCCCAACAATCCGACGGGCGCCATCATGGAAAAAGAAGATCTGGAGGAGATCGCAAAAATCTGTATCGAGAAGGACATTTTTGTCATCAGTGATGAGATTTATTCCGCGCTTACCTATAAGGGAGAACATGTATCCATTGCCTCCCTTCCGGGAATGAAGGAAAGAACCATTACAATTAACGGTTTCTCCAAGTCTCATGCAATGACAGGCTGGAGACTGGGCTATGCCTGCGGACCGGAGGTGATCCTGCAGCAGATGCTGAAGATTCACCAGTTTGCCATCATGTGTGCACCGACAACCAGCCAGTATGCGGCAGTAGAGGCTTTGCGCTCCGGTGATGCGGATGTAGAAATGATGCGGGAGGAGTATAACGGCAGACGACGTTTCCTCATGCACCGTTTCAGAGAGATGGGCTTAAAGTGCTTTGAACCCTATGGCGCTTTTTATGTATTTCCTTCGATTCAGCAGTTCAATATGAGCTCAGAGGAGTTTGCCATGAGACTTCTGGAATCCCAGAAGGTGGCAGTTGTTCCGGGAACAGCCTTTGGTGACTGCGGAGAGGGCTTCCTGCGAATTTCCTATGCATATTCTTTGGAAAATCTGAAGATCGCCCTGGATCGGATCGAGCTCTTTATCAAGGAGCTCAGAGGCGAGAAATGAGTCTGAATATCGTTTTGTTTCAGCCGGAAATCCCCTCGAATACCGGAAATATCGGACGGACCTGTGTCGCAACAGGAACCCGTCTGCATCTGATCGAGCCCTTGGGATTCCGACTGAATGAAAAGGCAATCAAGCGGGCCGGTATGGATTACTGGGAAAAGCTGGATGTGACCAGATATATCAATTACGAGGATTTTCTGGAAAAGAATCCCGGAGCAAAGATCTATTATCTTTCAACAAAGGGACAGAACCTTTATACGGAAGCAAGCTTTGAAGAGGACGCTTATCTGATGTTCGGCAAGGAGAGCGGCGGCATTCCGGAGGAAATCCTGAAGGAGCATCCGGACAGCTGTATCCGCATTCCCATGCTGGAGGATATCCGTTCCCTGAATCTGTCAAATTCTGTGGCGATCGTTTTATATGAGGCTCTGCGGCAGAATGGCTTTGCGGGAATGCAGACGGCAGGACATCTGACAAGATATGAGTGGTAGAGAATATGGGCATCATTCAAACAAAAGAACTGACCTATGAATATGTTCGCAGGGACGAAGAAGGAAATGTAGAAGAGCTTCAGAGGGCCTTGGATCATGTGAATATGGATATCTACGCCGGCAGCTTTATTGCCATACTGGGATCTAACGGATCCGGAAAGTCGACCCTGGCAAAGCTGCTGAATGCGATCCTGTCTCCGACAGAGGGCAGTGTCTGGGTGGATGGAATGGATACCTCCAAGCCGGAGAATATATTTCCGGTAAGAAGAGAGGCCGGCATGGTCTTTCAGAATCCGGATAACCAGATTATTGCAAATGTCGTGGAAGAGGATGTGGCCTTCGGACCGGAGAATATGGGAGTTCCCTCAGAAGAAATCTGGAAGCGGGTGGCAGATGCCCTGGAAAAGGTGGGAATGACAAGATACAGGGAGCATTCCCCAAATAAGCTTTCCGGCGGCCAGAAGCAAAGAGTTGCCATTGCCGGTATTCTGGCCATGCATCCCAAATGCATTGTTTTGGATGAGCCGACGGCTATGCTGGATCCGAACGGCAGGAGCGAGGTCATTGATACGATCCTGGAGCTGAATCAAAAGGAAGGCGTTACCGTCATTTTGATCACCCACTATATGGAAGAGGTCGTAAAGGCAGATCATGTATTTGTTATGAATAAGGGCCATCTGGCAATGGAAGGAAACCCGCGGCAGATCTTTTCTCAGGTAGATGCGCTTCTGAGCTACAAACTGGGCGTTCCCCAGATTACGCTTCTGGCACATGAATTGAGACAGGCGGGACTGGATATTCCGGAGGGGATCCTGTCGGAGAGCGAGCTTGTGGAGGCCTTATGTCGATTGAATTAAAGGATGTACATTATATATACAGTCCCGGAAACGCCTATGAGATTGAGGCCTTGAAGGGAATTGATCTGACGATCGGTGACAATGAATTTATCGGTCTGGTGGGACATACGGGCTCCGGAAAATCAACCCTGATCCAGCACCTGAACGGTCTGATTAAGCCGACAAGCGGCAGAATCCTGGCCGATGGAGAGGATATCTGTGAGAAAGGATATGATCTCCGCAAGCTGAGATTTAAGGTGGGACTGGTTTTTCAGTATCCAGAATATCAGCTCTTCGAAACGAGCGTTCTGGCGGATGTCTGCTATGGTCCCATGAATCAGGGCTATAGTCGGGAAGAGGCGGAAGAGCTGGCGAAGGAGGC
The DNA here is from genome assembly GCA_963617415.1 of Oscillospiraceae bacterium. Lineage (GTDB taxonomy): Bacteria > Bacillota > Clostridia > Lachnospirales > Lachnospiraceae > RUG14243. The sequence continues at coordinate 86,350 of CAVEOK010000003.1, forward strand.
ACTTGCCAGAGTCGGGATGTCAGAAGAATTTTATGAGAGATCTCCCTTTGATCTGTCAGGCGGACAGAGAAGGCGGGTTGCCATTGCAGGCGTGCTGGCCATGAAGCCTAAGTTTTTGATCCTGGATGAGCCGACGGCAGGTCTGGATCCCTACGGCAGGACAGAAATCCTGGAATTGGTAAAATCCCTCTATGAGAAGCAGAAGATCACGGTTATCGTGGTATCCCACAGCATGGAGGATATGGCAGAATATGCCAAAAGGCTGATCGTGATGAACGACGGAGAGGTTCTTTTTGATGATGCGCCGGAAAAGGTCTTTTTGCATCACAAAAAGCTGGAGGAAATCGGACTGGCGGCACCCCAAGTCACCTATTTGATGCAGGATCTGATGGAGCATGGCTTTGCCCTGCCGGATGACTGCATTACGGTAGAAGAGGCAAAGGAAGCTATTTTAAGGGCAGTGAAAGAAAAAGGGTAAGGAAGACAAATGCTGAAAGATATTACGCTGGGACAATATTACCCGGTTAAATCAAAAATACATGCACTTGATCCGCGTGTGAAGCTGGTCGGAACGCTCTTATATATCATATCTCTCTTTGTTTTTCACAATCTGGCCGGATTGGTTCTGGCCACTGTCTTTCTGGGAATGCTGATCAGGATATCGAAGGTTCCCTTTGGTTATATGGTAAGGGGATTAAAGACGATTGTGATCCTGATGCTTGTCACGGCTTTTTTCAATCTGATCTTTACACCGGGTACGGTACTCTTTTCAATATGGAAGATTCACATCACCTGGCAGGGCATCCGCTCAGCCGGAATGATGTTTATCCGTCTGTCTTATCTGGTCATGGGAACCTCTCTTATGACCCTTACGACAACGCCGAACCGGCTGACAGACGGCTTGGAAAGTTTGCTGGCACCCTTAAGCAAAGTAAAGCTACCGGTCCATGAGATTGCCATGATGATGTCCATCGCCCTTCGCTTTATTCCCATTCTTGTGGATGAAACCGATAAGATCATCAAGGCACAGACGGCGAGAGGAGCGGACTTCGAGAGCGGCAATATCATTCAGAGAGCCAAGAGCATGGTGCCTATTCTGGTGCCCCTTTTCGTATCTGCCTTTCGCAGGGCAAATGACCTGGCAATGGCTATGGAGGCCAGATGTTACCAGGGCGGAGAGGGCAGAACAAAGATGAAGCCCTTGAAGTATCAGGGCAGTGACAGAATGGCTTATCTCATCATCTGGCTTTATCTGGGTCTGATGGTTTTTGCCAGATATTGTATTCATTTTTCGCTCTTTCAGTTCTAAGCGAATCTTGACTACAGATAGAAAATTTATGAGAAAAAATTTATGAGAAGAATTTTAATAGAAGTTTCTTATGATGGAACGAATTATGTCGGCTGGCAGCTGCAGCCGAATGGAATATCGATCGAGAGCGTTTTGAATGAAACGCTCTCTGCTTTTTTCGGAGAAAAAATCAAGGTAACAGGAGCCAGCCGGACAGATTCAGGCGTGCATGCCCTTTCGGCTATGGCTGTTTTTGATACGAATTCCACCATGCCGGCAGAGAAGGTAGCCTATGCATTGAATACCAGACTTCCGGAGGATGTCGTGATTCAGAAGAGCCGGGAGGTGGCAGGTGATTTTCATCCCCGCTATGCAGCCAGTGAAAAAACCTACGAGTATAAAATCCTGAACCGAAAGATTCGCCTTCCCAATATGCGTAGGGACAGCTATTTCTTTTACAGGGAGCTGGACTTGGAGGCTATGCAGAAGGCGGCAGCTTATCTTCTGGGTGAGCATGATTTTATTAGCTTTGCTTCGCCTCATTTTACGGCAAAGACAACAGTCAGAACGCTTTATGAATGCAGTGTAAGTGCACAGGCATTGGGCAGCGAGAACAGCTTGGAGGAAGGCAGAATGATCCGGATCCGGGTCAGGGGAAACGGTTTTCTCTACAATATGGTCAGAATCATTGCGGGCACTTTGATCCAGGTAGGGACCGGTTTTTACAAGCCGGAGCAGATTTCGGAAATGCTGGAGGCAAAGTCGAGGGATGCGACAGGACAGACGGCGCCGGCCCATGGACTGACGCTGGTAAAAACGGATTTTTTGGATCTGGATTTTTGAGAAAAAAGCCCGAAAAATAAAGGGAAAAGTGCTTGACAGTGCATAGGCACTAGCATATAATATCTTAGTCTGACAAAGTATGTAGGTATATTTCACAGCCCCGAAATATATTTCTCATATAAAGTATCAGTGTTCCGCAGGAAAAACGGCTGGTCCGGACATTACCATCTGTTTTGGAACGTGATTTTATTTTCAAGGAGGAAAACCATGAAGACATTTATGGCAAGCCCTGCTACTATCGATAGAAAATGGTATGTAGTAGATGCTACAGGATATACGCTTGGACGTCTTGCTTCTGAGGTTGCTAAGGTGCTCAGAGGAAAGAATAAGCCGATCTATACACCGCATATCGACACAGGTGATTATGTGATCGTTGTTAATGCAGATAAGATCAAAGTTACAGGTAAGAAGCTGGATCAGAAGGTTTACTACCATCATTCAGATTACGTTGGCGGTATGAAGGAGACAACACTCCGCGAAATGCTCAACAAGCATCCGGAAAGAGTTGTTGAATTTGCTGTTAAGGGTATGCTTCCGAAGGGACCGCTTGGACGTGACATGTACAGAAAGCTTTTTGTATATGCAGGACCGGATCACAAGCATGCAGCACAGAAGCCGGAAACGCTGGAATTTTAATAGGAGGTAAATCATGGCTAGTGTAAAATATTACGGAACAGGTAGAAGAAAAACCTCCGTTGCCAGAGTATATTTAGTACCGGGCACAGGTAAGATTACGATCAACAAGAGAGACATCGACGAGTACCTTGGTCTTGAGACCCTCAAGGTTATTGTTCGTCAGCCGCTGGCTGCAACAGATACAGTTGATAAATTTGATGTTATCGTTACTGTAAGAGGCGGCGGATATACAGGCCAGGCCGGAGCAATCCGTCATGGTATCGCAAGAGCACTCCTTCAGGCAGATGCTGATTACAGACCTACTCTGAAGAAGGCAGGATTCCTCACAAGAGATCCGAGAATGAAAGAGCGTAAGAAGTACGGTCTCAAAGCCGCACGTCGTGCTCCGCAGTTCTCAAAGAGATAATCGGTCTCGATTTTACAATCGAAAAAGTTCGAACCCCCCGGAAAACTTTGTTTTCCGGGGTTTTTTATGTCATAGGAAGCTTTCATTCCTGCGACATAAAAAGCAAAGAAATATCATTTGAGAGCATCAGTCTGAACAGATTGGTGTTTTTTCATATATGGAAAAATTCGTAAGAGTGCAGAAAGACTTGAAAACGCTAGATAGTTAAGCTATTATAACTAAAATAACTTGAAAGGAGATTGCAGATATGGACTTAAGGAAAGCACTGGATACTTTTTATTACAGTACAGCATTGTGCGACTTGCGTT
>CAVEOK010000004.1:0-28348 GCA_963617415.1 Oscillospiraceae bacterium
GTATGGGACAATGCGTCATTTATCTTGCAGCGGGTCTCTGTGTTCTGGGATTCACTCCTTTGAATCTGAAAATCCAATCTAAAAAAATGATGAAGGCTCCGAAATACAATGATGTCATTCGCTATGAATTCGACAGTCAGGGTATTGAGGAGGTGATCGGGGATAAGGTAAATACCTATCCCTGGTCACATGTAAAAAAAGCAACTGCGACACCGAAAAATATCGCTTTTTATGTAAGCGATGATTCGGCACTTATTGTTCCGAAGGAAAGCTTCGGAGAGAATTTTATGCCGGTCATGAAACTGATAGCTGAAAATATGACCAGAGACAGAATTTATATTCGTTAAAAGAAAAAATTAGAATTTGGGCTTCCTTGCTGTGGACGGAGTGGAACGTAGCAGCAGAAGTGAAGACGAGCAGAAAAAGAGAGAATGAAAATGAAAAAAATATATTTCGGTACCAATCTTAAGATGTACAAGAATATTGCAGATACAAAGGAATATTTGAAAAAGCTGGCAGAGAATACCAAGGATATTTCAAGAGAAGAGATGCAGCTTTTTGTAATTCCTTCCTATACTTCCCTTCCGGGAGCGGTAGAGAGCGTAGATCAGGCAGATGTGAAGCTGGGCGCTCAGAATATGTGCTGGGAGGAGCAGGGACAGTTCACCGGCGAGATCAGCCCTCTGATGCTGCAGGAACTGGGACTTTCACTGGTAATGATCGGTCACTCCGAGAGACGCCATGTCTTCGGCGAGACGGATGAGATGGAAAATAAAAAGGTTTTATGCGCTTTGGAGCATGGTTTTACCACCCTTCTTTGCATCGGTGAGACCGGTGAGCAGAAGGACAATGGCATCAGCGATGAGGTTTTAAGAAGTCAGCTGAAGATCGGCTTCAAGGGTGTAAGCGCAGAGCAGGCAAAGAAGATCTGGGTTGCCTATGAGCCAGTTTGGGCAATCGGTGTAAACGGAAAACCGGCAAGTGCAGACTATGCAAGAGAAAAGCACCTGGTGATCCGTCAGTGTCTGGAAGAAATCTTCGGAAAGGACGCAGCTGCTGAGATTCCTCTCCTTTATGGAGGAAGCGTCAATCCCCAGAATGCAAATGAGCTGATCGTTCAGGAGAATATTGACGGTCTCTTCACGGGAAGAAGTGCCTGGGAAGCAGACAAGTTCGACAAGCTGATCCGTGATGCGATGGAAGCAGCGAAGGCGTAACTGCTTGCATAAGTATAAAAGGTAAAGATTGAAATTTAAGCCCCTTTGTAGTACCATTATTGTGCTATTTTGGGGCTTTTTCTGTGAAAAAGCCAAAATACATGATCAATAAACGAGAAAACAGAAGAAGAATCCTGCTTTATGAATTTTCTTCTGCATCTTTTAAGGAGGACATAGAAAATGAAATTAGGTATCGTCGGACTTCCTAATGTAGGCAAGAGTACATTATTTAACTCTCTGACAAAGGCAGGAGCCCTTTCCGCCAATTATCCTTTTGCTACGATTGACCCAAATGTCGGTATTGTAGCAGTTCCGGATGAAAGAATTGTTAAGCTCGGAGAGCTTTATCATACCAAGAAGGTAACCCCGGCAACCATTGAATTCGTAGATATTGCCGGACTGGTAAAGGGTGCCAGCAAGGGAGAAGGACTGGGTAATCAGTTCCTGGCGAATATTCGTGAGGTAGATGCCATTGTTCATGTGGTTCGCTGTTTTGAGGATACCAATATTATTCATGTGGATGGTTCCATTGATCCGGCTCGTGATATTGAAACCATCAATCTGGAGCTGATCTTTTCCGATATTGAAATCCTGGAGCGCAGAATTGCTAAGATTTCCAAGCAGGCCAGAATGGATAAGACTCTGGCGAAAGAACTGGAACTGGTTGAGGCAGTCAAGGCTCATCTGGAGGATGGCAAGATGGCCAGAACCTTTGAGCTGCCGGAGGATGAGGACAGTGAGATCTGGTTTAAGGGCTATAACCTTCTTACCGCAAAACCGACCATCTATGCGGCAAATGTAACAGAGGATGATCTGGCGGACGATGGTGCCGGAAATGCTTATGTGGCTAAGGTACGCGAGATGGCGGCTGAGGAAGGTGCGGAGGTATTTGTGATCTGTGCACAGATCGAGCAGGAATTATCCGAGCTTGATGAGGATGAGAAAAAAGAATATCTGGAAGATCTTGGTGTTAGCTCCAGTGGTTTGGATAAGCTGGTAGCAGCAAGCTATTCCCTTCTGGGCCTGATTTCCTTCCTGACAGCAGGAGAGGACGAATGTCGCGCCTGGACGATCAAAAAGGGAACCAAGGCACCTCAGGCGGCTGGAAAGATTCATACGGACTTTGAACGCGGATTTATTAAGGCTGAGGTTGTAAATTATCAGGATCTTCTGGATAACGGAAGCCTTTCTGCAGCCAGAGAAAAAGGCATTGTCGGTATGGAAGGCAAGGAATATGTCGTAAAGGACGGAGATGTGATTCTTTTCCGTTTCAATGTATAAATAATAAAGAAGGAAACGTGCGTGGAAGAAGAGAAGAAGACTCTTCCTTATAAGGATACCGATGGAAAGGTGGAATACCTCCATATCGAGCCTTATGAGGGAGAAGAAGCAGAAGCAAAAATACAGGAGATCGAAAGGAGCATCATCAAGAAGTTCCGTAAAGAGCTTTGGAGCAAGGTGACAAAGGCTGTTCGTACCTATGATCTGATTCAGGAGGGAGATAAGGTCTGTGTCTGTGTTTCCGGTGGAAAGGATTCCTTTCTGACAGCCAAGGTGATACAGGAACTGCAGAAGCATGGGCCGGTTTCCTTTGAGGCGATTTATCTTTGCATGGATCCGGGATATGATGAGAGCAACCGGGCGATGATCATTGATAATGCAAGGAAAATGGGAATTCCGCTGACCATGTTTGATAGTGATATCTATGACATTGTGTTCGGAATCGAGAAGAGTCCCTGCTATCTTTGCGCAAGAATGCGCCGCGGTGCTTTATATGCAAATGCGAAGGCACTTGGCTGCAATAAGATCGCCCTGGGTCATCATTATGATGATGTGATCGAAACAATCCTCCTGGGTATGCTTTACGGCGGCAAGATTGAGACCATGATGCCTAAGCTTCATAGCCAGAATTTCGAAGGAATGGAGCTGATCCGCCCCTTGTATCTGGTGAGGGAAGAGGATGTAAAACGTTGGGCAAAGCATAATGATCTGACCTTTATCCGCTGCGCCTGTCGCTTTGAGGCAGATGTCTGTGGTTTGAAAAAGACCTCTAAGAGGGCAGAGGTGAAGGATCTGATCTCTCAGCTCCGGGAAAAGAGCCCTTATATTGAACAGAATATTTTCCGCAGTGTGGAAAATGTTAATCTAAGAACAGTGATTGCTTATCGGAAGGATGGAAAAGAATACAGCTTTTTAGATGATTACGATCAGCTGGGATAAATAAAAAAGCTTCGGCAGCAAATATCAAAGCTGCCGAAGCTTTTTTATGTAATAGGAAATTCCGTCAGAATTTCCTATTACATAAAAACCACCGTAAGGATGCGCACTCGCGCGAAGAGAAAATATGTCGCAAGCGACCGCGCTCGGCGCGAGCGAAACGCGTTGTTCTCCTATAGGAAACTTCAACATAATTAGTCTAAACCGGAGAAGCCTTCCAGTTTGGAAGTGCACTGAGGACAACGGGTTGCTGCAATGGCAATCTTGCTCTTGCAGTAGGGGCATTCCTTTTCGGTCGGTGCTTCTTCGATTTCTTCCTTCTTTCTCAGGGACTTTGCTTTGTTGAAAGATTTCACAACAAGGAAAAGAACCAGGGCAACCAGTAAAAAGTTGATCACTGCTGAGATAAAGGAACCGTAACGCAGATCAACGCCCAGAATAGTAAGTACATAGGCACTAAGATCCGTTCCGCCTACCAGACCGATGATCGGGTTGATGATATCATTTACAAGAGAATCAATAATTGCCTTGAAGGCAGCACCAATAACAACACCGATTGCCATATCCATGACATTTCCCTGCATGGCGAAGGCTTTGAATTCGTCTAAGAATTTTTTCATAGTATTCCTCCATAGAAAATTTTTATTGAAAACATTATATCATTCGAAAGGGAAGATTCAAGAAATTCGAGGTAAAAAGTGTTGACAAAGGAGGATAGAAGAAATATAATAACAACAAGTCGAGATAATCCTATCGGATTAGTAGGAAAATAAAAAAAGAAAACCCACTTCTCTATAGGGATAACATGAAAGGGTTCTGATATTAGAAGAGAACCAAAGGATAATCTTTTAGTCAAACAAGGAGGACAAAACAATGGCAGACATTAAAAAAAGCACACTTGAGCTGGTAGGAAAGACACCGATCGTACAGGTTGACCGTTATGCGGCAGCAGCAGGCGTGGAAGGTGCTACAATTCTTGCAAAGATTGAAGGCTTCAATCCGGCAGGTTCTGTTAAGGATCGTATTGCAGTAGCAATGATCCAGGACGCAGAAGAAAAAGGTATTTTAAAGCCGGGTGCAACAATTATTGAGCCGACAAGCGGAAATACAGGAATCGGCCTGGCAGCGGTTGCAGCAGCAAAGGGCTACAAGGCAATCCTGACACTGCCGGATACCATGAGCGTTGAGAGAAGAAATCTGCTGAAGGCTTATGGTGCAGAGCTTGTATTAACAGAGGGTGCAAAGGGTATGAAGGGTGCCATTGCTAAGGCTGATGAGCTGAATAAAGAAATCGAAGGCTCTGTCATTCTCGGCCAGTTCGTAAATCCGGCTAACCCGGCAGCACATAAAGCAACAACAGGTCCGGAGATCTGGGAGCAGACAGACGGAAAGGTTGATATCTTTGTTGCAGGTGTAGGTACAGGCGGAACGGTAACAGGTGTTGGCCAGTATCTGAAAGAGCAGAATCCGGATGTGAAGATCGTTGCCGTAGAGCCAGCTACAAGCCCGGTTCTTTCCGAAGGCAAGGCAGGAGCACATAAGATTCAGGGTATCGGAGCAGGATTTGTGCCGGATACACTGGATACAAAGGTTTATGATGAAGTTATCGCGATCGAAAACGATGATGCATTCGAGGAAGGCAAGCGTTTTGCCGTAAATGAAGGTGTGCTTGTTGGTATTTCTTCAGGTGCAGCTCTGAAGGCAGCAACAATTCTGGCAGCTCGTCCGGAGAATAAGGGCAAGACCATTGTTGCACTTCTTCCGGATAATGGAGACAGATATCTGTCTACAGCATTGTTCAGCTAATCCGGCTTCAATTCAGCTGGGGAAGGCTTGTGAGCTTTGATGCAGCATTTCCTCAAAGCAGATAGAACAAAGAGAGGGAGCAGACTCCCGGCACCGGTTTGGGTGTCCCCGCTTCGGCGGTTTTCATATGAAAATAAGGACATCAAAGATTATCCTTATACTACTTGAAAGAAGGAAAGCAAAGTGTGAAAGCACTGAGCCTTCCTTTTTTCGCGTCATCAGGAAAAAATTGCAAGTGTTTTACTTAAATTTTACAAAAATCGGCAATTTGTTTACACAAGGGCAGACTTTTTGTGAATCATGAATAGATTTTACAAAGAGTTTATTCTGTCTTTACAAATAGCGTTTTTTTGATGTATTCTGAATATGACTGGGTTGTACATCATATGGGGTATAGGAGAGTAAAGATATGACTGTATATCAGGTGTTTTATTTACTTGGGGGAGTTGGCCTTTTCCTTTTTGGTATGAGCATTATGTCGACCGGCCTTCGAAATGCGGCCGGAGATAAGCTGCGTGACATTCTGGAGAACGTGACATCGAATAAAGTAAAGGCGGTATTGATGGGTGTTCTGGTTACCGTTTTGGTGCAGAGTTCCTCAGCAACTGACATGATGGTAATCGGTTTTGTAAGTTCCGGTCTGATGTCTTTGACACAGGCAATCGGAGTTATCATGGGTGCCAATATCGGTACTACGATTACAGCGCAGATCACGGCTTTTAATATTTCAGCGATTGCACCCATTATTCTTTTTATTGGCTGCATCATGAATATGTTCCTGAAAAAGGATTTTTATAAGCATGTTGGCTCAGTAATCATGGGCTTTGGTATGCTTTTTGTCGGTATTGCAATGATTAAGGAGGTAATCGCACCTCTGGCAGAGAGCGAGGGATTTGTGAATTTCCTTTCCGCCTTGTCCAATCCTTTTGTTGCAATTCTTTTTGGTGTGGGCTTTACCGCACTATTGCAGAGTTCATCCTCTTCAACAGTAATTTTCCAGGCCTTTGCCGTGCAGGGAATCCTGGAGTACCATACAGCGGTTTACCTGATCATCGGTGCGGCAATCGGTTCCGTTACGCCGAATATTCTTGCCGGCTTCACTACAAACCGCAATGGTAAGCGTACAGCGATTCTGAATCTGATCTTTAACCTTTTCAGAGCAGTGATCCTGACAACATTGATTACGATCTTCCCGCAGATTCTGGATCTGATCCAGGGAATATCACCTAACAATGTAGCAAGACAGATTGCGAATACCCATACGATCTTCGCTATTGTAGCGGTATTGATCATGCTTCCTTTCACAAAATACATTGTGGCGATCGCAAACAAGGTTATTCCGGTTCTGCCGGAGGAAACCAGAGCTGCAAAGGAAAAACAGCTGGTTTATATGGCGGATGATCCGACCAATATGCCGGAGGTTTCCATTCGTCAGGCAATGATGGAGCTTGGACGCCTGGGCGGTCTTGCAAGAAACAATGTGGAGCTTGCAATGGAGGCCTTTGTCAGCAGGGATCCGAAGGAATATGCGGAGGTTGAGGAGACGGAGAGTATCGTTGACTTCCTGACCAATGAGATTTCAGAGAGACTCGTGAGTATGCGGGCACTTCAGTTGTCAGAGAGAGATACCTTCCGTGTTTCAAAGCTGACCTTGGTGGCATCAAATTATGAACGAATTTCCGATCATGCTGAGAATATTATCGAATATGCCCAGAAGATGGATGCGAATAATTCAGAGCTGTCAGAAAAGGCAATCGAGGAATTGAAGGAACTCGGAAAGGCAACATTGGCCTCTATTGATATTTGTACAGAGATTTTTGTGAATGAGGATTTTGCAAAGATGCCGGAGGCAGATGCCTTAGAGGATAAGGTAGATGATCTGCAGGAGCTTTTGATTGACAATCATGTGAAGCGTCTCATGGATAATACCTGCGATCCGATTGGCGGTGTCGTATTTACAGATATCTGTACGGATCTGGAGAGATGTTCTGATCACGCAATTAATATTGCGATTGCACTTAGAACGGATATTCCGATGAACTAAAAATGAAGTTATTTTTCTCCGTGGGCAAGAGGGCTCGCGGAGTTTTTTTGTTTTTCTTTATTAATAGCTACGATTACATTCAGCAGCAACAAAAAGGACAGCCGCATCCGCGGCTGTCCCTGTTCATTTAAAAAGATAATTAAGCATCAATGCTGTAGTTCGGAGCCTCTTTCGTGATATGAATATCATGCGGATGAGATTCCTTCAGTGAAGCAGAAGAAATACGAACGAATTTGCTCTTCTCCTTAAGATCCTTGATAGTAGGAGCACCGCAGTATCCCATACCGGCACGAATACCGCCAAGCAGCTGGAAGACAGTATCTTCAACGCTTCCCTTGTAAGCAACACGGCCTTCTACACCTTCCGGAACAAGCTTTCTTGCATCTTCCTGGAAGTAGCGGTCCTTAGAACCGTTTTCCATAGCAGCGATAGAACCCATGCCGCGGTATACCTTGTATTTACGTCCCTGATAAATCTCGAAATCTCCGGGGCTCTCGTCACATCCTGCAAAGAGGGAACCCATCATACAGGTATCCGCACCTGCTGCAAGAGCCTTTGTCATATCACCGGAGAACTGAATACCACCATCGGCGATGATCGGTGTGTCAGTTTCTTTTGCTGCTTCATAGCATTCCATAACAGCAGAAATCTGCGGAACACCGATACCGGCAACAACTCGTGTTGTACAGATAGAACCGGGTCCGATACCAACCTTAACACAGTCTGCACCAGCTTCGATCAGAGCCTTGCAGCCTGCACCTGTTGCAACGTTTCCGGCGATTACCTGCAGATCCGGCCAGCGATCCTTGATCTTTCTGACTGCATCCAGAACGTTCTTGGAATGGCCGTGAGCGGAATCCAGAACGATAACGTCAACCTGAGCATCTACAAGTGCCTCAATACGATCCATCATATTTGCGGTAAAGCCTACGCCTGCACCGCAAAGAAGACGACCCTTTTCATCCTTAGCGGAAAGCGGATACTTGATCTGCTTTTCGATATCCTTAATGGTGATCAGTCCCTTTAAGTTGAAGTTATCATCAACCAGAGGAAGCTTTTCGATACGACCCTTGGCAAGGATTTTCTTTGCTTCATCAAGGGTAATGCCTTCCTTTGCTGTGATCAGCTTTTCCTGGGGAGTCATACATTCTTTGATCTTTTTGCCGTAGTCCTCTTCGAATTTGAGGTCACGGTTTGTGATGATGCCGACAAGCTCTTTGCCTTCTGTGATCGGCACACCTGAGATGCGGAATTTTGCCATGAGGTCATCCGCATCCTGAAGAGTATGTTCAGGAGACAGGAAGAAGGGATCTGTGATGACACCGTGCTCAGAACGCTTTACCTTATCTACTTCATCTGCCTGTGCTTCGATAGACATATTTTTGTGAATGATACCAATACCGCCCTGTCTTGCCATTGCAATTGCCATGCGGTGCTCTGTAACTGTATCCATTCCTGCACTGAGCATAGGGATGTTCAGTTTGATCTTCTTCGTAAGACGTGTCTCGAGATTGATCATATTCGGAGTAACCTCGGAATATCCCGGAACCAGAAGCACGTCATCGAATGTAATGCTATCGCCAATAATCGTTGCCATTCTCTGCCTCTCTTTCTCTTTTTAAATAAACCATAGTTAAAGATAAGGACAAAAAATTCTGCTTAGATTTTTTGCCCTTACGTAACATTTAAATAATTATAGCGAATCGAAAAATAAAGGTCAATGTAACGATTGTAAAAAAAGAGAAATCTTTTCCCTCTATTTTTAAAAAAAATAACCAATGAAATCGGCGGCTGTGATATGATAACTTTTGTTGATTTTTTTGTGTAATGGGAAATTCCATCAGAATTTCCCATTACACAAAAAGCTCCGCTGCAAGGATGCGCACTCGCGCGAAAAAGAAATATGCCGCAGGCGACCGCGCTCGGCGCGAGCGTTTCGCGAGCGAAACGCTTTTTTCAGGAAGGAGGAGTTCGATGGAGTTTCGACCCTGTATTGATATTCACAACGGAAAGGTAAAGCAGATCGTAGGCTCTTCTCTGGCAGATGAAGGGAATCAGGCGAAGGACAATTTTGTAGCAGATCATGATGCGGCTTATTATGCGGAACTTTACAAAAAAGACGGCCTGAAGGGCGGTCATGTGATTTTGCTGAATAAGGCCGGCAGTGAGTATTACGAGGCAACAAAAAAGGAAGCTTTGGGAGCTCTTTCGGCTTATCCGAACGGACTGCAGATTGGCGGAGGGATAACGGCAGAGAATGCAGAATCATTTTTGCGTGCTGGTGCGAGCCATGTCATTGTCACTTCTTATGTCTTTCGGGATGGGCGGATCGAATACGCCAATCTGGAAAAGCTGAAAGCTGCTGTTGGAAAGGAGCATATTGTTTTGGATCTCAGCTGCAAGAAGAGCGGTGAGGACTACTATATCGTAACAGACCGCTGGCAGAAGATGACGGAGCAAAAAATCACAGCGGAACTTTTACAGGAGTTGGAGAGCTATGCGGATGAGTATCTCGTCCACGCGGCAGACGTGGAAGGAAAGCAGAAGGGCATAGAAAATCAGGTGGCAGATATTCTGGGAAGCTACGAGGGACTGCCGGTAACCTATGCCGGAGGTGTTCACAGCTTTGAGGACATCAGACAGCTGAGGGAGGCCGGGCATAACAGGGTAAATGTGACAATTGGAAGCAGCCTGGATTTGTTTGGCGGCAGTCTTTCTTATCAGAAGATAATTGATTTTCTGGAAAATGCAGGAAGCTGAAAAGAGAGAAGAAAGAGTGGAATACATAAAATGATCATTAGAAAATATGAAAAAGAGGATCTTCCGGAGATGATTCGAATCTGGAATGAGGTTGTAGAAGATGGCGTAGCCTTTCCTCAGGAGGAGTTTTTGTCTGAGGAGACAGGGGAAGTCTTTTTTGCCGGACAAAGCTATTGCGGTGTCGCAGAGGAGGAGGGAAAGCTCTTCGGACTCTATATCCTGCATCCCAATAATATTGGCCGCTGCGGGCATATCTGTAATGCCAGCTATGCGGTTTCAAGGGAATCCAGAGGAAGGCATATCGGAGAGGCACTGGTCAGAGACTGCCTGAAAAAGGGCAAAGAGAAGGGCTTTCACATTCTGCAGTTTAATGCGGTGGTTGCCAGCAATGCTTCTGCCAGACATCTCTATGAGAAGATTGGTTTTTTGCAGCTGGGAAGGATTCCGGAGGGATTTCGGATGAAAGACGGAAGCTATGAGGACATTTGTCCTTACTATATCACCTTGTAAAAAGGGATATCTGTGTGAATGCTTTTTGGCATGACTTCCTTGCTGTGAAGGGAGAAAAACAGTAAGGGGATAAGTAAAATAGGATAGGTAAATAGGATAAGTAAAATAAGATAAACCATAAAGGAGATTGAACATGTGGAAACAGGGATTTGACAATGACAAATACCTTGAGATGCAGTCAGAGCATATCAAGGAGAGAATCGGCCAGTTTGGCGGAAAGCTTTATCTTGAATTTGGCGGAAAGCTTTTTGATGATTATCATGCCATGCGTGTGCTTCCGGGCTTTCAGGCTGATTCAAAGATCAGAATGCTGGCACAGATCAAGGAGGATGTCGAGGTTGTTGTGGTGATCAATGCCAATGACATCGAAAAGAATAAGGTTAGGGGAGATCTGGGTATTACCTATGACATGGATGTACTCAGACTGATCGATGAATTCCGCAATTATGGTCTTTTTGTGGGAAGTGTTGTTTTAACAAGATTTTCCGGACAGGAGAAGGCACTGGCTTACCAGAAAAGACTGGAGGCACTGGGCATTAAGGTATACAGACATTATCCCATTCAGGGCTATCCTGCCAACATTCCTTTTATTCTGAGTGATGAGGGCTTTGGAAAGAATGAGTATATCGAAACACAGAAGTCTCTGGTTGTGATCACGGCACCGGGACCGGGCAGCGGAAAGATGGCGGTATGCCTTTCCCAGCTTTATCAGGAGAATAAGAGAGGAATCGAGGCCGGATATGCAAAATATGAAACCTTCCCAATCTGGAACCTGCCCCTGGCTCATCCGGTAAATCTGGCCTATGAGGCTGCAACAGCAGACTTGAATGATGTCAATATGATCGATCCTTATCATCTGGAGGCTTATGGAAAGACAACGGTCAATTATAACCGTGATGTGGAGGTCTTCCCTGTGCTGAACAGTATGTTCAAGAGAATTTACGGAGAGTCCCCCTATCAGTCTCCGACAGACATGGGCGTAAATATGGCAGGAAATGCCATCATTGATGATGATGCCTGCAGAGAGGCTTCCAATCAGGAGATCATTCGCCGTTATTATACAGCGGCCTGCGACGTCAGAAAGGGCAAGGGCAGACAGGATATTGTGGATAAGATTCAGCTGCTTATGGACAGCAGCGGAATTGCGATCAGCGACAGAAAGGTTGTTTCAGCAGCCAATACAAAGGCACAGATCACGGACGGACCTGCGGCTGCCATTGAGCTTCGGGACGGAAGGGTGATCACCGGACGTACTTCAGAATTGCTGGGCGCAGGATCTGCCATGCTGCTGAATGCGTTAAAGGCATTGGCGGGGCTGGAGGACAGTGTAAAGCTGATCTCACCGGAGGTGCTGGAGCCCATTCAGAATCTCAAGATTAATTGTTTCGGAGGACATAACCCCCGCCTGCATATTGACGAGATGCTGATTGCCCTGACTATTTGTGCCAGAACAGATGAGAATACCAGATTGGCCATGGAACAGCTGGATCAACTCAGGGGCTGTGAGGTTCATTCCTCGGTAATTCTTTCATCAGTAGATGAGAGTACCTTCAAAAAGCTGGGTATCAATCTTACCTGTGAACCGGCTTATCAGACCAAAAAGCTTTTCCACGGCTGATTGTACAGGTAAACTGCTGAAGCATAGCTTTGTAAGTGATGGGGAGATGAGTCAAATGCCTATGCGGCTATGGCGCCTGGCTCATTGCCCCTGTATCTAAAAAGCGTTATAATATGCCTTGTTGTATCAATAAAAAAGACAAAAGAGGAAGAAAGATGGGATTATTTAGTCGTTCAAAAAAGAGCAAGGAAGAGCTGGAACTCGAAAAGGAGCAAAACCAGCTGGAGCATAAGATTGAACAGCAGAAGGCAGATCATGCAGAACTCTCCTGGCCGGAGATTCCGCCACTGAATCCGATGCTGATCGATGGAAAGACCTTGCATGCCACAGATGAGCTTTCCCAAGAGGAAAAGGAAGAAATTGGCAATCTTATATTTCTTCCTGATCTGACTGCGGAGAAGATCAGAGAATTCGGTCTGCAGCAGCTTCTGTATCTGCTGACAGCAATGGAAGTTTATCACCATGCATATCCACTGGAAAACTTTAACACCAACCGGAGCGTTGTGGTGGGAGAGGTCATGAACAGACTGCGCGCAGCAGAGGAAATCTTTGTTATTTATGATGAGCAGATTCCCTATCCTCTGATCGATAACGGCATGATCAGTGTTTATATTGACCAGGCACATGCGGAAGAAGCAGCTGAGCTTTACCGCAAGCAGTTCCGCAAGGTGAGGGTGCGCAATTTTAAAATGAAGGATGAAGAGGGAAATCAGCTTCCCCACGATTTCTTTGAGTATACCTACTATATCGGAACTTCCAATGTATGGCTGGAAAATGGCTTTTATCGGATGAAAATACGCAATATTGATATGGGTGTTCCTTCCTTTATGATGCCGAATGCAGCAGGAGCGAATGATCTGCGCAATCCGCAGCTGTCCTTTTCTGTGATTGATTTTGTGGATGAGGCAAAGTGGCCGGTCAAGTATGAGAAAAAGCAGGAGGTCATGAAGCTGAAGCAGAATGCGATGATGAGCAGGCTGATCGATTCCAAGCTTATGATCGCAATTGCAATCGGAGAAAACATGCCTCAGCAGGGACAGAGACTTGGAATGACTGAACTGAAAAAGCTGGATGTTCAGTTTGTGCCGGGACAGAAGGGAGAGAGCTTCCT
Source organism: Oscillospiraceae bacterium (assembly GCA_963617415.1). Taxonomy (GTDB): domain Bacteria; phylum Bacillota; class Clostridia; order Lachnospirales; family Lachnospiraceae; genus RUG14243. Next base: position 13,284 of record CAVEOK010000004.1, read on the forward strand.
TGCTGTCTTTACGGATGGAGTTGAATTTGCAAAGAAATTCAACATTAAGGAATATGCAAATCTGATCCTGGATGCAAACAGTATTACCAACTTTCTTGCAAATTGCGGAGATTTGGCAGAAAAGCCTTTGGGTATTATGCTGAACCCGTCAGGACAGAGACTGGTGATCAAGCAGGAGGATCTGCTCAAGCTGCAGGCTGCTGCAAGAAAAAAACAGGAAGAGAAAGCGACAGAAGGAAAAGAAGCATAGAAAGCATAGAAATAGAGAATGAGGAAGAGTAAGTGAAACAGGTTTCGATTTTTGCGGAAAACAAAAAGGGAGCTTTGCACAAGATCCTGTCTGCCTTGAGTGAAGCAGGCGTGAATATTGCCGGCTTCGTTACAAACGACAGTGCAGAGTTCGGTATTATCAGAATGGTTACCTCTGATGTGGAAAAGGCAGCGGAGCTTCTGGAAAAAACAGGATATTTATATAATGTTTCCGATGTGCTGGGTGTTGAGGTAGAGGATGAACCGGGAGCCCTGAATGCACTTCTGGAAGCAATCCTGCATATGAATATCAATGTTGATTATCTTTATATTTCCTATAACAGGGAAAATGCAAAGCCGATTATGGTTCTTCAGGTGCCCAGCCTGACAGAGGTGGCGTCCAGTCTTGAGAATCAGGGCTTTCATATTGTATAAGGAAGCACAATGAAGAAGTGGATTGAGGAATTTGACAAGGTTCTTTTTGCGCACCGGGGCTATCATAAGGGAAAAGAGATTCCGGAGAATTCTCTGGCTGCTTTTGCAAGAGCAAAGGAAGCCGGCTTCGGAAGCGAACTGGATGTTCATCTCTTAAAGGATGGAGAGCTGGCAGTTTTGCATGATAGCGAGCTGGAGCGTATGACCGGCCGGAAGGGGCTGATCGAAGAGCTTAAGGCAGAGGATCTGAAGAACTATCGGTTGGGAAAGAGCGAGGAGACAATTCCGACCCTAAGGGAGGTACTGGATCTTTATGATGGAGCCTTTCCCCTGATCATTGAGCTGAAGGTTTATCAGCATAATGCAGAAAAGCTCTGTGAGAAGGTTTGTGCACTTTTGGAAAGCTACCAGGGCGTCTACTGCATTGAGAGCTTCCATCCCCAGGTACTTCTCTGGCTGAAAAAGCATAAGCCCGGGATCATTCGGGGACAGCTGTCCCAGGATTTCGTGAAAAGCAGGGAAGAGCTGCCTTTGCCTCTTGCCTTTCTGGCAACCCATATGTTGGAAAATCTGATCACAAAACCGGATTTTGTAGCTTATAAATATGAGGACAGACAAAGCTTTGGCAACCGTTTTGCCGTAAAAACTGCCGGCAGACGGGCAGCATTTTGGACAATCCGCAGCAAAAAAGAGCTGGAGGACTGCATAAGACAGGGAATCTGGCCTATTTTTGAAAATTTTGAGCCCTAATAGAGGCAAAGAAATCTTGAAAAAAAAAGATACATATGTTAGTCTAATCGAAGTATAAATAAATGCTGAGAAGGAGACCTTTTTACGCAGAGGCTGACAGAGAAAATGCATCATCGGCTGGAAGTGCATTTGAGAAGAGCGTAAATAAGCAACACTCCGGAGCAGATCATCTGAACGGGAGATTCGTTTTTTGCTGAAAGAGCAGAGAAGGGGATGCTTTATTAGGATGATACGTTGGATGCGCGTTAAGCATAAGAGTGGGGAAGCAATTCCCAAGGCGGGTGGTACCGCGGAATGAGTGATTCCGTCCCGGAGTATAGAAAAAGTCTATGCTCCGGGATTTTTTTTACCTTATAGGAAGCGTCTTCCTATAAATAAAAAACTTCATTTAAGAAAGGAAAGAAAATGGATTTTATTACAGGTGTAAATGAGAAAGATACCCTTGAGATTTCCCAGATTCTGGAAGGGGATTTTGAAGGAAAGAGCATTAAGGTAAATGGTGCAGTTCATACAATCCGTAATATGGGAGATGTGGCCTTTGTTGTTCTGAGAAAAAGAGAAGGTCTGATTCAGACCGTTTTTGAGGAAGGGGTAACAGACTTTGATCTTCATGATCTTCATGAGGGAACTACCCTGGAGGCAGAAGGAAGCCTTCATGCAGAGGATCGTGCACCGAACGGTATCGAAATCAGACTGACAAAAATCAAGGTTCTTTCCCAACCGACAGAGGCAATGCCTCTTCCGATCGGCAAATGGAAAATGAAGACTTCTCTGGAGGCAAAGCTGAACTATCGCCCGATTTCTCTTCGTAATATCAGAGAGCGTGCAAAGTTCAGAATCCAGGAGGGCATTGTAAGAGGCTTCCGTGATTTCCTTCATGAGCAGGGCTTTACAGAGATCCATTCCCCCAAGCTGGGTGCAAAATCAGCAGAGGGCGGAGCAAACCTCTTCAAGCTGGAGTATTTCCACAAACCGGCTATTCTGCAGCAGTCTCCCCAGTTCTACAAGCAGATGATGGTTGGCGTATTTGATAGAGTCTATGAGGTTGCACCGGTATTCAGAGCAGAGAAGCATAATACAAAGCGTCATCTGAATGAATATGTATCTCTTGACTTCGAGATGGGCTATATTGACAGCTTTGAGGACGTTATGGCAATGGAGGCAGGTTTCCTTCAGTATACGATGGAGCTGCTGAAGAAGGACTATGCCAGAGAGATCAAAATCTTAGGCATTGAGATTCCGGATGCATCCAAGATTCCGGCAGTCCGTTTTGATGAGGCCAAGAAGAATGTTTCCGAGAAATATAATCGTGCGATCCGCAATCCCTACGACCTTGAGCCGGAGGAGGAGCTTCTGATCGGTAAGTATTATAAAGAAGAAACTGGCAGTGATTTTGTATTTGTTACTCATTATCCTTCCAAGAAGCGTCCCTTCTATGCAATGGATGATCCGGCAGATCCGACCTATACCCTGAGCTTTGACCTTCTTTTCAAGGGTGTGGAGATCACAACAGGCGGACAGCGTATTCATGATTACAATATGCTGAGCGAAAAGATCAAGGCCCGCGGCATGGATGAGGAAGGCATGGAGCAGTATCTGAGTGCCTTCAAGCATGGTATGCCGCCTCATGGAGGACTTGGTCTTGGTCTGGAGAGAATCACCATGGAACTGCTGGGAGAAGAGAATGTTCGTGAGGTATCTCTCTTCCCGCGTGACCTCAGCAGATTAACACCCTGATGAGAAAGAGAATCACAAAGAAAGGAAGAAAGTAGAATGGCAAATATCATTTCAGATGAAACAATCGAATATGTAGGCATTCTGGCGAAGCTGGAGCTTTCTCCGGAGGAAAAAGAGCAGGCAAAGCAGGATATGGGCCGTATGCTGGATCATATTGATAAATTAAATGAGCTTGATGTAAGCAATGTAGAGCCGATGTCACATGTGTTCCCGGTAAATAATGTATTCCGTGAGGATGAGGTGACAAATGGTGACGGAAGCAAGGAAACCCTTGCCAATGCACCGAAGGAAAAGGACAATCAGTTTGTAGTGCCGAAGACCATCGGCTAAGGAGGAATGGGATGGATATTTTGAATATGACGGCTGTTTCTCTTGGAGAGAAAATCAAAGCGAAGGAAATTTCTGTTCGTGAAGCAACACAGGCTTCTTTGGATCAGATTGAGAAAACAGAAGGAAAGATCAATGCTTTTGTAAGTTATAATGCAGAGGGTGCACTTGCACACGCTGATGAGGTACAGAAAAAGCTGGATGCAGGTCAGCTTAGCGGTCCTCTGGCCGGTGTACCGGTTGCAATCAAGGATAATATGTGCATCGCAGGGGTAGAGACTACCTGCAGCTCCAAAATCCTGGAGAACTTCAAGCCTACCTTTACGGCAACGGCAGTGCAGAACCTGATCGATGCAGGTGCTGTGATTCTGGGCAAGACAAATATGGATGAGTTCGCCATGGGAAGTACAACAGAGACCTCTTATTTCGGCGAAACGAAGAATCCATGGAATACCGAGCATGTACCGGGCGGATCATCAGGCGGATCCTGCGCAGCGGTTGCGGCAGAAGAAGTGCCTTATGCACTGGGCTCTGATACAGGCGGATCTATCCGTCAGCCCAGTTCTTATTGCGGCGTAACAGGCATCAAGCCGACTTATGGTACGGTTTCCCGTTATGGTCTGATCGCTTATGGTTCATCACTTGATCAGATTGGACCCATCGCAAAGGATGTTCGCGATTGTGCAGCTGTTTTAGAGACAATCGCCAGCTATGACAAGAAGGATTCTACCTCTATCGCCAGAGAGAGCTACAACTTTACAGCAGCTCTGACAGGAGAGGTAAAGGGACTTAGAGTAGGTCTGCCCAAGGATTATTTTGGAGACGGTCTGGATCCGGAGGTAAAGGCAGGCATCTTTGAGGCGGCAGAGACATTGAAGTCTATGGGTGCCATCGTAGAAGAATTCGACCTTGGACTTGTAGAATATGCGATTCCTGCATATTATGTCATTGCCTGCGCAGAGGCAAGTTCAAACCTGGAGCGTTTTGACGGTGTGAAATACGGTTATCGTACAGAAAGCTACGAAGGTTTGCATAACATGTACAAGAAGACCAGATCAGAGGGCTTCGGTGCAGAAGTGAAGCGTCGTATCATGCTGGGCTCCTTCGTTTTAAGCTCCGGTTATTATGATGCATATTATCTGAAGGCACTTCGGACCAAGGCTTTGATCAAGCAGGAGTTTGATAAGGCCTTTGCCAAATATGATGTGATCCTGGCACCGGCTGCTCCGACGACAGCTCCGAAGCTGGGAGAATCCTTAAGCGATCCGATCCAGATGTACCTGAGTGATATTTATACAGTATCTATCAATCTGGCAGGTCTTCCGGGTCTGACGGTTCCCTGCGGACTGGATTCTAAGGGACTTCCCATCGGTGTACAGTTTATTGGCGATACCTTTAAAGAGAACAATATTCTTCGTGCAGGCTATGCCTTTGAGCAGAGCAGAAGTTTTGCAGCCTGCCCGATTTTGAAGTAAGAAAGGAGGAGAAAGATCATGAGTAAACAGTACGAAACAGTCATCGGACTGGAGGTTCACGTAGAACTGGCAACCAAAACAAAGATTTTCTGCTCCTGTTCTACCGAATTCGGAGGAGCACCTAATACCCATACCTGTCCTGTTTGTACAGGAATGCCGGGATCCCTTCCGGTTCTGAATAAGAAGGTTTTGGAGTACGCTGTTGCAGTCGGACTTGCAACAAATTGTGAGATTACAAGATTTTCTAAATTTGACAGAAAGAATTATTTCTATCCGGATAACCCACAGAACTATCAGATTTCCCAGCTGTATCTGCCAATCTGCAGAAACGGTCATGTAACAATTGATACAGCCGGCGGCAAGAAGGATATCCGTATTCATGAGATTCATATGGAAGAGGATGCCGGTAAGCTGGTGCATGATGATTGGGATGATACCTCACTGGTTGATTACAACCGTTCCGGTGTACCTCTGATCGAGATCGTATCAGAGCCGGATATGCGTTCCGCTGAAGAGGTTATCGCTTACCTTGAGAAGCTGAGAATGACCATCCAGTATCTGGGTGCATCCGATTGCAAGCTGAATGAAGGCTCCATGCGTGCCGATGTAAACCTTTCTGTAAGAGAGGTTGGATCAGAGAAGTTCGGTACCAGAACAGAGATGAAGAACATCAACTCCTTTAAGGCGATTCAGCATGCCATTGAGGGAGAAAGAGAAAGACAGATCGAGCTTCTGGAAGAGGGAAGAGAAGTCATCCAGGAAACCAGACGTTGGGATGACAATAAGGAATCCTCACGTCCCATGCGTTCCAAGGAGGATGCACAGGATTACCGTTATTTCCCGGATCCGGATCTGGTTCCGATCGTGGTATCAGACGAATTTCTGGAGGAAATCCGTTCCCGTCAGCCTGAGCTGCAGGAAGAGAAGCTGGCAAGATATGAGAAGGATTATGATATTCCTGCATATGATGCACAGATTATCACCTCTTCCAAGAAAATGGCAGACTTCTTTGAGGCAACCACAAAGATTTGCGGCAAGCCCAAGAAGGTGTCCAACTGGCTTATGGGAGAGACCCTTCGTCTTCAGAAAGAAAACAGCTTAGAGCAGGATCAGATTCCTTTCTCTCCGATTCATCTTGCAGATCTGATCGATCTGGCAGAGGACGGCAGCATCAATAATACGGTTGCGAAGGAAGTATTTGAAGAAATTTTTAAGAATGATATTGATCCCAAGCAGTATGTAGAGGAGCATGGCCTCAAGAGCGTAAGTGATGAGGGCGAGCTGCGTGCTATTGTGGAGGAAATGATTGCCAAGAATCCGAAGGCGATTGAGGATTACAATAATGGCAAGAAAAAGGCGCTTGGTGCCATTGTCGGACAGACAATGAAGGCAACCCAGGGCAAGGCAAATCCGGGAACCGTCAATAAGATCCTGATGGAGATCCTGGGCGAATAAAATAAGAAAGCGGGCACAGTCTGCCTGTTTGAAAGGAAATACCGGCATGGCATAAGCTGTGCCGGTATAGGTATATATGATGAGTGAAAATAAGAATCAGAACAACAAGGATGAATATGAGCTTTTTTGTTCCATGTGTCACAGACCGGAGAGTGTAGCGGGAAAGATGATGACCCTTACAAACGGCATCAATATCTGTACTGACTGCATGCAGAAATCTTTTGATATGATGAACAATTCCGGTCTGGATCTGGACAGGATCATGAGAGACGGCTCCATGCCGAATATGAATTTCATGAATCCGGAGGATCTGATGCATATGGAAATGCCGAAGGAGCAGAAGATCAAGAAGAGAGCTGCCCAAAAGGAGGGAGAGGCAGCCGAGCCGGTGATCGATATTAAGAAAATTCCGGCGCCTCACAAGATTAAGGCCTATCTGGATGAATATGTTGTAGGTCAGGATCAGGCTAAGAAAATTATGTCGGTTGCGGTTTACAACCATTATAAGAGGGTAGCAAGCGACAGCATGGATGAGATTGAGATTGAAAAATCCAATATGCTGATGATCGGACCGACCGGCTGCGGTAAGACCTATCTGGTCAAGACAATGGCAAAGCTTTTGGATGTGCCTCTTGCGATTTCAGATGCGACCTCCCTTACAGAGGCCGGTTATATCGGTGACGATATTGAGTCTGTTTTGTCCAAGCTTCTTGCGGCAGCAGACAATGATGTTGACCGGGCTGAGTGCGGCATCGTCTTTATCGACGAGATCGACAAGATTGCAAAGAAGAAAAATACCAACCAGAGGGATGTCAGCGGAGAATCCGTACAGCAGGGTATGCTGAAGCTTTTAGAGGGAGCTGATATTGAGGTTCCGGTGGGCGCGACCAGCAAGAATGCCATGGTTCCGATGACAACCATCAATACAAAAAATATTCTATTTATCTGCGGCGGTGCCTTTCCGGATATCGAGGAAATCATAAAGGAGCGTCTGAATAAGGAGTCTTCCATCGGCTTCAAGGCAGATCTGAAGGATAAATACGATGATGATGAGAATCTGCTCCAGAAGGTAAAGGTAGAGGATGTGCGTAAATTCGGCATGATTCCGGAGTTTCTGGGCAGACTGCCGATTCTCTTCTCCATGGAAAAGCTGACGACGGAAATGCTGATGCAGATCCTGACCGATCCAAAGAATGCTATTTTGAAGCAGTATCAGAAGCTGCTGGCTCTGGATGAGGTAAAGCTGGACTTTGATGAAGGGGCAATTCGTGCTATCGCAGAACGTGCACAGGAGAAGGATACCGGTGCCAGAGCACTTCGCGCCATTATTGAAGAATTCATGCTGGATATCATGTACGAGATTCCAAAGGATGACAATATCGGTCAGGTGATCATTACAGAGGATTACATCAAGGGAAAGGGTGCACCTCAGATCATCATGAGATCAGCACCGAAGCTGGAAGATAAAGAGGCAGGAGAATAAGCATTGATCGGACTGCAGATAAAAAATATCAAGGACTTTATGAATCATCTCTTTATCAAAAGCAGCTTTGACTGGCTGGACTTGGTCGAGGCGGTGATCGTAAAGGAATATACGCTTACGATCGAAGGAAAAAGAAATGATCCCAAGGAAAGAAATTTGGAGGCAGAACCTCAGGAAAGAGACGGGGCTGCTACGGAATATCTTTCCTATCAGGAAATGCGGCCGCTTCTTCTGACCCATATCAGAGGAAAGGAAACGCCGCAGATGATCCGGATGACCTTGTCCCTACCGTCAGAGAAGCTGGCAGAGCGGATAGAGGATGATCCGGCGGCAGATGCTTCTCAGATTGAGCGTTTTCTTGTGAATATTCGCTTTGGCAGTCAGGGATTAAGCTTGGTTACAGGGGTATCCTACCGAAGCTTTAGTATGGAAAAGGAAAGAGAAAGGCTTTGGGACCGCTATCTGAAGGACTTTTTGCTGAAAGAGGAGATTGCCTTTGAAGAATAAAAAGCAAAGCCGTTGGAGTCTGCTTCTCTTACCGATCCTGCTTCTTTCTCTTTTCCTGAGCGGCTGCAGTCTGGAAGTTCCTTTTTTGGACAGGATTGCGGAAGGCATCGCGGCGCAGGGCAGTGACGAAACAGAAAAGAAGGATGAGACAGAGAGCGAAAGCACAGGGGAAGGCGAAGCAGAAAGCAGCATGGAGGCGCAGCTTAGTCAGGAGGATGTGCTTGCTTATGCCTACTCCCATATTTCTGAGGAGGAGCAGCTGGCCTACCGGCAGATTCTGGGCTGTATTGAAGCCTATGAGGAGTCAGTGACGCTGACAACGCAGGACAAGAATGTGATGGAAGATGCCTTTTTGGCACTGATGAGCGACAGGGGAGATCTCTTTTATGTGAGCGGTTATTCTTACGTGGAGTACACGAATGCAGATGGGGCGCTTCTTTCCCTGGAATTCAAACCGACATACAGCATGACTGTGGAGGAGAAGAATGCCTATGAGGCTTCTATTCAGGAAATCGTAAATTCCGATTATCTGTCAAAGATCACAGATGATATGACAGACTATGAAAAGGCTCTGACCGTCTTTGAAACCATGATCGAAGAGGTTTCCTATCAGGAAGGGGCAGAGCAAAATCAGAATATCGTCAGCACCTTTCTCTATGGACAGACGGTTTGTCAGGGTTATGCGAGCGGATATCAGTATCTGATGAAGCAGCTTGGCATTCCTTCCTTTATTGTAACGGGAAGGGCATCCGGAGCATCTCATGCCTGGAATATGATTTATCTGGACGGAAACTGGTATAATGTGGATGTAACCTGGGGAAATGCCTCGTATTCCTTAGATGGACAGGAGACGGATGAAAAGCAAAATTATGTAAACTATGCATATTTCGGTATCAGCAATGAACTGCTGAATCAGACGCATGAAGCAGAAATGAATTTTGAGCTTCCCGATACGCTGTCAAATGAGGATTGCTATTACGTTCACGAAGGCCTTTATTTTACAGAGCTGGACACGGAAGCGATCGATCAGATTCTTTCTCAAGCTTATGCGGAGCAGAGCAGCTGTTCCATTATGCTCGATGATGAAGAGACTTTTCAGAGCGTTTTGAATTATTATATTACAGAGCAAAAAATCACCGGGCCATGTCCCGGAATCAGGACAATCCGCTATATTCAGGATCCGATTTGTCATGTTTTGATCTTTAATCTGAGCGGACAGTGAGCCCAAATAGCGAACTCAGTCGGAGAGCCCCATCCTCTAAGCGTTAGCCTAGCTGGGGATGACAGAGCGAGTCTTGACATGTTAAGGGTAAGGAAAGGGGAAAAATTATGTATCAAAAGAAAGAGGGCAGCTTTGCCAGCAGCAACGGAGTCAATCAGATTCAGTATTTTGTCTATGAGCCGGAGGGTGAGACCAGAGCGATGATCCAGTTGGTTCATGGTATGTGTGAGTATATCGAACGCTATGAGCCATACATTGAATTTCTGACAGAAAAGGGCTTTTTGGTTTATGGAGATAATCATCTGGGACACAAGGGCTCTATTCGCGGACCGCAGGATCTTGGTTTCTTTGCCGAAGAGGATGGCTGGATCGATCTGGTCAAGGATGAATACCGTCTGACCAGGATCATGAAGGAAGCTTATCCGGAGCTTCCCCTTTTCCTCTATGGACACAGCATGGGATCCTTTATTTCCAGAGCCTATGTGACAAGTCATGCAGACGAGCTGGAAGGACTGATCTTAAGCGGAACATCTGGCTCCAACAGTGCACTGCCCATGGGAATAAAGGTAGCTAAATTCATCAAAAGACTGAGAGGAGCCAAATCCCAGAGTGCCCTCCTGTCCATGCTGATGTTCAGTGGCTACAATAAGCGATATCAGGATGTCAAGTCTGCCAATGCCTGGCTGACCAGAGATGAGGCTGTGGTAAAGGAATATGATGCAGATGAATACTGTGGCTTTCCCTTTACGACCAGCGGCTATCTGGATCTGATGAGGCTTTTGGAATTCGTTACTTCAGATGACTGGTACAAAAAGGTTGATGCCGACCTGCCAATCTATGTGGTAAGCGGAAGCATGGATCCGGTCGGAGGCTGGGGCGAAGGCATTCAGGAAGTTGCTTCCAAGCTGAAGGAGACAGAGAGAAAAGACTGCACCGTAAAGCTTTATAAGGACATGCGGCATGAGATCCATAATGAGATTGACAAGGAAGTCGTATGGAATGATATTTCAGCCTGGATAGAGGATAGAATATAGGATGTCACTTACACTAATTGCCGGTAATTCCGGCGGAGGAAAAACAAATTATCTGTATCAGTATTTGATTAAGGAAGCAGACCGGCATCAGGATCAGAAGTATCTGGTTCTGGTGCCGGAGCAGTTTACTCTGGAAACCCAGAAGGATCTGGTGGCACTGCATCCGGGTCACAGTCTGAGCAATATCGATATTCTCAGCTTTCAGAGACTGTCTATCCGCCTTATGGAGGAGGCGGGGCTCAGTGTCAAAAAGGTGCTGGATGATACCGGCAAGAATTTTATGCTCAAAAGAATTGCCGAAAAGAGGCGTTCAGAGCTGAAGAGCCTGCAGGGTGGTCTTTCCAGAATGGGCTTTATTGATGAAATCAAATCCTTTCTTTCGGAGCTGATGCAGTACAATCTGAAGCCGGAGGATCTGGATGAGATGATCGAGGCAGCAGATCAGCAGAGCCTGAAGCTGAAGCTGGAGGACATCCAGTTGATTTACGGGGACTTTCTGGACCTGCTGGGAGAGGATTATACCAGCTCAGAGGGAATGCTGGAAAAGGTGGCAGAGCTTGCCGGAAATTCGGAAATGCTGGCGGGATCTGTGATTGCTTTGGATGGATTTACCGGTTTTACACCGATCCAGGTGCTCTTGCTCAGAGAGCTGATGCGTGCTTCCTCGGAGCTCTATGTGACGGTCACCATAGATGAGAGAGAGGATCTTTTGCGGGAAGGAAGCATGGAGGATCTCTTTTATCTGAGCAGGCAGACCATTCGTTGTCTGACCAGGTTGGCAGAAGAGACTGCGACGCCGATCCATGAGCCGATTTTCCCGGGCAGGGGGAACTGCTTTCGTTTCCGCAAGGCAGACTATCTCTATCATCTGGAACAGAATCTCTTTCGGAAGAAGCAAAATGTAGTTGACATAAAAAAGACGCCGGAGACAGAGGCGGCTTTTGACCGGCAGATCCGGATCTGCTGTCTTTCTTCTCCCTTGGAGGAGCTTCGTTTTGCTGCGGAGGAGATTAAAAAGAAGGTATTAAGCGGGGAATACAGCTATGGGGATTTTGCCGTAGTATCTGCTTCTCCCGAGCTTTACCAGGAATATGCCGGGGAGGTTTTTGGGGAACTTGGTATTCCGATCTTTATGGATCAGACACAGAGGATCCTTTTTCATCCTTTTGTGGATCTGATTCGAAGTCTTTTGCAGATTTTTGTGGATGATTTTTCTTACCGAAGCCTTTTTGCCTATCTGCGCTGCGGTTATGCACCTTTTTCAGAGGATGAGCTGGATCGTCTGGAAAACTATGTGCTTTCTGCCAGCATCAGAGGCTTTTCTATGTGGAAAAAGCCCTGGAAAAGGAACCGGCTCAGGCTGGAGGAGGAAGAGCTGGCTGAGATGAATGCACTCAGAAAGAGAGTGTTGGAGCATCTGTCCCCCTTCCGGGAGGAAATGCTGAAAAAGGACAGCACAGCAGGGGATAAAACTTGCTGCCTCTATCAGTTCCTTCTTAGCATTCGGGCAGGAGAAAAGCTGCAGGAGACGGCAGAAGCCTTTTTGGAGAGAAAGGATCCTGTCAGAAGCCGGCAGGAGGAACAGATCTATCCTCTGGTGATGCAGGTGCTGGAAAAGCTGACCGAGCTTCTGGGAGAGCAGAAACTTAATGTAAAAGAATTCAAGGAACTTTTGGAAGCAGGCTTTGCGGCAAGCAGCCTTAGAGTAACACCGCAGCAGGGAGATCTGGTCTTAATCGGTGATATTGAGAGAACTAGGCTGAATCATATCAAGGGACTTTTCCTTCTGGGGGCGAATGACGGGGTTCTGCCCGCCGTTTCATCAGAGGGAGGCATTCTGTCTGAATTTGAAAGAAAGAGCCTAAAGGAAGCTGACTTTGAGCTTGCCTATAGTGCGAGAGAGCAGGCTTTGATGCAGAATTTTTATTTATATCTGAATCTGACAAAGCCGGAGGAAATGCTCTCCATCAGTTACAGCGGCATGAGTGCAGACGGGAAGGCACAGAGAAAGTCTTTTTTGATTTCTGCTATTTTAAAGCTCTTTTCCGGTATGAAGGTAAAGGAAATCAGTCTGCGTCCCTCATATCTGACACCGGCATCCTCCCTCCTTCCTTATGCGGAGTCCTGGAAGGAGCTGGCAGAAGGCGGGGAAGTCAAGGAATCTTTTCAGATGCTGAAAAGATGGTATGGAGAGAAGGAAGATTGGTCTGCAAAGGCCTCTCAGATTGAAGAGGCAGCCTTTCTTTGCAATGCAGATCTGATGATCGGTTCGGAACTGGCGGAAAGCCTTTATGGAAAAATGATCAGAGGCAGCATTTCCAGATTGGAAAAATATGCAGGCTGTCCCTTTGCACATTTTGCAGCTTATGGCTTGAATTTAAAAGAAAGGGAGATTGCCAGCTTTGAGGCAATGGAGATCGGAACCCTCTTGCATGCAGCAATGCAGATCTATACCGGCAGGGTGAAGGAGTTGGGATATTCCTTCCATAGTCTGCAACCGGAGGAGGCGCTTGAAATCTCCGATTTTGCGATTCAAGCAGCAGTCAATGCCCAGGCAGAAAGAACCTATTTGGACAAAGCCTCGGAAAAGGCTCTTTTGGAAAGACTGAAAAGGGTTTTCCAAAGAAGCGCTCTGACTGTAACAAGACAGATCAAGGCCGGCAGCTTCGAACCGGCAAAAGAAGAAGTGGGCTTTGAGCTTTCCCTTCCTCTGGATAAGAAGAAAAGAATGCTGCTTACAGGTGTGATCGACCGTCTGGATCTTGCAGAAGAAGAAGGGAAAAAGCTGCTTCGTATTGTGGATTATAAATCTTCCGAAAAAGAGTTTATTCCGGATGATTTTTATTACGGACTTTCCATGCAGCTGCCGGTCTATATGAATGCGGCTTTGGAAATGGAAGAAAAGCGACATCCGGAGGAAGGCCTGCTTCCGGCCGGAATCTTCTACTATGCCATGACGGATCCTATGATCGAACTGGAGGAAGAGGATGAGGAGAAGCTGCGGGAGGAAATTAGAAAAAAACTTTCGATGAAGGGATTGATGCCCAATAAGACTTCGGTGATCGATGCGATGGACCGGCATGTAGGAGAAAAGAGCAGCTCAGATGTAATCTCCGGTTTATCCCTGAATAAGGACGGCAGTGTTTCCCGCAATGCGAAGGCGATAATTTCCGAGAAGGAATTTGAAGGAATTCTTCAGCATGCTGACAGGAAGATCCTTGAGCTGGGAAATGAAATTGCAGAGGGAAGAATTGCAGCAGCCCCTTATGAGAAAAAGGGAAAAAGTAGCTGTGACTATTGTCCCTATCGAAGCCTTTGTGGTTTCGACGAAAAGATAGAGGGCTTCCGCTACCGGAGACTGGAAGGCATGGAGAAGAAGGAAGTGCTTGAAAAAATCAGGGAAGAAGCGGATTTTGAAGAGAAAGAGGAGGGAGAGGACAAATGAAATGGACAGAGAAACAGCAGGAAGTCATCTCCCGCAGAAAAAGGAATATTTTAGTATCGGCAGCAGCCGGATCCGGTAAGACTGCCGTTCTGGTAGAAAGAATCATTCAGAGAATTTTGGATGAAGAGCAGAAGGTGGATATTGACCGGATTCTGGTTGTTACCTTTACCAATGCAGCAGCATCCGAAATGAGGGAAAGAATAGCGGATGCCATTGAGAAGAAACTGGAAGAGGAACCGGGAAATGCACATCTGCTGCGCCAGTCCTCTCTGATTCATAATGCAAGGATTACGACGATTCACAGCTTTTGCAAATCTGTGATTATGAACTATTTTTACAAGATTAATCTGGAACCCTCCTTCCGAATTGGAGATGAGGGAGAGATCCGGCTGTTGAAGAGTGATGTGCTGGATCGTCTTCTGGAAGCGGAATATGAAGAGGGGGTGAAGGAATTTCTTTCTTTTGCAGAGCGCTTTTCTTCGGATAAGAAGGATACACCCTTAAAGGAAGCCATCTTGCGGGTTTACGAATATGCCATGAGCGCACCCTGGCCAAAGCTCTGGCTGGAAGAGGCAGAGGATGCTTACTGTCTGCAAAGCGAGAAGGAGCTTCTGCAGACCGACTGGATGAAGGAAATTGGAAGGGTGCTCAGCTCGGAAATCTATGGTCTCGCTCTTCTTTATGATGAAATGCTGGCTTTTTGCAGGATGGAAGGCGGCCCTTATTCCTATGAGGAAGTACTGCAGGAGGAAAAGGACAGGCTCCTGTCTATTTCCAAAAGCTGGGACTTTGCCTTTCTCCGGGAAGAAATTAACCAGTTTACTTTTTGTAAATTGCCTTCCAGAAAAAAGGATATGGAGGCAAGCCTGGCAAAGGCAGTGCAGAATATGCGAAATGATCTGAAGAAGCAGATCAAAAATATGCAGATCAGCTGGTTTTCTCAGAC
>CAVEOK010000004.1:28358-88630 GCA_963617415.1 Oscillospiraceae bacterium
TTCTCAGACAGAAGAAGAGATGCTCCTGCACATGGATCGTGCCGGAGAATCGGCAGAAGAACTGGTCCGCCTTGTTTTGAAATTTATGGAGCAGTATGAGGCGGAGAAAAGAGATCGGAATCTTCTTGATTTTTCGGATCTGGAGCATAAGGCTTTAAGTATTCTGGTAGAGGAGGAGACTGGCGAGCCAAGTGATACGGCAGAGGAATACCGCAGATTTTATGAAGAGATCATGATCGATGAGTATCAGGATTCCAACTATGTGCAGGAGCTGATCCTTTCTACCATTTCAAGGACGAAGGAAGAGATTCCAAATATGTTTATGGTTGGTGATGTGAAGCAGTCAATCTATGGCTTCCGCCTTGCCAGACCGGATCTTTTTATGGAAAAGTATCACAGCTATCAGACAGGGGGAGAAAGAGACTGCAAGATTGAACTCAGCCAGAATTTTCGAAGCAGAAGCTGCGTTCTGAAAAGCATCAATCAAATCTTCTACAAGCTGATGCGGGAGGATCTTGGCGGAATCGAATACAATGAGGAAAATGCTCTTTACCCGGGTAATCTCTATCCCACAGAGGACTCCGCCTTCAATAAAACGGAACTTCTTTGGGTCGAAAAGGAGGATGGGATGGAAGAGGCCCTTGTGGCCAAACGAATTCAGGAACTGATGGATCCTGCAGAAAAAAATCAGGTATTTGACAAGGCAAGCGGCCAGATGCGGGATATCCGCTATGGAGATATTGTTATTCTCATGCGTTCCCTGAAGGGAAATGCGGAAAGAATGACACAGGTCTTGAAGGATGCCGGTATTCCTGCGATCAGCCAGTCCCAGACCGGATATTTTTCGGCAAGAGAGATTCGCCAGCTTCTGGCTTATCTGAATATTATTGACAATCCCAGACAGGATATTCCTCTGACCTCTGTTCTCAAGAGTCCGATTTATTCCTTTACAGGAGAAATGCTGGCTAAGATCAGGGCCTTTCAGAAGAAGGGGGATTATTATGATGCCCTAAGGCAGTACACAGAAAAGGGGGAGGATGCGGAGCTGAAGGAAAAATGCGCTTCCTTCCTGCAGGAGCTTTCCTTCCTGCGGGAACAGAGCCGCTATCTGCAGATGCATGAGCTTTTGGAGCTGCTTTTGCAGGAGACCTCTTTTGATAAGCTTGCTGCGGCAATGCCGGGAGGCAGCCAGAGACTTGCCAATATCCGTATGCTTTATGAGAAGGCACTGGCTTTTGAGAAGACCAGCTACAGGGGGCTTTTTCAATTTAACCGTTACATTGAACAGCTGCAGAGCTATGAGATCGATTATGGAGAAGCTCTGGATACAGAGCAGGCCGAGGATGCCGTGCGAATCTACAGTATTCATAAGAGCAAGGGCCTGGAGTTTCCGGTTGTCTTTTTGTGTGGCTGCGGTAAGGGCTTCAATAAAATGGACCTGAATAACAAGATTCTTCTTCATGGAAAATTTGGTATTGGCCTGGATGATATTTCCACAGAAAAGAGAAGCCGCTACAAGACGGTGCTGAAGAAGGCAATTCGTCTTCAGAATGAAATGGAAACGATGGCAGAGGAGCTGCGTGTTCTTTATGTCGCAATGACAAGAGCCAGAGAAAAGCTGATCATGACAGCTTCCGTAGACAGCAAAAAGCAGGACAAGCTTTATGTAATGCTGGAAAAAGAGCTGCCTGAGGTTAGTTTTTACAGCAGATTTCATGCCGGATCTTATCTTGATTGGATCGCAGCGGCTGCAGGAATGCAGGATCCCCTTTTTGAAATCAGAAAAGTGGATGCTTCGGAGATCGTGGAAGAAGCAGCGCAGAAGGCAGTTGACAGGAAAATTCTTTTGCAAAGGGCGAAAAATAGAGAAGTTCTTTATCAGGAGGCAGACTATGAGGCTTTGAAGGAACGCTTTGCAAGAGAAGAAAAGCAGGAGGCAAAGCCTGTGATTCCGGCCAAACTTTCGGTTTCGGAATTGAAGCTGGAGCGGATCAGAGAAGAAAATGAAGATATCTGGGAAAGCTTCAGTGAGAAAAAGGAACTTTATGTTCCGAAGTTTGCGAGAGAAGAGCAGAAGGAAAAGGCAGGGGCTTCTTATGGTACAGCCATGCACAGAATCCTGGAGTGCCTGCCCTTTGCCCGGATCGGGGGAAAGGAAGAGCTACAGGCGGAAACAGAAAAACTCCTGGCTGCCGGAAGGCTCAGTGAGGAGGAGCTTTCCGAAATCAGCCAGGAGAGTCTGATGGGCTTTTTGGAATCCTCCCTCTTCAAACGAATGAAAAAGGCGGATGAAGCCGGATTCCTGAAAAAGGAGCAGCCCTTTGTCATGAGTATGAGGGCAAGAGAGGCAGATTCCTCCCTTGATTCGGATGAGCCGATCCTCGTTCAGGGAATTATGGATGCTTATTTTGAAGAAGACGGTGCAGTCGTTCTTGTGGACTATAAAACCGACCGAGTCAGCACGGAAAAAGAGCTGACAGACCGTTACCGCAGGCAAATGGAATTATATGCCCATGCCCTGGAAGCATCCGGCAAAAGGATAAAAGAAGCAATTCTTTATTCCTTCCGATTAAAAAAGGAGATTGTAATCCATTTTAATACGCAGCCTTGAAGATACCGATGATCTGCTCCTTGGTTGCCTTACGCGGGTTGGTAAGCTGGCAGACATCCTTCATCGCATTTTCTGCCATGATCTCGAAGTCTTCTTCCTTGACGCCTAAGCCTCTTAAATTCTCAGGAATGCCGACCTGACTGCTCAGCTGGCGGATTGCGGCGATTGCCTTTCTTGCTGCATCCATGGTGGAAAGACCATCGATGTTCTCGCCCATTGCCTTTGCGATATCACGGAAGCGGTTTGCATTTCCGATCAGGTTGAATTCTTCTACATGAGGCAGGAGAATAGCATTGCATACGCCGTGGGGCAGGTTGTAGAAACCGCCTAACTGATGTGCCATGGCATGTACATAACCTAAGGAAGCGTTGTTGAAGGCAATACCTGCCAGATACTGGCCATATGCCATTTTATCACGAGCCTTCATATAAACACCGTTGGCAACTGCCTTGGGCAGGTACTGGGTGATCATGGTGATGGCCATCAGGGCAGCAGCGTCCGTCAGAGGATTGGCATCGGTTGATACATAAGCCTCGATTGCATGGGTTAAGGCATCCATGCCGGTTGCGGCTGTTAATGAAGGCGGCATGCCTACCATCAGCTTGGGATCGTTAATAGCGATCTGCGGGGTAACTCTCCAGTCTACGATAGCCATTTTTACATGACGGCTGGTATCTGTGATGATACAGAAACGGGTAATCTCAGATGCGGTGCCGGCAGTGGTATTGATTGCGATCATGGGGCATAAGGGCTTGGTTGCCTTATCAACACCTTCGTAATCGCGGATGTTTCCGCCGTTGGAGGCAACTAAGGCGATTGCCTTTGCGCAGTCATGAGAGGAGCCGCCGCCAAGAGAAATAATAGAGTCGCAGCCATTCTCATTAAAGACCTTTAAGCCTTCCTCTACATTGGTATCCTTGGGGTTAGGCTCTGCGCCGCCGAAAATAACGCTTTCTACATCAGCGTCGGTTAGGATTTTCTGAATATCTTCTGCCATGCCGCTGGTTGCAAGGAAGGCATCAGTTACGATCATAACCTTTTTTCCGCCCAGGCTCTGCATTAAGCTTCCTGCTTCCTGTACGGAATCCTCTCCAAATAGGTTTCTTGTTGGTAAGAAGTAGTAAGTTGTTGACATAATTTTTCATCCTTTCCATTTATCTTTTGGTTTTTAGTTAGCTATTAAACTTCCTGGGCTTATAGTACCAGCTTCTTTTTTATGAAAAAATAACCAAAACGATTTTAAATCTGGATATCAGATTTCGTTAAAAAACAGTCAAATCAATAAGACCAGATTGTTAAAAATTATTCAAATAAGGATAAAAAAGCTCTGCAGGGATGTGCAATATTATGATCTGTCTTTGAAGCAGAAAAAAAGCATAGACCATAGGGATAGAAAGTGAAAATTCCCTAGGGTCTATGCTTCTTTAGCGGTTTTAAAAAACTTTGGAATAAGCTGATAAATACAGCAATTCTTTAGTGTGTAACCGGTTCGTCGTAGTCTACGCCGAAGGTTTCAACCGTAACGCTCTTCATTACCTGAGGAGTGGTAGGCTTATCGCTCCAGTCTCTGTCAACAGTGGCAATCTTGTCAACAAACTCAAGGCCTTCGATAACCTTGCCGAATGCTGCATAGGCACCGTCCAGATGCGGAGAGGTCTGATGCATGATAAAGAACTGGGATCCTGCTGAGTTCGGATCCATTGTTCTTGCCATGGAAAGAACACCCTCAGTATGCTTCAGATTGTTCTCAAAGCCATTCTGTGAAAATTCACCGTCGATCTCATAGCCGGGACCGCCCATGCCGGTTCCCTGAGGATCTCCGCCCTGGATCATAAAGCCTGGGATGACTCTGTGGAAGATAACGCCGTCATAGAAGCCTTCCTGAATCAGGGAGATAAAGTTGTTTACTGTGTTGGGAGCGATCTCCGGATACAGCTCTGCCTTGATTGTATCACCGTTTTCCATTTCAATCGTAACGATCGGATTCTGTGCCATATAAATGACCTCCATTCTGTAATTAATATTGATGAATGCGCAAAAAATGTTATACAATAATGCAAGTTGCGTAACTGTTTACACGTCACCATTAGGATCTTTCCTATTTTAATCGAAAATGCGGCTTTCGTAAAGAAAAAGGCAGGAACAGAAATATGAAAATAATGAAGTTTATGAATAAGATTCCGGGAGGGGCATATCTGGTCCCCATGATCGCGATGTCAGTCATTGCGACGCTCTTTCCGGGCTTTGTCAGTCTGGGGGGATTTACAAGTGCTCTTTTTTCCTCGGAGAGTACGAATTTTATCATCGCAGTCCTGATCTTTATAGCAGGTGCTGCCTTTGATATTCATGATTTTTTCCCGGCAATGAAAAGGGGAGGGGCACTCAGCATATCCAGAATCCTGATCGGCCTTCTGGCGGAGCTGATCGTCCTGAAAATTTTCGGCATGGATGGCTTTTTCGGAATTTCGGCTCTGGCCATCGTGATCACCCTGGTAAGCTGTAATCCGGGCGTTTATCTGGCAGTCAGCCAGGAATACGGAGACAAGTACGATATCCCGGGCTTTGGTATCATGAATCTGGTGCCGGTGCCGGCAATCCCCATCCTGATGCTGGGCTTTGCGGCAGGCGTAAGTGCAGATTTTATGAGTCTTCTGACCACTCTGATTCCTTTCCTTCTGGGTATGTTCTTTGGAAATCTGGATCATGAACTGGGAGAGACCTTTGGAATGGCAACGCCGGTTTTCATTATCTTTTTGGGCATTACCTGCGGTGCTTCCATGAACTGGACAGAGCTGATCTTGCAGCTCATTCCGGGAATCATTCTGACCCTTCTCTATTTTCTTGTATCGATTCCCCTGATGCTTTTAGTGGATAAGGGGCTTCTGAAAAGGCCGGGCTATGCTGCAGTCTCCATGACCTCCATGTCCGGTGTTTCGATCATAATGCCTGCGGCAGTTGCAGCGGCAATTCCGGAGTATGCTGTCTATGCAGCGGCAGCAGCGGCGCAGATCGGACTGGCAGTTGCACTGACAGATCTGCTTTCTCCCCTTTTGATCAATTGGGCAATTGCAAAATGGGGGCCATCAGAACTGCATGGTGCAAATTAGTCAGGAAAAAGAATAGACAGATCAATTTGATAAATCGGGTTTAGAAAAATGAAAGCAAATCAGACAGAAAAATTATGCGGCCGAATCTTTTGGGATGTGGAAGGAGAAGAGCCTTCCCAGGAATTAAAAGAAAATTTTACCCTTCTTCCCTTTGATTCGGGGACGGAGCGTTCCTGGAAGATCATAAACAGCAGGATTTCCATGATGGGAGATCCGGAGAGAATGAAGAAAATGCTTCGTTTTGAGGAGGATGCCATTCTGATCAGTTCGGATAATGGTCATTTGGAGCTGGCAGACTATGCGGGGATCGCTGTTCTTGGTCTGGAAAAGGATATCCGTTTATTCACTGACTATGTGGCGGCGGATGTTTCCTGCTTGGATAGTGATTATATCGAAGGGGTATATCGGAGATACCATTCTCTTCCCTGGGAGATTGCCCAGACAGAGCATCTTTTGATCCGGGAGACCGGCGAGGAGGATCTGACCGAGCTTCTTCAGATTTATCGGGATGAAGAGCTGCTCCGTTTCCTACCGGCAATGGAGGATTATGAAAGCGAGTATCAGAAGCTGCTTGCTTATCAGAAAAATATCTATGGTCTTTTGGAATTTGGTATATGGACCATTCTTCTCAAGGAAAGCAATGCTGTGATCGGCAGGGTTGGCTTTGAATTAAAGGAATATGAGGGAGAAGTCATTCCGGATCTTGGTTATGCCATTGCTGCGGATTATCGTAGAAAGGGCTATGCAAGGGAGGCCTGTCTTGTCGCAATTGACTGGATGAAAGAGCACACAGCATACCGACAGATTTCCTGCAGAATCAGTGAGGAGAACAAGGCAAGCAGAGCGCTTGCAAAAAGCCTTTCTTTTCAAAAGGCAGGGGGAGAGGAAGTCTATCTGCTGTCTCTATAAAAAATTGGCAGAATCTCTTTTGGAAGCGGTCTGTATTCGTTGCTTTCTTAACAGATTTCGCTTATAATATTTTTTTGATAATGGCTTAATTTTGGGGTTTTTAGAGAGAGAAGGAGGTGCGTGACATGGCAGATACGATCACCAAAGATGAAAAAATAAAAAAGATCGAGGAAGACATCCTGGATGCAACCCATCGGGAAGCTGTCACGCCGACACATGATTTTGAAAAACCGGAGGACCTTTATGCGGCTCTGGTAAAAAGAATTAAGGAATATCATCCATCCGCGGATACAACGATGGTTGAAAAGGCATATCGGATTGCCAGTGAGGCTCACAAGGATCAGAAAAGAAAATCCGGCGAGCCTTATATCATTCATCCCTTATGCGTAGCCATCATTCTGGCGGATCTGGAGCTGGATAAGGAAACGATCGTCGCCGGTCTTCTGCATGACGTGGTAGAGGATACGGTAATGACCAATGAGGAGATCCGGGCTGAATTCGGAGAGGATGTAGAGCATCTGGTCGATGGAGTGACCAAGCTGGGTCAGCTTTCCTATGATGCAGATAAGGTGGAGGTTCAGGGTGAGAACCTTCGTAAGATGTTCCTTGCTATGGCCAAGGATATCCGAGTCATTGTGATCAAACTTGCCGACAGGCTTCACAATATGCGAACCCTTCAGTATATGAAGCCGGAGAAGCAGAAGGAGAAGGCAAAGGAAACCATGGAGATTTATTCTCCGATCGCCCAGCGTCTTGGTATTTCCAAGATCAAGATCGAGTTGGATGATCTTTCCTTAAAGTATCTGGAGCCGGATGCCTATTATGATCTGGTTGAAAAAATTGCCATGCGCAAGTCAGCCAGAGAGGAATATATCGCTGAGCTGGTCGGCGAGGTAAAGCAGATCATGAAAGATGCGGATATTGAGGCTGCGATTGAAGGCAGGGTCAAGCATTTCTTCAGTATCTACAAGAAGATGGTCAATCAGAACAAGACTTTGGATCAGATCTATGACCTCTTTGCAATCCGTATTATCGTAGAGTCTGTCCGGGACTGTTATGCGGCTCTGGGTGCCATTCATGAGGCTTATAATCCGATTCCGGGACGATTCAAGGATTATATCGCTATGCCGAAGCCCAATATGTATCAGTCGCTTCATACGACTCTTATTGGAAAGAATGGACAGCCCTTTGAGATTCAGATCCGTACCTTTGAGATGCATAAGACGGCAGAGTTCGGTATTGCGGCACATTGGAAATATAAGGAAGAATCCAATGGCAATACCCCCTCCATGCAGGAGGAGGAGAAGCTTTCCTGGCTGCGTCAGATCCTGGAATGGCAGCAGGATATGTCTGATAACAGAGAGTTCCTCAGTATCCTGAAGAGCGATCTGAACCTCTTTTCTGACTCTGTATTTTGTTTCACACCGGCGGGAGATGTAAAGAGTCTGCCGATCGGATCGACGCCTATTGATTTCGCCTATGCGATTCATACAGCAGTCGGCAACAGGATGGTAGGTGCAAAGGTGAATAACCGTCTGGTGCCGATTGATTATCAGCTCAAGAACGGAGATCGGGTTGAGATCGTAACCTCTCAGAATGCCCAGGGACCCAGTAGGGACTGGCTTAACATCGTTAAGAGTGCCCAGGCCAAGAGCAAGATCAATTCCTGGTTTAAGAGTCAGTTCAAGGAAGAAAATATCCAAAAGGGTAAGGAGCTTCTTGCAGCAAATGCCAAGCAGAAGGGACTTGAGCTCGGAGAGATCAACAAGCCGGAATACCAGAAGGTGGTTATCCGTAAATACGGCTATCACAATTGGGATGCGGTTCTGGCGTCTATCGGACATGGCGGTTTAAAATAAGGTCAGGTTGTCAATAAGCTGGCCGACTGCTATGAAAAGGAACATCCCAGACAGATCACGGATGAGGATGTTCTCAATAATGTAGAAGAAAATAAAGAAAAAGCCCAGCAGAAGCCGGCCAGAAAATCTAAGAGCGGCATCATTGTCAAGGGTATGGATGATATGGCAGTTCGTTTTTCAAAATGCTGCAATCCGGTTCCGGGAGATGAGATCGTTGGCTTTGTCACCAGAGGCAGAGGTGTTTCTATTCACCGGACAGACTGTACCAATATCATTCATCTGTCCGATTTTGAAAAGGACAGACTGATCGAGGCAGAATGGCAGGGCGGCATCGTCGGCAGCAAGGATGAGAAATATCTGGTTGAGATCAAGGTATTTGCCAACAACAGAACCGGACTCCTTGCGGATATCAGCCGTATTTTCACAGAGAGGGATATTGATATCATCAATATGTCATCCCGTATCAGTAAGCAGGGAGTGGCAACCCTTTCTCTCGGCTTCGAGATCAAAAATAAGGATGAGCTTGCCGAACTGACAGGAAAGATCCGTCAGATCGCAGGCGTTATGGATATAGAAAGGACGGCAGGCTGATGGTGGCATATAAGGTAGAAGGATATCAGGTAGGACAGATTATGACAAACTGCTATTTGGTATCAAATGAAGAGACAAAGGAGCTTCTCATTGTCGATCCGGGTGATCAGGCAGATCTGCTTGCAAGAAAGATCGATGAAAGCGGGGCAAAGCCGGCGGCAATCCTTCTGACACATGGACATTTTGATCATGTTCTTGCGGTAAATGAGCTTGCCGAGCAGTATCAGATTCCGGTATATGCCCATGAAAATGAGAAAAAGCAGCTGCATTCTACGGCTGTAGAATTTTTCCCGCATCTGGGACGAAGCGGAGAGATCAAAGTGGATCATTTTATCAGTGGAGAGCCCCTTTTGAAGCTGGCAGGCTTTGAGATCAAGGTCTTTATGACACCGGGACATACCCAGGGCGGTGTTTGTTATTATTTCGAAAAGGAAGGACTTCTCTTTTCGGGAGATACCCTTTTCTTTGGCTCGATCGGAAGAACCGATTTTCCGGGAGGAAGCTATAAGGATCTGATCCAAAGCGTTGAGACGAAGCTTTTCCCCCTTCCGGAGGATGTGGTCGTTTATCCGGGACATAATAATGCGACCTCCATTGGTTTCGAAAAGCAGAATAATCCTTTCTTTTAAGAATACAGGTATGATATATGATTCTCGTAAAAGTAAATGAATCTGATTTTGAATATGATCTGCATTCTTTAATTAAGGCCTTTTATCCGGAAGAGGAAGTGATCGTGGATCAGGATCCGGAAGCCAAAATGAGAAAAAGGCTGGAGGAAAAGAAAAGGCATGAGCTTCGAAAGGCAGGGCTTAGCAAATCCCAAGCAGAAAAGGAAGCGAAGCTTCAGATAGAGCCGCAGGCGCCCGGTCTCTTTATAGAGATTTTCTATACCGAAGAGAAGATAAAGGTCTGTCTGGAAAAAGAAGGCAGAAAAAGAGAGGGCGAGAGCAGTTTGGACTGTCTTGGACAGGGTGAGGCAGAAAAGAGAAAAAATAAAAAGAACTGTCTCAAGCGTCTGATCTATCAGCTGCTTTCCGAAGAAAGCGGAAAGCAGCTTTTATGGGGAACCTTAAACGGAATCCGTCCAACCAAGATTCCCATGGCTGCTTTGGAAGAAGGCAGCTCAAAGGAAAAAATCCTGCAGGATATGCAGGAGACCTATCTCATTTCCGAAGAGAAGGGCAGGATGTGCATTGACATTGCAGAAAAAGAAAAAGGTCTGATGGATCTTCTGGATGTAGAGAATGGCTACAGTCTTTATATCGGCATTCCCTTTTGTCCGACCAAATGTCTTTATTGTTCCTTTACTTCCTACCCTATTGCAAAATGGGAATCAGAGGTGGGGCGTTATCTGGATGCTCTTCGAAAGGAAATGGATTTTGCGGCGGATGCCTTTGCTGGCAAAAAGCTGCAGACGATCTATATCGGCGGCGGAACGCCTACCAGCCTGAATGCGGATCAGCTGCAGACGTTTCTCCATATGATCGAAGATAGATTTGACCTAAGAGAGCTGGTTGAATTTACCGTAGAAGGCGGAAGACCTGACTCTTTGAACAAAGAGAAGCTGCAGGTTCTGCAGGATTCTCCTGTCAGCAGGATTTCCGTGAATCCGCAGACTATGAATCAAAAGACCCTGGATCTGATTGGAAGATCCCATACCGTAGAAGAGACGGTAAGAGCCTTCAGGCTGGCAAGGGAGATCGGATTCGATAATATTAATATGGATCTCATTCTGGGACTTCCCGGGGAAGGCGAGAAAGAGCTTTCCCACACTCTGGAGGAGATCAAAAAGCTGGCACCGGATTCCCTTACGGTGCATTCCCTTGCCCTGAAGCGGGCAGCCCGTCTGAACGGAGAATATGACAGATATAAGGAGCTTGGAATCTACAATTCCGATGCTTTTATGGATAAGGCAAGAGCTGCAGCAGAAGAAATGGGACTTTTCCCTTACTATATGTACCGGCAGAAAAACATGGCCGGCAATCTCGAAAATGTCGGATATGCAAAGTCCGGAAAAGAAGGTATTTATAACATCCTGATCATGGAGGAAAAGCAGAGCATCCTTTCTTTGGGTGCGGGAGGCATGACCAAGCTGATCCTGGACGGAAAACCCGTTCGTATCGAAAATGTGAAGGATGTTGCAAATTATATAGGCCGTGTCGATGAAATGATCGAGCGGAAGAAAGAGGTTCTAAATGGCATTAAATAAAAAGCCTGTTACCGGTATGAAGGATATTCTGCCGGAAGAGATGGCAGTGCGTGATTACGTGCAGTCTGTGATCAAGGAAACTTACAGAAGCTTCGGATTTACACCGATTGAAACGCCTTGTATGGAGAATATTGCAAATCTTTCCAATAAGCAGGGCGGAGAAAATGAAAAGCTGATCTTCAAGGTTTTAAAAAGAGGAGAGAAGCTGAATGTAGCAGAGGCAAAGGAAGAGGCGGATGTTGTGGATTTCGGCATGCGCTATGATCTGACCGTGCCCCTGGTACGCTACTATTCCAATCATTCGGCAGAGCTGCCTTCTCCCTTTAAGGCTTTGCAGATGGGCAACGTCTGGAGAGCAGACCGTCCGCAGAGAGGCAGATACCGTCAGTTCATGCAGTGTGATATCGATATTATCGGAGATGCCAGCAATCTTGCAGAGATCGAGCTGATCACAGCAACGACAACAACCCTTGGAAAGCTTGGATTTTCCGGCTTTGAGATTCGCATCAACGAGAGAAGAATTCTGAAAGCAATGGCAGCTTACAGCGGATTTGCAGAAGCAGATTATGATGCCATCTTTATCATCCTGGACAAGATGGACAAGATCGGATTCGATGGCGTCAGAGGAGAGCTTCTGGAAAGCGGCTATGAGGCAGAGGGCGTAGAAAAATATCTGGAGCTCTTTACAGGCCTTGAAAATGTAAAGGATGTTAGAGAGGGACTGGATTTTCTGACTGGAAAGCTGGGAGAGTATCTGGATACAGAGGTTGCGGAAAGCCTTAGACAGATTGCAGACAGCGTCAATGCCACAAAAGCAGCAGACTTTGAACTGGTCTTTGATCCGACCCTGGTGAGAGGCATGTCCTACTATACAGGAACGATCTTTGAGATTGCCATGCCTCAGTTTGGCGGCAGCTGTGGAGGCGGCGGACGCTATGATAAGATGGTAGGAAACTTTACAGGTCAGAATGTACCGGCCTGCGGTTTTTCCATCGGATTTGAGAGAATCATTCTTCTGCTCATGGAAAACGGCTTCCAGATTCCTGGTCAGAAGGAAAAGACCGCTTATCTCATTGACAAGAAATATCCTGCCGAGAGAATGAGCGAGGTATTTGCCAAGGCCAAGGAGGAAAGAGCTGCCGGCAAGCAGATTCTGGTAGTAAGAATGAACAAGAACAAGAAATTCCAGAAGGAACAGCTGAAGAGTCAGGGCTATGAGGAATTTGTTGAATTTTATCCTGACAGACAGTAATACGATAGAAGTATAAAAGGAGAAGAATCATGTCAGAATCCATGCGCGGATTAAAACGTACGCACAGATGTACAGAGGTGACAGCTGCCGAAATCGGCTCCAAGGTCACAGTTATGGGCTGGGTGCAGAAGAGAAGAAATCTGGGCTCTTTGATCTTTATCGATCTGAGAGACAGAAGCGGTATTCTGCAGATTGTTTTTGATGAGAACAATGTTGGAGCAGAAGGCTTTGAAAAGGCTGGAAAGTTGAGAAGCGAATTTGTGGTCGCAGTTGTTGGTACGGTTACCAAAAGAGCCGGAGCTGTCAATGAAAAGCTGAAAACCGGAGAGATCGAAATCGTAGCGGAAAGCCTGCGAATTCTTTCGGAATCCGAGACACCTCCTTTCCCGATTGAAGAGAATATTACAACCAAGGATGAGCTTCGTTTGAAATACCGTTATCTGGATCTGAGAAGACCTGATATTCAGAGAAATATTTTCATGAAGAGCAGAGTCATGAATCTGGTACGCAGCTTTATGGAGAAGGAAGGTTTCCTTGAGATCGAAACACCGATGCTGATGAAGTCAACACCGGAGGGAGCAAGAGATTATCTTGTACCCAGCCGTGTGCATCCGGGCAGTTTTTATGCCCTTCCCCAGTCACCTCAGCTTTATAAGCAGCTGTTGATGTGTTCCGGATATGACCGTTATATCCAGATCGCAAGATGCTTCCGTGATGAAGATCTGCGTGCAGACAGACAGCCGGAATTCACTCAGATCGACATGGAGCTTTCCTTTGTAGATGAAGAGGATGTCATGGACATCAATGAGAGACTGATGCAGCATGTTTTCAAGGAAACCTTGGGCGTAGATATTTCTCTTCCCCTTCCCCGTCTGACCTGGCAGGAGGCAATGGACCGCTATGGTTCTGATAAGCCGGATACCAGATTCGGCATGGAACTGGTAAACATTTCCGACCTGGTTAAGGACAGTGAATTTGGTGTTTTTGCAGGTGCGGTTCAGGCTGGCGGCAGTGTTCGCGGTATTAATGTTTCCGGCAAGGGAGACATGGGCCGCAAGCAGATTGACAAGCTGGTTGAATTCGCAAAGGGCTATGGCGCAAATGGCCTGGCTTATATCCAGCTGAAGAGTGACGGAAGTCAGAAGTGTTCCTTCTCCAAATTTATGACAGAAGAAGAGCTGGCTGCCATCATTGAGAAGATGGAAGGCAAGGCAGGAGACCTCCTCCTTTTTGCTGCCGGAAAGAACAAGATGGTATGGGATGTCCTGGGTGCCCTCCGTCTGGAAATGGCAAAGCAGATGGAACTTCTGGATCCGAATCAGTACAACTTCCTCTGGGTAACAGAGTTCCCGCTTTTGGAGTGGTCTGATGAGGAAAACCGTTTTATGGCGATGCATCATCCCTTTACCATGCCGATGGAAGAGGACTGGGATAAGATTGATTCCGATCCGGGAGCAGTTCGTGCAAGAGCTTACGATATCGTATTGAATGGTACAGAGCTTGGCGGCGGTTCTGTCAGAATTCATCAGGATGATATTCAGGAAAAAATGCTGGAAGTGCTCGGCTTCTCTAAGGAAAATGCCTAT
The DNA here is from genome assembly GCA_963617415.1 of Oscillospiraceae bacterium. Classification (GTDB taxonomy): domain Bacteria; phylum Bacillota; class Clostridia; order Lachnospirales; family Lachnospiraceae; genus RUG14243. The sequence continues at coordinate 42,483 of CAVEOK010000004.1, forward strand.
GAGCAGTTTGGCTTCCTCTTAAATGCCTTTAAATATGGAGTTCCGCCTCACGCAGGATTGGCCTATGGCCTGGACAGACTGGTCATGCATATCGTCCATGCGGATTCCATCCGTGATGTAATTGCCTTCCCGAAGGTAAAGGATGCTTCCGATCTGATGAGCGGTGCACCGGCACCGGTTGATGAAAAGCAGCTGAATGAGCTTTACATCAGCGTAGAAGAGCAGGAAGAAAAATAATTTCCTTGCTGTGAATAGAGTAAACAGCAAGAGCGAGTGTGTTTTTCCGTCCCTTTTCGGACAGAAAATAGATTTAAGTTATGAAAAAGATAAGGAGAAAATGATGAGCTATTTTGATGAATTAAAGGCTACAGATCCTGAGATCGCAAATCTTATCACCAAAGAGTTTGAAAGACAGGCAGATCACATCGAGCTGATCGCTTCCGAAAACTGGGTAAGCCATAGTGTGATGGGAGCAATGGGAACCATTCTGACCAATAAATATGCAGAAGGATATTCCGGAAAGCGTTACTATGGCGGATGTGAGGTTATCGATGAAATCGAAACACTTGCTATTGAGCGTGCCAAAGAGCTTTTCGGCTGCACCTATGCAAATGTTCAGCCCCATTCCGGTGCTCAGGCAAATATGGCAGTATTTACTGCTTTGATGGAGCAGGGAGATACCTATATGGGAATGAACCTGGATCATGGCGGACATCTCTCTCATGGCAGCCCTGTTAATTTCTCAGGCTTGTTCTATCACTGTGTTCCTTATGGTGTAAATGATGATGGCCTGATCGATTATGATGAAGTACTTCGCATTGCAAAGGAATGCAAGCCGAAGATGATCATTGCTGGTGCAAGTGCTTATGCAAGAGCAATCGATTTCAAGCGTTTCCGTGAGATTGCAGATGAGGTTGGCGCTTATCTTATGGTAGATATGGCTCATATTGCAGGACTTGTAGCTGCAGGACTTCATCAGAGCCCGATCCCCTATGCACATGTAACAACAACCACCACTCACAAGACCTTGAGAGGACCTCGTGGAGGTCTGATCCTTTCCAGCCAGGAATTTGCTGATGAAGTAAAGCTGAACAAGGCAGTATTCCCGGGCATCCAGGGCGGACCCCTTGAGCATGTGATCGCTGCAAAGGCTGTTTGCTTCAAGGAAGCCTTAAGCGATGATTTTAAGGTATATGCGCAGAATATCGTTGATAATGCCCAGGCTCTGGCAAAGGGACTGATCGCAAGAGATATGAAGATTGTTTCCAATGGAACAGATAATCACCTTATGCTTCTGGATCTGACACCTTATGAGCTGACAGGAAAGAATGTAGAGAAGCTTCTGGATGCAGCACATATTACTGCAAATAAGAATACCATTCCGAATGATCCGAAGTCTGCATTTGTAACAAGCGGTATCCGTCTGGGAACACCGTCTGCAACAACAAGAGGACTGAAGGCAGAAGATTTTGATCAGGTTGCTGAAGCAATTGCTTTGGTTGTAAAGAAGGGCGAGGAAGGAATCGAGCCGGCGAAAGCAATCATTAAGACACTGACAGATAAGTATCCGCTTCAGTAAATACTTCAAAATAAAATCATCCTGGGGAGGATTTGAGAAATATGAATAACCAAGTAAATGAAACCAGCAAGGTGCGCAGAATGACAATGACGGCAATGCTTGCTGCAGTTTCTTTTGTACTTCAGTTTCTGGAGTTTAATGTTCCCTTTGTGCCGGCCTTTATCAAGATGGACTTTTCTGATCTGCCGGCCCTGATCGGAGCCTTTGCGTTGGGACCGGTCAGCGGTGTTGTGATCGCATTGATCAAAAATGTGCTGCATCTTTTTATGACATCTTCCGGTGGAGTAGGAGAACTCTCAAATTTTATTCTGAGTGCACTTTTTGTTTTGCCGGCTGGACTGATTTATAAGCACAAGAAAACCAGAACAAGAGCCTTGATCGGAGCCCTGACAGGTGCCATCGTTTCTGCATTGGTATCGATTCCGTCTAATTATTTTATTGTATATCCGGTATATACGGCTTTTATGCCGATGGAAACAATCGTATCCATGTATCAGGCAATTCTTCCGAGTGTGAAGAATCTTCTGGAAGCTTTGATTATTTTCAATGCTCCATTCACCTTTATCAAGGAAATGATCAGTGTTGTGATTACTTTTATTATTTACAAGCACATTGCTCCTTTCCTGAAGGGAACGAATCATTAAGCGAGTCTTGACTGCAGCAAGAAAGAATCCTGTTCGCAGGATTTTCCGCGCGCGAAGAGGCACAGAGCCGAAATGGTCTCTGTGCCTCTTTCGTTTTGTAAGGATACGCAAGTAGCAAGTAATTTATTCGTGTACGATATGCTCATGAGAAAGCGGTCCCCAGCAATCAGGATCATTACCGAGATCCGGATTAAAGGATGTGATTCGTCCATCTTTCATAGCGTTGATCTCTCTTCTTTCATGGCGCCTTCGTTTCATCATATTACTATGCGATATAATGGATGAAGGGCCTTAGGGTGCATTATAATTGTGCCGATGCACCGTTGTGCGTTGCCTTGTTAAAGCAATATAATATAGTATAACGTACCGGTTATGAAAAAATAATATATTGCTATTAGAAAGTATGAATCGATAAGCTTAGAATAAAAGCAGAGTGATAATAAGACCGAATAAATAAACTGGAAAAAGAGAAAGTGAGTTAGAATAAAGTGAAGCAAACAAGAAAAGGGGGAGTTTATGAGTATTGTAATTAAAAATGCCATTGTATGTGATACGAATATCTGGCAGGAAAAGAAGGATATTAAGATAGAAGACGGCATCATTCAGGAGGTCGGATCGAATCTTCTGGGGGATGAGATGATCGATTTGGAGGGCTATACCCTGATGCCAGGCTTTTTTGATGCCCATATGCATCTGGTAAGCGGCAGGGAGCCTATGGATGACCAGTCATTGAGAGAATGGGCTCAGGGCGGTGTTTTGACTGTTAGGGACATGGGCTTTGGCGGTAATCAGACGCTGGAAGAATTTCTTGCCTGGGTAGATTCCCTGAATGACCCACAGACAGCGCAGGTCGTTACAGCAGGCAGATTTATTACCTGTGAGAATGGCTATGGGCATATGATGATGGGCAAGGAAAATGGAATTGCCGTAAAAGGGGCAGCAGAGGCCAAAGCAGCTGTAGAAAAGATGAAAGACCTGGGCTGTCATGGTATCAAGTCGGCTGCCGATATGGAAAGAATGGATCCAAACACACCGGTTCTTTCTACAGAAGAATTTAGAGCCTTAGCAGAGGCGGCAAAGGAAAATGGCATGTGGATGGGCGTACATATCCAGCATACCGACTATATTCAGTCTTTGATCGATGCAGGCGTTCCGGAGCTGGCTCATATGTCCCTGGATCCGATCCCAGATGAGATGTTAGAAGAGATGGTAGCTAAGAACATGTATGTGACACCGACCCTTGCCGTGATCGATGCACCAAGACCACCTCTTCCGCCGGGAGAACTGCCTCCGGGAATGAAGGAAATGATGGAAAAGATGATGGCCATCGATACCCACCAACAGGAGATGGATGCCGTAGACAATGTCAGAAGATTTGTGAAGCTTGGCGGAAAGGTTGCACTTGGAACGGATACCATGCGAATGACAGAAAATGACAGCGTTCAGGGAATTCCAATCCATGAATTAGAACTGATGCAGTCTGCCGGTCTTTCCATGCAGCAGCTTATTGAGGCTGCAACCATCAATAGTGCCCACGTTTGCGGCTTAGAGGAGTCTCAGGGCAGTATCGAGATTGGCAAGACGGCAAATCTTATTGCCATTAAGGGCGAGCTTGCCGAAGACGTCAGCGTTTTTGCTAAGATTGATTTTGTAATGCACTATGGAAGAGTGATCAAGGCGTAAGCTGCATTCTTTTTAAGCTTCCCGGTGATATGCCGTATTCTGCCCGGAAGAGCCGGTGGAAGGTCTCCAGGGAGCCAAAACCACAGGCATCAGAGATCTCGCGGATGGGAAGTTCTGTTTCCTTCAATAAGCGACAGGCTTCCTGCAAACGCAGATTTCTGATATATTTTGCAGGTGTCTGTTCTAATTGCCTGCGGAAAAGATGATTCAAGGTAGCAACAGAGATATTCAGGTAATCTGCGATATCCCGGATGGTAAGGGAAGAATCCTTTAGCCGCTCGTCAATGTATTCTTCTGCCTTTTCCAGTAAAAGCGTTTTTTGAGCATTTTTATCAAGGGTATTCTTGGAATGAAGCTCATCCAGAAAGCGAAGCAGCCAGGCCTCGGTAGAAGACCAGCTGGTAGTAGAGCTGTTCTGGATCTGATATTCCTCGGATGCCCTTTTGTGATTAAAGTGCAAGCCTCTTGCGGCAAGGGCATCGCATAATGCTTCAAAAAAGTCACCGCTTCTTTTCTTTAATTCTTCAATTGACATCAAAGGCTCATTGATCAGGTCATGCAGAGCCTGTTTTGTCAAGGTCTGATAATCTCCATCGGATAAAATTGCATTGGAGATCGTCTTTGCATAATCGGAGTTTGAAACATGCAGGGCAATCTCTAAACCGGTCTTTGGCTGGGGCAGATAGTATACCGGTCTTTCAAAAATGTGGTTTACATAACGGTGATAAGTAGAAGTGCTCAGCAGCTTATCATAGACGGAAGAGATCAGTGGGATCTCATCCATGATCTGCCCCAGATAAGAGACTACATTCAGATCATATTTATTTTTCAGATAGATGGACAATTCAATGCATCTTGTTTCAATCAGCTGCATCAGATCATCGTGAACGGAGGGAATCACTCCATAATGAAAGATGAGCAGGGCAGCAAGGCGGCCGTCCAATTCGGCAGTATGGATCGTGAAATGTCCTTCGAACTTCTTTAACAGCTCTTCTCTGATCAGGGTATAGAGATAGAAGCGGCTATAGACATCACGGCCGGAGTCCTGGTCGTCAGTGGGGGGACTGATCTCGGAAAAAAGGATCAGCATATAGCTGCCACTTCCCAAAAACATATGATTTACGGAATAGAAAAGCGCCGTGCTGGGGTCGATTTCTGCAGAACAGTGACAGAGCAGGGACATCATTTTGGATTCTAAGAGGGTCTGACGAAGTTCTTCGGCAGTGGGACGCTGCTCATCCAGCTGTCCGCATCTGATACAGGCTTCCTGATTCATATGATCTGCTCCTTATAGAATGATGTAAACACAAATAAACAAAACTGGCTAAGTCTTTCATACTTTAGTATAAGTCAATAATATTATTATATGTCAAAAAATACAATAAAAATAAGCGAGACAGAGGGACAAATCTGAATAAAAAATAACAATTATGATAATATACAAGCCTTTTTGCCCCTACTATACTGAAGGAGTAGCAGGCAGATCATAAAAATAATGGAGGTAAAAAGATGAACTTTGCCGGTAAATATTCTTATCTGGCCAAGACACCAAGTGGAGATTCCAAGATGGTGATCGCAATCAGAGAGAACGATAGAGGGTATGAGGGTGAGATCATCACCGGTATGGGTGCGGATCTGCTGGGCAATATTGTTGCCCGCAGTAATACTATTGTGGCAGAAGCACAGCTGGGCCGGGAGATGCATCAGATCACTCTCTCATTTGATGAGACAGGAGCAATAAGCGGAAAGGGAGCCATCCTGGATGCGGATGGAAAGGTAAAAGAGATCTATGAGCTTGCAGATCTTTCTTATTCTCCGAAAAAGCTCCGCGCTCTGATTTTATACGCAACCATGACAAAGAATACAGAGAAGATCGCAAAAGCAATGCAGGAGACCTTCCTTCATTACAAATGGGAAGTTACCTTTTATCGCATGACGATGAAGGCAGCAGACTGGGAAGGCATGCAGGAGAAACTCTATTTTGATGATTACGATGTGATCGCTTTGGGATCTCCTATTGTTGCAGGCTATCCGCTTACGGTTGTCAACAAGGTATTCTCACTGGGTGCAGGCGGAGAACTTGAATCCAGAGTACAGGAGCAGGTAGACGCAGGAGATGGATTTAAGGCCAACAGCGATACCATTAAACCGCCTCCTGGAGAAGCAGGAGGTCCGGGCGGCCCAGGCGGTCCACCTCCCAAGAAGACGATCGGTGCCATGTGGAGACGCAGATCCTGTCCCTTCCCGGGTGGTCCTTCAGCAGACAATTACAGGCCGGTGGGTATCGTATTTACAACCTACGGCGGAGGCTTCTTTGGCTCCAATGAGGCATTGGCTACGCTGGCTGCTTTGAAGCTTTTCTTAGAGCTGCAGAATGTAGATGTGATTGGACAGTTTGCCTGCGTTGGTAAAGAATTCGGACCGGCGGGTCTTGAAGAAGGGGAGAAGCCTATGCTGATCAGACCGGGCGAAATGCCGGATCCTGAGGTTTATGAGACGGCAGATGGAGAAAAGATCACAGCTTCTTATTTCTTCCATGGTCAGCCATGGAACCATCCGAACGATAAGGATGTCATGAAGGCTAAGATCCTGGTCAGCGACCTGGTAGAAGATATGTTTATGACCTATAACGGCAAGAGAGCTCAGGTTAATTCAGAATATATTTCAATTTCATAATGAAAAAGCTGCTGTTCTGTCACTTTGGGGGAAGAGACAGAACAGTGTAAGGGGAAAAATAAAGGGGGAAGTAATAATGGCAAATAAGAAAGATGCTTATACAATGAATCCAAAGGATCGTGTCAGTCCCGGAGCAAAGCTTTGTTATTCTATTGGCTTTGCAGGTAAGGACGGTTTTCAGACGATCGCAAACAACTATCTGATGATGTTTCTGATGATGGTTGCAGGACTGCCGGGAGCTTTTATCGGTTCCATGATGCTGGGTGCAAGAATCTGGGATGCGATCAATGATCCCATTCTTGGATCACTTGCTGATCATACCCATTCTAAGCTGGGTAAATTCAGACCGTATATTTTGTCATCCATTCCGATGGCTGCAATCTTTGCGGCACTGTTCTTTGTACCGGATCTGTCTGATAGCGCTAAGATGATCTATTATACGATCGTATATATCTTATATGGTATGTGCTATACCGTATTGGAGATTCCGTATTTCGGACTGACAGGTGCCATGACAAATGATCCGCAGGAGAGAGCTTCCATTACAGCATGGAGCCGTATCGTATCCAGAATTCCGGCTTTCGCATGGCCGCTTGTACTGGCTGCCATGGTTACGAGATTTGATGGAAATGGACTTACGATCGGACAGAATGGTGTTTTCTATACGGCAATTCTTGTTGGTATCGTAGCGATTATCGCATCCTGCTTTTCCTTCTTCGGATGTCACGAAAATGCGCTTTCTACAGCAGAACCGGCTGCAAAGAAGAACTCCGGTGTCAGGGATTTCTTAAATGTTCTGAAAGGAAACTGGGCACTTTTAGCTGTTATGGCAGCTCAGCTTTTCTTCACATTTAATACGATTCTTTCCGATATGATCAACGGCTACTATCTGACATACTCCCTTGGCTCACCGGCCCTGATCATGGGTGCTGGTGTTGCACTTGTCGCAGTAGGTGCCTGCATCGGACAGTTCTTCTATCCTTACATTGCAACGAAGGTGGGCAGCTGTAAGACGATTATGATGATTGGCCTACCGATCTATTGCCTACTTCTTCTGCTGAGCTATATCGCAGGTAATATTTCTGTACCGCTGTATCTGATTGTTCTGGTTATTACGAATATGTTCGTAGGTGTACTTCAGATCAATGTCATCAACCTTTGCTTTGAGGTTTGTGATAAACTGGAATGGCAGAACGGAATTCGTCAGGATGCGACTGTATTCGCTATCGTATCTTTCCTGATGAAGCTGGCAGCAGGTCTTGCATCTACGATCGCTGGTATTGGTCTTCAGATGGTTGGTTTTCAGGGAATGGGACCGGTTACCATCGATGTAACACCGGCAATGGCAAGTGGTGTAGCGGTTCTCAGATTCCTTCTTCCGGGTATTCTGGCAGCAATTTCCTTTGTTGCAGTTGTATTCTATCCGATCAAGAAAGAGGAAATCGAAAGTATTCGTGCTGATCTTAGAGAGCGTCACGGTAAGATGCCGGCAGAAGAATAAGCAAATTTTAAGTTTGAGTCATTACCGGTGCAGGCTTTTCTGCACCGGAATTTCAGCTATAAGAAAAAAGGAGACCGTAAAGATGAAAAAAGCATATCCGCATTTGATTTCTCCCATTATGGTGGGAAAGCACTTATTGAAAAATCGCATGGAGTATCCCAATGCATCGCCCCATACCCTGATGGGACCGGAGACCTTTCCGGCAGAAGGATTTCGTGATTTCCATGTAAATCTCGCAAGAAACGGCGCAGCTATCGTTACCATTGCAGAATGGAATAACCTGGATCAGCACAAGGGACCCTATCAGTTTGATTTTACACATATGCAGGCCTTTGATATGAAGGATCCAAGTACCCATAATTACTTCTCCCTGATGGCGGAGGAGATTCATTTCTATGGTTCCAAGCTTCTGATCCATGCTTCTGTAGATATGCCGGAGGGATATTCCCTGTATGGAGGCAAGGTTTTCGGACCGGGTGTGCCGCCTGACGCACCGGAGGCAAAGCCCCTGCCCAAGGAGATGATGCCGCAGGTGATCGAAACTTTCCTTGAAAAAATGCATATGTATAAGATAATGGGCTTTGATGGCCTCAGCATGCGTACCGATATGGAGCTTCTGCCAGAGCACAGAAGCAGAGAGGATGAGTATAGCAGCGATACGGTTGAGAATAGAACAAGATTTATTCGTGACATATATGCTGCTGTGAAGGAACGCTTTGGCGATGATTTTATCACAGAGTCTATCGTTGCCTGGGAACAGCCCTGGGGCTATGGCTGGAAGCAGGGACCGGGTGTCAATTCCGATGAAGTGGCAGAGTTCTGTCATCTGATCGATAAGGATGTTGATATCTTCCAGATTAGGGAGAAGGATGCGACCAGATCTCATCCTACAGGCTTTAACTTCAAGCAGGGCGATCATCCGGCAGTTGATTTTGCGGCAAGATTAAAATCTGAAGGCATCACAGCTCTTCTCGAGCCTATCGGAGGTTTCCAGGAGCCGGAAGAGATGGAAGAAATCTTGGCAGCTGGAAAATGCGATCTTTTCGGTATGGCCAGAGCCTTTATGGCAGATTATGAATATGGTCAGAAGATGCAGGAGGGCAGAAGTGACGAGATCACACCTTGCCTGAAGTGTAATAAATGTCATGGAACCATGCTGCCTGAGCCGGAACCATGGATCACCATGTGCTCTGTAAACCCGATTCATGGTATTAAGCATGAGCTACCTCGCATGATTTTTGGGACAAGTGCCAAAAAGGTAGCAGTGATCGGTGGCGGTGCGGCCGGAATGAGAGCAGCGATTGAGTCAGCAAAGCGTGGCCATAGCGTAACCTTGTTTGAGAAGACAGATAAGCTGGGAGGTCAGCTTCTGCATGCAGATTATTTTGACTTTAAATGGCCGATTAAAAATTATAAAGAATGGATGATCAGAGAATTAAATCGTCTTGGTGTAACTGTTAAGATGAATAGCAATCCGACACCGGAGGAAATTGAAGAAGCGGACTTTGATGCTGTTCTTGCAGCAACAGGTGCAGTTGCTGTTCTTCCTAAGAGCATCGAGGGCTTATGTGATGAAGAAGGGAAAGCCTTGTATCCCACAAGCTGGGATATCTGGGGTAAGGAAGCAGAGCTTGGCAAGCATATCATCATGGTGGGTGGTTCGGAGACCGGTATCGAGACCGCGATCTATCTCCTGAGAGCAGGTCACAAGGTGACTGTTCTGACGCGACAGAAGGAAGTTGCTCATGATGCTTCCAAGCTGCATTACATTACCATGGCTTTTGTAAAGCAGGATGATGAGACGCATGCCCATGAGGCAGCAGAGTGGGAGCGTTATGACGAGTTCACAGGCATTGTGAATGCGACCACAAAGTCTGTATCTGGCAATAGCGTGACTTATGTGGATGCAGAAGGCAAGGAAGAGACAATCAGCGGAGATGCTGTTGTTATTTGCGGAGGTACAAGAAGGCTGACAGAAGAAGCACTTTCATACCGGAACAGTGCGGTTCAGTTCTATGCCATTGGCGATTGCCTCCCGGGTGCAGGCAATATTCAGCGCTGCACGAGACAGGCTTTTGCAAGAGCGAATATGATCTGATCTAGGAGAAGGAATTTCATTATGTGATAGGAACAGCTTTGGGACATAGATTCCAAAGCTGTTTTTGTGTAAGGATGCGCACTCGCTCGAAAAGGAAATATGTCGCAAGCGATCGCGCTCGGCGCGAGCGTTTCGCGAGCGAAATGTTTTGATGGTGTAAGGAACGCAGGATTCTTTTTGCTATATTCATACAAAATATGCTAGAATAAACCCAACTTTATGTTTTTTGCCAGAGTATCTGGCGGTGAGTTTAGAGAAAGAGCCTGGGGAAGAAAAATAGAACGGAAAAAGCCCGGGTCTAGGAGAGAAAGAGTATGGATAAGAAAAAAGAGAGTGGCGGATTCTCCGGTCAGATCGGATTTGTTCTGGCTGCGGCAGGATCTGCAGTAGGTGTAGGAAATCTTTGGCGATTTCCTTATTTAGCGGCGAAGGATGGAGGAGGACTTTTCCTGATCATTTATCTGATCCTGGTCCTTACCTTTGGCTTCACCCTTTTGACATCAGATATCGCCATCGGAAGAAGAACAAAAAAGAGTTCCATTTATGCTTACGAGGCAATGAGACCGAAATGGAAATTCCTCGGTGTCATCACCTTTTTTGTACCGGTTCTGATCATGACCTATTATGCGGTTATCGGTGGCTGGATCACAAGATTTATGGTTACTTATGTGACAGGTGAAACACAGGCAGCAGCTGGAGACGGCTATTTTACAGGCTTTATCACCTCACCGGTGGCATCTGTTGTATATGCCCTGATCTTCATGCTGATCACAGCATTTGTTGTATATAACGGTGTTGAGGGCGGTATTGAGAAATGTTCCAAATTCATCATGCCGGTACTTTTGCTTATGATCATTGGTATTTCAATTTATTCCCTGACCTTAAGCCATACGGATGACAGCGGAGTGACAAGAACAGGCTTGGATGGTCTTATGGTTTATCTGAAACCGAATCTGGAAGGATTAACCCTTTCCAGATTTCTGCAGATCCTTTTGGATGCCATGAGTCAGCTTTTCTTTTCCCTTAGTGTTTCCATGGGTATCATGATCACTTATGGTTCCTATGTAAAACCGGATGTCAACCTGAATCGTGCAGTAAATCAGATCGAAATCTTTGATACTCTAGTTGCTTTTTTGGCAGGCCTTATGATCATTCCCTCTATCTATGTATTTTCAGGAACAGAGGGTATGGGTGCAGGACCTTCCCTCATGTTCGTATCTTTGCCCAAGGTATTTGCGGCAATGGGAAAAGCAGGCCCCATTATTGGTTTTGTCTTTTTCGTAATGGCTGCATTTGCAGCTTTAACAAGCTGCGTTTCCGTCCTTGAGACAGTAACAGCAAACTGCATGGAATTGTTCCATTCATCCAGAAAGAAAACAACATTGATCCTGACAGTGATCTATTGTATTGCATCGGTTGTGATCGCCCTTGGTTACAGTGTTTTCTATATGGAAGTTACCCTGCCAAACGGTTCGGTGGGACAGCTTCTGGATATCATGGACTATATCAGCAACAGCTTTATGATGCCTTTTATTTCCCTTCTGTCCTGTATCCTGATCGGCTGGATCGTAGGACCCAAGTGGGTAGTAGAAGAAATGGAATCAACCGGAGACAAGTTCGGCAGAAAGAAGATCTACACGGTCATGGTTCGTTATATCGCACCGGTATTGATGCTGATCCTTTTCCTGCAGTCTACCGGCTTCCTGAATCTCTTTGTGAAATAATCATAAGGAATTTTGGATATATCAGGATACTTCTGCAAAATAGAAGAGAAACAGAAACCAGAAAGTATGAGGTTAACATAAATTGCAAAACAGAAACAGTTTTTCCGGCAAGATCGGCTTTGTCCTTTCAGCGGCGGGCGCATCTGTCGGATTAGGAAATATATGGAGATTTCCCTATCTGGCCGCGAAATACGGCGGTGGAATCTTCCTTGTCGTTTACATCATCTTAGCCCTGACCTTTGGCTATACGATGATCATGGCCGAGACAGCTCTGGGACGAATGTCCAAGAAAAGTCCGGTCGGTGCCTTTGCAAAATATACAGATAAGATTCCTTACCGGATCGGCGGCTGGATCAATTCGATCATTCCTCTTCTGATCGTGCCCTATTATTCTGTAATCGGTGGATGGGTGATCAAATACATGGTCGAATATTTCCGGGGCAATGCGCAGAAGCTTGCAGAAGACGATTATTTCTCCGGCTTTATTTCAAATGGAGTACAGACAGAGCTATGCTTTCTGGTCTTTGCTCTTGCAACCTTGATCATTATTTTTATGGGGGTTCGAAACGGAATTGAGAGAGTCTCGAAAATGATGATGCCGGCTTTAATTGTTTTGTCCATAATCATTATGATTTATTCGGTCACAAGACCCGGCGCGATCGAGGGGGTTAAATATCTCTTGATTCCAAACTTTGAGAATTTCTCCTGGATGACGGTGGTCAGTGCCATGGGACAGATGTTTTATTCCCTGTCCATTGCCATGGGCATTCTGATTACCTTCGGTTCCTATATGAAGGATGATGTTTCTATTCACAGTGCAACGGTAAATGTAGAAATATTTGATACCGGAATTGCTATTATGGCGGGTTTGATGATCATCCCGGCAATCTTTGCCTTTTCGGGCGGTGATCCGGATATTTTAAGTGCAGGTCCCTCTTTGATGTTTATTGCAATTCCGAAGGTTTTTGCCAGCATGGGATTTGCCACTCCGGCAGGTATCCTTTTCTTTGTTCTGGTACTTTTTGCAGCATTGACCTCCTCGATTGCGCTCGCAGAGTCAGCAGTCGCAACAGTGGAGGATGAACTTCATTGGGGCAGAAAAAAGGCAACGGTATTGATCGGTGTGATCATCATCGGACTGGGAACCCTGTCCTCTTTAGGCTACGGGCCGCTTGCATCGGTAAAGATCATCGGCATGCAGTTTTTGGATTTCTTTGACTTTATTACAAACTCGGTTATGATGCCGATTGCAGCGATTGCAACCTGTCTCTTCTGTACCTATATTATCGGATTGGATAAGATGGAGGAGGAGATTGTAAAGGATGGTCATCCTTTCAGAAGAAGGAGAACCTTCAACTTCATGATCCGTTATCTTTGCATTATTTTTCTTTTGATCATTTTAGGATCCTCGGTTGCAAGTGCATTTGGATGGATCTCCATGTAGGAATTAAGTAGGCTTTTTCAGAATTTCTCTGAAAAAGCCGAATGAAAGGAAGCATACGATGAAATTAGAAGAGGCCAGAAAAGAAATTGACAGAATTGATCCCATGATCAGAGAACTATTAATGGAAAGGCTGGACTGCTCCTATGAGGTTGCCAAAGCAAAGACAGAGAGCGGTGATCTGACCATTTATCGGGCAGATCGGGAGGAAGAGATTCTCAGCCGGCTGGGAAAAGAAGTTCCGGAGGATCGCAGAGATGGCTATCTGGCTCTTGTGCGCAAGATCATGGAGACCAGCAGAATGTATCAGTACGGTCTGATCTATGACTGGGTTCCTGGTCTGATCGATCCCTTGCTTGAGGGAGTGGAGATTCCGAATCCGGCCAAGCTTGTAAAGCTGAGACTGACCAGGCCGGATCGTCCGAATGCCATGTCCTCTATTTTGAGTATGGTTGGTGACTATGGTTATAATATGGAACGAATGATCCTGATCAGTGAGAATCATGCTGATAAATCAGTTACTTTTGAATTGGAAATTCTGGGAGATATCAATAATACCCATATGAAAAAGCTGATCTACCAGCTGTCGATGGAGAGCAGTGGTTTTCAGCTTCTGAAGGTCTTCTAAGAGAATCGGAGGGCATTTTATGAACCGAAAAACAGTTTTTGAAGTGGGAGCGATCCTTTCGGCACTTCTTTTCTTTTTTGGATTGATTTCCAAAACAGAAGCCCGGGCTATCTATGTTTCCATTTCCTTCCTGATCTTCTTCTTTGATCTTTGTCTTCTCATTAAAAGAGAAAATGAAGCTGTAGAAAAGGAAGGTAAGAGGGAAAGCGATACAGAGCTTGAGAGAACTGCAGTGAATTTTGTTCACGAGGCTTTGGAGGAAGAGGAAAAGGATAAATTTGCACCTGCATATAGGGTATATCCCCTGGAGGATTGCAGAATTAGGGTTCTTTTTGAAAATGGTATTACCAAGATCTACGATCTCCGTTTAAGCATGCGGAAGCATGAGGAGTTAAAGATTCTTCTGGCAGATCAGGAGCTTTTTCAAAAGGCAAGGATCACAGTCGGAGGCTACCGTATTTCCTGGACAGGAGAGCTTTGTGTAGCGGCTACCGAGGTTTGGAAAAACGGAAGTCTGGAAGAAAAGGCAGCCAAAGAGAAAAAAACAGAGCCTGTTAGTGCAGATAAGGCAGAAAAAAAGTCTTCTTCGTTGAAAGAAGATAAGACAGAGAATAAAAGCACAGAGAAAGTGCAGCTTGAAAAGGAACCTGCGGACCTGAAAAAGACAGAGGAGAAGCAAGAGTAGTACTGTAGACCAATTTGCGGTGCAGGCAAATTTTATCTGAGATAAAAAGCTGATTAAAAAAAGACGAGAATGATTCTGTTGGAGCAAAAATACGCTATTTAACGGTTTTTGATCCTAAGCAGAACATCTCGTCTTTTTTATCGTATAGGAAACTTTGTTCCTATACGATAAAAAATGCAAGGATGCGCACTCGCGCGAAGAGGAAATATGCCGCAAGCGACCGCGCTCGGCGCGAGCGTTTCGCGAGCGAAGCGCTTTGTTGTCGTATAGGAAACTTTCTTCCTAAAGGATGCCTTATAGTCCCTGATTTAAATATGCTTCCTGCTCAGGTGTCAGTACATCCAGATCCTTTCCTAGGAAACGGAGTTTTCTGACAGCAACCTCCTGATCAACTTCCTTGGGCACATCGATCAGCTTTGTGGTCAGTTCTGCGGCATGCTCGGCAAGATATTTGGCACTGAGTGCCTGAATAGCAAAGCTCATATCCATAATCTCGGCAGGATGTCCGTCGCCGGCAGCAAGGTTAACCAGACGGCCTTCTGCCAGAACATAGATTCTACGGCCTTCTTCAATGGTATAGCCCATGATATTATGACGTTCTTCGGAAATGTCCGATGCGATTTCACGAAGACGGGCCATATCCACCTCACAGTCAAAATGTCCGGCATTGCAAAGAATCGCACCGTCTTTCATAACACGGAAGTCCTCTTCGGAAATAACCTTATTGCAGCCTGTTACTGTGATAAAGAAATCTCCCAGCTTTGCTGCCTCATGCATAGGCATAACATCATAACCGTCCATAACAGCCTCGATTGCCTTGATGGGATCGATTTCTGTGATGATAACACGGGCACCCAATGCCTTTGCTCGCATGGCAACACCTTTGCCGCACCAGCCGTAACCGGCAACAACAACCATTTTGCCTGCAACGATCAGATTGGTGGTACGGTTAATGCCGTCCCAGACGGACTGACCGGTACCATAGCGATTGTCAAAAAGATGCTTACAATCGGCATTGTTAACAAGTACCATGGGGAATTTAAGCTCTCCGGCAGCATCCATAGCCTTCAGACGGATAACACCTGTGGTGGTTTCTTCGCAGCCGCCGATCACATTTGCAATCTTTTCCGGATATTTGCTGTGCATCATATGCACCAGATCACCGCCGTCATCAATGATGATCTGAGGATCTGCTTCCAGAACGCAGCTGATATGGTGATCATACTCTTCAGGACTGGATCCGTACCATGCGAAAACATTCATTCCTTCTGCGGCAAGTGCAGCTGCCACATCATCCTGGGTAGAAAGAGGATTGGAACCGGTGATATACATATCGGCACCGCCTGCAGCAAGAACCTTGCAGAGATAGGCGGTTTTTGCTTCCAAATGGATGGAAAGGGCAATGCGAATCCCTTCAAAGGGCTTGTCCTTGGAAAAATCTTCTTCCAGAGAACGGAGAAGGGGACAATTCTTTCTTACCCAGCTGATTTTATGATTGCCGGATTCGGCCAGATGAATATCCTTGATTTCACTTTTCATGTCTTTTTTACCTCATGCTTTTGAATTTGGTTTTTCTTGTCAATAAAACAAGAAAACGTTATACTTAACTATAGCTTGCCTTAATGTGGCAGGTCAAGTGTAAGAAGAAAAGGGAGGTTTACATAAATTGAAACGCAAAGGACTTTCGATCCTTCTGTTTCTTTTCATGATCCTTGTTCTTGCAGGCTGCGGGACTTCCGGAAATAAAGAAAGGGAAGCGGATTACAGACAGCAGGCAATTGATCTGATGGAAATGGGCAGATATAAGGAAGCTGCCGAAATGTTTCAGATTGCTTTGAATCAGTCCTATGGCAGTCTGGATGATATGGAACTGGATATTGCTTATTATCGTGCGGCAGCACTTTATAATGCCGGAGAAACAGGAGATGCACTTTCGGCCTATACTGCGATGATTGCATATGATAAGAAGGCATGGGCGCCTTATTATCTGCGTGGTACGGTTTATCTGAACCAGGGAAGCAAGGAGTCTGCCGATGCGGATTATGCAGAGGCAATTGCAAAGGATAAAAAGAACTATGATCTCTATATTCAGATTTATCAGAATCTGAATTCGGCCGGTTACGGAGATGAGGGAGAGCAGTATCTGAACACTGCACTTGATCTTGCGGGAAACGGAGCTGCCGGACTTTGTGCAAAGGGACAGATTTACTATTATCTCGGTGATACAAACCAGGCCTTAAGTTATCTGCAGCAGGCAATTGATGCCGGTTCGGAGAAGGCAAGACTTGAACTGATCAGTATTTACGAGGAAGAAAAGGAATACGACAAGGCACTTTCCCAGATTGAAGCCGGACTTAAGGCAGAGGATACGACTTATCAGCAGGAGCTGAGCCGGGTTCAGATTGTGCTTTATGAAAAGGAAGGAGAATGGGATAAGGCAAAGACGGCGATGGCGTCTTATCTGGAGGCTTATCCGAATGATAAGGAAGCAGTCAGAGAAAATACCTTCCTGCAGACGAGGTAATATATGGAATATTGGGATATTTACGATAAGAACAAGCAGCTTACAGGACGCACCATGAAAAAGAATGACTGGTGTTTGGCAGACGATGAATATCATCTGACGGTTCTCGGCGTGATCGCCAGACCGGATCATCATTTCCTTATTACAAAGCGTGTGATGACAAAGGCCTGGGCGGCTGGCTGGTGGGAGGTTTCCGGCGGCGGCGCTATGGCCGGCGAGACTTCCTTCGAGGCGGTAAAAAGAGAGCTATTGGAGGAAACGGGACTGGATGTATCCTCGGCAGAGGGCGGTTATCTCTTCACTTATCATAGAGAAAATCCGGGAGAAGGCGATAACTATTTTGTTGATGTCTATCGCTTCATCCTTGATTTTAAGGAAGAGGATCTGAAGTTTCAGGAAAAGGAGATTGACGGTTATATGATCGCTTCTGCAGATGAGATTAAAGCATTTGCCGAAAAAGGAATTTTCCTTCATTATGACAGTATAAAAGAAGCATTTGAATTTTAGGAAGGCAAAAAAGAGAAACAGAGTCTGTATCAGGCACAGGCTGACAAGGAGGTCAGAAATGTGCCATACAGACTTTCTTTTTATCACATAGGAAACTTTCCTTCCTATGCGAAAAGTGCCGTAAGTATTCCATAAAGGAGCAGAATTTGTCAGAACTGATTGTTACGGAAAAAGAAAGAGAAGGCGTGATCCTTGTTGGAGTTGCGCTGGGAGAAAATGAAGAAGCAAGGGAGTCTTTATTCGAGCTGGAGGAACTGGCGAAAACAGCCGGTGCGGACACGCTTGGTTATGTTATTCAGGCAAGAGAAAAGATTCATCCGGCAACCTATGTCGGAAGCGGAAAGGTAAAGGAAATCCTGGAGCTGATCGATACGACAGGGGCAAGCGGAATCATCTGCGATGATGAACTGACGCCGGCCCAGATCAGAAATCTGCGGGAGCAGCTGAATACAAAGGTGATGGACCGGACTCTTTTGATTCTGGACATATTCGCTGCAAGAGCAAGCTCCGCAGAAGGCAAGGTGCAGGTTGAACTTGCCCAGCAGAAATATCTGGCAACCCATCTTACAGGTTTGGGAACAAGTCTGTCGAGACTGGGCGGCGGAATAGGTACCAGAGGACCGGGTGAAAAAAAGCTGGAAATGGATCGTCGTGCAATTCGCGGCAGGATTACCAACCTGAAAATGGAATTGGAAGAAATTGAAAGACACAGGGATCTTCTGCGGGAAAAGAGAAGAAGCTCTTCCCTGAAAACGGCGGCGATCGTGGGTTATACAAATGCAGGAAAGTCGACCCTTTTGAATACGCTTACGGATGCAGATGTTCTGGAGGAGGATAAGCTTTTTGCAACTCTGGATCCGACCACAAGGATATTAGAGCTGCCGAGCGGACAAAATCTTCTTCTTACGGATACGGTTGGCTTTATCAATAAGCTTCCCCATCATCTTATCGAGGCCTTTAAGAGTACCCTGGAGGAAGCAAGCTATGCAGATTATCTGATTCATGTTGCGGATGCCCACAATCCGAATTTAGAAGAAGAAATGCGGGTTGTTTATGAGACTTTAGAAGAGCTGGGGGCGGATCAGAAAAAGTGCATTACCGTATTTAATAAGATGGATCTTTTGGAAACAGAAGAAAGAGAAGCACTCGATCTGCATGATCCGCATGCGGAAAAGGTGATTTATGCATCGGTAAAGCAAAAGATTGGAACAGAAGAGATCAAAAGTGCTTTAGAGGAGCTTTTGATGGAGGAACAAATTTTGGTTGAAAGGCTGCTTCCCTACAGCAAAAGTTCTCTTTTGGCGCAGATCCGTGAATATGGCAGCCTTCTGGCGGAAGAATATACAGCAGATGGTATTCAGATCAAGGCTTATGTGCCTTTGGAGCTTTATGGAAGACTTTAAGGAAATATAAAACTTCTTCCGAAACGGTTGAGCGGAACTTATGCCCTGTGATAGAATATTTGATTGAGTAGAAGGATGCCTCCTAAAGGACAACTTCTATATTAACGAATGACAGCAAATAAAAAGTAAAATACAGCAAAAGAGGATAAAGCGATGATTGATCAGCTGATTGAAGAGATTCAGAAGAAAAATGCACCGGTAGTTGTCGGCCTGGATCCGATGCTTTCCTATGTACCCGAGCATATCCAAAAGGAAGCTTTCGAGAAATACGGAGAGACTCTGGAAGGTGCGGCAGAAGCAATCTGGCAGTTTAATAAGGGAATTGTGGATGCCGTATATGATCTGATTCCGGCAGTAAAGCCCCAGGTTGCCATGTATGAACAGTTCGGTGTAGCCGGTATGGCTGCTTATGAGAAAACAGTGGCATATTGCAAGGAAAAGGGCCTGGTCGTAATCGGAGATATCAAAAGAGGAGATATCGGATCTACCTCAGCAGCCTATGCGACAGGACATTTAGGAAAAATTCAGATTGGTTCCAAGACTTATGAGCCTTTCAAAGAGGACTTTGCTACGGTAAATCCTTATCTTGGTACAGACGGAATCGAGCCCTTCATGAAGGTCTGCAGGGAAAACAATAAGGGAATTTTTGTTCTCGTGAAGACCTCCAATCCTTCCAGCGGTGAATTCCAGGATCGTTTGATCGACGGAAAGCCCTTATATGAGCATGTGGCAGAAAAGGTCAATGAATGGGGAGAGAGCTGCATGGGCTCTGATTACAGCAGGGTTGGTGCAGTTGTAGGTGCTACCTATCCGGAAATGGGTGCATACCTGCGCAAGGTGATGCCGAAAAGCTTTATTCTGGTACCGGGCTACGGTGCCCAGGGCGGAAAGGCAGAGGATCTTGCTGCTTACTTTAATAAAGATGGACTGGGTGCAATCATCAATTCCTCCAGAGGAATCATCTGTGCTTATACAAAAGAGGCTTATGCTTCTTATGGAGCAGAGCATTTTGCTGAGGCAAGCCGCAAGGCAACAGAGGATATGATCGCAGATATCAATCAATACAGGTGATAAGAAATGAAAAAAATGACCACAGAAGTAATCAGTCAAAGCTGCCTGTCCGACGGGATCTTTGACCTTCTCCTTCAGGCAGACGAGATCGCGAAGGAGGCAAAGGCGGGTCAGTTCGTAAATGTATACAGCAAGGATGCATCAAAGCTTCTTCCGAGACCGATTTCCCTTTGCGGAATAGACAAAGAAAAAGGACAGATCAGATTGGTTTACCGCGTAACGGGTGAGCATACAGGAACGGCTGAGTTTTCTGCACTGAAGAGCGGAGATCAGCTTGATGTACTGGGATCATTGGGAAATGGCTATGAGCTTGATGCAGAGCATCCCGTTCTTGTAGGCGGTGGAATCGGTATTCCGCCGATGCTGGAGCTGGGAAAGCAGTTCTTTGAAGCTGGAAAAGAGCCTCATTTTGTTCTGGGCTATAGAAATAAGGATCTTTTTCTTGCCGATGAATTCCAAAAATATGGAAAGCTGATCATTTCCACAGATGATGGCAGTGTCGGCATTCACGGAACAGTAGTGGATGCGATCCGTCTGGAAGAGCTGGAGGCGGATGCCTATTATGCCTGCGGACCAACTCCTATGCTGAAGGGACTGAAGGCACTTGCCATAGAGCAGGATCTGCCGGCTTATCTTTCCCTGGAGCAGAGGATGGCCTGCGGAATTGGTGCCTGTCTTGCCTGTGTCTGCAAGACAAAGGAAAAGGACGAGCATTCACAGGTGAACAACGCTCGTGTCTGCGTAGAGGGACCGGTATTTGAAGCAAGAAAGGTGGAATTGTAATGAATACAGAAGTAACCTTTGCCGGCATAAAAATGAAAAATCCGGTAACAACCGCATCGGGTACCTTTGGCTCCGGAATGGAATTTTCGCAATTTGTGGATTTGAATAAGCTGGGAGCAGTTACAACGAAGGGCGTTGCAGATAAGCCCTGGGCAGGAAATGAGCTTCCTCGTGTGGCAGAAACCTATGGCGGTATGCTGAATGCCATCGGTCTGCAGAATCCGGGAATAGACGTTTTTTTGAAAAGAGATCTTCCCTTCCTGAAAAACTATGATACCAGGGTGATCGTCAATGTCTGCGGGCATTCTATTGATGAGTATACGGCAGTAGTAGAACGCCTGGCAGAGGAAAAGGATGTGGATCTTTTGGAGATCAATATCTCCTGTCCGAATGTAAAGGAAGGCGGCATTACCTTCGGCACGGATCCGAAGATGGCAGAGCTTGTTACAAAGGAAGTCAAGAAACGTGCGGCTCAGCCGGTTGTAATGAAGCTGACGCCGAATGTGACGGATATTACAGAAATTGCTCGTGCAGTAGAAGCCGGCGGTGCAGACGGCGTGTCATTGATCAATACCCTGACGGGAATGAAGATCGATACAAAGACCAGACGAATCCTTCTTGCGAATAAGACGGGAGGCATGTCAGGTCCGGCAGTACATCCGATCGCCGTCAGAATGTGTTATGATGTTTCCCATGCCGTAAAGCTTCCGATCATTGGAATGGGTGGCATTTCAAATGCAGAGGATGCCATTGAAATGATTTTGGCCGGAGCAAGTATGGTTGCGGTTGGAACAGCAAGTTTTCACAATCCTTTTGCGGCACAGGAGGTTGCAGAAGGAATCGAGCAGTACCTGCTTGACAATCATATCGAGGATATAAATGAACTGATCGGAGCTGCCGAGTAGGCAGAAAGATCCGGAAAATGTCAGGAACTTAATGCAGGAATTTACAAAAGAATAGAGTCCGGCAGATAGAATAGAAGAAAGAGGAGAGGACCGAAATGGAAAGATATAAAGAGGAATTTATCGAATTCATGGTAGACTGCGGTGTGCTGAAATTCGGCGATTTTGTAACAAAGAGCGGAAGAAAAACACCTTTTTTCATTAACACTGGTTTTTACAGAAGCGGCGGTCAGCTGAAGAGACTGGGCAAATACTATGCCCGTGCGATCAAGGACTGCTTTGGCACAGATTTTGATATTCTTTTCGGACCGGCCTATAAGGGAATTCCCCTTTCCGTTGCGGCAAGCATTGCTCTGGAAGAGGAATATCAGGCAGATATCCGTTACTGCTCAAACCGCAAGGAAATCAAGGATCATGGAGATACCGGCATTCTTCTGGGATCTCCGATCGCAGACGGAGATAAGGTAGTTATCATCGAGGATGTAACAACAGCAGGAACCTCCATTAAGGAAACCATGCCGATCATCAAGGCACAGGGAGATGTAGACGTGCTCGGACTGGTTGTTTCCGTGGATCGTATGGAAAGAGGACAGGGTGAAAAATCTGCCCTGAGCGAGATTCAGGAAAACTATGGACTGAAGACAACGGCAATCGTAACCATGGCAGAGGTGGTAGAGCATCTTTACAATAAGCCTTATAAGGGAAAGATCGTGATCGATGACACGATCAAGGCAGCGATTGATGCATATTATGAAGAGTACGGAGTAAAATAATCCTTGAAAATAGACAGAAAAAAGCTGATTAAATTTTTCTGTCTGGTCTGTTTTCTGATCTATCTTATCGTATTGATCTATCTTTTGATCTTTTATGAGGAATATGACAGAACCATGGCGAATCGCAGTTATCGCTATAATCTGATTCCTTTTGCAGAGATCAGAAGGTTCTGGGTATACCGGAAGCAGATAGGAATCAGTCGGGTCATCAGCAATCTGGCCGGAAATGTCATCGGCTTTTTGCCCTTTGGCATGCTTTTGCCGGCCTTTTCAAGAAGATTCCGTTCAGCCGGATTGATTGCTTTTTTGAGCTTCGATGTGAGTCTTTGTGTAGAACTGATTCAGCTGACCTTTAAGGTGGGCATTTTTGATGTCGACGATATTATGATGAACACGCTGGGTGGCCTGATCGGATATGGGATTTTTGTAATACTCTACTATGGCAGATTAATTTATAATGGCAAGAAAGAAAAAAAGTAAAAAATTCAAACATAATATAAAAAAGGACAAGGCGGCTTATAATCTTGCAGTCGGCAAAAAAAAGTTTTCGCTTTTTGGTCTGCTTGCTTTGATCTTGGGACTTGTTTCTTTGGCTTTTCTCCCTCTTCTGGTCTATTATTCGGCAATGAGCGGTGCTGCCGCTGATTATACCGCCGGAGGCGCAGGAATGAGTGCCGGCTTTATCGCATTTTTCGGTGCGATTCTGGCAGCAGGAGAGAGAAATGTGGCAGATGTTGATCTCAGACTGCCCAGAGCCGGTCTTTGGCTTTGTTCCTTTACGGTTTTGCTTTGGCTGATCGTATTAGTGATTGGGATCATTTAAGAAAATTGACAGAAATGGATTGCATGGATGGATTATCAAGAGTTATTTGAAAAAGAAGATGATTATCTGATCGAACGCTTTGAGCTGGCAAGAGAAAGAGTCGGGCAGCTTGCAAAGGAAGGAATTTCTTCTGATGGATTTCAGGAGTATTTTTCTTCGACTGCCGCCTTCCTTCTGCAGACCTATCGGATTTTCGATGAAAAGCTGAGCGGAAATTGGAAGAAGTGGAGTCTGGAGGAGAAGAAAAGCTTCAATCATGCCCTTTATCAGGATATTCTTCCCGGGGCAGAAGGCTATGACAGGAGCTTTGCCGAGCCGCTTTATGCAAAGAAAAAACTGGGAGAATACGGTCCTATTTTGTCCTTCCTTTACAGCGAGCTGAGAGGTTCGATCGTATATGCTTTTGAAGGCAGATTTGAGCAGCTTCTTATTTTTTCGGAGCTTTTTCTTCAGATTGCCTGCCTTTTCGAGGAGGAAATGCCTTCTTTGGAAAGTATAAAGGATGCAATCTATTGGTTTTATCATGACTACAGTGAGATTTTCAGTGAGCAGAGCGTAAGAAATACGGTGGATCCTTCCCTGACCTTCGCTAAGGATATTATCATGGAAGCGGATCTGAGCGACCTGTCCTACCTCTATGAATTTGGAGAGTATATTTCCGATACAGAAGAAAAGCTGGCAGGATTTTTGAACAGCTTTTCAGAAGAGATGATTCAAAAAATGGCCGATACCTATACGGAGGGATACCGCAAGGGCTTTGAACTTGCCGGAATCGATCTATCCGAAAAGAAAACGGTAAATATTCGTTATAATATCGGCTTTGAAAGAATGATTCGGGCAGCGATCCGGAATTTTGAAAAAATGGGATTGGAGCCGACGATTTATCGTATTTCTCCCACAGCCTTTAGCAGAAATGGAAGTCTTCGAATTGGCTTTTGCAGCCTTTCGCCAAATCCCCAGTATGATTTTGATCATGCAAATGATCAAAGCTTTTATCTGGACAAGGCCCTGGTAAAACGAAGACTGGAAACCCTTACAGTGGCCTACGAAAAATACAAAAAAGAAGCTTTGGAATTTGCCGGGCCTGCAGTAGTAGAGGTCTTTGGCGAGGTTCCCTTCGTACCGCAGATCAAGGAGGAAAGGTCTCAGTTCAGCGAAAAGCAGCAGTCCCTGCGTGTCTACCAGACAGCAGAATCTGGTAGGATCACCAATCAATATATTCCGGGAGACAAGAGAAGCTTTACCATTATTGCATATCCGCTTCCTTCGATCGGAGCGGACTTTGAAGAAATCTTCCGGAAAACGGCAGAGATCAATACCCTTGATTACGAAAAATATCAGAAGATTCAGCAGAAGCTGATCGATGCTCTGGATCAGGGCTATGCCGTTCATGTAAAAGGAAAAGATGGCAATCAGACTGATATTACGGTTCAGCTTTGGAAGCTGAAGGATCCTTCCAAGGAAACTATCTTTGAAAATTGCGTGGCAGATGTTAATATTCCGGTAGGAGAGGTTTTCACTTCGCCTGTTCTGGAAGGAACAAACGGAACCCTGCATGTTTCAAAGGTCTATCTGAACGGTTTGGAATACAGGAATCTAAAGATTATTTTCAAGGATGGCATTGTTACGGAATATTCCCTTTCCAATTTTGAGGATGAGGAAGAAAATCAAAAGTATTTTCGTTCTAATGTGTTATATGATCATGAATTTCTTCCGCTGGGAGAATTCGCGATCGGCACCAATACGACGGCTTACCGGATGGGCAAAGACTATGGGATCGCAGACAAGCTGCCGATTCTGATCGCTGAAAAGACGGGACCGCATTTTGCTCTGGGGGATACCTGTTATTCCCATCAGGAGGATATGCTTACCTATAATCCGGACGGCAAAAGGATCATAGCCCGCTCTAACAAATTTGCCGATCTCAGGGAGGATGATCCTTCCAAGGCATATTTTAATTGTCATACAGACATCACCCTTCCTTTTGAGGAACTGGAGTGTATTGAAGTCCTGAAGAAGGACGGAAGCAGACTGGATCTGATCCGGGACGGCAGATTTGTTCTGCCGGGGACAGAAGAATTAAATATCCCTCTCGAGGGAATTTAAGATAAATGAAAAGATACGCAAAAAGGAGAAAAAATCATGGCTGAAGTTGGTATTGTTATGGGCAGTGATTCTGATCTTCCGATCATGAATCAGGCAGCGGATATTCTTGACCAGTTCGGAATTGACTATGAGATGACCATTATTTCTGCACACAGAGAACCGGACATCTTTTTTGACTGGGCAAAATCAGCAGAAGAGAAGGGCATAAAGGTGATTATTGCCGGAGCAGGAAAGGCTGCTCATCTTCCGGGAATGTGTGCTGCACTCTTTCCCCTTCCGGTGATCGGCATTCCGATGAAAACCTCAGATCTGGGAGGTGTGGATTCTCTTTATTCCATCGTACAGATGCCTTCCGGTATTCCGGTAGCAACGGTTGCGATCAACGGCGGAAAGAATGCCGGTATTCTTGCGGCAAAGATTCTGGCTGCTTCTGATCCGCAGCTGCTTGCCAAGCTGAAGTCTTATACAGAAAATATGAAAAATGAAGTAGTGGCAAAGGATGCAAAGTTAAAAGAAGTCGGACGTAAGGATTACGCAAAGTAAGGGAGGAAACTATGGATTACAAGAATGCTGGAGTAGATATTGAGGCCGGATACAAGTCAGTTGAGCTGATGAAGAAGCATGTGCAGCGTACCATGCGTGAGGAAGTTCTGACCGGACTTGGCGGATTTTCCGGTGCATTTTCTGCTGACAAATTCAAGGATATGGAGCATCCGACTCTGGTATCCGGAACAGACGGTGTCGGAACAAAGCTGAAGCTGGCTTTCCTTCTGGACAAGCATGATACCATCGGTATCGACTGTGTTGCCATGTGTGTAAATGATATTGCCTGTGCCGGCGGTGAGCCTCTTTTCTTCCTGGATTATATTGCCTGCGGCAAGAATGATCCGGAAAAGATCGCAACGATCGTCAGTGGTGTGGCAGAAGGCTGCGTACAGTCTGATGCAGCTCTGATCGGCGGTGAGACAGCAGAGATGCCGGGCTTTTATCCGGAAGATGAATATGACCTGGCCGGTTTTGCGGTAGGTGTAGTTGATCAGAAGGATCTGATCACAGGAAAGGACATTGCAGCAGGAGATGTGCTTGTCGGCATTGCTTCCTCCGGCGTACACAGCAATGGATTTTCTCTTGTCAGAAAGATCTTCCCCATGACAAAGGCTTCTCTTACAAGCTACAGGGAAGAGCTGGGAGCTACATTAGGTGAGGTCCTGCTTGCACCGACAAAGATCTATGTAAAGGCACTTCGCAGCGTAAAGGAAAGCGGCGTAAGCATCAAGGGATGCAGCCATATTACCGGCGGCGGTTTCTATGAAAATATCCCGCGTATGCTTCCGGAAGGAAAGAGAGCAGTCGTAGAGAAGGATTCTTATGAGGTTCCGCCAATCTTCAAACTGATGGCAAAGGAAGGAAATGTGGCAGAAGAGATGATGTACAATACCTACAATATGGGTATCGGCATGATGCTGGCACTTGATCCGAAGGATGTAGATGCAGCTATTTCCGCAATCGAAGCAGCAGGCGAGAAGGCTTTTGTAGTTGGTAAGATTGAGGATGGAGAAAAAGGAGTTACCTTATGCTAAATGTAGCAGTCCTTGTTTCCGGAGGCGGAACAAACCTTCAGGCAATCATTGATTCAGTTGCCGACGGAAGAATCACGAATGCAAAAATTTCACTTGTCATTTCCAATAATGCAGGTGTTTATGCCTTGGAACGGGCGCAAAAGGCGGGGATTGAGAATCTTGTGATTTCTCCGAAGTCCTATGAGAATCGTGAGCTTTTTCATAAGGCTCTGATCTCCAAGCTTCAGGAGGCAGAGATCGATCTGGTTGTTCTGGCAGGCTTCCTCGTTGTAATTCCGGAGGAAATGATCCGCTTATACAAAAACAGAATCATTAACGTGCATCCTTCTCTGATTCCATCCTTCTGCGGCACTGGTTATTATGGCCTGAAGGTGCATGAGGGAGCTTTGGCAAGAGGCGTAAAGGTGACCGGAGCAACCGTGCATTTTGTGGATGAAGGAACGGATACAGGCCCCATCATTCTGCAGAAGGCAGTAGAAATCAAGCAGGATGATACAGCAAAGAGTCTTCAGCAGAGAGTTATGGAGGAGGCAGAATGGGTTCTGCTTCCCAAGGCAATTGACCTGATCGCAAATGATAAGGTCTATGTTGAGGACGGCATTGCAAGGATAAAAGAATAATCCCGAATAAAGAGTAATGGCTGAAAAGCCGGATAGGAGAGAACCATGAAAGTTCTTGTAGTTGGAAGCGGCGGACGTGAGCATGCAATTGTAACAAGTCTTGCAAAAAGCCCTAAGGCAGATAAGATTTACTGTGCACCCGGAAATGCGGGAATCGCAGCGCTGGCTGAGCTGGTGCCGATTAAGGCAATGGAGTTTGATAAGCTGGTTGCCTTTGCAAAAGAAAATGAGATCGATCTGACAATCATCGGAATGGATGATCCTTTGGTTGGCGGTATCGTAGATGTCTTTGAAAAAGAAGGACTTCGGGTATTCGGACCCCGCAAGAATGCGGCGATTATCGAGGGCTCAAAGGCTTTTTCAAAAGAGCTGATGAAAAAATATAAGATTCCGACAGCAGCTTATGAGACCTTTGATGATTATGAAAAGGCGGTGGCTTATCTGGAGGGAGCAAAATTCCCGATCGTTCTGAAGGCGGATGGACTGGCTCTTGGAAAAGGCGTTTTGATCTGTCAGAATCTGGAAGAAGCCAAGGCTGGTGCAAAAGAGATCATGGCTGACAAAAAATTCGGAGATGCCGGCAATCAGATGGTAATCGAAGAATTTATGACAGGCCGTGAGGTTTCTGTTCTTTCCTTTGTAGACGGAAAGACGATCAAGATCATGGCATCTGCTCAGGATCATAAGAGAGCAGAGGATGGAGATAAGGGACTGAATACCGGCGGAATGGGCAACTTCTCCCCGACACCCTTCTATACACCTGAGGTAGATGAATTTTGCAAAAAATACATTTATCAGGCAACCGTAGATGCGATGGCTGCAGAGGGAAGACCCTTTACAGGTGTTATCTTCTTTGGACTTATGTTAACAGAAGAAGGTCCCAAGGTTCTGGAATATAACGCAAGATTTGGTGATCCGGAGGCTCAGGTTGTACTTCCGCGCATGAAGAATGACATTATTGATGTGATGGAAGCCTGCATCGACGGCAAGCTGGATGAGATCGATCTGCAGTTTGAAGACAATGCCTGCGTTTGTGTTGTACTGGCATCAAAGGGATACCCTGTTTCTTATGAGAAGGGCTTCCCGATCAAGGGGCTTGAGAAATTCGATGAAAAGGAAGGCTATTATTGCTTCCATGCAGGAACAGCCTTCAATGACAAGGGCGAGATCGTTACAAACGGCGGCCGTGTGCTGGGGGTTACTGCCCTCGGAAAGACCCTTCAGGAGGCTCGAGCAAATGCTTATGAAGCAACCAAATGGGTAGAATTCGATAACAAGTATATGCGTACCGATATTGGTAAGGCAATTGATGAAGCGTAAGCAATTTATTTGAGGCTGTCGCATTAAGTATTTATCTTATGGGAAACTTTCTTCCTATGAGAAAAACTTAGTGCGACAGCCTCTTTGCATTCCGCGCGCTGTGCATCCTTGCCTTTTCATCATATAGGAAAAAGTTTTCTATACGATGAAAAAGAACTTTATTTTCCTTGCTTACAATTTTATAAATTCAGGCTTTCGGTTACGGAAAACACTGTAATAGCGGAAACCGCAGGAAAGGAGAAGTTCTCTTGCCTGATCAAAGGAATGAGCGATATCCTCCGGCTTATGGGCATCGGCGCCGGTGGTAATGATTTCTCCGCCTAATTCCCGGTAGCGCATCAGATATTCCTTACAGGGAAGAGAAGCAAGACCGGATTTATAGCCGGAAGAGTTGATTTCGATTCCCTTGCCTCTGGTAATCAGAAAACGGAAGATCTCATCTACAATGTCCATATAGTCCTTTGGGTCAAAGTCCCGAAGCTGGCCGGGCGCATAGCGGATGATATAACCGAGATGTCCCAGAACATCAAAGCCGGAAAAGGCCTGAAGATTTTCCAGTGTTGCTTCAAAGTATTCACGGAAGGCAGCCTTGCTGCTTCTTTTTTCATAAAAAGCCGGATAATAGGGATCTTCACAGTGAACAACATGAATGGAACCGATTGCCATATCAAAGGGATACTTTTCCAGGATGGCTGCATTTTCCCTGGCAACCTGTTCCTGCAGTCCAAGCTCAACGCCCATGAGAACATGAAAACGGCCTTCATATTTTTCTTTCAGGGCAGTCATTTCTTTCGTATAAGCATCAAAATCAATCAAAAAGTCAACATCATCCGGAACCTTGGGATAATCAATATCCTCATGATCCGTAAAGCAAAGGCCGTCAAGACCTTTTTCCATGGCAGAAGCAATCATTGCTTCCGGTTCGGCTTCACTGTCACCGGAATAGCGGCAGTGCATATGTAAATCCCACATTGAAATTCCCTCTTTCTTATTGTTTATGTATTTGATACAAGCTATATCATAGCACGAAGAATTCCTGCCGACAAAGGGCAAAAAAGAGCTGAAATGGAAAGAAATGTCAGATGAACAAAAGAAAAGCAGGAGAAAGGTAAAAAAATCGAAAATTCTGTTATAAATTTAACAAAAAGCCTTGTTTTTTATGTGCAAGGAGTATAAAATAGGACACAAATGAGGGGAAGAAATCAGTAAAAACTGTCATTCCCACAGGTAATTTAAATCAATAAGAGATTTAGGAGGAAACTAACATGGCAGTAAAAGTTGCAATCAATGGTTTTGGCAGAATCGGCCGTCTTGCATTCAGACAGATGTTCGGCGCAGAAGGATATGAGGTTGTTGCAATCAACGATCTTACAAGCCCGAAGATGCTTGCTCATCTTCTGAAGTATGACAGCACACAGGGAACCTACAAGCTTGCAAGCACAGTATCAGCCGGTGAGAATTCTATCACAGTAGACGGCAAAGAGATTACAATCTACAGTGAGCCGGATGCAAACAACTGCCCATGGGGTGAGCTTGGTGTAGACGTTGTTCTGGAGTGCTCAGGCTTCTATACAAGCAAGGCAAAGGCAGAGGCACATATCAATGCAGGCGCAAAGAAGGTTGTTATTTCTGCACCGGCAGGAAATGATCTTCCGACTATCGTATTCAATACAAACCACGATGTCCTGACAAAAGAGGATACCATCATTTCCGCAGCATCCTGCACAACAAACTGCCTTGCTCCGATGACAAAGGCACTGAATGATCTTGCTAAGATCAAATCCGGTATCATGTGCACAATCCATGCATATACAGGAGATCAGATGACACTTGACGGACCGCAGAGAAAGGGAGATCTGAGAAGATCACGTGCTGCAGCTGTTAATATCGTTCCGAACTCAACAGGAGCTGCAAAGGCAATCGGACTTGTTATTCCGGAGCTGGCTGGCAAGCTGATCGGTGCTGCACAGCGTGTACCGACCCCGACAGGATCAACAACTATTCTGAATGCAGTTGTAGAGGGTGAAGTAACAGTAGAGCAGATCAATGCAGCAATGAAGGCAGCTGCAAATGAGTCCTATGGCTACAATGAAGACGAGATCGTATCTTCTGATATCGTTGGTATGACATATGGTTCTCTCTTTGATGCAACTCAGACAATGGTTCTTCCGCTGGATAACGGAACAACACAGGTTCAGGTTGTTTCATGGTATGACAATGAGAACTCCTATACAAGCCAGATGGTTCGTACAATTAAGTACTTTGCAGAGCTTGGCTGATAGAAGCAGCTCATAAATGACTCACGAAAGGGGTCCGGTCAATTTGGGCCGGGTCCCTTTTTGCGTAATAGGAAATTCTGTCAGAATTTCCTATTACACAAAAAGCTCCGCAACATATCGTATCGCAAAGCGATACGATGAAACGAAGCCGCCAAGCGTTCGAAGAACGCTTAGTATCACGCAGGGCGTGATACATCATGCGGCGTGAGTCCACAAGGATGCGCACTCGCGCGAAAAGGAAATATGTCGCAAGCGACCGCGCTCGGCGCGAGCGTTTCGCGAGCGAAACGTTTTGTTCCTTGCTTGTCAAAATGACTGCGCTTCTATTATAGTAATACTTAGGAAATAGTCAGATTAGGGTATTCTCGAAGGAGGAGATTACAATGCTTAACAAACTTACAGTAGATGATATTGATGTAAAAGGAAAAAGAGTACTTTGCCGCTGTGATTTTAATGTGCCTTTAAAGGATGGAAAGATCACAGATGAAAACAGACTGGTAGCTTCCTTACCGACAATCAAAAAGCTGATCGCTGACGGAGGAAAGGTAATTCTTTGTTCCCATCTTGGAAAGCCGAAGGGAGAACCGAAGCCGGAATTATCCCTGGCACCGGTTGCAGTCCGTTTGAGCGAGCTTCTCGGACAGGAAGTTAAATTCGCTGCAGACGATGAAGTTGTAGGAGAAAATGCAAAGGCAGCAGTTGCTGCAATGCAGGATGGTGATGTGGTTCTGCTTCAGAATACACGTTACCGTGCAGAAGAAACAAAGAACGGAGAGGCCTTCAGCAAGGATCTGGCTTCCCTTTGTGATGTATATGTAAATGATGCTTTCGGAACAGCACACAGAGCACACTGCTCCAATGTTGGTGTTGCAGCACTTGTTCCGACAGCTGCAGTTGGTTACCTTATGCAGAAGGAAATCGATTTCCTTGGAAATGCAGTTGAGAATCCGGTTCGTCCCTTCGTTGCGATCCTTGGCGGTGCAAAGGTAGCAGATAAGCTGAATGTTATCTCTAATCTGCTTGAGAAATGCGATACCCTGATCATCGGCGGCGGAATGGCTTATACCTTCCTGAAGGCAAAGGGCTATGAGATCGGAACTTCTCTGGTTGATAATGAGAAGGTAGAATACTGTGCAGAAATGATGAAGAAGGCAGAAGAGCTTGGAAAGAAGCTTCTCCTTCCGATCGATACAGTTGTTACAGATGCCTTCCCGAATCCGATCGATGCTGAGATCGCAGTTGAAACCGTTGATTCGGACAAGATGCCGGCAGATAAGATGGGAATGGATATCGGACCGAAAACAAGAGAACTTTATGCAGAAGCCGTAAAGACAGCAAAGACCGTTGTTTGGAACGGACCGATGGGCGTATTTGAGAATCCGATTCTTGCAGCAGGTACGGTTGCTGTAGCAGAGGCTCTTGCAGATACAGATGCAACAACCATTATCGGCGGCGGAGATAGTGCAGCAGCTGTAAACCAGCTTGGATTTGGTGACAAGATGTCCCATATTTCTACAGGCGGCGGTGCATCTCTTGAATTCCTTGAGGGCAAGGAGCTTCCGGGCGTTGCAGCAGCAAATGACAAATAAGTTTACATAAACAGGAGAATAGAAGAATGAGACGAATCGTAGCCGCAGGCAACTGGAAAATGAACAAAACACCTTCAGAGGCAGTAGCACTGATCGAAGAGCTGATCCCTCTGGTAAAGAATGATGAGGTAGACGTTATTTTCTGTGTTCCTGCAATTGATATCATTCCTGCAGTTGAGGCTGCAAAGGGCAGCAATATCGCAATCGGTGCAGAAAATATGTACTATGAAGAAAGCGGTGCCTATACAGGAGAGATTTCCCCGAACATGCTGGTTGATGCTGGCGTAAAATACGTCATTCTCGGTCACAGCGAGAGACGTGGATATTTTGCAGAGACAGATGAGACAGTAAATAAAAAGGTTTTGAAAGCCTTTGAGCATGACATTACACCGATTATTTGCTGTGGTGAGAGTCTGGAGCAGAGAGAACAGGGAATTACCATTGACTGGATCAGACAGCAGATCAAGATTGCTTTCCAGAATGTAACAGCAGAGGATGCAAAGAAGGCAATTGTAGCTTATGAGCCGATCTGGGCAATCGGAACAGGAAAAACAGCTACAACAGAGCAGGCACAGGAGGTTTGTGCAGCAATCCGCGTATGCCTGGCAGAGCTTTACGGACAGGAAGTTGCAGAGGAAACCCGTATTCTTTACGGCGGATCAGTAAACGCAAAGACAGCAGCGGATCTCTTCTCTCAGAAGGATATCGACGGCGGTCTGGTTGGCGGAGCTTCCCTGAAGGCAGAATTTGGTCAGATTGTAAACAGATAAAAGAAGAGAAAGATCAATGAGTAAAAAAACAACAATGCTGATGATATTAGATGGATTCGGCATAAATGAAAGAGAAGAAGGCAATGCGGTAAAGCAGGCAAATCTGCCTAATATCAGAGCTTTACTGGAAAAATATCCCTGGCAGAAGGGATATGCAAGCGGACTTGACGTTGGTCTGCCGGATGGACAGATGGGCAATTCAGAGGTTGGTCATATGAATATGGGTGCCGGCCGCATTGTTTATCAGGATCTGACAAGAATCACAAAGGCCATTCAGGATGGTGATTTCTTTGAGAATCCGGTTCTTCTGGAAGCAGTAAATCATGCAAAAGAGAATAAGAAGGCCCTTCATCTTTGGGGTCTCTTATCAGATGGCGGCGTTCATTCTCATCAGGAGCATCTGTATGCCCTGCTTGAAATGGCAAAACGTCAGGGCTTATCTGAGGTTTACGTTCATTGCTTTATGGACGGACGTGATACGGCACCTACTTCCGGTCTTGGCTTTGTTCAGGAATTGGAAGAAAAAATCGCAGAGATCGGAGTCGGTCAGATTGCAAGTGTGAGCGGCCGTTATTACGCAATGGACCGCGACAATAGATGGGATCGCGTGCAGAAGGCTTATGATGTCCTTACCCTGGGTGAAGGAAAGACAGCAGCAAGTGCGGCTGAAGGAATTGAGGCTTCTTATGCAGAAAAGGTAACGGATGAATTTATCGTTCCCTTTGCTGTTGTAAAGGACGGTAAGCCGGTGGCGAAGGTAGAAGAAAATGACAGTGTTATTTTCTACAATTTCCGTCCGGACAGGGCAAGACAGATTACCAGAGCCTTTTGTTGTGATGACTTTGATGGCTTTGAAAGAAAGAAACATCCCCATGTGGACTATGTCTGCTTTAAGGATTACGATGAAACAATTCCCAACAAGCAGATCGCTTTTGAGAAGGAAAATCTTGCCAATACCTTTGGTCAGTTCCTTGCGGATCAGGGCAAGACCCAGCTTCGCTTGGCAGAGACAGAAAAGTACGCTCATGTTACCTTTTTCTTTAACGGCGGCGTAGAAGAAGCGAATGCAAATGAGGATCGTATCCTGGTTCCTTCTCCCAAGGTTGCTACCTATGATCTGCAGCCGGAGATGAGCGCTTATAGCGTTGGTGAAAAGCTGGTAGAGGCAATTCACTCCCGCAAATACGATGTGATCATCATCAACTTTGCAAATCCGGATATGGTTGGACATACCGGTGTGATCTCTGCAGCAGTCAAGGCGGTTGAAGCAGTAGATGCCTGTGTCGGAAAGGCGGTAGAGGCTCTGCTGGAGGAAGATGGCCAGATGTTCCTTTGTGCAGATCACGGCAATTGTGAGCAGATGATCGATTATGAGACCGGAGAACCCTTCACGGCACATACCACCAATCCGGTTCCCTTTGTTCTGGTTAACTACAAAGAGGGATATGGACTGAAGGAGGGAGGCCGTCTGGCAGATATTGCGCCCACATTGATCGAAATGATGGGATTGGAGAAGCCAAAAGAGATGACAGGGCTTTCCCTTTTGAAAAAAATGTGATAGAATCTTACGTTGTATGCGATGTGGCGTGCCACATCGCATATCTTAGTTTACGCGCAGGTCCCTTTGGACAATACCGCGGCAACTTATCATGACTAGCAGTTTTCTGATGAGGAAACAGTAAGGAGAATTGAAGATGCAGGAATTTAAACCATTCAAAGAAGGCAAGGTAAGAGAGATCTATGATAACGGCGACAGCCTGATCATGGTGGCAACAGACAGAATTTCAGCTTTTGACGTGATCCTGAAAAATCAGGTTACAAAAAAAGGTGCCATCCTGACCCAGATGTCTAAATTTTGGTTTGATCTGACAAAGGACATTGTACCGAATCACATGATTTCCGTAGATACAAAGGATATGCCGGAATTCTTCCAGCAGCCTCAGTATGATGGCAACAGTATGATGTGCAAGAAATTAACAATGCTTCCGATTGAATGCATCGTTCGCGGTTATATTTCCGGAAGCGGCTGGGCAAGCTACCAGGAGGATGGTACAGTCTGCGGCATTAAGGTTCCGGAGAAGCTTGTAGAATCTCAGAAATTATCAGAAGCTCTTTATACACCTTCCACAAAGGCAGAGATCGGTGACCATGACGAGAACATCACTTATGAACAGAGTATTGATGTTCTGGAAAAGGCTTTCCCGGGCAAGGGCGAGGAATATGCAGAAAAATTAAGAGATTATACCCTTGCTGTATATAAGAAGTGTGCAGATTATGCCTTTGAGCGCGGCATTATCATTGCAGATACCAAGTTCGAATTCGGTCTGGATGAGAATGGAGAGATCATCCTTGGCGATGAGATGATCACACCGGACTGCTCCCGTTTCTGGCCGGTAGAAGGCTATGAGCCTGGCAAGGGACAGCCCTCCTTTGATAAGCAGTTCGTAAGAGACTGGCTGAAGGCAAATCCGGACAGTGACTATCAGCTGCCGGATGAGATCGTTGATAAGACAATTGCAAAATATAAGGAAGCATACAAGATGCTGACAGGTGAGGATTTCGATAAATAATTCCCACGGATATGTTTACATAATTCATACGCGAAAGGATTGAGTCAGAATGAGTAACGACAGATATACCAGCCCGCTTTCAGAGCGTTATGCAAGTAAGGAAATGCAGTATATTTTCTCCCCCGAGAAGAAATTCCGTACATGGAGAAGACTCTGGATCGCACTTGCTGAGACAGAAAAAGAGCTTGGTCTGAATATTACAGATGAGCAGATCGAAGAATTGAAGGCACATAAGGATGATATCAATTTTGAGGTTGCCAAGGAACGTGAGAAGGAGGTTCGTCATGACGTAATGTCTCACGTTTATGCCTACGGTGTTCAGTGTCCGAAGGCAAAGGGCATCATTCATCTGGGAGCTACCTCCTGCTATGTCGGTGATAACACGGATATCATTCTGATGGATGAGGCGCTGGGACTGGTTCGCACTAAACTGGTCAATGTGATTGCTAAGCTTTCCCAGTTTGCAGACGAATATAAGGAGCTTCCGACCCTTGCTTTTACGCATTTCCAGCCGGCTCAGCCGACTACAGTAGGCAAGAGAGCAACCCTCTGGATTCAGGAATTCATGATGGATCTGGAGGATCTGGATTATGTTAAATCCACTTTAAAACTGCTGGGTTCCAAGGGAACAACCGGTACCCAGGCAAGCTTCCTGGAGCTTTTTGACGGAGATCATGAAACTATTGATAAGATTGATCCCATGATTGCAGAGAAGATGGGCTTCAAGGCTTGCTATCCGGTATCCGGCCAGACCTATTCCAGAAAAGTAGATACCAGAGTATTAAATGTACTTGCCGGAATCGCGGCATCTGCAACCAAATTTTCCAATGATATCCGTCTTCTTCAGCACTTGAAGGAAGTAGAAGAGCCTTTCGAGAAAAATCAGATCGGTTCTTCTGCTATGGCATACAAGAGAAATCCGATGAGAAGTGAGAGAATTGCTTCTCTTTCCAGATATGTGATCGCAGATGCGATCAATCCGGCGATTACTTCTGCAACCCAGTGGTTCGAGAGAACACTGGATGATTCTGCCAATAAGCGTCTTTCTGTTCCGGAGGGATTTTTGGCAATTGACGGTATTCTGGATCTGGTTCTGAATGTATCAGACGGACTGAAGGTATATGATAAGGTTATTACCAAACACCTTATGGCAGAGCTTCCCTTTATGGCAACAGAGAATATCATGATGGATGCTGTAAAAGCAGGCGGAGATCGTCAGGAAATGCATGAGAGAATCCGTCAGCTTTCCATGGAAGCAGGCAAGCATGTGAAGGAAGAGGGCGGAGACAACAATCTGCTGGAGCTGATCGCAGCTGATCCAGCCTTCCATCTCAGCCTTGAGGAGCTGCAGGCTTCAATGGATCCGAAGAAGTATGTGGGACGTGCACCCCGTCAGGTAGAGAATTACCTGAATCAGGTAGTAAAACCTCTGCTGGAAGAGAATAAAGATATTATCGGAATGGAAGCAGAGATCAACGTATAATGCTGCAGAATTATTGGAAAAATGATGTGAGTTTGCTCATTTATTGGCCCTGCATCTCATGGTTTAGGTATTGTACTTCCTGGAAAAATATGATATTCTAATATAGATTGTTGAAAGAAAACAGACTGGAGACAGAAAAATGATTAGAACAATTTGCTTAATCGTGCTGATTGCACTTAGTATTGTATTGACAGTTTTAGTATTGATGCAGGAAGGAAAATCTGCAGGACTCGGTTCCATTGCCGGAGCGGCAGATACCTATTGGGGAAAGGTCAAAGGTCGTTCCATGGAAGGAAGACTTGTAAAAGCAACAAAGATTCTTGTTGCAGCATTCTTTGTTCTTTCCATTCTGCTGAATATGAATATTTTTTAAGATACGAAAAGGAAGACTGTCGAGAGATCGGCAGTCTTTTTGCTTTCCAGTGTCAGGAAGTCAAGAGCTGCTCATGCTGGCATGAAGCAGCTCTTGACCTGCTGACACGCCCTTCAATGAGGATGAAGCGGAACGAAGTTACGCGAGAATCCGAATTGAAGGAGGAGGCCGGGAGTGCGAAGCACGAAGGACTCCGTGGGAAAGCGTGGACGTTTTGGTATGCGAAAAGTAAGGAAATGATGGCTAAATAAGCATTTCACATTTCATTTGAAGTTTCAGCTGATTTATAAAGGAAGAATAGGCGTCATCTATGACAAAATCAATAAAAGAAAGAAAAGAAAACGTATACGACTTTATCTGCTCGGAATTCTATGTTCCGATGAAGGTAAAAGAGCTGGCCATTATGCTGCAGGTATCCAAAGAGGACAGACCCATCCTGGATCAGATTTTGGAGGAGCTTCTGGCCGAGGGCAAGATCGAATGTTCAAAAAGAGGTAAATACAGCAAGGCAGAGCTTCAGATGAAGGAAGGCGTTTTCATGGCAACCCGCCAGGAATTTGGCTTTATTTCAGTAGAAGGCGAAGAGGAAGATTACTTTGTATCCGGAAAAGACATCAATGGTGCCTTTGATGGAGACCGTGTAAGCTTTAAGATTATTCGTGCAAAAAAAGGAAAAAGAAAAGAAGCAGAGATTCTTTCCATTCTGGAAAGAGCGATGACGGAACTTGTCGGAAGTTATCAGAAAAGTGCACATTTTGGCTTTGTTCTGCCAGAGAACACAAAATTTGATCAGGACATTTTTATTCCGGAGGGAAAAGATCTTGAGGCTGAGGATGGCCAGAAGGTTTTGGTTAAGATCAAGGATTATGGCGATGAAAACCGGAGTCCGGAGGGCGAGATCATAGAGATTATCGGCAATCCGGAGGATAAAGGTGTGGATGTCCTTTGTCTTGCAAAGTCTTACGGC
This sequence comes from Oscillospiraceae bacterium, assembly GCA_963617415.1. Lineage (GTDB taxonomy): Bacteria > Bacillota > Clostridia > Lachnospirales > Lachnospiraceae > RUG14243. The sequence continues at coordinate 81,585 of CAVEOK010000004.1, forward strand.
CTGCCCATGGAATTTCCGGAAAAGGTTCAAAAACAGGCTCTGACAGTAGCAGGACCTGTTTCGGAATCAGATCTTTCCTGGAGAAAAGATTTGCGGCTAATGGATATGGTTACCATTGATGGCGAGGATTCAAAGGATCTGGATGATGCTGTTTCAGTAAGCTTTGACGGAGAGCACTATTTGCTGGGCGTTCATATTGCAGACGTTTCCAATTATGTGCAGGAAGGAAGCGCATTGGATAAGGAGGCTTTAAAAAGAGGCACTTCAGTCTATCTTGCGGATCGTGTTATTCCCATGCTTCCCTTCACCCTTTCCAATGGAATCTGCTCCTTAAATGCAGGAGAGGACAGGCTGGCACTCAGCTGCCTGATGACAATCGACCAAAAGGGAAATATCATCGGTCATGAAATTGCAGAAACGGTAATCCGGGTAAACGAGAGAATGACTTATACTTCTGTAAATAAGATCATTACAGATCATGATCCGGAGGAATGCAGAAAATATGAGCCTTACCTTACGATGTTTTATCAGATGAAGGAGCTGGCGGATATTCTTCGAGCCAGAAGAAAGGCCAGGGGTTCCATTGATTTTGATCTGCCGGAATCCAAGCTGATCCTGGATGAAGAGGGGAAATGCATTGGAGTAAAGGAATATGAGAGAAATGCCGCGACGAAACTGATCGAGGATTTTATGCTGGCAGCCAATGAAACGGTCGCAGAGGACTTTTTCTGGCAGGGTATTCCTTTTGTATACAGATGCCATGAAAAGCCGGATGTGGAAAAAATCGAATCCTTAAAGGAACTGATTGCCGGCTTTGGCTATGGAATGAAAACCTCTAAGCAGGAAATTCATCCTATGGAGCTGCAAAAGCTTCTGACAAAGATTATCGATTCACCGGAAGAAGCCCTGATTTCAAGAATGCTGCTACGTTCCATGAAAAGAGCGCAGTATACGCCGGAGAACAGCGGGCATTTCGGATTGGCAGCTCAGTATTATTGCCATTTCACATCACCGATCAGAAGATATCCGGATCTTCAGATTCATCGGATTATTCGGGAAAGTATTCGCGGTAAGATGACAGAAGAAAGAATGGCACACTATCAGACCATTCTTCCGGCTGTATCGAAGGAGTCCAGCCGTTTGGAGCGTCGGGCAGACGAAGTAGAGCGCGAAAGTGACAAGCTGAAAAAAGCCGAATATATGCTTTCCCAGATCGGACAGCATATTGATGGAATTGTATCCGGTGTCACCAACTGGGGAATCTATGTGGAACTCTCCAATACCGTTGAAGGCATGGTGAGAATTACCGGCCATGGTCCGCAAAAGGAATATCATCTCGGAGATCGGGTTCGTGTCGTTGTGATCGGAGCAGATAAGGAACTTCGAACGGTGGATTTTGAATTTGAGGATATTTTTGATAAAATAGAGGCAAAAGAGGCAAAGAAAAAAATTAATTCAAAGTAAGATTGCACTTTCGAAGCAGAATTTTGGAGTACAGGAGAGAAATTGCAGATTTCTCTGGAGGAAAAAGACATGGCAAAACGAACAGAGGAAAAGCTGATCGCAAATAATAAAAAAGCCTATCATGATTATTTTATAGAGGACAGCTATGAAGCCGGAATCAGTCTGTCCGGAACAGAAGTGAAATCCATGAGAAATGGAAAGTGTTCCTTGAAAGAGGCCTATGTAAGGATCGAAAATGGCGAGGCCATGATTTACGGTATGCATATCACACCCTATGAGCATGGAACACTCTTTAATAAGGATCCCTTGCGGACAAGGAGATTGCTCCTGCATAAATATGAAATCAACAAGCTTGCTGCCGAGGCAGCAGAGCAGGGAAAGACCCTGATTCCTCTGAAGGTTTATTTCAGCGGCAGCTATGCCAAGGTGCTGGTAGGCGTTGCGAAAGGCAAAAAGCTTTATGATAAGCGGCAGGATATTGCAAAAAAAGATATGAGGAGAGAAGCAGAACGCGAATATAAGATGAACTTCCGATGATTTGCTTGTTCTTTATTTTCGTGATTTTCACAGGTGCGGCTCTTTCCATGGACAGCATCTTGTGATACTATATATCTACTTGGGCTAGTAATGGTTTCGACTGGGGAATTGAGTCGAGTGAAGCATGCCGAGGATGATGGACACCTCGTTAATCCGACATCAAAACAATAAACGCTGACGAAAATCAGTATGCTTTTGCTGCCTAATCGGCAGTAAAGCGCCGCTTTTAGCGGTTTAAGCTCTGCGGATAACGCCGCTATACTCCGCAGGGTTCAAAAGTAGCGGCTGCCGGCTGTAAAGCAATTTGTTGAGAAGCAGCCCTAAGTTCTATCAGCAAACCGGAAGGAAACAGTTTGTTTGTTCTCTGTCCTTTCAGGTAAGAAGATAAAATAAGCATGTAGAAGAATCGAGGACGTTTTTCAGGACAGGGGTTCGACTCCCCTCTAGTCCACTTAATTATGCAAATCCGAACCACTTCTTTTTGTTAAGCATGGTTTCGGATTTGTTTTTATAGTAGAGGACGTAGCTTGATCTGCGTCCTCTTTTTTTTGTACGCCATCGTCTATTACGATTACGTACCTTCAAATCATCCAATAGCTTTATATCCTTTTGAAAAAAAGCTATATATTGTAGAATGATATCTATCAAGTGAGATTTCATGCCAAGCTTTGGCTATACAGGAAGGAAAATTATAATGGAAGAAAAGAAAACAGAGAACAAAGAGAAAAAAATCCAGTATATGCAGGATAAGGAAGATGCTATGGTCAGCAAGATTGAAAAGTTTGCTGAGGCCTTCAGCAGTATTGAGACGGAGGCGCTTTTTCAAAGCCTTCAGGCTCTGATCGATGAGGATGAGGAGGAAAAGTAAAAGGAAAAAGCGAACGGATCTTCGCTGCTGAAAAGAAATAAAAAAAGATATAATGTTTGCTTGTTATATCGCTCAGGTTATAATGAAGGCATAAAGGATTCATTTTCTTTTTTCGGAAAAATCAAATATGATTGCTATAACGGAATCATATAAAATGAATTTTAACTTTGTTGCTGTGAACGGTGTGAACGGTAACAAAAAGTATGCCTGATCAGGAGTCAGGAGAAAGAGGGAAAGATGAAAGCAAATAAATATCCACATGTATTCCAGCCCATTACGATCAGAGGGCTGACCCTGAAAAACCGTCTGGAGTATTCACCGACAGTTGTTCTGAAATGCAATGCCGATGGTACGGTCGGAAAGGATATGCTGGAGTTCATGGAATGGCAGGCAAAGACCGGAGCCGGCTGGATCACGGTAGGTGATACACCGGTTACCCATGACGATACCTCTCACTGGCTTTGCGAGATGAATGTCTGCAGCGATGACTGTATCCATGGTATGAATGCGCTGGTAGAAGTCTGTCGCAAGAATGGTGCAGAAATGTCAGCCGAGCTTGCTTATGCAGGAAGAGGAAACCGGGCACCGAAAGATGGTTCACCGATTGCCATTGTTTCAGCAGAAAGACCTCTGAATCCGGATGACAATGTCCGTACCATGAACAGAGAGGATATGGATGAGATCAAAGCAGCCTATGTGGATTGTGCCCTTCGCTGCAAGCATGCGGGTTTTCGTATGGTGATGCTTCATTGCGCACACAACAATTTCCTTGCCCAGTGGCTTTCTCCGGATTCAAATGTCAGAACAGATGAGTATGGCGGTTCTCCGGAGAACAGAAGGAAATTCCCTCTGGAGGTTCTCAAGGCTGTGCGTGAGGCTGTTGGAGACGACATGGTGATCGAGCTTCGTGTTTCCGCTGAAGAAAAAATCCCGGGCGGTTTGGAATTCCCGGAATCTTTGGCCTTTATGGAGCTCGCCCAGGAATATGTTGATATCATGCATATTTCTCAGGGATCCATTTTCCATTTATCAGCGAGATATACCATTCCGACCTATTTCCGTACACCGCATAAGCCTTTGAATGTAGAATATGCTGCAGAAGTAAAGAAACATCTGCATATTCCGGTGGCAGTTGTAGGTATGATCACAAGCATGGAAGAGGCAGAAGAAATTATCGCATCAGGCAAGGCAGATATCGTGGCTATGGCGAAGAGCTTTATGTCTGATGGAGATATCATTCATAAGTCACTTGCAGATCAGGAGGAGGATATCCGTCCCTGCACCAGATGTGATCTTTGTGGAAATGCCAATAACTGGGGTACAGAAATGAGCTGTGCAATTAATCCAAGATGCGGCATTCCGGGGGAAATCGAAAAGGTAAGCGAAGAGGAAAGAAAGAAGGTTCTGGTTATCGGCGGCGGCCCTGCAGGTATGATGGCGGCCCAGACCTTGGTTGCAAGAGGACATGAGGCAGTACTTTATGAAAAGGAAGAAGTTCTTGGCGGCCTGTTGAATGATGCATGTCTGGTACCCTTCAAGCAGCTGATGAGAGAGTATCTTGACTGGGATATCCGCACCACCTTAAAATGCGGTGCAAAGGTAGTTCTTGGAACAAAGGTTGATCAGAATATTATTGATGCAGAGAATCCGGATGCGATCATTGTTGCAACAGGATCGGTTTACGTCAATCCGCCGATCGAGGGAATGGATACTGCTCTTGCGGTACGTGACGTAGATGCAAATAAGGTCGAGACAGGAAAAAAGGTCCTTGTTTGCGGCGGCGGTATCACAGGCTTGGAATGCGCACTTGCCTTGAGCAAAGAAGGCAAGAAGGTTACCGTAGTAGATATGCTTCCGAGAGAAAGCTTTGTCAGTGAAATGCCGATTTTCAACAAGGCAGACCTTTTGGATCAGCTGACAGAAAACGGTGTTGAACTGATCGGCGGACAGATGATCCAGTCTGTTGCCGGAGGCGTTCATACAAAGGATGCAGCAAGCGGAGAAGCGCATTTCTATGAAGCAGACAGTGTGGTAAATGCATTGGGCGTAAAGCCGGACAATGCCTTGGGCTTGGAGCTTTTAGCTAAGTATGGCAGTGAAAATGTAATTATGGTAGGCGATTGTACGGCAAGAGGCGGAAACTATTACCGTGCAAATCATGAAGGCTATCATGCAGCAATGAGGATTTAAAATGGATCTGATGCAGCTTCGCTATTTTCAGGAGGTAGCGAAAACGGGAAATATCACAAGGGCATCCAGAGAGCTTCATGTTACGCAGCCGAATCTGAGCAAAAGCATTGCCAGACTGGAGGAGGAGCTGCAGGTGCCTTTATTTTCCCATAGAAAAGGGCGGATTGAGCTGAATGATTATGGCAGGATGTTTTTATCATCGGTTGAGCTTGCTTTTGCCCAGCTTGATGCAGGAACCCAAAGTATTCGCCGTATGTATGATGTAGATCAGAACATCTTGTCCCTGGCGAGTAATATCCAGGCTTTTTTGCCGGATGTGATTCCGCATTTTATTCAAAAGTATCCGGGGATAGGCCTCAGACAGCTTGACTGCAACAGCGATCAGATGGTAGAAAGGATTCTAGACAGAAGCGTGACCTTGGGAATTTCTTTTGAAGAAATTTCCCATGAGCAGATCGTTTTTGAGAAGCTGGGAGAAAAGGAATACGTCCTGGCAGTAAATAAGAAAAATTCCCTGTCAAAACACAATGAGCTCTCAATCCGGGAACTTGAGGGAGAGGAATTTATCTGCGATCTGACCAGACTGGGCTTGGAGCATCTTCGAAAGCTTTGTGATGAAAACGGTTTTACGCCAAAGATCAACTATGAGGTGCAGAGCAGTGAGCTTTTGTATCAGCTTCTGGAGGCAAACCGGGGCGTAGCGATCATACCGATCGGCATGGGATGTGAGGTGCTTTCGAAGCATCCGAATCATTGCCTGAAGCTTCTGAAAATAAAGGAAAAGCTGCCGCCGGTCATTATCGGTGTTGCTTATCATAAAAATTATGGAATGACAAAGGCAGCGGATCTTTTTGTAAAGCAAATTCAGGAATTCCTTAAAAAAGAAGAAACGTTAATTGAAGCAATGGGGTATCAATATTAGCAGATCGACCTGTGATAAGGATCGAGAAAGAAGGAGAGTATTATGTTTGAAGAATTTAAAGGAAAAGTGCTTTTTGTAACCGGAGCAGCATCCGGCATGGGCAGAAATGTGGCGGTTCGTTTTGGCAGTTTGGGCTGTAAGGTTGCAGTAACCGCAAGAAAGCCGGAAAAGGCAGAGGAAACTGTACGCCAGGTAAAAGAGGCTGGCGGAGAAGCAATGTATGTATATTGCGATATTTCTGATGAGGAGTCAGTAAAGAAGGCGATTGAAGAAACCGTAGAAGCTTATGGAGCAATTGATTATGCCTTTAACAATGCCGGCTGTGGAGCAGATGGTGTGAATGTTCCTTTTGCACCCCTGAGCGAGGTAGAGGAGAAAGACTGGCTTCGTGTGATCAATACCAATTTGACAGGAACCTTCCACTGCCTCAAGTATGAGCTGAAGCAGATGCAGAAGCAGGGCAGCGGTGCGATCGTAAACACTTCTTCCATTGGCGGCTTGAAAATGGCTCCGGCCTTTGGCGCTTATGGTCCTTCCAAGGCAGGGGTAAATGCCCTGACCATGCTGGCAGCAACAGAAAACGGCAGAGCCGGCATCCGTGTAAATGCGATTTGCCCCGGTCCGACAGAAGGAACAAATCTCATGGCTGACAGCGTAAGCAGCGGCAATCAGGATGTAGAATTTATGAAAGCCCATGTTATTCCTGATGGGAAAATGGGAACAACAGATAATATTGCAGATGCAGTTGTCTTTCTTATGAGCGAGATGGCAAGTCATATTACCGGAGAACTTCTTCCGGTTTGCGGTGGCATGCAGATGTAAAAGCGGCAATCGGGGAGCGGTATCAGCCTCTGGAGAGTGTGTTTTCTCCGGAATATGAATGAACAATAGCGATTCAGAAGGAAGCAGAGTGAATCGTAAAAAGAGGTGTAATCTATAAGAAAGGTTGCATCTCTTTTTTATGTAATAGGAAATTCCGTCAGAATTTCCTATTACATAAAAAGCTCCGCAACATATCGTATCGCAAAGCGATACGATGAAACGAAGCCGCATGATGCGCACTCG
>CAVEOK010000005.1:0-80541 GCA_963617415.1 Oscillospiraceae bacterium
AACGAATGCAATGCACTCGTCCTTTTACGGACGGGTGCTTTTTATATAATAGAAAATTCTTGCGGGATTTCCTATTACATAAAAAGCACCCGATGAAAGAGAAGAAGCAGATTGGTGCACAGGAAAGTCTGTGCAGGCAGACAGGAGGAAAAAAGATCATGTACAAAAAAGTATCAACGGATATGAATTTTGTGGATCGTGAGAAAGAAACACTCAAGTTCTGGAATGACAATCATATCTTTGAGAAGAGTCTGGAGGAAAATAAGGGCAAGGGTGAGACCTATACTTTTTATGACGGACCGCCAACTGCCAATGGCAAGCCCCATATCGGTCATGTTCTGACCCGTGTTATCAAGGATATGATTCCCCGTTACCAGACAATGAAGGGTAAATATGTTCCCCGTAAGGCCGGATGGGATACCCATGGCCTTCCGGTTGAGCTTGAGGTAGAGAAGAAGCTCGGCTTAAACGGCAAGGAGCAGATCGAAGAGTATGGTATGGAGCCCTTCATTAAGCAGTGTAAGGAATCTGTATGGAAATATAAGGGCATGTGGGAGGATTTCTCCGATACCGTTGGCTTTTGGGCTGATATGGAGCACCCCTATGTTACTTATGAGGATGATTATATTGAATCCGAGTGGTGGGCACTGAAGGAAATCTGGAAGAAGAAGCTTCTTTATAAAGGCTTCAAGGTTGTTCCCTATTGTCCCAGATGCGGTACTCCTCTTTCTGCACAGGAGGTTGCCCAGGGCTACAAGACCGTAAAGGAACGGTCTGCCATCGTCCGCTTTAAGGTAAAGGGAGAGGATGCCTATTTCCTGGCATGGACAACTACCCCCTGGACCCTGCCTTCCAATACCGCTCTTTGCGTCAATCCGACGGATGCCTATGTTAAGGTTAAGGCAGCAGACGGTTATACCTACTATATGGCAGAGGAGCTTCTGGATACCGTTCTGGGCGAGCTTGCCGATGAAGAAAATGGCGTAAAGGCTTATGAGATCCTGGAGAAATTCACAGGCAAGGATCTGGAATACAAGGAATATGAGCCTCTTTATGAGTGCGCTGCCAAGGTTGCCGAGAAACAGCACAAAAAGGCCTTCTTTGTACTGTGTGATAACTACGTTACCATGTCAGATGGTACCGGTATCGTTCATATCGCACCTGCTTTTGGTGAGGATGACGGACGCGTTGGCCAGAAATATGGCCTGCCTTTCATTCAGTTTGTAGACGGACAGGGTAACCTGACAGAGGATACACCTTTTGCAGGCCTCTTCGTGAAGAAGGCTGATCCGAAGGTGCTGGAGGATCTTGAAAGCAGAAGTCTTCTCTTTGCTGCTCCGAAATTTGAGCATGATTATCCGCACTGCTGGAGATGTGACACACCTCTGATCTATTATGCAAGAGAATCCTGGTTCATCAAGATGACAGAGGTAAAGGATCAGCTGATCGCAAACAACAATACCGTAAACTGGATTCCGGAATCCATCGGTAAGGGACGTTTTGGCGACTGGCTTGAGAATGTACAGGACTGGGGTATCTCCAGAAACCGTTACTGGGGCACACCGCTGAATATCTGGGAGTGCCAGGAATGCGGTCACCAGGATGCAATCGGTTCCAGAGAGGATCTTTTCGAGAAGAGCGGAGACGAAAGAGCCAAAAGTGTTGAGCTTCACAGACCCTACATTGATGACATTATCTGCAAGTGTCCGGAATGCGGAGGCAAGATGAAGAGAGTGCCGGAGGTAATTGACTGCTGGTTTGATTCCGGTGCAATGCCCTTCGCACAGCATCATTATCCTTTTGAAAATAAGGAGCTTTTTGAGCAGCAGTTCCCGGCTCAGTTTATTTCCGAGGCTGTTGATCAGACCAGAGGCTGGTTCTATTCTCTGATGGCAGAGTCCACCCTTCTCTTTGGAAAGGCACCTTACGAGAATGTTATCGTGCTGGGTCACGTGCAGGATGAGAATGGACAGAAGATGAGTAAGTCCAAGGGAAATGCGGTAGATCCTTTTGATGCTCTGGAGAAATATGGCGCAGATGCGATCCGCTGGTATTTCTACAGCAATTCCGCGCCCTGGCTGCCCAACCGTTTCCACGGAAAGGCTGTTGTGGAAGGACAGAGAAAATTCATGGGAACCCTTTGGAATACCTATGCCTTCTTTGTTCTTTATGCAAATATCGATGAGTTCAATGCGGGAGAACACAGCCTGGATTATGAGAAGCTTTCCGTTATGGACAAGTGGCTCCTGTCCAAGATGAATACCATGGTGAAGAACGTGGATGAGAATCTTGGCAATTACAGGATCCCGGAAGCAGCAAAGGCTCTGCAGAGCTTTGTAGATGATATGAGTAACTGGTATGTTCGCCGCAGCCGTGAGCGTTTCTGGGCAAAGGGCATGGAGCAGGATAAGATCAATGCCTATATGACCCTTTATCAGGCACTGGTGACAACCGCAAAGGCAGCAGCACCCATGATTCCTTTCATGGCAGATGAGATTTACACCAATCTGGTGGGCTCCGTAGATGCAAATGCACCGGAATCCGTACATCTTTGCAGCTTCCCAGAGGTGGATGAGACAAAGATCGATGCCGAGCTGGAAGAAAACATGGATGAGGTTCTGAAGATCGTAACCTTAGGACGTGCAGCAAGAAATACTTCCAATATCAAGAACAGACAGCCGATCGCAAATATGATGGTAAAATGCCCCAAGGAGCTGGATGGCTACTTTACAGACATCATCGCAGACGAGCTGAATGTAAAGGCAGTAGAATTCAGAGAGGATGTTTCTTCCTTTACAAGCTACAGCTTTAAGCCGCAGCTGCGTACACTTGGACCGAAATATGGTAAGCAGCTGAATCAGATCCGTCAGGCTCTGACAGAGATTGACGGCAGCAAGGCAATGGCAGAGCTGAAGGCAACAGGCGAGCTGAAACTGCCCGAGGTTGGCGAGGATGTGGTTCTGACAGAAGAGGATCTTCTGATCAGCATGGCTCAGACAGAGGGCTATGTGGCACAGACAGAGGGTGAGATCACGGTTGTTCTGGATACCAATCTGACCAAGGAACTTCTGGAAGAAGGCTTTGTCCGTGAGATTATCAGCAAGATCCAGACCATGCGTAAAGAGGCTGACTTTGAGGTAATGGATCGAATCAAGGTTTATTATGCCGCAAAGGGAAATGCAGCTGAAGTATTTGCAAGAAATAAAGAGGAAATCGCAGGCGAGGTACTTGCGGATGCTCTGCTTGCAGAGACAGCTCCGGAAACTGCTTACAGCAAGGAATGGAGCATTAACGGCGAGAAGGTTAAGCTTGCCGTAGAGAAGAGCTTGTAAGAAAAATAATGCTTTTGCATTCCGCTCGTGCGTGGAATGTAAAAGCAGGAGTCTTTTATAGCAGTTCATATATACTGTGGCGAGAAAAAAAAGAAGCAATATTCCGGAAGGGACATTACAAAGCGAGAGCGGTCCCTGAAGGAATATGCTTCCTTTTTTAGCTTCTTTATTAGGGCAAGTATTTACAGGCAATTGTACGAACGGGAATCGTTGAAGCCGACGGAGCCTATTTAATAAAGCCGACCTGTTTACAGATGAGCTCTGCCTGTTCTTCTTTTTTTTGGTTGTATTCAACCTTCTTTTCTTCGAAGTAGTTCCTGCCGTAAGAGTCGATAGAGACGATCAAGGGACCGAATTCTTTTACATGACAATGCCAGAGTGTTTCCGGCATACCGAGATCCTTCCACTGTGCCTCTACGATTTCCTCAACCTCAACGGCTGCCACAACAGCATTTCCGGCAGGGAATACGCAGTGGATTGCACCGAAATCCTTGCAGGCTCTTTCGGTATTTTCTTTCATGCCGCCCTTGCCAACGATGACGCGCACGCCTGTGGTTTCTACAAATTCATACTCAAATTTTTCCATTCGCATAGAGGTGGTAGGTCCGACAGATACCATTTCATATTTTTCGTCACCCAGGGGACGGATGATAGGTCCTGCATGCAGGATCGCTGCGTCCCTGACATCTACGGGAATCTCCCGGCCTTCCTCTACAACGCGGCGGTGTACCACGTCACGGCAGGTGGTGATATCGCCTGTCAGATATAGGATGTCTCCGATATGAATCTCCTTCAGATCCTCAGCGGAGATCGGAGTTACCAGGATTTTTTTGCCATCTTTTATTTCTACTGCCATTACAGTTTTCTCCCTTCTGTATAGTTGGTTTTTGATAGATCTTTTACTGTTCTTCCTTGTATTCGAAGCCTGTATGGGTATCTACGGTGAAGTTCAGATCCTTGTCAAATACGATATGTCCTCTTCTGTGGCTCCAGCAGCCGACGTTGACAGCAACACCGATAGCAGATGGATGACGGGCAGTATTTTCAATGTTCACGCCCATAACAGAATAGTTGCCTCCCATGCCCTGCGGCCCAAGACCGATGGCGTTGATGCCGTCTTCCAGCAGCTTTTCCATCTTGTCGGCATTGGCATTGCCATTGTGGGAACCGACAGGTCTCATCAGGGCTTTTTTTGAATTGAGTGCGGCGGTTTCTACAGAAGTGCCTACACCAACGCCGACCAGAAGGGGAGGGCAGGCATTCAAACCATAAGAGGTCATGCGGTCCAGTACGAATCTGGTTACGCCTTCATATCCTTCACCCGGCATCAAAACGGTGGCATTGCCGGGAAGGGTACATCCGCCGCCTGCCATATAGGTATAGATCTCGCAGGAGTCGGAAGCGGGAACGATATCCCACCATACGGTCGGAGTTCCTTTTCCAACGTTTTTACCGGTATTGTATTCATCAAAGGTTTCTACAGAATTATGACGCAGGGGCGTAGCGAAAGTAGCCTGTATCACTGCCTCCTTTAAAAGGGCTTCCAGGTCATCGATCAGAGGGAATTTTGTGCCGCATTTTACCCAGAACTGCAGGACGCCGGTATCCTGACAGGAAGGGCGATCCAGTTCCAGAGCCAGCTTCTGATTACGGAACATGGTGTCATAGATTACCTTGGTCATAGGGGAATCTTCCCTGTCTCTCAGTTCCTCCAGCTTTGCAATAACATCATCCGGCAGTTTTTTGGCAGTGAATCCTACAAATTGCGCCATAATATCCGTTAGTTTCTTTACCTGTGCTTCATTTGACATATGTACCTCCTTCGTTTCTGCCGCATATGTCGGCAGCATAAATGATTTTTGCATTAAATTTTTATCTTAGGGGTAAAAGGGAAATGCGATCGGCAAAACGATCATGCTGACTACAGTTGCGATAATGATCAGAGGCATTCCTGCTTTTACATAATCCATGAATTTATAGTTGCCGGCACCGACTACCATGGTGTTGGCAGGCATGCCAATGGGTGTTACATAGGCACAGGAACCGCCGATAACGCAGGCCATTAGAACTGCTCTGGGATCGGCTCCCATTCCCTGTGCAATGGAGAGACAGATTGGTGCCATCAGTGCAGTGGTTGCTGTATTTGACATAAAATTCGTCATGACGCAGCAAAGGATAAAAACCACAAAGGTAAATAATACCGGAGACGGATTGGAACCAAGGGCTCCGATTACCTTATCTGCGATCATTTCACCGGCGCCTGTGCTCTCCAAAGCCTTTGCCAGTGATAAGGTGCCTCCGAAGAGGAAAATGGTTCTTAAGTCAATGGACTTTAAGGCGTCATATTCGGAAATAACACCGGTGAGGATGAGGAGTATCGCGCCGATGCATCCTGTGATACTGAGACTGATGCCAATCTTATCTTCAAAGATCATACCGATCAGGGTCAGGACCAGGATGACCAGGGATAATACCTTTTTCCATTTGGGCACATTACTGAAATCTCTGGATTCATTAAAAATGGAATCCGAGGGATCTGTCGTATCATGATGAGGCAGAAATCTAAATCCGATCGTGGAATAGAAGAGAATGCCTGCGATCAGGATGGGAAGACCAACGATGGCATATTCAAAGAATCCGAATTTGAGACCGAGGGGTTCCAGGGTTGATTGTGCGATCATATTGCCGGGTGCGCCGATCAGAGAAAGATTGCCGCCCATGGCTGCCGCAAAGACTAAGGGCATCAGAAGCCGGGATCTTTTAAAGCTGGACTTGGCTGCGATACCGATGACGACAGGAATCAGGATCGCTGCGGTACCTGTGTTGGAAAGAAATCCGCTCATGGCGCCTACGATAACCATGATGGCTACGATCAGGCCGCGTTCGGTTTTGGCGAACTTTGTTACCAGAGAGCCGATTGCATTGGCCATGCCGGTCTCAAACAGTGCACCGCCTACAATGAACATAGCAACAAAGAGAATTACGTTACTGTTGATAAATCCACTGAAAGCATCGTTTGTGTTCAGAACGCCGGTAAGTACCAGACCGACACAGACGATCATGGATGTCAGTCCGAGAGGAATTTTTTCGGTGACAAACATGACAATGGCAAATGCCAGAAAAAGTAGTGTGATAATTGCTGGACTCATATAACCTCCCTATTTTGTGAATAATTGACATGGCCGATGTCTTTCTTTACCTCATATTAGCGCACTTTTTACAAAAGGAACATTTCATAAAATTGACGTCAGCATAGGATTTGCCTATACTGAAAATAAGGGGTAGCAAAGAGGAAAAGGAAAAGCAGAAGTAAGAAAAAGGAAAATAAAGGGGAGATACTATGACTTTGACACAGTTAGAATATTTTTGCAGCGTGTGCCGTTATCGCAGCATTACAAGGGCAGCAGAGATTTTGTATGTATCCCAGCCTACGATTTCCATAGCGATCCGGGATCTGGAGAAGGAATTTCATCTGAGACTTTTTAATCATGGGAAAAACAGGATTTCCCTCACCAAGGACGGCGAGGCCTTTTATCAGAAGGCAGAATACATTTTAAAACAGACCCAGGAGCTCTATAGGGATTTTTCAAATATAGAAGAGAACCGGCATCCCCTGCGGATCGGGATTCCGCCGATGATCAGTACGGTCTTTTTCCCGGAAATAGCCGATCGCTTTCAGAAAAACTATAATATCCCGCTTCAGCTGATGGAATATGGCTCTATTCGTGCCCGTACGCTGGTGGATAATGAGCTGTTGGATCTGGCAATCGTGAATATGGATTTCTACAATCTGGATAAATACAACAGTCATGTTATGATGGAAGACAGCTATGTTTACTGCGTGTCAAGAAGTCACCGCTATGCGGGGGAAAAAGAGATTACGGTGGAAATGCTGAAGGATGAGCCTATCATTCTCTTTAATACAGATTCGGTACAGACACAGACGGTGATCGCCCGGATGCGCTCGGCAGGCATCGTACCTCGTGTGCGTATGTACAGCAGTCAGCTGGTCACTGTGCTGAACTTTGTTCGAGACGGCTCCTGCGGTGCCTTTTTGTATTCATCCCTTGAGGCTGATTCCGAGGAGTTTGTCAAAATTCCGGTGACACCGGAGATTAACAACAGATTCGGACTTATCTGGAAAAAGGGAATCTTCGTGCCGGATCAGCTGACAAAATTTGTAAATTTCATCTGTGAATATGAGATGTAAAGATAAGAATAAAGTGCCGCAGAAGCGATTAAAAAACCGCTGCTGTGGCACTTCCTTCTTTTGAAATATCATGTCTTATAGTTTGTGCTTATACGTAAATGTGCTGTGGCACATACCTTTTATAAGGCTGCAAGGGTCTGCAAGGCATTTTTGTCGATCAGCTTTTCATCGTATTCATCGAAGAAGGCTTCCGCAGATGGCGAAAGGGGAAGCTGTTCGGCATATTCCGAGAAGATATTGCAGAGCTTGTTGAAATCCTGGGGGGAATGTGCACTCTTCTTGATGAAGAGGTAATAGCGTCCATCGCTGTGTCCCTTATAGAGGGTGTTCTCCCCGTGGTAAAAGCCGTCTATCACTGTGGCCAGCTTGCTGACTGCCGAAAGTGACGGAAAGGCGTAGAGCCTTGTTAAGTCCGTTAATACAGCAACAGCTTCGCCCTCTTCTTCTGATGATGCGGGGGGAAGAGGAATGCCGGAATCGGAGATGTCTGCTCCGGCGTCTGCCGGCGGCTGTGGAATGGCTTCTTTATGATTTGAAGCAGCTTTATCCGCAAAGGCCTGGCGGGCACGTTCGAAAAGCTCGAGAATATCATTGGCACTTTCCGGAGAAAGCGGTGATTCTGCAGCAGTGCCTGTATCAGAGGAAGCAGCTGCCGTAAATCTGGAAAATCTGGTATCCAGCTCATCCGGATTATCTACCCTGGTAATGATCAGAACGATACGTTCCGGATTCATGGGGATTGCCTCGATCATGAGGGGAGCGCTGTCTGCTTCAAAGCCGAAATCTACGGAGGCCTGATACATCATATCGCGGAAAAGATCCTTTGCCTTATCGGAGCCGTATGCGAGCTCGCTGAGGTTGATGCCGCGTTCCTCAAGATCTTCGCGGGTGAGTGTGCAGCGAATCTGATTATCGCTGATTTTTTCAATTTTCATAGGATCCTCCTTTCAGGTTGTTTGGGAAAATGCTGAATTCATCGGCATTTTCCTAGCTATTATATAAGAAAAAAAGAGGGGTGTAAAGGCGAGAGAAAAGAGGAATTGATAAAAAAATGCAAAAAAATGTAAAAAAGGGCTTGCAAAGAGAAAAGATATGCCTTATAATCATTCTTGCGTTGTGAGTGACGCAAAACAAAATAAGCGCGATTAGCTCAGCTGGCAGAGCACCTGACTCTTAATCAGGGTGTCCAGGGTTCGAACCCCTGATCGCGCATGATAGAAACCGAAGTCGATTAGGCTTCGGTTTTTTTGTTGTATAGGAAGGAAACTTCCTATACGACAAAAAAGCTCCGCAATCTATCATATCGCAAAGCGATACGATTTGTTACTCATTGGAAGAAAGGGTGAAGCCGCGGATGGCATTGATCCGGTCCGGCGGAAGAATGCAGCGGATATAATGCTGGACAAGAGAGGACTCATTTGTCCAGAAAAGAGTCTGGGAGATAGCGGATTCGCCAATAGGGATAGAGAGAATGTGCAGGAAGGGATTATGTACATTTCTTGCATATTCTTCGGTAGTAAAGGCTATGCCGAGCCCTCTTTCTACCAGACCAAAGACATATTCACGGTTATAATCCTTGAAATCAATCCTTTCGATCTTTGGCTCCAGAGAAAGCTTTTTCAGAATCTGTTGGTAAATCGGGCTAAGGGTGGGATCCTCCCTGAGAAAAAGCGTCGACTGATTGATTTTCTCGCGAACATCTGCAATGGTAATGTGTTTTCCGTTTGCCCAGTCAAAGGGAACGATAAAACAGAAATTGTTCTGATTCAGGGTAATGTGGTGAACGCTTTCCGGAACGCTCTCGTTATAGAAGAGGCTGCGGAAGAGAATGTTGATCTTACCTTCCTGAAGAAGGCGGAAGCAGTCGTGGTGGGGCGGTCTTGTATTCGATAGGGTAATATCCGGAAAGCGGGTCTTGATGTCCATATTGGCCCGAAGAACCAGCTCATTTAGGACGACAGAGTCGACGATCAGGTCTGCGATGACCAGTTCGTGCGGTGCTTCAATATGTTTGGCAACCTGTCTGGCATCATCAATCGCATCATTTAATTCATTCAGAATTCTTTTTACACTTCTTTCAAAGCTGAGACCGGCATTGGTCAGAACGACTCCCTTTTTACTCCTGATAAATAAAGGAAAATCCAGCTCTTCCTCCAGAGAATTCAGCTGCTGACTTAAGCTAGGCTGCGAGACATGGATTTTTTCTGCAGCCTTTCTATAGCTTCCCTGATCTGCTACGGCAAGGAAGTATTCTAGTTTTCTTAATTCCATTCAAAAAGCCCCCTCTGAAAAATGTGATAACTTTCACCTATCATCAGAAATTATTTTAAAATATTGGACGCTGGAAAGCAAATGTGAAATTATGAACTCGAGGTTTGATAAATTGTGGTGAAATAAACGAGAAATCAAACGAAAACTGTGAAAAGTGCACAAAAAGCAGTGGGGAGAATCAGACCTGCAGAAAGCAAAAGTGTTTTTGCAGGGGATGGCCGAAAGGCCGGATAGTTTTTTGAGGAGGAAGAACGTGAAAAATTTAAAAAAGATTTTAGCCCTTGGATTGGCTCTTACCATGACCTTTTCCCTGGCTGCCTGCGGAGGAGGCTCTTCGGGCTCTTCATCAGCAGAAGATAAAACGATCACATTCGGTGCGGACGGTGAGCCGACCAGCTTAAATCCGGATGATGCAAACGGAAAAGGAGCAACCTTTGTAGATAAGTGTGTATATGAAACCTTATGGCGTTTCGATAATGACGGAAACCAGGTAATGCTTCTGGCAACAGATGCGGAGTGGACAGGAGACCTGGAGCTGACCATTACCCTTCGTGACGGCGTAAAATTTTCCAACGGCCATGATTTTGACGCAGAGGATGTGAAGGCTTCTCTGGAGCTTTTGATGCAGTCGGTATCAAAATCCTCCCGTTTCAGCATGATCGATATGGATAAGTCAACTTTTGATGGAAATCAGGTTGTGCTTGAGCTGACAAGCTATTCTCCGACTTTGATCGAGAATATGGGCGGTGCCGGATTATATATCTATGATTCGGAATGGATCGCAGAGAGCGGAGATATGACAAGCGAGATGGTTGGAACCGGACCTTATGTGCTGGATAACTGGAGCAGAGGTAATGTCCTGACTCTGAAGAAGAATGACAATTACTGGGGAGACGAGCCCTACTACGATACCATCAATGTGAAGTTCTATTCTGATGAAACGACCAGAATGATGGCATTCGAAGATGGCGAAGTTGATTTCATCTACCTGTCCAGCAATGAAAATATTCAGAGAATCAAGAAGGGTGAGGTTACGGATGCAGCAGTTGAGAACTTTGCTTCTCAGAGCGTCAGTGTATTCAACTTTGACCGTATTAACACAGACAAATTCAATGATGTCAGAGTCAGACAGGCAATCGCAGAGGCAATTGATGTCAACACTCTGGTAGAGACGATTTGCGGAGATTCCTGCACCGTTGCAGATTCTGTACTTGCACCGACAAGCTGGGGGTATGAGAGCCAGGGAACCTATGACTACGATCCGGAGCATGCAAAGGAGCTTCTTGCAGAGGCAGGTTATGATGAATCCAATCCTTTGAGCTTCACCTTCACCTATATGGCAGGCGGCTTCAATGATGATCTGGCAGAAGCAATCCAGGCATATCTTGCAGAGGTTGGCATTGACATGCAGGTAAACGGCATGGAAGCAGCTTCCTTTATTGGAGAGATGCTTGGCGGAGGTATCGAAGCATCCTTCGGCGGCTTTATCGGATCCGTTGACCCGGCAGGATGTCTGAATTCCTTTGAGCCGGTAGAGGGCAACAATGCAACCTGCGGTCGTTTCTCTGAGGATGAGGAAGGCAAGGAAATGCTGGATCTGCTCTATGACGTGAACTATTCAACAGCAGATCAGGCAACAAGAGCAGAGCAGTATCATCAGCTACAGGAAATGATTCATGACAATTATGTCAATGTTCCGCTTACCGTTTCCACCGTTTCTTATGCATATCATACCGATATCACAGGTATTGAAGAGAGCCTTGACAGTGAGCAGGCAATTGGCTACTACGGCCTTGCAGCAGCATCTGCTGAATCAGGAGATCAGTAAAATTTGATGATGAATATATTTTACTCTTGCTGTGAACAGTAAAGTTTTTCCTGCCGCATAAATATGCGGCAGGACTGCTTTAAGGGGAAAGGAGGCCTCTATGGCAAAATATATTTTGCACCGCATTGTGATGATGATACCGGTGCTGATCGGCTGTGTGATCATTGTATTTACCATTAATTATTTTTCAACTACGCAGCCGGCATCGATTATTCTTGGTCAGAATGCGACCCCGGAGATGATCGAACAGGAAAATCATCTTCTCGGACTGGATCGGCCATATATCGTTCAGTTGGGCAGTTATTTTTGGAATATCATAACGAAGGGTGACTTTGGTACATCCTATATCTATAGCGGCGTAAAGGTATCGACTCTGATCGTGCAAAGACTGCCGGTTACGATCGAGATCGGCGTTTTGTCGACCCTCTTTTCCGTATTGATCGGTGTGCCTCTGGGCATTCTGGCAGCAGTAAAGCAGAATACACCGATTGATTACGGAACCACCGTATTTGGCGTAGGCCTGTCTGCTATCCCGAACTTCTGGCTGGCACAGATCCTGATGCTGATCTTCGGTTTGAAGCTGCATCTGCTTCCGATCTCAGGCCTGGGATCCTGGAAAAATCTGGTTTTACCGATCATCGCAACCGGTATCGGACCCATTACCATGATGATGCGAATGACCAGATCCTCCATGCTTGAGGTTATCCGTCAGGATTATATCCGGACAGCAAGATCAAAGGGACTGACGGAGAAGCAGGTAATTTGGAAGCATGCATTGAAGAATGCCATGATTCCGGTTGCAACCATTATCGGTATGTCTCTCGGTGTTGCCATGACAGGTTCGATCATTGCAGAGACCATCTTCAATATTCCGGGCCTTGGTCTTCTGATGAATTCTTCCATTAACGGAAAGGATTATATTACCGTGCAGGGCTGCGTTCTGGTCTGTGCCTTTATCGTAACGGCAATGAATCTGGTAACGGATATCTGTTATGCCTTTATCGATCCGAGAATCAAGGCCCAGTATACAGCCGGCTCCAAGGTGAAAAGCCCTAAAAAGAGTGGGGCAGAGGGAGGCGTGTCATGACAGTTTTAAAGAAAAAAAGAAATGCGGCACCAACCTATTATGTAATGAAAAGAAGCAAGCCGGCTGAAATCTGGCATCGCTTTAAACAAAATAAAATGGCGCTGGTATCCCTGATCGTTCTGGCAATTATCGTACTGGGCTGTGTCCTGGCACCGATTATTGCACCTTACAATCCGGCAAGCCAGAATCTGACCGAGCGATTTATCTATCCCTGTATGGCACATATTTTCGGAACGGATGATTTCGGAAGGGATATCCTTACCCGAATCCTCTATGGCGGAAGAATTTCTCTTCTGGTGGCTTTGATGTCAGTTGTAATTGCCTTTATCGTGGCCATGTTCCTTGGCTCTCTGTGTGGCTTCTATGGCGGCATGGTGGATTCGGCGATCATGCGAGTGGTAGATATCTTTATGGCAATTCCCGGACTCCTTCTTACCCTGTCGATCTCAGCAGCATTAGGACCGGGCCTTCTGAACACAGCGATCGCCATGGGCGTAAGCTCTATTTCACCTCTGACCAGGGTGCTGCGCTCCTCCATTCTTCTGCTGAAGGATCAGGAGTATATGACAGCGGCAAGATCCTTTGGTGCAAGTGACAGAAAGATCATCTTAAGTCATCTGATCCCGAATGCTCTGGCACCGGTTATCGTACAGTTTTCCATGTCGATCGGCGGCGCGATCACTGGTATTGCGGGCTTATCCTTCCTGGGACTGGGCGTGCAGCCGCCGACACCGGAATGGGGCAACATGCTTTCTTCCGGCCAGCAGTATATCAGAGAGTTCTGGCCGCTGATTACCTTCCCGGGCATTGTCATTGCGATTGTTATGCTCTGCTTCAATCTTCTTGGTGACGGACTTCGTGATGCATTGGATCCGAGACTGAAGAAGTAAGGGGGAATGACATATGAATTTACTGGAAATAAAGGATCTGACGGTTCACTATTTTACAGAAGCCGGTGAGGTAGAGGCTGTCAATCATATTGATCTAAAACTGGAAGCAGGACACACCCTGGGACTGGTAGGAGAAACCGGCGCAGGCAAATCCACAACAGCACTGCAGATTCTGCAGCTCCTGCAGTCTCCGCCGGCAAAGCAGCTGTCCGGTGAAATTCTCTACAACGGAGAAAATATCGGAGAAATGAAGGAGGAGCGCCTGCGAGAGATCCGGGGCGGAGAAATTTCCATGATCTTTCAGGATCCGATGACAGCCTTAAATCCGGTTTTTACGATTGAAGATCAGATCAAAGAAACCATCAGCATGCATCAGAGCTGTACGGATGCAGAGGCTGCGGCAAGAGCAGCGGAAATGCTGGAAATGGTAGGAATCCCTGCAGAAAGAGGCTCGGATTTTCCGCATCAGTTTTCCGGAGGCATGAAGCAGAGGGCGGTTATTGCAATGGCGCTGGCCTGCAATCCCAAGCTTCTTCTGGCAGATGAGCCGACAACGGCGCTGGATGTAACGATCCAGGCTCAGGTTATGGATATGATCAATGATCTGAAGAATAAATTCAATACAGCCATGCTGCTGATCACCCATGATCTTGGTATTGTTGCCGAATCCTGTGATGAGGTAGCCATCATGTATGCCGGAGAGATTGTGGAGTATGGAAGTGCTGAGGCAGTCTTTGATCGTACCGCACATCCCTATACGGTGGGACTTTTTGATTCGATTCCGACTCTGGAGCAGAAGGAGCGGCTGAAGCCGATTCCGGGTCTGATGCCGGATCCCATGAATCTGCCGGAGGGCTGCAAATTCGGTCCCAGATGTCCCTTTGCAAGAGAGGAATGCCAGAGCGGCGAGATTCCTGCAAGGGAGATCAGCCCGGGGCATTTCGTCAAATGTCCCTACTGCAAAGAGAGGGAGGAGGTAAGATAGCATGGCAGACAATATGCTTGAAGTAAAAAAACTTTGTAAATATTACAAGACAAAAAGAGGCCTCTTGCATGCAGTAGAGGATATCTCCTTTTCTATCGGTCAAAAAAAGACCCTTGGCGTAGTAGGAGAATCCGGCTGCGGAAAATCCACACTCGGAAAGACCATTTTGGGACTGGATGAAGCAACGAGCGGCAAGATTCTCTTTAAGGGAGAAGATATTACCCATTTGCCGAGAAAGAAAAGAAGGGATTACTGCAAACATATGCAGATGATCTTTCAGGATCCCTATTCTTCCCTGGATCCCAGAATGACGGTGCAGGATCTGATCGCGGAGCCCTTAACGATCTGCGGAAAGGCAAGGAATAAGAAGGAAGCCCAGCCGGAGGTAAAAAAGCTGATGGATACGGTTGGTCTTGCAGAGCGTTTTTCCCAGTCCTATCCCCATGAACTGGATGGCGGAAGAAGGCAGAGAATCGGTATTGCAAGAGCCTTGGCTTCCGATCCAGACTTTATTGTCTGTGATGAGCCGGTATCCGCTTTGGATGTGTCTATTCAGGCCCAGGTTTTGAATCTATTAAAGGAGATCCAGGAGCAGAGAGGCTTAACCTATATTTTTATCACTCATAACCTTTCCGTGGTAAAGCATATTTCGGATGAGATATTGGTGATGTATATGGGCAGCTTCGTAGAAAAATGTGAGGCCGATGAGCTCTTCAGAAATACCCTGCATCCCTACAGCAAGGGCCTTCTTTCGGCAATTCCGATTCCCTCCATTCATGTGGACCGGGAAAGAATCCGAATGCAGGGAGAGATCACATCTCCTGTCAATCCGAAGCCGGGCTGTCGATTTGCACCCCGCTGCCCTTATGCAACGGAGGAATGCAGGCAGAAAACGCCGGAGATCAGAGAGCTTCTGCCGGATCATTTTGTGGCCTGCCATCACGCAGAGTCCATTAACAAGCTGCCGGCAAAGGAAGAAGCGTAAATAGAGTAGATAAGAAAAGCAGAGGGATTGCTTATGTCATGGCTTAGAGCAGACTGGTATTTTACAGGATATCGCTGTCAGAAGGTAGCAAAGAAAAATGGAAAAGGATGGACCCGCGTTTATATCTATGAGGGAGAATACTATGGCTATGGAAGCGAGGGAGAGGACTGCGGGAAGGTAAAGTTTGGATATGCCCTTTTTGGAGCCTGGATTCTTCTGACCTATCTTTTTGCAGCCTTTTCCAATGCGGCCGGGAATAAGATCGCTTATATCGGAGTGACCTTTCTCGTCGCACTTTTGCCCCTGCTTTATCTTATGGCGGGTCTGATCTGTGCTCTTCTGCAGAAGAAGAGGATGACTTACCGGGGCTATTGCGTAAGCTACAAGCGGATTCTGCGTTCGGCCAGGATCATGATCGGGATTTTGTGCATTCCCCTTCTGCTGGAAGGAATTTTTTTGATGAATAATCAGGCCTTCCTTACCCGGAAAAACGAAATTTGTTTTTTTAGCAGCATGCTGTTTTGTATGGCAGGACTTATCTTCCTGCTGTTATTTATGAAGAAAAAAAGATGTCAGATTCTATAAGGAAAGCTTTTAGCAGCGTTTTCTTAGCTTAGGAAGTTTGTAAGGAAATAGAAGGAAAGGAGAAAAAAGATGCTGATTGGAGAGGTAATGGAAAAAACACCTTCGGTTTTGGCGAAGGACAATATGGCAAACCGGCTTGCAGATAAGATCAGAACAAGCTGGCTGGAGCACAGGGAAGCTGGATATTTAGAATGGGAAGATGTTTTCTATGAGGATCCGGAGGGAGTTCGCTTTTTGAAGGAGGAGTCCTTCCCCTATCTATCCGGTATCGATTATATTTTCAAATGGTGGGATCATGAGGATTCTCATGGACTTGCCGGCATCCTGGAGGTGCTTTGGAAGGTGTATAAGGATGAGAAGATGGATATCTATAAGACGACTATTCGCTTCGGAGAGAGAGATTTTCTGGAAGGAATCAAGACAGAGGATGAGCAAAGGGAAGAGATGCGAATGAAATTCCGCAAGGCCTTTACTCTTTGGCAGAAGCTCTATATAGAAGAAATAGAAAAAGAATAGTTTCCCCTTAAAGAAGTGCTGCAGAAAGGATCTTGAATCGCTGCAGCATTTTTTATCGTATAGGAACTTTCGTTCCTATACGATAAAAAATAAGGATGCGCAGCTCGCGGCAAGGAATATAATGCTTTCGCATTCCGCTCGCGCGCGGAGAATCCTGCACGCAGGATTCTCTTTTGTGTCATAGGAACCTTCATTCCTATACGATAAAAAATAAGGATGCGCACTGCAAAACATTTAGGATAACTTGAAACAAAAATACGTTGTTTCTAACTGCTAATTGCGATGTGATAGACTATTATATATGGGTCAAAGTATCGTAAGAGAGCGTATGCTTTTGACTGCATTTTTGCTTTTGTTTCATGGGAAAGGTGTTTTAGGGACCTTTCTTGTGTATGTTGAAAGGGAGTGTCCTGCTGATCATGAAGCCTTCTCGCAGTAATCTGCTTTTACTTTTTTTCCTTACCCTGGCGATTTTTTCAGGGGGGGGTATAGCGATATTTGCCTGTTCTAAGGCAATTTCCAAGGGCGGAAGCCTTTTCGTGATCATTTTACTGGCACTGGCTCTTTCAGCCGCTGCACTGTCTTTTTTACGCAGATACTATTTTTCTTTTTACAGATCTGCCCAGCTTCTTCCGGCGCCTCTTGCTGCACAGATGGAAGAACTGAATGCCCAGGAACGCTATGAGCTGCTCTGCAATAGCTATGCGGAGCAGAATGAACGCTTCAATAAGCTTACGGTAGAACGTCTTCTGGGCCGTCTTTTGGCAGATAATTCCCATACACAGGCAGTGGAAAATCTGGGTGAGCATTTACAGGATATTCTTCACAGTGAGGCTTTTGGCTATCGATGGACAAATTATTGCCTGGTGGGCGTACAGCTGGAGGACTATGAGTCCTATATGCTGAATAATTGTGACGGACATCTCCTGCTGAAGGATCTACGCAGGATGTATGATGTTGTGAATCACTCCTTTGATGCCATGCTGAACAATCATCATAGAGCCCACAGTGTTGAATTTCAAAATGTCATTGTCTTTCTGGTCAATCTGACCGGAACAACGCCGGAAACACCAAGGGCAGAGCTTGAAAATACCGTGGATATTCTTTGCGAGGGCTGCAGGGATGTGGTCAGGGAAATCGCGGAGGCTTTCAATCTGTCGGTTCTTGTTTCTGTTTCCACGCCTTTTTCCAATGTTGCGGAAACCCATAGCACCTTTGAATGGCTGATGACCCTTCGCCAGTATAATGACTTTGTGGGCAAGGGAAAACCTGTCCTGGGACCGGCTGATTTCGGCCAATTCATCCAGGTGCCCCATAATGCCCCTGTTGCCATGGAAAAGGCCTATTATACAGCTCTTTTGACAGAGGATTTTGTAAAGGCAGAGCAGGCTCTCTATGAGTTGGAGGCCTATGCCCTCAATAACAATGGCTACAGCATTTCTGTTTTGAAAAATATCATGACTCTCTGTCTCAGTACGGCAGAAGATATTGCGACTTCAAATACGCTTTCTACGGAAAACGTATCCTCGATTGATTGGCGAAAGAAGATTCGGAATTGTGAAAATCTAAAGGAATTAAATCTGCTGATCCATGATTTCTTTCAATTTTTGATCGGTCGGGCAGAACCGCGTCAGCATGAATCCTCCAGTACGGCAAAGAAAATTATTTCTTTTCTGGATGAAAACTATACCTGTCCCGATCTGTCAACCACCATGCTGTCAGAGTCACTTTCCCTAAGCGCTTCTTATATTTCCCGCATTTTTAAGAAGGAAACCGGGCAGAATATCCCGGATTATATCCATAACAAAAGGGTGCATTATGCCAAAGAGCTGCTGGTCAGCACGGATCTGTCCGTGAATGATATTTCCTTAAAGGTTGGCTATTCTACGGCATGGACCATGAACCGTATCTTTAAACGCCTGGTTCATATGACGCCGGGAGCCTGGAGGCAGCTAGCACAGTCCGGACAGGAGGAAATAGAAGAATGATAGAAAAAGCATTTCATAGGAAGGGGTTTTCCCTTGCACTGATAAGCAGTCTGATGATCTTAGCATTTGCGCTGTCGGTATCGGCAATGGAAAAGCCACTGACCCAGTCACAAAGCGAACTGACCTGTGAGGGGGATCTGCCCTCGACCTGTGCAGAATCCTATCTGATGGATTTGGCTGCCGATGCAGCCTTAGAGGAGAGTGGAAGCCGTCTGGCCCTTTTGCCTGCACAGGCTGTCAGCGGAAGCCTGGATCAGGGAGCAGTCTTTCAAAGCGATCTGGAACGTATTATCCCGGAGGATCAGCCTCTGGTCACAGCCGAGCTTTCTCCGGCTGAGCTGCGGGAGCTTTTAGAGACAGGCGTGTCAAAGCTGACCAAAGATAATGCAGACCGGATTGATGTCTCCGCTTCTGCCTGGGAGGGCTTTCCCCATATGGCAGGCGGCGAGGGCTTCAGCTGGGAATATGATGTCTCTGCTCCGGTAGGAGAAAGAGTGCAGTATATCAAAGTAGATGGAGAAGAGCTGGATTTGTCCGACGGGGAAAGCAAGCTCACAGTATGCTCTGTTCCGGCTATGTTTGACAGATCTCTGGGCTATTCCCTTGTCGATTATCAGGAGACAGGGCTTACACTCCGTCAGGCCCTTCATGATTACTGCGCAGCTCAGGAAAGCATCGAAAAGCCTGCAAGCCGCTGCAATGTAATCGGTTCAGGAGATTATACCCTCATCAGCAAATTTCCGAAGTCAGTGATCATTGCAATCTGTGTCTTCATTTCTCTTTTCGTCTGCATCCCGAAATGGAGAGCAGAGAAATATTTCTCATTTAAAAAGTAAGGACTGAAAAGTGCTTTTTTCAGCGTTACCTTAACAGTCCCAGTCATTTTCAGACTTATAAAGATGCACGGCATTAGTGGTTATTCAGCCTTATTGCTGTGCATTTTTTATAATAGGAAATTTCGCGAGGATTATATAGGAGCGAAGTGTGAGCTTAGTATCCATTGCGCAGTATGCCCCGGCCTTGTGGCGGGGCGGTTCCGCGAGCTCGTGCCGATAGACACATTTGTATGCGAGCGATCTATCGTGTACTAAGTGCGAGCGGTCCCTGGAGGAATATCCTTCCATTATGGCTTCACAAAATCTAGCACATTCTAAGCAAAGTCTAAGCATATTCTACTATTGCCCAAAATGCATGCATCTACTGTTTATTCCGGAAAACACAGCAAAATCACAGCAAAAACTGACCAAAATGCACAGATATGAGCTTGCATTTCAGGATATCACAGTGCGAATTGCCAAGAAATCAAAGCAAAAAGCAGAGCTGAGCCTCAGCTATGAAAGAGCCGTATTCGTATTTGACACCCAGGTCATTTTTTCAATCTTGAGCCGGATGAGGAAGGCGAATATACTCCAAAACAGATACAGGTCAGCTGCCCGATCGGGAGCCTTCCGGCAGACAGCTGACAGCCTGACGAAACCGGATGATTGCTTCTTATCGATATCGGATGCGATAGGAGCGCAGGGGGTTAGGAAGGAAGTAGTTACCTTTTAATGTAAATGAGGAGGAAAAACAAAATGAAAAGAAAAGGCATCATGAAACGTGTTGCCAGCCTGGTTCTGGCAGCAACCATGGCATTTTCGCTGGCAGCCTGCGGCAGCAGCGGAAGTGCAGGAAGCGGATCGGATTCGTCCGCGGCATCCGGAAGTGCGAGTGCAGATGCAGGAAGCTATGATACAGATGCTTCTATTGCAATCGGTTCTACAGCACAGCAGTTCCTGGGTCACTTCGATATCTGTCAGCTTTTCAGTACAGAGTGTTCTACCGCAGCCGGCTATCTGGTTTATGATCAGCTCTTTAGTATCGGTTCCGATGGAAAATGGTATTCCGATATTCTGAAGAGTTATGAGTGGTCAGAGGATACAGAAAATCAGCTGGTACTTACTCTGAAGGACAACATTTATTTCTCAAACGGTGATCAGATGACCATGGAGGACGTTCTCTTCTCCATGCAGCGTTTCGCATCATCTACCCGTGGAGCAGCAAACTTTGCTGTAATTGATTTTGATAAGACAACAATTTCCGATGACGGAATGACAATGTACCTGCAGTACAATCAGGAATATGGTCCCTGGCAGTCAGGTCTGAATATCTTCGTTATGGATAAGAGCTTTGTAGAAGGCCTTGGCGACAATCCAGACTGGTTCTCCAAAGATTCTGTTTGCGGTTCCGGTCCTTACACAGTAAAGGAAAGCATTACCGATACTTCCATTACATTTGAGCGTCGTGATGACTGGTGGATGCAGGATGAGGTAGATGCAGGTGTTGCTTCTGCTAAGGAAATCACCATCTACAAATACACAGATGACACCACAATGATGGCAGATTACGTAAATGGTGTTATTGATGTAGCGATCAACCTGACAGCAGATGACTGTGAAGAAATTGAAAATGATTCCAGCTTAGGAACCTATGTACCGGTTAACTCCAATGCTTCTGCTGTTATCGTTCTCAGCCCTGAAAACGAGATCCTGCAGAATGAGAAGATCCGTGAAGCAATCTGCATCGGTACAGACAGCGATGCAATTACAGACCAGACCTTTGGTATCCTTGGAACTCCTTCCAAGTCAACTCTGAACGAGAACAACCCCTACTTCGTAGACGGTCATGCATATACATATGATCCGGAAGAAGCAAAGAAGCTTGTTGAAGAGAGCGGCATCGAAAATCCAACTCTGACATTTGTTACCAATACAGCAGGAACATCAACCAAGATCGCAGAGAGCTTCCAGTATTACATGGAGCAGATCGGCATTACAGTCAATGTAGAGAGTTATGACCAGGCTACAGCAGTAGCAGATTACTGGACAAAGAATGGCGGCTCAGACTTCTTCATCAATGGTGCAGCAATTGCAACGGCAACCAATGAGGCAGCCGATGTTTACACCTTCTATCGTGACAGCTTTGCATACACCTGTACCGCACAGACAGATCCGGAAATCCTTGATCTGCTGGAGAAAGGCCGCGGAACAACAGATGAGACAGAGCGTGCACAGATCTACAGTGACATTCAGGATTGGTTCTACAACAACTACAGCATGGTTCCGGTTGGACAGTGGAGCACAGCTTACGCTTACAACAGCAGAATTGCATACTGTGATATCCCGATCACAGGATCTCCTTCTCTGAGATACATTGCAGTGGCTAAATAATTACACCTGACTCAGACTGAGTCTTTCAGCTCCGCCGGCTTCGGCGGGCGGGGCTGCTTTATGTGTGTAATGTATCGCACAAAGGAGGAAAGAACATGATTAGGTACATTATTAAACGTCTGCTGCAGATGATTCTTGTTCTGATCGGCGTTATGATCATCGTTTTCACATTGAGCTATATGATGCCGGGTGATCCGGTGCTGAACCAGATGCCGGATAACTATACACAGGAACAATACGATGAGGTGCAGCATGAATTAGGACTTGATCAGCCTTACATCGTTCGGCTGGGTCAATATATCTGGGGAGTGGTTACCCGATTTGACCTGGGTACTTCCTACATGACAAACCGCGCTGTTACTGCTTCCATAGCAGAACGAATATGGATAACCGTCCGATTGGGTATCTTAGGCGTACTATTATCCGTTATCCTAGGCATCCCCTTCGGTGTCATTTCCGCAGTGAAGCAAAAGAGTGCCGTGGATTATACCATTACCATTCTGGCAGTCTTTCTGGCTTCCATTCCGGGCTTCTGGCTGGCCCTGGAAGGTATCGTTATTTTCAGTATCAAGCTTGGTGTTCTGCCGGCCAGTGGATTGAGCACACCCTTGCATTATGTTTTGCCGGTATTGGCCAGCGGTATGCAAAGTCTTGCCGGTATCACCCGTATGACGCGTTCCAGTATGCTGGAAGTCATTCGTCAGGATTATATCCGCACCGCCCGTGCCAAGGGCCTGCGTGAGATGGCGATCGTACGGAAGCATGCATTGAAAAATGCGCTGATTCCCGTTATTACCATGATTGGCGGACAGGTCTCCATGATCATCGGAGGAAACGTTATTATTGAGACGATTTTCAATATCCCCGGACTTGGATCCCTGATGGTAACGGGTATTAATAACCGAGACTATCCCATGATTATGGGAATCACTCTGGTGATTGCTATTTTCGTGTGCTGTATGAATTTGCTGGTTGACCTGACCTATGCAGCGATCGACCCGCGTATTAAGGCAAAATTCTCCGGCGGAAACAAACGCCGCAAGAAACCTGTGAAACTTGAGGAGGCGAAGGCATGAGCATGAGCAAAACAATAAAGGCAAATGCGCCCGACAACAGCCTGAAAAAACGCAGCCAGCTCCTGGAAATCTGGGACCGGCTGAAAACAAATAAGCTGGCTATGGTTGGCATGGGTATTGTAGTAGTCCTGATTCTTTGTGCAGTGTTTGCCGATTTTATTGCCCCCTATGGCGTGAATGATCAGAATCTGAGCGAGAGACTCATGTATCCTTGTCTGGCACATCCCCTGGGTACGGACAATAACGGACGAGATATCCTCAGCCGTATCATCTACGGAGGCCGGATTTCTCTTCTGGTATCCCTGATGGCAGTTGCTTTTTCAGTCATCATCGGCGGATTGATCGGTGCGATTTCCGGTTACTTCGGAGGCAAGATTGATACCGTTATCATGCGTCTCATGGATATGCTGATGGCAATTCCGGGCACACTGCTTGCAATCTGCGTCAGCTCCATGCTGGGCAATGGTATCTGGCAGACCGCTGTGGCAGTTGCCGTAGGTGGTATTGCTCCCAGCTGCCGTATGATGCGTGCAACTGCATTGAGTATACAGGGGGAGGAATATATTGAAGCAGCAAGAGCCTGCGGCTCCCGTAACCTTCGCGTTATCCTGACCCATGTTATTCCTAACTGTCTTGCACCGATCATCGTTGACTGTACCCTTCGTCTGGGCGGCAACATCATGATGATTTCCGGTCTGAGTTTTATCGGCCTTGGCGTTCAGCCGCCGACACCGGAGTGGGGCTCCATGCTGAATGCAGGACGTGAGTTTATCCGTAAATTCTATCCCCTCATCACCTTCCCGGGAATTGCGATCATGCTGACAATGTTCGGATTTAACATGTTTGGCGATGGCCTGCGTGATGCAATGGACCCGAAACTGAAGGATTAAGGAGGAATGGACGATGAATGAATTGGAAATTAAAGATCTGACGATCCATTTTGTCACCCGTTCAGGAACGGT
This sequence comes from Oscillospiraceae bacterium, assembly GCA_963617415.1. Classification (GTDB taxonomy): domain Bacteria; phylum Bacillota; class Clostridia; order Lachnospirales; family Lachnospiraceae; genus RUG14243. The sequence goes on from CAVEOK010000005.1 coordinate 23,925, forward strand.
TCGGGCAGTAAATAATGTAAGCTTTGCCATTGGCAAAGGAGAAACCCTGGGACTGGTTGGTGAGACCGGTGCAGGAAAGACAACAACAGCACTTGGCATTCTTCGCCTGGTTCCCGATCCGCCGGGAAAGATTATTGGCGGCGAGATCCTTTTTGAAGGAAAGGATGTCATGGAGATGACAGAAGAAGAGCTGCGGGAAATGCGCGGCGGCAGTATCTCCATGATCTTCCAGGATCCGATGACGGCTTTGAATCCGGTGCTTACGGTTGGAGATCAGATTGCCGAGATGATCGAGCTTCATTCCGACTGCTCTAAGAGCGAGAGCATGGAAAGAGCCAAGGAAATGCTGAAGACGGTTGGAATTGCTCCGGAGCGAGCAGGGGAATATCCTCATCAGTTCTCCGGCGGCATGAAGCAGAGAGTTGTCATTGCCATTGCTTTGGCCTGTAATCCCTCTCTTCTTCTGGCAGATGAGCCGACAACGGCTTTGGATGTAACCATTCAGGCGCAGGTGCTGGAAATGATCAAGGAACTGCAGGAAAAGCAGGGAACCTCCATGCTGCTGATCACCCATGATCTGGGTGTTGTGGCAGAGACCTGTGATAAGGTTGCCATTATGTATGCCGGTGAGATCGTGGAATACGGCAGCCTGGAACATATTTTCAATCATGTGCAGCATCCTTATACAAAGGGCTTGTTTGATTCTCTTCCTTCCTTGGATAAGGATGTGCACAGACTGCATCCCATTGAGGGACTGATGCCGGATCCGAGCAATTTGCCGAAAGGCTGTAAATTCCATCCCCGCTGCCCCTGGGCTACGGCGGAGTGCAGCCAGCATGAACCGGAGCTGAGTGAGATCGAACCGGGTCATCTGGTACGCTGTTTGCTGGCAGACGGAAAGGAGCGTGCGATTCATGAGTAATGAACTGCTTCAGGTAGAACACCTGAAAAAATATTTCAAAACCCCAGGCGGATATCTGCATGCCGTTGATGATGTCAGCTTTACCCTTGGAAAGGGCGAGACACTTGGTGTTGTAGGTGAATCCGGATGCGGCAAATCAACTTTGGGCAGGGCAATTTTAGGCTTAAATGAAGCAACTGACGGAAAGGTTCTTTTTGAAGGACGCGATATTACCCATTTGAAGGGAAATGAGCGCCGGAAGAGCTATCATGATCTGCAGATCATCTTTCAGGATCCTTATTCTTCTTTGGATCCCCGTAAATCCGTATGGGATCAGATCGCAGATCCCCTTCTGATCAATCATGCTTATAAGGATAAGGATGAGCTGAAAAGACGGGTAGGCGAGCTGATGGATACCGTCGGATTGGCAAGACGTCTGACGTATTCCTATCCGCATGAGCTGGATGGAGGACGCCGGCAGCGTATCGGCGTAGCAAGAGCATTGGCGTTAAATCCCAAGTTCATCGTATGTGATGAGCCGGTATCTGCCCTGGATGTTTCCATTCAGGCACAGATTCTGAACCTTCTGCAGGATCTGCAGGAGGAGAGGGGACTTACTTATATGTTTATTACCCATGATCTGTCTGTTGTAAAGCATATTTCCAACGACATCATGGTAATGTATGTGGGCTGTGTGGTAGAAAAAAGTCCTTCCAAGGAGCTTTTCAAAATGCCGCTGCATCCTTACACAAAAGGACTTTTGTCCGCAATTCCTATCCCGGTTATTAACCGCAATAAAGAGCGGGTAGTAATAAAGGGCGAGATCAGTTCGCCCATTGATCCCAAACCCGGTTGCCGTTTTGCAACCCGGTGTCCTTACGCAACAGAGCAGTGCCACCAGGTACAGCCGGAATTGGAAGAGGTAATGCCGGGACATTTTGTAGCATGTCACCAGGTAAGGGAATTGAATAATCTGTAACTATTGGATAATAAATCGAAAGGAGGATTTTTATTATGACCAATGAAGAACTGGAGAAGAAGCTGGAAGAAATGCAGCTTCAGCTGGATCGTATGGAGGCAGTTAACATCTGCGCCAATCTGATGAGCCGCTATGTTAACTATCATGCAGCTTTTCGCCATAAGGATTATGTTGAATTTTGGGCAAAGAGAGATGATGATATTCTCGAGATGCCTTGGGGCAAGTATATTGGATTCGAAAATGTAAAGAAATGCTATCTGGAGCACCACTTTGACCGTGGAGATGAGGGTGCAGAGGAGAAGATGAAGGGTGCAGTATTTTTCCATCATCTTGATACTCCGATCATTGAGGTAGCTGCAGATGGCAAGACTGCCCGCGGTGCATGGTGGTCTCCGGGACATGAGACCTTCCCGCGTGGAGACGGCGAACCCGGACAGGGCGCTATCTGGGCATGGAGCAAGTATGGTGCAGATTTCATTAAGGAAGAGGACGGCTGGAAGATCTGGCGTATGCGTATCTATCCGATGTTCAAGACACCGGTAGGCACATCCTGGACAGAGTGGACAGAGTTCTCAGGCCCGATGAATCTGGACGAGTTCCCCAAGAGTGATGCACCTTGTACAGATACACCATGGTATATGGGCGTTAACTCTGTATATCCTGCAGATCAGCCGGAGCCGCCTGTTCCCTACAAGAGCTACTCTGATCTGAAGAAGACTTTCTTCGGCGATATGATCTAAGGAATTGCTTCTTTGCAATTAATGATTTCTCCCTTCGTGAGCAGGAGCTTTTCCTGTCTTTACGTGAAACCTTAAAAGTACAGCTCCCGTGAATGGTTCTTTCGCTTTTCACGGGAGTTAATCATTTCTTTACAAAGCAAACACAGATTGTTCACGTTTTTGTAAAAATTTGAACATATCCGGCTGTTACTATAAGACCATCGAAAGAGAACAAAACAAGTTCACTTGAGATAATAAATAATTTTTTTTCATACTTTTCTCATACTCCCCCTAAAGCAGCTGCGGTTTTGCAGCTGCTTTTTTATCTCATAGGAAACTTCGTTCCTATGAGATAAAAAACAAGGATGCGCACTCGTGCGAAGAGGAAATATGTCGCAAGCGACCGCACTCGGCGCGAGCGTTTCGCGAGCGAAAAGCTTTGTTATGCAAGGATGTTACATGCGGCGTGAGTCCGCAACAATGTGATATACTAAAAAAGGTTCGGGTTCTCGTGAAAAAATAAAAGAAAGGAAACACGCAATGAGAAATATTACGATAAAAAGGGAACGCGCCCTGGCGAATTTTGCAACACCCTATTATTTTATGCTGGATGCAGACATGGAAAAGATTCCGGAGAAGGGCGACCGGGACGCGTTTTTGGAAAGCATTGAGCAGTATCAGCCGCTTTTTCTGCCGAATGGAGGCTCGGGAAAGCTGGAGCTTGATGAAAAGGAGCATAAGTTATACGGACTTTTCTGGACGGAAAAAGGAATCCGGAAGGCGGAGCCTTATCTGATTGAAGAGGGAAAGGAAGATCTGAAGCTGACCTTTCTTACGGATTTTGACGGAAACAGAAGAGTTTCCTATATATGGAAAAAAGACGAGTGTTAGGATTAAATCCTACCACTCGTCTGAATGATCCTGAGGTGCTTTTCTTTTGTGAACCTCTGTCATGATTTCTTCCAGCCAGCCGTCGATCTTTTCTCTTTCTTCCGGCGTAAAATCCGTTTCTTTAAAGTCAAAGCAGCAGGCATCAAAAGGACTTTCACTGCTCATACGGATGACCAGACCGTCCTTGATAAAGGAACCGGTTGCACCCAGAGAATCAACGCCGTAGGTGATGGATTCCGGCTGCAGAACTTCTTTGATGACATCCTGAATCATATAAAAATCTTCATCTCCGAGATAACCGTCTGCGGTAATCAGAATCAGACCCTTTGCCATTTTATATTCTGTAGTAAGTGACATCGCTCTTCTCCTTGAAATTGTTTTATCTTGCCTTCTTGCGGATCTGTCATTTGGCTGATGGATCAAACAAGAAAGGTCTGATGACATCTGTCGTCAATCCTGTTTATTATATCGCATTCACAAAGAAATGTGGAATATTCTTTTTCCCTTGCCAGATTTGCCTATGAATCTTTTAAAAGTGCGACAATTAGTCTGCTAACATACAAATATCAGGCAACTCTATGCAAATCTTGCATATGTGCATTCAAATTATGAATTGTAAAGAAAATGCAAAAGACGATAAAATAATTTTATTATGAGACAAGTGTCAATCAATAGGGGTAGATTGACGGAAAGGGGAGTACTATGAAAAGAAAAGCAGTTGCAATTCTGCTTGCAGCAGCCATGGTCATGTCTATGACGGCCTGCGGCAGCAGTGGAAGCAGCAGTGGAAACAGTACAAGCGCTGATTCTGCAAGCGGGGGAGCAGAAAGTGCAGATTCCGGAGAAGCAGCAAGCGCAGATGCCAGTGCAGATGCAGCACCGGGCGGCGGAGGCGGTATGCCGGGAGGAGCGGCAGCCGATCCGGTTGATCTGACGGGCCTGCTGTCTTTGGCTGATTATGTGGCAGAATCAAAGGACAGTGAGGTGTCATTTGATTATTATGGCATGTTTGAAGCGAACAAGGATGAGAGCGGAGACGCAGAATTTGTGCTGGGCAGTGCAGATCCGGACAAGATCACGGTATATTCCGACAGAGAGCTGACAAAAGAGGCAGAGGGCATTACCGCAGCGATCGATGGGGACAAGCTGACGGTATCCGGACTCAGCGGTAAGGACAATACCGTTCTTTATCTGAGTACGGGAGAGGATGCTTTTACAACGGTTGTCTATGTTGTAGCGGATGAAACGGATGATTCCTTTACAAAAGAGCTGAATGACGGAAGCAGCATCAAGCTTTCCGAATATGCACCGGAAAATGAGACCTCCAAGGTTTATATCGGCGGCAATCAGGATCTGATGGATGTGGATGATTTTGAGGATTTAGCTGATTTAACAAAGGATGACAAGGAAGTAGCTGACTGGTGGCTGCATGCAGGTATTACAAACAGTGGTGCAACCATGCATGAGTTCGGCGACAGCTTTTATCGTTTCGAGCTTTCGGTATCTCTCTATCGTGAGTTCCAGATCGTGATCGATGTGAATACAACAGCAGACGGATTCACGGATCCGGCAGACTGTGTAGGAGCAATGGGCGGAAACGATCAGTATTCGGATTCTGTTTCGGCAAATCTCTATGCAGGCGTATTTGATGGTCTTTATACAGAAAAAGATAAGGACGGCAAGCTGAAAAATATCGATGGTGTAAGTGAGATCGGAGCCGATCAGAAGGTAGATGAGGAATACCTGATGACCGCAGCTTACAACGCAATGGTTTCACCTTATGCATCCTTGAATGAGGATGGTCAGAAGGCTGCCGAGAAGCTTTTGGAAACAAAGGCAGAGACTGCCGAAGAGAAAGCAGCTGCATTAAAAGATGTATTAGGAATCAGCTATGGCGGATATTCTACAGACAAGCTGAATGTACTTGCCGTACTGCAGCAGTTAGAGCAGTATGTGAGCCAGAAGGATTCTCCGGATGCTGCTTTCCAGGAGAAGGTGCAGTCAGATCCTTCCTCAGATATGGGCAGTGTGATCAAGGATACGGCAGCTCTTGTTGTGGATAAGGATACCGACTTTACAGATGAGTCTCTGACAACAGATGAGCCGACCGCTCTTTATGTAACAAACGGCACTGTTAATCTGAAAAATTCCCTGGTCGCTTCCAGTGGTGACAATACAGAGGCAGCAAGCATTCTGGGTATCGAAGGCGGTATGCCGGCAATGCCGACAAAGGGTCACAATATGACAGCGGCAAATGCATACTATAGAGACGGTATTGGAGCGGTTCTTCCGGCATGGGGCCATAATACAAAGGTATATCTGTCAACAACAGACGGAGAGCTGATGGTAGACGGACCTTCCGGTTCCGCATCTATGGCAGGCGCACTCTTTAATGCTTTTGGTGCAGCGATCAATGTTGACGGCGGCGTTGTATTTACCCAGGGACAGCATATGTCCAATACCGTTTATAACGGAACCCTTCATTATGATGGAAGTGCAGTCCTGAATCCCAACGGAAGACAGTTCTCTTCTGATTTCTGGGGCGGTAATATCGTATTTGAAAATGCAGTTGCACACGGCGGCTTTGTATCGGATGAGCCGACAACAGTAATTAATAAGAACTCTGTTCTGAAGTATGGAAACGGCGGATCGATCAACGGATATGCTTCCATGTACTATGAGAACAGCTACATCGAAGATGCCAATTATATGTTCCAGAATAATACCTCTCTGATCACAGATACGGGATCTTTGATTTTGGTAAATTCCGTTCTGAACGGAGATTCTATCGGATCTGTAACCCGCTCAGAGAAGGCAGTCATCAAACTGGTGGATTCTACCTTGAATCTGAACACGGGAACAATCCTTTCCATCGATGATAATCTGGGTGCACCGATTTCCATGGACGATGCTGACTTCCATGAGATGTTTGCGGCAGAGGCAGCCATTGAGATCTACGGCGATGTAACGATCAATGTTCCGGAGAAGGCAGGCTTCGAAGTAACAAGCGCAGACGGAGATGAGCAGATCACTCTTTATGCAAGCGAGATTGACGGAGAGCTGGATGATTCCAATATCAATGTGGTATTAGACGACAGCTATGGCGTGCTTCATATTGTTAAGAAGTAAGCAGAACATGCATTAAGAATTAAGACCCCTATGAGAGAGCCTGTGAGTCGGGAAAGCGACTCACAGGCTTTTTCCTTTGACATTAACCTGAAATTGCTTTTAAATAAAAAAGAAATGCCATAAAAAGGTGTGGTAAAGAAATCGTGAAGAGGAGTGACAGAATGAAAAGAAGACTGGCAGTTGCACAGATGGATTCCGGAGCTTCAGAGGAAAAGAATCTGGCTAGGATGCGAAGCATGACAAAAGAGGCAGCAGAGGCAGGTGCAGATCTGATCCTTTTTCCGGAGCATGCAGTCTATCTGGGAGAAGATATGGCAGGGCATGCACAGACCGCAGAAGGAGCTTATGTCAGAGAGCTGGCAGCAATCGCAGCGGAGAATCATATTTACCTGCATTGCGGCAGCTTTTCCGAGAAATCTGTGGACGAAAAGCCCTACAATACCAGCTTCTTTTTTGATAAGGAGGGAAAATTGACGGCATCTTATCGCAAGCTTCATCTCTTCGAGGCGGATATTCCTGGCGGAGCCAGTGTGAAAGAGGCGAATGGAGTGAGCGCGGGAGAGAGACCGGTTCTTGCAGATACGGATTTTGCAAAAGTCGGTTTTGCCATTTGTTATGATCTTCGTTTTCCGGAGCTTTTTCACTATATGGCAGAAGAAGGGGCAAAGCTGCTCTTTCTTCCGGCGAATTTTACGGCAGAGACGGGAGCGGCACATTGGGAATGCCTGCTTCGGGCGAGGGCGATTGAGAACACCTGCTATGTAATGGCAGCCGGTCAGATCGGACAAAAGCCGGAATTTCATGCCTACGGTCATTCCATGATCATCGATCCCTGGGGAGAGATCCTGGCGGAAGCGGGAGAGGAAGAAGGCCTGATCTTTGCCGACTTTGATTCGGAGAAAATAAAGGAGACCCGAAGAAAAATGCCTTCGCTGAAGAATGCCAGGAAGGAGCTTTTCATCGCATCGCAAAGCGATACGACGAAATAAAGCCTCTAAGCGTTCAAAGAACGCTTAGTATCATGCGGCGTGAGTCCGCAGGGATCGCACTGCGGCGGAACAGAAAATAAAAAATAAAAGGAAGAGAAAAGCAGAATGGATATCATAAAAAGTATCGCGGAAAAGCTGACAGTCAGAAACGGACAGGTAGAAGCGGCAGTAAAGCTGATCGATGAGGGGAATACCATTCCCTTTATTGCAAGATATCGAAAGGAAGCGACAGGCTCCCTGAATGATGAGCAGCTTCGAGAGCTGAATGAGACGCTGACCTATCTTCGTGCCTTAGAGGAGAAGAAGGAGAGCGTTTTAAAGACAATCGAAGGACAGGGAAAGCTGACAGAGGAGCTGAAGAAACAGATCGAAGAAGCCGAGACCCAGGTCGCAGTGGAGGATTTATATCGTCCCTTCCGTCCCAAGAGAAAAACAAGAGCCTCTGTGGCTAAGGAAAAGGGACTGGAGCCTTTAGCAGAGCAAATCCTGGCACAGAAGGAGCAGGGCAGCCTTTTGGAGCTTGCAAAAGCCTATGTAACGGCAGATCACGCGGAGCTTGAAGAAGAGCTTCGGGTTCAGAATGCGGAAGATGCCCTTGCGGGAGCAAAGGATATTCTGGCGGAGCAGATCAGTGATAATGCAGCCTACCGTGAATGGATCCGCAGTATCAGCCAGAGTAAGGGTCTGATCCTTGTAACGGAGAAGCCCCAGAAGAAAAAGAAGGAAGAGGAAAAAGAAGAGAAGGATAAGAAGAAACAGGCAGACCGCAGGGATGTCTATGAGATGTATTTTGACTTTTCCGAGCCTGTCAGCCAGATAAAAGGTTACCGGATTCTGGCCATCAACAGAGGAGAGAAGGAAGGATTTCTGACGGTAAAGATTGAAGCACCGGAAGAGAAGATCCAGGCCTATCTGGAAAGAAAGCTCATTCGCAAGAGCAACAATAATCCGGAGAGCAGGGCTCTCTTTGCAGAAGTGGCAAAGGATGCTTATCATCGTCTGATCGCACCGGCAATCGAAAGGGAGCTTCGTACCCAGCTTACCGAGGCAGCAGAGGATGGCGCGATTACCGTCTTCCGTTCCAATCTGGCCCAGCTTCTGATGCAGCCGCCAATCGCAGGAAAGGTTGTGATGGGCTGGGATCCGGCCTTCCGTACGGGCTGCAAGATCTCCGTAGTGGATCCGACAGGCAAGGTATTGGATACAACCGTTGTTTATCCGACGGCACCTCAGTTCAAGACCGAGGAGACAAAGAAGAAGATTAAGAGCATGATCAAAAGGCACGGGGTCAATCTGATTTCTCTTGGAAACGGAACGGCTTCCCGGGAATCCGAGCAGGTTATCGTGGAGATCATCAGGGAATATGCAAAGGAAAATCCGAAGGAGAAGCCTCTGCAGTATATCATTGTAAATGAAGCAGGTGCTTCTGTTTACAGTGCAAGCAAGCTGGCAACCGAAGAATTTCCGAATCTGGATGTCGGACAGAGAAGTGCAACCTCCATGGCGAGACGTTTGCAGGATCCCTTGGCAGAATTGGTTAAGATCGATCCGAAGGCAGTGGGTGTTGGCCAGTATCAGCATGATATGAACCAGAAAAAGCTGGATGAAGCCCTGCAGGGCGTGGTAGAGGACTGCGTAAATAAGGTAGGCGTTGATCTGAATACGGCTTCCTTCTCCCTTTTGTCCTATATTTCCGGTATTTCCCAGACTCTGGCAAAGAATATTGTTGCCTACAGAGAGGAGAATGGAAGCTTTAGCAGCAGAAGAGAGCTTTTGAAGGTAGCGAAGCTGGGACCGAAGGCCTATGAGCAGTGTGCCGGCTTTTTGCGGATCAACGGCGGAAAGGAGCCTCTTGATGCGACAGGAGTGCATCCGGAAAATTATGCAGCCGTCAAGCAGATGCTGAAGGAACTGAAGCTTGCTGACGAAGCATCTTCCTTCCGTATGGCAAGGCTTCTGGTAAAGGATAAGAAGCAGATGGCCAAGAGACTGGAGATCGGTGAGATTACCTTAAATGACATTTTGGAGGAATTGGAAAAGCCGGCTAGGGATCCCAGAGAGGATATGCCCAAGCCGATTCTGAAGTCGGATGTGATGACCTTGGATGATCTGACGCCGGGACTGGAGCTGAAGGGAACGGTCCGCAATATCGTTGATTTCGGTGCCTTTGTGGATATCGGTGTTCATCAGGATGGTCTGGTTCATATCAGCCGCCTGTCCGATCGCTATGTGAAAAATCCTATGGATGTGGTAAAGGTCGGAGACATTGTTGATGTTATGGTTGTTTCGGTGGATAAAAAGAAGGGAAGAATTGCCCTTTCCATGAACGGAAAAATGTAAGAAAATAAGAATTAAGTTATATAAGAAGAAAGCCATATAGAAAAGGAAGCAGTCCAATCCGGGAGCTGCTTCCTTTTTTATGTAATAGGAAATTCCATCAGAATTTCCTATTACATAAAAAGCTCCGCAAGGATGCGCACTCGCGCGAAAAGGAAGTATATCGCAAAGCGACCGCGCTCGGCGCGAGCGTTTCGCGAGCGAAACGCTTTGTATTAATCTCCGAAGCTGATGCCGATCCGCTTTGCTTCCCGGATTTCCTCTCCATCCGGATCAACGGTTTTGAGCTTTCCGGCGGCTTCCTCAAGGGGTACCTTGACGCAGTTTCCGTTTTTAATGCCGACCATATAGCCGTATTCTTCCTTTAAGATCAAATCCGCACAGGCAGAACCGATCCTGGTGGAAAGGATGCGGTCATAGGGGCAGGGGCTGCCGCCTCTCTGGGTATGACCGGGAACGGTAATACGAACCTCAAGCCCGGTTCTTTCTTCAATCTCATCTGCAATTTTGTAAGAGACGGAGGGCCATTCCTTCTTTTCTCTCTTTTTCTTGTAGTCCTTCTTGGACAGGGCGGCGTCCTCTTTGGAGATGGCGCCTTCTGCGACAGCGATGATGGTAAAGCCCTTTCCGGCCTGGGAACGCTTGTCGATGGCTTCAATGACCTTGTCGATATCATAAGGAATCTCAGGCAGCAGGATAATGTCCGCTCCGCCGGCAATACCGGCATAGAGGGGAAGCCAGCCAACCTTATGTCCCATAATTTCAACGATAAAAATACGGTTATGAGAAGCGGCCGTGGTATGAATGCAGTCGATGGCATCTGTTGCAATATTAACTGCACTGTAGAAGCCAAAGGTCATGTCGGTTCCCCAGATATCATTGTCGATCGTCTTGGGAAGATGAATGACATTCAGACCCTCCTCGCGAAGAAGATTTGCGGTCTTCTGAGTACCGTTTCCGCCGAGAATGACCAGGCAGTCCAGACGAAGCTTATAATAATTCTGTTTCATGGCTTCGACCTTATCCAGACCGTTTTCATCCGGTGTCCGCATCAGCTTGAAGGGCTGGCGGGAGCTGCCGATGATGGTGCCGCCCTTTGTCAGGATTCCGGAAAAATCGCTCGCACTCATGAGACGGTAATTTCCGTAGATCAGACCCTTGTAGCCGTCAATAAAGCCATAGACCTCAAGATCGTCAAGATTGTGTGTCAGACCCTTGACAACACCTCTCATGGTGGCATTTAATGCCTGACAGTCTCCTCCGCTGGTTAAAAGACCAATTCTCTTCAAAAAATCACATCCTATCTGTTAGAATTACTTAGCGGGGCGGAGCTTTTGCAGATAAAGCAGCTCCAAATTCCCCGATGATCTGCTGAAAAATATACGCCCCTATTATATGCCATCGGTTTGGAGTTTCCAACAGGCTTTTGCTATTTAATAATTAAAATAGGGGAAGGCCTGTTGACATAAAAAAGAGCAAGAAAAAAACGCCCTTAAGAAGTGGGAGGGGGTTAGTCTCAATTCTGCTGGCGTTTTTTTTCGTTGAATAATTGTGTTATGATCAAAAGGCTATACACAAGGAATATCCTTCTGTCAACAGTAGGAATGCGGCGGGTGCTTTTTACACCCGGCCCTGAAGAAGCACAGGTAAGAGGAAAGGACGAACTTTTCTGCCGGAAACCGGCGCTTACTTGTGCTCTCGAGGCTGCTGTTCATTCCATTTACAGTAACCTCTTGCTTCGTATTAGGTTTTGTTTTGTCTGGGATTATAATAAAAGAAAACTGGATATAATCATAGCATCAAATTAAAAATAAATTTTAAGACCAGATGGGAGGCTGGATATAGATGACAGGGAAAGGCAGCAGGAAAAATAGCAAATCAAAGTGAGGAAAAAAAGAATGAACATTGTAGTATATCTGGGATCGAATGAAGGGAAAAAACCACTTTATAAGGAAAAGGTCAGGGAGCTCGGCAGCTGGATCGCAAGAGAAGGACATACCTTGGTTTACGGAGGCAGCAGGTCAGGTCTTATGGGACAGCTGGCTCAGGCCGCCCAGGCGGAAAAAGGAAAAGTCATTGGTGTGGAGCCGGAGTTTTTTATCCGCCAGGGTGTCGTTCAGCTGGATTTAAGCGAGTTGATCGTGACGGAGACAATGGCAGAGCGCAAGCAGAAAATGATCGAACTGGGAGATGCCTTTCTGGCCTTTCCGGGAGGAATCGGAACACTGGAGGAAATTTCGGAGGTGATGACCCTGAACTTTCTCGGAAAGCTTGATGGTCCGATCATCCTCTATAATGTAGATGGCTTTTATGACAAGCTGAAGGAGGAGCTGGACTATATGGTGGAGGAAGGCTTTTTGCTGAAGGAAAATCTGGAAAGGGTGCATTTTGTTCGGGAACTGGAGGAGATTCAGGAAATTCTCCGTGAGCAGGAGAAATCTATGCTATGATAAAGGATAGTTAAGTAGTAAGGCTTCATTCAGGAGGTATAAGGATAATGAGACAGGAAACAAAATGTATTGAAGCAGGCTATACGCCGAAAAACGGAGAATCCAGAATGATCCCGATCATTCAGAGTACAACCTTTAAGTACGACACCAGCGCGGATATGGGAAGACTCTTTGATCTGGAGGCAGAAGGATATTTTTATACAAGGCTGCAGAATCCGACGAATGACATGGTAGCAGCTAAAATTGCGGCTCTGGAAGGAGGAAGCGCAGCAATGCTGACTTCATCCGGCCAGGCGGCAACCTTTTTCTCTGTGTTTAATATTGCAGGAGCAGGGGATCACGTGATCGCTTCCTCCACGATTTACGGTGGAAGCTTTAATCTTTTCAATGTAACCATGCGGAAAATGGGCATTGATTTTACCTTTGTGGATCCGGACTGCAGTGATGAGGAGCTTGAGGCTGCTTTTAAGCCCAATACCAAAGCTGTTTTCGGAGAGACCATTGCCAATCCGGCTTTGATCGTTTTTGATATCGAACGCTTTGCTAAGGCTGCACACGCACATGGCGTACCGCTGATCGTGGACAATACCTTTGCAACCCCGATCAATTGCAGACCCTTTGAGTGGGGCGCAGATATTGTAACCCATTCCACAACCAAATATATGGATGGCCATGATGCAACCGTTGGAGGTGCGATCGTAGATTCCGGCAAGTTTGATTGGATGGCACATGCAGATAAATTCCCGGGACTTTGCACACCGGATGAGTCTTATCACGGCATTACCTATGCAGAGAAGTTTGGCCAGGAAAAGGCCTATATTACGAAAGCAACTGCCCAGCTCATGCGTGATCTTGGCTCTATTCCCTCTCCGATGAACAGCTATATGCTGAATCTGGGACTGGAATCTCTGGCAGTTCGTGTGCAGAGACATTGTGAAAATGCCCAGAAGGTAGCAGAGTATCTGCAGGCGCATCCGGCAGTTTCCTATGTGACCTATCCGGGTCTGAAGGGAGACAAATATTATGAGCGCGCACAGAAATATCTTCCAAATGGAAGCTGCGGTGTGATCTCCTTTGGCGTAAAGGGCGGCAGAGCTGCAGCGGAAGAATTTATGAAACATCTGGAGCTTGCCATTATCGCAACCCATGTAGCAGATGCCCACACCTGTGTACTGCATCCGGCATCTTCCACCCATCGTCAGATGACAGACGAGGAGTTGATCGCAGGCGGTGTAAAGCCGGATATGGTACGTCTTTCGGTCGGTATCGAAAATGTGGATGACATTATTGCGGATCTGGATCAGGCTTTAAGGCAGGCAGAAAAATGAAATTAAGCGTATTGATCGATAATATTACAAAGGATGAAGGGCTGCTAGGCGAATGGGGACTTTCCGTTTATATCGAGTATAAGGACAAGAAAATCCTCTTGGATACTGGGGCAAGTGATGCCTTTCTAAAAAATGCCGAAACAATGGGAATCGATCTGAAAAAGGTAGATTTCGGTGTTTTGTCTCATGCCCATTATGATCATGCGGACGGACTGGATGCATTTTTTGATACTTGTCCGGATATTCCTTTTTATTTGAGTGAGAACTGTCGGGAAAATGCTTATGGCATAAAGGAAGATGAACCTTTGAAATACATCGGAATAAAAAGAGGACTTCTAAAGCAGTATGATGACAGAATCCGCTTTGTGAAGGGGACAGTGGAGATAGCAGATGGTGTCTGGCTGATCCCCCACAGCAGAAAGGATTATAGCAAGACCGCATTGCGGGGCAGGCTCTATCGCATGGAGGAGGGAGAAAAGGAAGCTTCTCCGGAGAATTTCAATCATGAGCAGAGTCTTGTTCTGGAAACGAAAGAAGGCTTGGTGATTTTTAACAGCTGTTCCCATACCGGTATGGAGAATATCGTAGAGGAGGTTAGAGAGCAGCTTCCGGGAAAGAAAATTCTGGCTTATTTCGGAGGTCTGCATCTTTTCCTTTTGAATGATGATGAGATTATGCAGGTGGCAGACTTGATCGGCACACTTGGAATAGAGAAGGTAATGACCGGACATTGCACGGGAGACCATGCATTTGAGCTTTTGCAGGAAAGACTGCCGGGAGTGATGCAGCAGTTTCACAGCGGATTCTCCTGGGAATGCGAGTAAGAAATGCCTTGTTTTGCATGTGCTGAACTGAAGGTAATGTAGAAATATGAAAGGATAAGCTGGGAGAGGCATGTGACGCCTCAAAGCCATGCTGTGCAAAAAACACAGGACACGCCGCGCCTAAGGTCTTATGCCACAGGAATCTGTGTCATGCTTCGCATGAGTATGAAGGCAAAATAATTGTTTTCCTGTTCCTCGCGGCGGCTTATTCACTCGGGCTATTGGCTAACTCGCCGCAATAGCCAAAGCCAGTGCTGCATTTGATGAGCGGCATAAGTAATAGCATTCCTTTCTGTTCTGAGGCTCAAACAGTTGCCTCGCCCTCGTGCCAGCCGCTTCGTCACAGCATCCGGCTTGCGAATCATCCTGTGTTTTTGCACAGCATGGCCTTTGAGGCCGCTTCACAAACTGGCATAAATCAAAGAATCGCCTTTCTGTGACGATTCACAAGGCTCTCGTCGTGACGCAGCGGCTAGCAGCGAGGGCGGGGCATTGTCTGAGCTCAGAAAAGTAAGCGGCAGGGATATGAAGGAATGCAGGAAGTGCCTTCAAGAAATACGAAGCGAGTTTATGCCGGGAGCCCGAGCGGATAAGCGCCGCAAGGAACAGAGAACGCAGTGTGTCACAGAAAGGGATTTTTTGACTTTATGCCGAGGCTCTGAAATACAGAAAATTAAAAGTGAAAGTCTAACTCTGCTTACTATCAGTATCAGGTGCACAAAAAAGAAGCTATTACACCAATTATCGGTATAATAGCTTCTTTTAAAGTTCAAAAATATAAATTTATTGTAGCACAGATTACTCAAACATTGCCGCATTTACCATTCGGAATTACTTCCCGAACTTGCTGGTCATCAGCTTCTCGAAACGCTGCATTGCTTCAATCGTATTATCCCTGTCACCAAAGGAAGTCAGACGGAAGAAGTTCGCACCGCCTTCACCGAAGCCTGCACCAGGTGTGCCGACAATCTGTACCTCATTCAGAAGCACATCGAAGAAATCCCAGGAATTCATGTTGTCCGGGCACTCAAACCAGATATAAGGAGAATGCTGGCCACCATAGTAGCGAATGCCGAATTTGTCCATGGTAGAAGCGATGATCTTCGCATTGCCCTGATAGAATTCGATGTTTTCACGGCACTCAGCCATACCCTCTTCTGTAAATACCGCAGCAGCACCCTTCTGGATGATGTAGGAAGTTCCGTTGAACTTTGTAGACTGTCTGCGAAGCCACATAGCATTAAGAGACATATCTCTTCCGTCAGAAGACTTGAATACCAAATCCTTCGGAACAACGGTGTAACCGCATCTTGTTCCGGTAAAGCCTGCTGTCTTGGAGAAGGAGCAGAACTCAATCGCGCATTTCTTTGCACCCTCAATCTCGAAGATACTTCTTGGAAGCTCAGGATCAGAAACAAAAGCTTCGTAAGCGGCATCGAAAAGGATAACAGCATCATTTTTCAGTGCATAATCAACCCAGATCTGAAGCTGCTCCTTGTTGTAGACAGCACCGGTAGGGTTGTTCGGAGAGCAAAGGTAGATCACATCTGCGTGCTCATCCGGATTCGGCATCGGAAGGAAGCCGTTGTCTGCGTTTCCATACATATAGGAAAGAGTCTTGCCGCCCATAATATTGGTATCAACATAAACCGGATATACGGGATCCGGAACAAGGATCACATTGTCGATACCGAACATTTCTGTGATATTTCCGGTATCACTCTTTGCACCGTCGGAAATGAAGATTTCGGACGGATCAAGATCAGCACCGAAGGATTTATAATAATCGGCAACGGCGTTGCGCAGGAAATCGTAGCCCTGCTCCGGACCGTAGCCCTTGAAGGTTTCGGAAGCAGCCTGATCATCAACGGCATCATGAAGAGCCTTGATTACTGTTTTCGGAAGTGGCTTTGTAACATCGCCGATACCGAGGCGGATCACCTTTTCCTCCGGATGAGCAGCCTGATATGCGTTGACTCTGTTTGCGATCTCAGCAAAGAGATAGCTTTCTTTGATGTTCAGATAATTTTCGTTAAGCTTTGGCATGTTTGCTCCTTTATTAATGCTTGTTTTACAGCCTAAAATGTGGATTTTCTATTAACTACATAAGTTTAGCAAAGCGTAACAGCGATGTCAAAAAATATTCCCCCCGAAAGAAAAAAATATCAGCAATAAATATCGGTATCTTCAGCTGTCTGCTCGCTTGCGGGATACGGGATCGCGTTATATAATGAACTATGCTATTTCGTCGAAAAAGACGATTTTGCAGCCGGATGGCCTAAGAAGAAAAAAACAGCGAAGGCGGCTGCATGAAAAAAGACTATTTTAATGGATTGGAGGAATTACTATGGCTGATTTTATGGACAAACTGACTGGAACACTTGGCAGTGCGGGAAAAGTACTTTCCGACAAATTTAACGATACATCAAACCTTGCAAAGCTGAATATCGAGCTGAAGTCAAAGCAGACCTTTGTGGAGAAGCAGTACATTTCTATCGGTAAAAAGGTATATGAGATAGAAAGCAAGAAGGACGAGACTGCATTAGAAGAGGTCTTTCTGATTCGCCAGACACTGGAAGAAATAAAAGATATCCGTCACGAGATTCTTGAGATCAAGGGACTTCAGAAATGCCCGCATTGCGGTATGGAGATTGAAAAGGCGGTTCGCTATTGTCCGAATTGCGGCAGATCTGTCGATGAAGAGGATGAGGTTGATGCGGAGGCAGAAGCTGAAACAGATACAGCTGCAGCTGAGCCGGCTCAGGATTTTGAGTTTGAAGAAGAAGAAAAAGAAGAGGCCGCAGGAGAAGAAGCAAAGGCCGAAGAAGAGGAGTAATCTGAAACAATGGGAAACAAAGGCAAGTTTTATATGACAACGGCGATCGCTTATACAAGCGGAAAGCCGCATATCGGTAATACCTACGAGATCATTCTGGCAGACTGTATCGCTAGATTTAAGAGACTGGAAGGCTATGACGTTTATTTCCAGACAGGTACGGATGAGCATGGCCAGAAGATCGAGGAAAAGGCAGATGCGGCAGGCATCACACCGAAGGAATTCGTGGATGATGTTGCGGCAGAGGTAAAGCGGATTTGGGATCTGATGAATACCTCCTATGATAATTTTGTCCGTACGACGGATGAGGATCATGAGAAATGTGTAAAGAAGATTTTCAAAAAGCTTTATGACAAGGGCGATATTTATAAAGGTGCCTATGAGGGTCTCTATTGTACTCCCTGTGAGTCCTTCTGGACAGAATCACAGCTGGTAGACGGCAAATGCCCGGACTGCGGAAGAGAAGTAAAGCCGGCAAAGGAAGAAGCTTACTTCTTCAAGATGAGCAAATACGCAGATCGTTTGATGCAGTATTATGATGAGCATCCGGAATTTATTCAGCCGGTTTCCAGAAAAAATGAAATGGTGAACAATTTCCTGAAGCCGGGACTGCAGGATCTTTGCGTTTCCAGAACCAGTTTCAGCTGGGGAATTCCGGTAGATTTTGATCCCAAGCATGTGGTTTATGTCTGGCTGGATGCCCTGACAAACTATATTACAAAGATTGGCTATGATCCGGACGGCTCAAGTGAGCAGTTTGAGAAGCTTTGGCCGGCAGATCTTCATCTGATCGGCAAGGACATTGTCCGTTTCCATACCATTTACTGGCCGATCTTCCTGATGGCACTGGATCTGCCTCTGCCCAAGAAGGTATTTGGTCATCCTTGGCTCCTGCAGGCAGGCGGCAAGATGTCCAAGTCTAAGGGCAATGTGCTCTATGCTGACGAGCTGGCAGATTTCTTTGGTATCGATGCGGTGCGTTACTTCGTTCTTCATGAGATGCCTTATGAAAATGACGGTGTTATTTCCTGGGAGCTGATGGTAGAGAGACTGAATTCCGATCTTGCCAATACCCTTGGCAATCTGGTAAACAGAACCATCTCCATGAGCAATAAGTATTTTGGCGGTTTGGTTAGAAATGCGGGCGTGACAGAAGAAGTTGACGAGGATCTGAAGAAGGTTGTTACGGAAACAGCTGCAAGAGCTGCGGCCAAGATGGATGATTATCATGTGGCAGATGGCATTACAGAGATCATGAATCTCTTCAAGCGCTGCAATAAATATATCGATGAGACCATGCCCTGGGCCCTTGCCAAGGACGAGGCGAAGCAGGACAGACTGGCTACTGTCCTTTATAACCTGGTAGAAAGTATCAATATCGGTGCGGTTCTGATCGAGAGTGCAATGCCGGATACGGCAGAAAAGATCCTCACTCAGATCAATGGCAAGAGAAGAAGCTTTGAAGAATTATCTGAGTTCGGACTCTATGAGAGCGGCAGTCATGTAACAGACAAGCCGGAGATTCTTTTCGCAAGACAGGACGTGAATGAGGTTCTGGCTAAGGTGGCTGAGCTGCACCCCCAGACAGAAGAGGCTGAGGAAGCGGAAGAAGTTGAAGAAGGAATTGACATTGAAGCAAAGGCAGAAATCACTTTTGATGATTTCATGAAAATGCAGTTCCAGGTTGGACAGATCGTTTCCTGTGAGGCGGTTCCAAAGTCCAAGAAGCTGCTTTGTTCTCAGGTAAAGATCGGATCCCAGACCAAGCAGATCGTATCCGGTATTCGTAAGTTCTATACACCGGAAGAGATGGTGGGCAAGAAGGTTATGGTTTTGGTGAACCTGAAGCCGGCCAAACTTGCAGGTGTTCTTTCAGAGGGTATGCTGCTTTGTGCAGAGGATGCAGAAGGCAATCTGGCATTGATGACACCGGAGAAGGAGATGCCAAGCGGAGCAGAGATCTGCTAAGAAATTGTGGAAAAACTTATGATTTTTGATACACATGCACATTATGATGATGCAAAATTTAATCCGGACCGACAGGAAATTCTCGGTGCCATGCGAGAGCATGGCATCGGCCGAATTGTGAATGTCAGTTCGGATTTTCCATCCTGGGCAAGGACCATTGCCCTGACGGAGGAATACGAATTTATCTATGGTGCACTTGGGATTCATCCGAGTGATATTGATGGATTAAATGAAGATCGCTTTGCCTGGATGACGGAGCAGCTGGCTTTGGATAAGATCCTGGCCGTCGGTGAGATCGGACTTGATTATTACTGGGAGAAGGACCCGGAGGTTAGGGAAAGACAGAAATACTGGTTCCGCAGGCAGTTTGAGCTGGCGAAGGAAAAAAAGCTGCCGGTCATCATTCATTCCAGAGAAGCGGCGCAGGATACGGTGGAGCTTTTGGAAGACATGCATGCAGAGGAGATTCCGGTCGTGATCCATTGCTATTCTTATACACCGGAAATGGCAGAGCGTTTTCTGAAAATGAACTGCTGGTTTGGAATTGGCGGTGTCGTAACCTTTAAGAATGCAAAGAAGCTGCAGGAAACGGTGAAGATGCTGCCGGAGGATAAGCTTTTGCTGGAGACAGATTGTCCTTATCTGTCCCCGGAACCGAACAGAGGAAAGCGGAATTCCTCTTTCAACCTTTCTTATGTAGCTGAGAAAATCGCTCAGCTGCGGGGAATCAGTGCAGAAGAAGTTATCCGGATCACAGAGAAAAATGCAGAGCAATTTTATGGGATTTAAACAGAGGAGGGAGCATGTCTGACCAGCTTCAGAGAACCTTATATATACTGAAACAATATGAATTTTCTACAAAAAAGAAATTCGGACAGAACTTTTTGATCGATGAGGGTGTCCTGAGCGGGATCGTAGAGACGGCAGGCGTGACAAAGGAAGACCATGTTTTGGAAATCGGACCCGGCATCGGATCGATGACGCATTATCTATGCGAGGAGGCAGGTCATGTAACGGCAGTTGAAATCGACGATAAGCTGATACCGATCCTGACGGATATGATGCAGGGCTATGATAATTTCACCCTGATTCATGATGATATTCTCAAGGTAGATCTGGACGCGCTGGCCAAAGAGGCGGGAGGAAGACCTTTTAAGGTTGTTGCCAATCTGCCTTACTATATTACGACACCGATCGTGATGGAGCTTTTGGAAAAGAAGCTGCCGATCGAGAGCATTACGATCATGGTGCAGAAGGAAGTTGCCGAGAGAATGCAGGCCTGCCCGGGAACAAAGGTTTATGGTGCCCTGTCTCTTGCGGTGCAGTATTATGCAGATGCGGAGATTGAGATGGAGGTTTCCCCATCTAGCTTTTTGCCGCCTCCTCAGGTTTCTTCTACCGTAATTAAGCTGACCCGTTATGAGAAGCCGCCGGTTGAGGTGGAGGATGAGAAGCTCATGTTCCGTCTGATCCGGGATTCCTTTAATCAGAGAAGAAAAACGCTGGTCAATGCCCTCAGCAATGGCGGAGGAGCAGGTGTTTCAAAGGATGTCATAAGAGAGTGTATCCTGGAAATCGGCGAGAAGGAAACCGTTCGCGGAGAGGCACTCAGCCTTGCAAAATTTGCAGAGCTTGCCAATGCAGTTAGTGCGAAGAAAAGGCAGTAAGAAAGAAAAATGTTTGGAATAGGGCTCAGTGAGGACGAAAAATTTATGCGGGCAGCCTTAAGAGAGGCAAAAAAGGCGCAGAAGCTGGAGGAAGTACCGATTGGCTGCGTTATTGTCTATGATGGGCAGATTATTGCAAGAGGTTATAATCGCAGAAATAAGGACTGCAGCACTCTGGCACATGCAGAAATGACAGCGATCCGGAAGGCCAGCAAAAAGCTGGGAGACTGGAGGTTGGAGGGGTGCACGATCTACGTAACCCTGGAGCCCTGTCAGATGTGCGCAGGTGCCATTGTACAGGCTCGTCTGGATCGGGTGGTCATCGGCTGCATGAATGCTAAGGCTGGATGCTGCGGTTCAGTGATCAATCTTCTTCAGATGCAGGCCTTTAATCATCAGGTTGAGATCACCAAAGGAGTTCTGGAAGAAGAAAGCAGCAGTCTGATTTCCGGCTTTTTCAGAGAACTGAGAGAAAAGAAAAAGAGAGAAAAAGAATTGGCAAGAGCAGCAGCTGAGAACGGAGTGAACAGCAGCGAATCTGATAGTAGTATGGAAGCAGAAGAGAAATCTTGACGGATATTAAGGGAAATGCTATACTTTTAGCTACCGTGCAGCCGGGGCTCTAGCGGTGTCCTATACCATCAATCCGCTACAGATGGGGTGATATCCCGCCTCGGGTCTGCAGTCTGTAAAGCTGCCTTCGATAAGTGGCGTTGAGGTTTGGGTCTCGCGCAGCGGGAATCCGCGAACCGTGTCAGGTCGGGAACGAAGCAGCACTAAGCGGAAGCTCTCGGGTGCCGTGAGGGTGCCTGGGCTGAGTTAACTGTCGAAGTAACGTTTATGGGCGGGATTCAAAGCGGGATGCACGGAAAAAGAGAAGTCAAAGCTGCTACATGATGTAGCAGCTTTTTTTATTTCATGGGGAACTTCGTTCCTATGAAATAAAAAAAACATAAGGATGCGCACTCGCGCGAAAAGAAAATATGTCGCAAGCGACCGCGCTCGGTGCGAGCGTTTCGCGAGCGAAACGCTTTTTTATTTATTTCATAGGAGAAGAAAAGATGGAGTGGCTGAGAAAAGAAAAGGGAAGCAGGATGGAGGAGGTACTCTGGCTGGAGGGCAGTCTGCCAATCCTGCTTTTTCCGGAACTGGAAAGGATATCCTGTATCCGGCATGGATTTACGACCAGGGAAGGCGGTGTCAGCGAGGGATATTTCTCCAGTCTGAATCTTAGCTTTAACCGGGGAGATAAGGCTGAAGCGGTTCGGGAAAATTACCATAGGATTGCCCGGGCGCTGGGTACATCAGAGGATCGCTTTGTTCTTTCCAGGCAGGAGCATACCGATCATGTAAGAGTGATTACAGAAGCAGATGCCGGAAAGGGCTTGGCCAAGGAAATGGATTACGAAGGGGTGGACGGCCTTGTTACCAATGTAAAGGGGCTGGTGCTTTTCACCTCCCATGCTGACTGTACGCCTCTTTATTTTGTGGATCCGGTTCATGAGGCGATCGGTCTGGCTCATTCCGGCTGGAAGGGAACGGTAAAGGGAATCGGCAGGGCAACCTTGGAAAAAATGCAGAGCGAATATGGAACAAGGGCAGAGGATCTGATCTGTGCCATCGGTCCTTCCATCTGTCAGGATTGCTATGAGATCAGTGAGGATGTGGCGCAGCAGTTTAAGGAAGCTTTTGCCGGTGAGGAAGAGGAGATTCTCATTGACAAGAAAAACGGACATTACCAGCTGGATCTTTGGAGGGCGAATGCCCTTGTTCTGGAGCATGCAGGGGTAAAAAAGGAGCATATTGCAGTTACGGATCTTTGCACCTGCTGCAATCCGAAGAAGCTGTTTTCCCATCGGGCGAGTCAGGGAAAACGCGGCAATCTGGCAGCATTCATGATGCTTAGGGAGGAATAAAAATGGAAAGAAAATGCGGTGTACTGCTGCCGATCAGCAGTCTTTCGTCACCCTATGGGATCGGCTGCTTTTCGGAGGAAGCATATCGATTTGTTGATTTTTTGGAAAAAGCGGGGCAGTCCTACTGGCAGATCCTGCCGCTGGGACAGACCGGATATGGGGATTCTCCCTATCAGTCGGTTTCAACCTTTGCAGGCAATCCCTATTTTATCGACCTCTGTCAGCTGATCGAGAAGGGCTATCTGAAGCAGGAAGAGGTGGAGACGAAGGATTTTGGAAGCGATCCCATGTATGTGGATTATGAAAAGCAGTATCTGAATCGCTATGCGCTTCTGCGGACGGCCTACGAGAGAAGTCCTTATTCCAATAGCGGGACAAAGCGCTTCGCAGCAGAGGAAGCAAAGGAAAGACAGGGCTTTGAGGATTTTATTGTAAAAAACAGGGAATGGCTGGATGATTATGCCCTTTACTGTGCCCTGAAGGAAGCAAATCAGAGAAAGGCTTATTATGACTGGCCAAAAGATCTGAGAATAAGAAAGCCGGCTGCGCTTAGCAAGGCAAGGAAAGAGCTGGCAGAGGAGATGCGTTTTTATCAATTTCTCCAGTATCTTTTTGAAGAGCAGTATATGAGGCTGAAAAAATATGCGAATGAGAAAGGCGTTGAGATCATAGGAGATATGCCGATCTATGTAGCGGAGGACAGTGCCGATGTTTGGAGTCATCCGGAGCTCTTTGATCTGGATTCGGAGGGAAAGCCGGCGGCAGTAGCGGGCTGTCCGCCTGATGGTTTTTCTCCGACCGGACAGCTTTGGGGCAATCCCCTTTATCAGTGGGAGTATCACAAAAAGACCGGTTATCAATGGTGGATCGCCCGGATCGCGCATGCTTTTCATCTTTATGATGTAGTCAGAATCGATCATTTCCGGGGATTTGATGCGTATTACAGCATTCCCTACGGAAATGAAACGGCGGAAAAGGGCGTTTGGCTGGATGGCCCCGGCTATGCACTTTTTGAGAGCGTAGAGAAGGCACTGGGGAAACAGAAAATCATAGCAGAGGATCTGGGCTTTTTGACAGACAGTGTTTATGAACTGGTGAAGAAAACCGGCTATCCGGGCATGAAGGTTCTTCAGTTTGCCTTCGACGAATCGGAAAGCAGTGAATATCTGCCTTACCAGTATCCCCGCAACTGTGTTGTATACACCGGAACCCATGATAATGAGACTTTATTCGGCTGGTATCGGAATACCAGTGGGCATGAGAGAGAATTTGTTGACCGCTATGCCATGATCGGGCATGAAATGGGAGCCTGCTGGCAGATGATCCGCTGTATTTTCGGCTCGGTGGCGGATACGGCCATTGTTCCTCTTCAGGATTATCTGAATCTGGATAATCATGCAAGGATCAACCAGCCGTCCACACTTGGAAACCGAAACTGGCAGTGGAGAATGAATAAGGGACAGATGTCTGATGAGCTGGCAAGGGATATGAAGATTCTTGCGGGAACCTATGGCAGACTGCCGAAGAAGAAGGCTTCTGCAGCGGAAGAATAGAGAATTTCTGCTTTTCCACAGGAGACCTGAAAAGAATCCACAAACATGTGGACAGATACAGGAAGAAAATTCTATTCCAGTGGATAAAAAGCGCTTTTTGCATCATTTTATGTGCTTGTTGCACTAAAAATGATAAAAAAAGCGCTTTTTTTTGTAAAAGAATTGCAAAATCAAAAGGATGGGGTATAATAAAAGTGATTTTCCCGTTCGCAGGAAAAGCCATTCATAAGAAACCGAAAGATTTTCCTTTTTCGGAAATTTCATAAGAAAATCAAAACTGAGAAAATAAAACGAATCAATGATTTACATTCAATATTCATAGGAGTTGTCATGATTCTAATGACAACCTTTTCGATACAGGCATACAGATGCTTTTGTCCTCGTATAGGAAACTTCGTTCCTATACGATAAAAAACAAGAATTCTTTCTTGAAATCGGATCAGATCGTTATCGAAAAGTTCAAACATGATTCCAGCTATTTAACAAGGTGAACGGGGAAAGAAAAAAACGGAAGGGAGGTGTGTCCTGCCGGTGAGACGGTGTTTCATACTCTGTGTGTTTTTTATGGAAACGGAAGAAAAGACAGCTGCCAGATGAAAAGGATAAAGATCTGTTGTTAACAGATGGAAACAGCGTGACACCGGAAAGTTCTCTTCATATGACAGTATCACGAATCTGGCCTCCAAGGGGATGTGAAGGGAGCAAGAAATGAAAAATGAAAAAAATGACAAAGAATGGATCGAACTCATATTGGAGCTTGTAGGCTACAGAAAGGACGGAATAAGACTGCTTTTGGCAGGAGAGGAAAGTACACCGGAAGAGATTGCCGATGCGAGTATGTGCTGTGAGAACGGCTCCTATATGAGAGATTATATTAAAAATGACGGAGGTGATCTGCTGGAAGTAAGATTCGATAAAGTTATAAACAGATAAAGCAGGGATTTGCCCTGCCGCGGTGAATTACAATCATAAATCAAAGGCCGGTCTGCATGCATACATGGCAGACCGGTTCTTTTTATGATAAACTGTGAGTCATATGAGGAGGTTAAGCAATGGAGCAGACAGAAAAGAAAAGAAAACATAGCTTAAGGGGATGGCTTTTCCTTTTGATTCCGCTGGTGATTTTGATCCTGATCGGTGGATTTGCCTGGCAAAGGTATGGCCCGACCAAAGAAAAGGCGGATCTGGATTCCTATTTTGCAGCCTCCGTGTCAGCAGATGCGGCAGATCTGGCAGAACAGCCGGGAGAAAAGCTGGCCCTGGTATTGAACAATGAGCTTCTCGGCTATTATGGCTACAAAGAAAACGATACCATTTATATCAGCCTGGAGCTGGTTCAGAATAAGATCAACAGCCGCTTTTATTGGGACAAGAATGAGCAGCTTCTGATCTACACCCTTCCGACAGAATCGGTGAAGGATACTTCAGGTGCAAATACCAAAAATATCAATGGCAAGATCTATATCAGTCTTGCCTGTGTGCAGAACTTTACTAATATAGAGTATACAGAATATGATACCCCCAATCGCCTTGTGATCAACTCTGAATGGGGTGAAGTGAACTATGCAGATACAAAGGGAAAGACGGCAATTCGACTTTTGGGCGGCCCCAAAAGTCCCATTCTGACGGAAGTGGAAGCAGGAACAAAGCTGACCTGGATCGATGATGCCGGTAAGTGGTCTCATGTAAAAACAGAGGACGGCTATATCGGTTATGTGAAAAAGTCGGCTCTGAATACGGTTTATACAGAGGAAAAAAGCAGGGAATTTTCCTATCCGGAATACAGCTCCCTGAAGAGAGATCATAAGATCAATCTGACCTGGTTCAATGTTTCAGTCCAGGATGCGAACTCCAAATTTACGGATATTCTGGCCACTGCATCCGGCGTGAATGTGATTTCGCCGACCTGGGTAACCCTGTCGGATAATGCGGGAAATGTCAGCTCGATTGCAGACAGCAGCTGTGTGCAGGCAGCACATGAGCAGGGGGTTGAGGTCTGGATGCTGGTATCGAATATTGTAAATGCGGAGACGACAGATATAGATACTACGCAGATTTTGACCCATACCTCCATCCGGGAGACGGCAGAGAATAACATTCTGTCCGTGGCACTTGCAAATGGAGTGGACGGCATTAATATTGACCTGGAAGGAATGAGCTCTGAGGTGGGAGATTCCTATATTCAGTTCATCAGGGAAATGTCCGTTCTTTGCAGAAATAATGGTCTTGTTCTCTCGGTAGATGTTCCGCCGCTTTTTGCGATGACAGAGTTTTATGACAGGGCGGAAATGAGTGAGGTTGCCGATTATGTAATCGTAATGGCCTATGATGAGCATTATGCCGGATCAGAGGCCGGTTCTGTTGCCAGTATTTCCTATTCAGAGGAAAGTGTGACCAATATGCTGAAGGAAGTCAGTGCGGATAAGTTGATTCTCGGTATTCCCTTCTATACCAGACTGTGGGCGGTTGGATCAGATGGAAGCGTAAGCAGTACGGCCTACGGAATGGAAGCGATCAGCTCCCTTCTTGCTTCGAAGGGCGTCAGTGCAAATCCGGATGAAAGCACAGGACAGAACTATGCTGAATATACAGAAAACGGAATCAGCTATCAGGTATGGCTGGAGGATGCCGGCTCGGTAGGTGAAAGGATGCAGGTTATGCAGAATCATTCCCTGGCAGGCGTTGCAAGCTGGGCAGCCGGCTATGAAACAGAAGATATTTGGCAGGTAATCCAGCAGTATCTGCAGTAAATAAAGAAAAGGGCCGGTGCACGTCTTTATGTCGTGTACCGGCCCTAAGTCTTATTTTTGAAAAGGCAGATTATTCTGCGTCTGCTTCAGCAAGGTCAGCTGCGATAGTTTCGTTGATCTTGTCTACCAGAGCAACCGGATCAATTCCGTGAACCATAGCTGCCTGCTCGATGGATTCCATCTGAGATGCCGGGCATCCGAGACAATGCATTCCGATATCCATGAGAACCGGAGCTACATTGGCATCAATCTGCAGAAGTTCGCCGATCAGTGTATCTTTTGTAACTGTTGCTGTCATCTTCTTTCCTCCTGTGAGATGAATTTATCGCTTGTAGCTTAAAATTATAATATGATTATTGGGAAATTGCAACCGGGAAACTCTGTGGTATAATAAGAACGATTATGCACGTTGCTGTGACAGAGTGAGCAGTAACCCATGCACGGAGATATGATTATGCAAACAAAAATGATCAAAGTAAATGAAACAAATTTTCAGGAAAGTGTCAGCGAAGCAGGAGAAATCCTGAAAAGGGGAGGGCTGGTTGCCTTTCCGACAGAGACAGTCTACGGATTGGGCGGCGATGCTTTAAATGCAAAATCATCAGAAAAAATCTATGCAGCAAAGGGAAGACCCTCTGACAATCCTTTGATTGTGCATATCTGTGATATGGAAGATCTGGAAAAAATTGCCTGCGGGATCAGCGAAAAGGCTTACCGGCTTGCCCAGGCCTATTGGCCCGGCCCCTTAACCATGATTCTCAATAAAAAGGAACTGGTACCGAAGGAGACAACGGGAGGCCTGGAAACAGTAGCGGTTCGTATGCCGAACCATCCCCTGGCCCTGGCTTTGATCCGGGCAGAGGGAGGCTTTATTGCGGCCCCGTCTGCCAATACCTCGGGGAGACCTTCGCCTACCAAGGCCTCTCATGTGGCAGAGGACCTTGACGGCAGGATTGAAATGATCCTGGACGGAGGAAATGTGGGAATCGGTCTGGAATCAACCATCGTTGATTTTACCGAAGAAACAGCGACCATCTTAAGACCGGGCTATATCACCCCTCAGATGATCGAGGAGGTGATCGGCGAGGTAAAGATGGATCCGGCCCTGATGCGTGTAAAAGGGGATACAAGGCCGAAGGCACCTGGCATGAAATACAGGCATTATGCGCCCAAGGCCCAGATGTATCTGGTAAAGGGCAAAACAGAAGAGGTTATTGAAAAAATTGAGGCTCTTGCGGAGGAAGCAAAAAAGCAAGGAAGAAGTGTGGGAATTCTTTGCACGGAGGAAAGCCAAAAGTCTTATCCTTACGGAATAACCAAGAGTCTGGGAAGCAGAGAAAAGGAAGAGGAAATCGCTAAAAATTTATTTGATGTTTTGCGTGAATTCGATCATATGGAGGTAGATGTGATCTATTCGGAATGGTTTGATGCACCGGGAATCGGGATTGCCGTCATGAACAGGATGCTGAAGGCAGCAGGACATCAGGTGATTGATGCAGCTGAGGGGGAAAGGATATGATCGTTTATCAGAAACTGATCTTTGTCAGCGATACCGATACCTGCCTGGCACCGATCGCTGCAGCGGTATTTCATAATGGACCGCTGAAGGAAGAGATGGAGGTTGAGAGCAGAGGATTGGTTGCTCTTTTTCCGGAACCGATCAATGAAAAAGCAGAAGCAATCATGATCAATAAGGGAATTCCCAAATTCACACATAGCGCAAAGCAGTTGTCGGATGAGGATTTCCAAAAGGGTGCGCTGATTCTGGCAATGACAAAGAAGCAGTATGTGGGAATTGTCGACAAATTCGGAGACAGGGAGAATCTTTTTTCGCTGAGCAGCTATATTCAGGCGGAGACAGATGTACCGGATCCTTACGGCAAATCCCTAAAAGAATATGCCGACTGCGTGGATGTCATTCAGGCTTATATACGCAGATTGGAAGAGAAACTGGAAGAGCTGGACTGGAAAGAGGTAGAAAATGAACTCTGGTAAGAGGACGGATTATATTACATGGGATGAATATTTCATGGGAGTGGCATCTCTCGCAGGAATGCGTTCAAAGGATCCGAATTCCCAAGTGGGTGCCTGCATTGTCAGTGAGGACAATAAGATCCTGTCAATCGGATACAATGGCTTTCCGAGAGGTTGCAGTGATGAGGAATTTCCCTGGTCGAGAGAGGGAGACCCCTTGGAGAATAAATATTTTTTCGTTACGCACAGTGAATTAAATGCCATCCTTAATTATAAGGGAGGAAGCCTGGAAGGGGCGAAGATGTATGTGACCCTCTTCCCCTGCAATGAATGTGCAAAGGCAATCATTCAGTCCGGAATCCGGACCATTATCTATGATTCTGACAAATACGGGGATACCAAACCGAATATTGCCTCCCGGAGAATGCTGGATGCGGCAGGGGTAAGGTATTATCAATATACCCATTCGGACAGAGAGATTAAGATCAGATTATAAAAAGAGGGCACTCGGAATAAGAAAGAGAATGCCGGTTGAGGTAGAAAATGACAGAACAGGAACATGTAGAAGAAACCATGCGACAGATCCATCTTCTGCTGGCACAGTCCCAGCAGATGAAGGGAATGGAAGGGCATATCATTGTTGACAGGGAAAGACTCTTTGAACTGCTCGAGGAAATTAACCGCTGTATGTATTCCATGATGGACAGCTATGAAATTTCCAAGCAGGCGCATGCAACTGCAGTGAAGCGGACGCAGAAAAAATGTGAGCAGATGATGAAAAATTCCCAGAAAGCTGCGGATGATGTATATGCGGCATCCCTGATCTATATGGAGGATGCCATGAAGAATCTCTTCCGCAGAATCCAGGGATTTCAGAAGGATATGGAAAAGGCAAATCTTGCCCTTTCCCAGGATATGGAGAGCAGGCTGGATGCAGTAGAGGCCAATCATAAGGATCTGCACAGACAGCTGAAGGATATTATGGAAGAGGATACCTATCTGAAGGCAGTTGAGCTGGCACATAAGGAGCTGGATATCGAAGAGGAAGAAGAGCCGGTCGAAGAAGTAAAGACACCTTACCGTCCTCTGAAAAGACCACGCAGGTGGGGAGAAAAGCCGGGAGAGAGCGCGAAGCCGGTTGTTTCGGTTCATGTGAATTCCAGTTATGACGAGGAAGCTTTGATTACGCCGAAGGAAGAAAAAGAGTCCCCGGAGCTGGAGGTAAGCATTGACCGGGATGCGGTTTACTTTGTCCAGAAGGAATTAGAGGAAGAAGAAAAAGAAGCACAGTCTGCTGAAACGGAAGAGGCAAAGGAAGAGAAGTAGCAGGATTCTTCCTTGTTTTCATATAAGGCAGAGGGTATAATTATTTAAATTAAGATAGAAAATCAGGTACTAGGCGCACAGGAGGACATACATGATTAAATTATACGATTCAGGCGCATATCTTGTTAACGGCAATAAGCTCATTGCAGATACAGATTCTGCAGCAGAGCAGGTAAAGAGCCTTATCGGAGAGGAAATCTCCAAGCAGGAGGCTACCCGGAATACGATCGCTTATTCCATTCTGAAAGCGCACAATACATCAGAAAATATGGAGAAGCTGCAGATTAAGTTTGATACCCTGACTTCTCATGATATTACCTTTGTCGGAATCATTCAGACAGCCCGTGCATCAGGACTGGAGAAGTTTCCGATTCCTTATGTTCTGACAAACTGCCACAATTCTCTTTGCGCGGTAGGCGGAACCATTAATGAGGATGATCATGTATTCGGACTGACCAGTGCCAAAAGATATGGCGGTGTTTATGTTCCGCCTCATCAGGCCGTTATCCACCAGTATGCAAGAGAAATGCTCGCAGGCGGCGGCAAGATGATCCTGGGATCTGATTCCCATACCCGTTATGGTGCACTTGGTACCATGGCAATGGGTGAGGGCGGTCCCGAGCTGGTAAAGCAGCTGCTGAGCAGAACCTATGATATCAACAGACCGGATGTGGTATGTATTTATATGACCGGAGAGCCGGTACCGGGCGTAGGACCGCAGGATGTGGCTCTGGCAATTATCGGTGCGGTTTTTGAAAAGGGTTATGTAAACAACAAAGTAATGGAATTCGTCGGACCGGGCGTATCCTCTTTAAGTGCAGATTTCCGTATCGGCATTGATGTAATGACAACAGAGACAACCTGCCTTTCCTCCATCTGGAGAACGGACGAAAAGATCCGTGAATTTTACGAGATCCATGGCCGTGAGCAGGATTATAAGGAGCTGAATCCGGGAAAGGTTGCCTATTATGATGGCGTGGTTGAAGTAGATCTTTCAACGATCCGTCCCATGATCGCAATGCCCTTCCATCCGAGCAATACCTATGAGATCGAAGAGCTGAACCGAAACCTTCTGGACATTCTGGATGACTGTGAGAAGAGAGCAAAGGTCAGCCTGGGTGATGCGGTAGAGTATTCTCTGAGAGATAAGGTTAGAAACGGAAGCTTTTACGTAGAGCAGGGAATTATCGCAGGCTGTGCCGGCGGCGGCTTCGAGAATATTTGTGCGGCAGCAGATATTCTGGGAGGACAGAGCATCGGAAGCAATGAATTTACCCTGAGCGTATATCCGGCATCTATGCCGATTTATATGGAACTGATCAAGAATGGTGCAGCAGCCAAGATCATGGAGACCGGAGCAGTTCTGAAGACAGCCTTCTGTGGTCCCTGCTTTGGTGCGGGAGATACACCGGCAAACGGCGAATTTTCAATCCGCCACTCTACCAGAAACTTCCCGAACAGAGAAGGCTCCAAGCTGCAGAGCGGCCAGATTGCATCCGTAGCTTTAATGGATGCCCGTTCCATTGCGGCAACAGCTGCAAACCAGGGCAGACTGACACCGGCTACAGAAGTGGATGTGAAGTACTCCAATCCGAAATATTTCTTTGATCAGAATATTTATCAGAACCGTGTATTTGATTCCCATGGCGTGGCAGATCCCAGCGTAGAGGTAAAATTCGGACCGAATATTAAGGATTGGCCCAGCATGCCGGCTTTAACAGACAATCTTCTCTTAAAGGTTGTCAGTGAGATTCATGATCCGGTTACGACAACGGATGAGCTGATTCCGTCCGGAGAGACTTCATCCTATCGTTCCAATCCGCTGGGACTTGCAGAATTTACGCTTTCCCGTAAGGATCCGGCTTATGTGGGCAAGGCGAAAGAAGTTCAGAAGGCTGAGAAGGCAAGGGAAGAAGGAGAAGATCCGGCAGCAGCTTTTGCTGAGATCGCACCGGTTCTGGAAAGCCTTCAGAAAGAATTCGAAATTACAAAAGAGAATACCGGAATCGGCAGCACGATTTTTGCGGTAAAGCCGGGTGACGGTTCAGCCAGAGAACAGGCGGCTTCCTGCCAGAAGGTGCTTGGCGGCTGGGCAAATATTGCCAATGAATATGCAACAAAGAGATATCGTTCCAATCTGATCAACTGGGGCATGATTCCCTTCCTGATTGACAAGGGAGAGCTTCCTTTTGCAAAAGAGGATTACATTTTTGTTCCGAATATCAGAAAAGCGATCGAGGATAAACTTACAGAAATCAAAGCATTTGTTGTTTCTGCGGGAGAAATCAAAGAAATTGAATTAAAGCTGGGTGCGCTTACAGATGATGAAAGAACCATCATTCTGAAGGGATGCCTGATCAATTTCTATCGCGGATAACAGCAGGACCGAGGTGACACGTGGACAGAGCGGAATACAGAGATACAATTCGAAAGATCAAAGATCTGGAGACACAGGAGCGTTACAGTGAGGCTGCAAATATCATAGGCAGTGTGAACTGGAAAAAGGTAAAAAGTGCTTCAACCCTGTGCAATATGGGAATGATTATGAGCAAGGCAGGCCGCTATAAGGAAGGCAAGGATCTTCTCCTGATGGCCTATGATCATGCTACGGTCGGCAGATCCATCGTCTATGAGCTGGTTGAGGTTGCCCTGCAGGAGGGAAATCTTGAGGAAGCGCAGGAATATTATGAGGAATATGCCGAGATTGCGCCGAAGGACAGCAAAAGATATCTTTTGCAGTATAAGATTGCAAAAGCAAGAAAGCGTCCGGACAAGGAGCTGATTCCGATTCTCGAGAAGCTCAATGACAAGGAATTCTCAGAGGAATGGTCTTATGAGCTGGCACTGCTTTATCACAAGACCGGAGAAAAAGAAAAATGCATTCAGATGTGTGATGATATTGATCTTTACTTCGGAAATGGAGCCTATGTAGAAAAGGCGCTGGAATTAAAGCAGATCCATACAGTTCTGACAAGAGAACAGACGAAAAAGCAGGAGGCATTCCGGGCAAGAAAGGGCGGCGCTGCAGGCCGGGAAGCAGAAATCCCGGGTACGGCAAGCAGCCAGAGAGAGGATGCTTCGGCAGAGAACAGTGCAAAATACAATACCATCAATCTGCAGGCTGAGCTTGCTAAGGGCATGCAGCAGATCATGGATGCACCTGATTCCCAGACGGTTCAGTCCACGATGCGATCCATTCAGAAGCTGGTAAAGGATTCCCAGCTTCCGATCGAGGAGCTTACGGAGGAAAAGGACGAGGAGCTTTTCCGCGATATTGAAACGGAGAAGGAAATCGATGATGCTTTAAATCTGAACTTCCGTGAGATTTTGAAGGAAGAGGAACCGGAGCAAAGCGAACAGGCAGAAGAGCCGGAGCAGAAGGCCGAGGGCCAGATGAGTATAGAAGAGATTCTTGCCGAGTGGGAAAAGACCAAAACAGCAGCGAAGGAAGCGCTTGATGAGGCAGAAAGCAGAAGATTGGAGTCTGCAAGGCAGAGAGCTCTGGTGCAGACGGAAAATCTGATGGAGCAGCTGCAGGACCTGTCCCAGAGGCTGCAGGATATGCCTGCTGAGATGAGCGATGAAGCACTTGCAGCTGTAGCAAGTGAGAGCATTGATACGGATCTGGTGGCAGAAGCTGTTCAGGAAGAACAGCCGATGGATGTGACACAGCGGATTTCTGCAGAGGAGATCAAAGAAGCCCTTGCAGCTGATCAGATGCCGGAGACAGAAGAAGCTTCTGCAGAGGAAAGCATTCCGGAAGCAGAGGAGGATGAGGTCGAAGAGATTGGTGAGCCGGAAGAACTTTCTGAGCTGGAGACTTTGTATGAGCAGCCGGTTGCTGAAGAGGACTATGTAGAGGAAGATTATCCTGAAGAAGAGGAAGCTGAGGCAGAAGAGAAATATCCTGAGGAAGAGCCTCAGGAGGAGCCGCTTCCGGAGATTCAGATGCCGAAGGAAGTGAAGCTGACAGAAGATATAGAGGAAGAAACGGCAGTCACCAGGCTGACAGAGGAACAGAAGGAGCAGTTCTCTTACTTTATGTCAGTTGCCGGAATGGAAAATCAGATCTGCAGTATCCTGGAAGGGGTAAGAAATCGCAAGAAGGATCTGACCTCAAACAGCGGCAATATCATGATTACCGGAGAGAAGCATTGCGGCAAGACGCAGCTGGCGGCAGATCTGGTGAAAGTAATCCAGAAGGATTATCCGCATGAATCCGGTCAGGTTGGAAGGATCAAAGCAGAATCCCTGAACCACAAATCCGTCAGAAAGATCATTGAAAAGGTTTACGGAGGCTATCTGATCATTGAGTCAGCAGGAGATCTTTCCGAGCAGAAGGCCAATGAGCTGGCAGGAGAAATGACAAGGGAAACCGGCGGTCTTTTGGTTATTATTGAAGATACCAGCAGAAGGTTGAAGGAGCTTCTTCTTCGAAGCGGAGCGCTTGCCGGCAAGTTCACAGAGAAGATTCGCATCCCGCTCTTTACCAACGATGAACTGGTAGAATTCGGAAAATTATATGCTTATGAGAATGGATATGTGATCGACGAGATGGCAGTTCTTTCTCTGTATGAGTGTATTGCGTCGATTGCGAAGGCAAATCAGGCGACTACACTGGAAGAGGTGAAGGAGATTGTCGAGGATGCCATGGATAATGCGAAGCATGGCCGTTTATTCTCGAAGAAGGATGAGGACGGCAATATCATCCTGAGAGAGAAGGATTTTGATTATTAAAAAACTTCTTTCGTCAAATTGCAGAACGAAAATAATACAGAAAAACAGGGCAAAAGCTGCCCTGTTTTTTTGTGTGCAGGAAAAAGAAGCTTTTATTTTTGGTAAATGTTGCCAATGGATATTTGAGGGGGAATGTGATAGCTTGAGGATAAGAAAAACAGGAGACGTGTAATTGCAGAATATTAATCATTACATTGTACTTTTCTTTCTGGCGGATGCACTCCGTCAGGATCTGGACTGCAGGAGAATCAGTAACCGGCTGATTCTTGCAGGCATAGGCTGTGGAGCCGCTCTTCGTATTTTTATGGAAGGGATTTGGCAAATCGGAAGGCTCACAGCAGATCTTCTTTTACCGGTTGGTCTTTTATTTATTCTTTATCTGTTCCGTGTTCTGGGAGCAGGCGATCTCAAATTATTTTCCATGATCAGTATTTTTATCGGAAGAAAGGCTTGTTTTTGCGTGATCTGCTATGCCTTTTTAGCTGGTGCAGCAGCCGGTCTGCTATCTATTCTGAAAAGAAAAAAATGGGGGCTTACAAAGGCAGGATTTGCAGCGGAGATAGTGATTGCATATCTTTTTTGGCTGATTCGGCAAATGCTTACTTTATAAAAGGCGTGAAAATGCAGAGGGGAGGGGAAGGCGTATGCGAATTGTCATATATGACAAGGATGAAAGCTATGCACAAAGGCTGGTGCAATTCATCCTCTATCAGGAGGGTTGGTCATTTGCGGCTGCCTTTACAGAAAAAGAGCAGCTTTTAGAGTACTGCAGACAGGAAAAGCCTCAGCTTTTGCTGGTAGCAGAGGAATTGTGGGAAGAGACACTCTTACCTTTGTCAGAGAAACGGATTTTGCTCAGCGAAAGGGAGGAAGCAGAGGAGGCAGAGCCTCCGAGAATCTGCCGGTATCAGGCGGCGGACGACCTCTTGCGGGAATTGCATTATCTGTGCGGGGATGACAGAGCAGAGAAGGAGAAAAGAGAGAAGGCCGCAGAGATCTATTGCGTGTATTCTCCCTCGGGGCATCCCAGGCAAAGCCTTTTTGCTTGGAATCTGGCTAAGGCTTTGAATCAGAGAAATACGCTTTATTTGAATTTACAGGAAAACAGCGGCTTTGAAGAGCTTTTTTCAAGAGACTACAAAAGGAATCTGTCGGATCTGCTCTATCTAAGACGACATCGAAAGGAAAAATTTGCAGAGCTGGTAAAGGCAACGGTATGTGAAGAGGATGGACTGGCTTATTTGCCGCCCATGCAGAACAGTGCGGATGCCTTTCTGATGGAAGGAAGTGAATGGGAGGAATTTTTTGAAGAGTTGAGATCCGCCTGCGGCTTTGCCTTTATTGTGGCAGATATAGGCGTGATCTTTCCCGGCTTCTGGCAATTCCTTCAAAAAAGCAGCTATTTGTATGAGCCGGTATTGACCTTTGAATATGCAAGGATCCGGCAAAGAGAGTTTGATCGTCTTTTAGAGTGGAAATATCCCCTGCTTACCAAATCTGTCAGAAGGGTGCAGCTTCCCGGAGAAAGAGAAATGCTTCGTGAGCATAGTTCCCTGACTCAGCCGGAGATGCAGGATTTTGCCAGAATGCTTTTGGAAAAGGAGGTGGCAGAGGATGGAGCTTGCACAGCTGAAGCAGAAAATTCGGGAGGAGATTCTGGAAGAGGCAGGATTATCTCATGAACGGGAGGACGAGGAGGTCAGAAAGCAGATCGATGAAAGCGTCATTCGCTGCGGAAAAGAATACGGCCTTGATCTGAAAGAGAAAGAAAGGCTGGGAAAGGAAATCTTTTATGAGCTGAGACGACTGGACATTCTGCAGGATCTGATCGATGATCCCACCATTTCGGAAATCATGGTAAATGGGCCGGAGCATATCTTTATCGAGAAGGATGGAAGGGTAAGAGAGCTTGACCTGAGATTCAGAGACAGACAGAAGCTCCTGGATGTGATTCAACAGATTGTATCAAGGAGCAACCGTATTGTAAATGAATCCATCCCGATTGCGGATACCCGGCTAGAAAATGGATCACGCGTGAATGTGGTTCTGCCTCCGGCAGCAATCAATGGCCCCATTCTGACGAT
Source organism: Oscillospiraceae bacterium (assembly GCA_963617415.1). GTDB lineage: Bacteria > Bacillota > Clostridia > Lachnospirales > Lachnospiraceae > RUG14243. The sequence goes on from CAVEOK010000005.1 coordinate 61,283, forward strand.
CCGGCGTTTTCCGGATCACCCCTTTACGATGGAGGATTTGTTAGAAAGAGGTACATTGTCAGAGGAGCTGGCGGCCTTTTTGGAAAAGATGGTTGTCTGTCGGGAAAATATTTTCGTGAGTGGAGGAACCAGCAGCGGAAAAACTACCTTTTTAAATGTTCTGGCTGATTTTATTCCTGCCGGGGAAAGAATTATTACGATTGAGGACTCGGCAGAACTGAATCTGAAAAAGATTCGGAATCTGGTCCGCCTGGAGGCAAGGATGCCGAATATTGAGGGAAAGAACGAGATTTCCATACGGGATCTGATCAGAACAGCACTTCGAATGCGTCCGGACCGCATTATTGTAGGAGAGGTTAGATCCGGAGAGGCGGTGGACATGATCAGCGCGATGAACACAGGACATGACGGATCTTTGAGCACGGGACATGCAAATTCCTGTGAGGATATGCTGAAAAGGCTGGAGATTATGTTCCTTATGGCTGCGGATATGCCGGTAGATGCCATTAGAGGACAGATTGCCGCGGGAATCGAGCTGATGGTACACCTGCAGAGAAGAGCGGATGGAAGGAGAAAGCTGCTTTCAGTGGAAGAGCTGGTGGGCTTTGAAGACGGCCGATTCCTTTTGAATCCGATATACAGGTACAGGAGACTAGAGAGGGGAAATGAAGAAATTTGGGAAAAGGTGGGAGAAATCAGCAGAAAGCGGAAAATCCAGGAATGCTGAGCCGGAAAAAAAGGAAAAGGCCCTTTTTCTGCTGGAAGCTTTGCTTTTGATCTTTCTTCTGGGAGAACTCTTTTTTTCCTCTCTTATCGCAGCTCTTTTTCTCCTTCCCCTGGGGCTTGTCTTTTACCGAAAGCAAAAGGAAGACTGGAATAGAAAGCGGCAACAGAAGCGAAAGGAAGAATTCCGGGAGCTTTTGCTGGGAATCAGCAGTGCTTTATCGGCCGGTTACTCCATGGAAAATGCATGGAAAAATGCAGCAGCAGAGTATGGGCACAATGAGTCGGTATCGAAAGAGATGCTTTTGGAATTGAAAAGAATGCAAAAAAAGCTGGAGATGAATGAGGGCTTGGAAAGGGTGCTGTATGAATTTTCCGAAAGAATTGATCTGGAGGAAGCGAAGAACTTCAGTGATATTTTTCGTTTTGTGAATTATAGCGGCGGTAATATGAACCGCATCATCCATAGCACCATCTCGAGGATAGAAGACAAGATTGAAGTTGAGCGAGAGATTTTATCGGTCACAGCGGCAAGAAGGCTGGAGGCCAGGATCATGAACCTGATCCCTCTGGGGATCCTGGCTTATCTCAGGCTGGCATCTCCCGGCTATCTTGATCCGCTGTACCACAACCTGGCAGGAATTGTCCTGATGACAGTCTGTCTGCTGGTATATATCGGAGCCTATGCTTTGGCGGAAAGGATGGTTGTTATTGAAGTATGAGCGAATCTGCAGAAGCCGGATTGGAAGATTTCTTATCAGCAGGGATCCGGAGCTGGGGAAGAGCTTGCGGGCTCTTTATCCGAAGAAGAGAAAAGAGGAAGCGGAAAAAGAATTTTGGGTCAGACAGATTCGGATCCTCCTTTTTCTGACAGCAGGGATCAGCATTTTGCTGCTGGCTGCAGGAATCTGCACCTACCGGCAGAAGGGAGAGGTCTTTGCACTGAAGAGGAAGGAAGCCGGAGGCGGCAGCTATTCAGAGGAGATGCTGGTGGAAGAAGAAGGAGGTGCAAAGGAAAGCATTTCGGTAGAGGTTCAGGAAAAAAGGCTGACAGAGGAGGAAATTTATGCGCTTTTTGAAAGCTGCGGTCAGGAGCTGGAGAAAGATCTTCTGGGTGAAAATAACTCAGCGGACCGAGTCGAACATGACTTGTCTCTTCCTTCGGAAGCGGATGATGGCTTGATCCAGGTGGAATGGTCTTTCGATAATTATCAGGTTCTAAATCCGGATGGAAGCATCCGGGAGGAGAATGCGACAGAAAAAGGAACCCCGGTAGAGGTAAGAGCGCGGATGAGTTATCGGGATCAAGAGGCCGAGAGAGTCTTTAGCATTATGGTATATCCACCCCTGCTCACGGCTGAGGAGGCTTTTGCAAAGGCGGTAAAGGAAGCACTTGCCAGCTCGGAAGAAGAAAGCAGAGAGGAGGAGGAAAGAGTACTTCCGGCAAATACGAAGGAAGGAAGCCTGCACTGGTACAGAGGAGAGCAGCATTTGCTTGTGAAAATCATCCTAATGGGAGGCATCTGTATCTTCTTTGTTCTTTATGAGGAAAGGCAGAAGCTGAAGAGGCAGCTGGAAGAGAGAAAGAGGCAGCTGAAAATGGATTATTCACAGATTGTGAACCAGATTGCGATCCTTACGGGAGCGGGTATGCCGGTATTTCGTGCCTGGGAAAGAATTGTAAAAGACTATGAGAGGAAAAAGGGGGATGAGCGATATGCCTACGAAGAAATGTGCCTTACCTACAGCAAAATAAAGGAAGGGGAAGGCGAGATCAGTGCTTACGAAAAATTCGGTGAAAATTGCGGACTGCGCGAGTATCGGAGACTGGCTCTTTTGCTGAACCGAAATATCAGACAGGGAGCCGCCGGAATGGGAGCCCTGTTGGAAAGAGAGGCTACAGAATCCTTTGAGGAAAGGAAAGCTTTGGCAAGAGCACGAGGAGAAGAGGCCGGAACGAGGCTGCTTCTGCCGATGATGATCTATCTGATGGTTGTTGTCCTGCTTGTAGTGCTTCCGGGATTTATTTCTTTTGCCGGAATCTGAAAGAGAGAAAGGGGGAACCGTATAGGGGAGCTGTACGGGAAAAGCGATGAAAAATGTAATCGGAAAACTGACAGATGTAATGAAGAGATTTCGAAGAGAAGAAGATGGAGTGGCTGTTTTGGAAATTATTCTGATCATTGTGGTTCTGATCGGTCTGGTTTTGATTTTCAAATCCCAGCTGACCTCTTTGGTAAACAATATCTTTCAGACAATTACCTCGCAAAGCGGTCAGGTCTGATGAAAAAGGGATCCTTAACCCTGTATTTCAGTCTTTTGCTTTTGCTTCTGCTTTCTCTTTTCTTTACTATTTTGGAGTCTTCCAGAGCGGCCTGCCTTCGGGCGGATGCGATGAGAATGAGCGAGGCTGCCGCAGAGTCTGTTTTTGCAGAATACAGCAGACCGCTTTTGGAAGACTATGATCTTCTGATGCTGGATTATGGATATGGAAAGGGAGAGGGGACAAAGGAAAATGCAGAAAAGAGGATGGATTATTATCTATATCAAAATGCAGCCGGGGAGAAGAGTCTTGGCGGAAGCAGGGTGACGATGTTGAATCTGACTGTAAGGTCAGCAAATCTGGAGAAGTATCGTCTGGCAACAGATGATCAGGGGGATGCTTTCTATGAGCAGGCCTGTGACTATATGAAAGAAGAGCTGCTTGTGGATGCGGGGAAGGAACTTTTTTCTTTCCTGAGCGCGCAGGTGGTACCGGAGGATCAGAGCGAATCACAGAAAGAGGCCTGGGATGAGGCTGAATTGGCGGAGAGTGCGCTGAGCAGTCCGGAATCTTATGGCGATAGCCCGACCATTGAATTTACGGAGGAGGAGCTTTCCAAGGCAAAGCAGGCAACAGAAGAGGAAAAGGGAATATTCAGCCGTGTTTCGGAAATGAAAGGACAGGGGATTTTGCCGCTTCTTCTTGGCGAAGAGGGAGAAATTTCAGCTGCTTCTCTTCCGGAGGGAGAGCTTTTGACAGAAAGAAGTCTGGAAAAAGGGAACATAGAAGAAAGTGACGGGAAAGGCAGCAGGATTTTATTCCAATGTTATATAGAGGATAAATTTACCGATTTCCGTTCGAAAGAAGAAGAGAATCATGCCTTGCAGTATGAAAAGGAATATCTCTATGGAGGGAAGCTCTCGGATCGTGAAAATCTGGAAGCTGTAGTAAGAAGTATTCTGGCAATAAGGGAAAGTGCCAATCTTGCAAGCCTTCTTGCAGATCAGCAAAAACGAGGGGAAGCGAGAATACTGGCATTGGCTATAACGGGGGCACTTGCCCTGCCGGGCTTTTTTGCGGCAATCGAAGCCGGAATATTGCTGGCCTGGGCATTTCTTGACAGTATCGCTGATCTGCAGAAATTATTTGCGGGAGAGCAGGTTTCCGCTTTTGAGCTGGCTGGAAACAGCTATGGTGAGCTGGATTATGGGCAGTACCTGCAGCTTTTGCTGCTGACAAGGAGCAAGGAGCTTCTGGTAGAAAGAAGCATGAATCTGATAGAACAGAATATCAGAAAAACAGAGGGCTATGAGGGCTTTCAGCTGGATCATTGTATAGCAGAGGCCTCGTGGAATGTCAGCTGGGAAGCTGATACTGTTTTTCTCTCTCTTTTTCCGGCCTATGGCTATTTGGATCACCGGTATGATTTTTTGGCAGAGGGAGAATTCGCATATGAATAAAGTAAATGGTAAATAAGTAAGTGGCAAATAAAGAAGGCAGGAAGAAAGGAGGTGTATAAAGATGGCTTTCGCTCAGAAAAGGAAACATAATAATCAAATAAAAAAGAAATACCTATCTAATCGAGCTGCTTTTGAAAGAAAGCAGCAGAGTCCTTTCTTTATGAATCATTATAACATCTTATCTATCTCTCTCACCATAAAACCAGATGCAAATGATATGAATATCAAATCTGAGCGAAAGCTGTCTTTATACACCTCCTTAAAGGAAAGAAAAAAGAGCTCCTGCAAAACCGGTGCTCTGACCGTGGAGGCAGCATTTGTCTTTCCCCTTCTGCTTTTTTTCATTCTTCTGATCTTATATCTTTTTCAGATTCAGCGACTTCAGCTGGAAATCAGGGAAGCCTTATATGATGCAGCACAGAATATTGCAGCATCTTCCTATGCGATGGAGCTGGCGAATGAAAAAACGGGAATAGAACTGACAGAACTTTTGGAGGGCGGAACAGGAGAGATCAGTCTGCAGAAGGAAATCAAAGATCCGTCTCTCTTGGCGCTGATTCTGGGAGGAAGAGCAGGCATTCTTTGCACGACAGAAAACGAAGATGAGAACGAGGTGGTTTTAAAGGCTTCTGTTTTTTTGCGTTTTCCGAAGCTGCTATTCCGAAGCAGAGGAGCCATGCTGCAGGAAAGGGTCTGCGTAAAAAAGTGGATAGGCTATGATCCGAATAGCGGCAGCAAGGAGGATATGGTCTATATGACGCAGTATGGAGAGGTTTATCATACAGATCGGGATTGCACTTATCTGAATCCCTCCATTCGTGCGGTGACAAGAGGAGAGCTGTCTGCTGAAAGAAGTGAGGATGGCGGAATTTATAAAAAATGTCCTCTTTGCGACAATAGTGCAGGTGCGCTTGTTTATATTACGGATTACGGAGAGGTCTATCATAGTTCTTTGACCTGCAGTGGATTAAAAAGGACGGTTTACTGTATTCCTGAGGAGGAGAGCGGGAAAAAGGCTTGTTCAAAATGCGGAGGAAATCATAGCGAATGATCAGAAAAACGATCGTATTGCTTCTTCTCGCAGTGTCGTCAATGGAAGATCTTCGAAGTATGAAAATCTATATGCCTCCATTGTATACGGCGTTAACGCTGGGCATGATCTGGGCGATTTTTGGAGATTCGGAGCTTTTTTTATATCGATTGGCAGGATTGCTTTCAGGAGGTCTGCTGCTTTTGCTGGCTTTTTTAAGTCGGGAAGCAATCGGGCTTGGAGATGCCGCATTGTTTCTTGTTCTGGGAATTTGGCTAGGGTTATGGGAGAGCCTGCTGCTTTTGACAGCTTCTTTGGTATTGGCGGCTTTGGCAGGTATCTTTCTTTGGATCCGAAAAAAGAGCATGAAGCAGGCTTTTCCGTTTGTCCCCTTTGTATTAATTGCCTATGTTCTTATGCTGGGCGGACAATGCATCTGACTGAGGTAAACGCTCCTCGAGGATGCGCACGGACTGGAAGATGTGCATGTCTGCTAAGGCAGTCTCCCCTGCATCTGGCGCACACGACTCGCAAGCGAGTCTTGATGAAGAAAAAACGAAGGAAAGGAGGAAGTGAGACAGGTTGGTTTGGGAGAAGAAAATGAGCTGGAGAAAGGCGAGCATGACGGTGGAGGCAGCAGTACTTATTCCGATGGCGATTGCAATCCTGCTTTTTTCTGTAACGGCAGCTTTGTATTTACATGATATCAATGTTTCGACAGCACATATGCAGGAGATTACTGCCTATGGACGGATGCTGCTTTGGCAAAAAGAGGAAGGAAAAATACGGGAAAAGGCAGAAGAAATAGAGGATAAGGGAAGGCTTGGATTCATGAAGGGAAGCGTGCAGGTGGAGGTGTCCGGAAGCAAAATAATCGCTTCGGAAGAAAACAGACCGGAGATTCTTTTTCAAGGATGGTTTTCCTCTTTGGGTTGGGAGCTCTTTCCTTCTGTCAAAGCAGAAGATGAGGAGCTGGCGCTGAATCCGGTAAAAATCATAAGACGATGCAGGCTTTTGGAGTCTGCAGGGGAGAGCATCGGGGGAAATATGGGAGAGTATGTAGGAGAATAGAGATGGAATATGCTTATCAAAGGGGAGAAGATGGAAGCTTCTTAGTGATAAAAGAGGCTCAAAGGAAGATGGAAGGCTTTGATGCGAAGATGCTGGCCAAAGCAAGGCTGAATAAATTTTTGAAAAGATCGGTGATAGCATATGACGGGGGTTTTCAGATTCGCTATGAGATAAGCGGAATGCAGAGTGCAGAAAAATTTTATGAAGAAAGAGCGATCGGAAGAAGGGAACTTTTTCAGATTTTGTGGGAGATTGAGAGAGCAAAGAAAGAGTGTCAGCGTTTTTTGCTTTCAGAACAGCACTTCTTCTTCAGGCCGGCATTTGCTTATTTGAATTTTAAAAATGACGGCATACGATTCATTTATCTTCCGGAGGAAGAAACAGACTTTTCGGAGGAAATGATGGAAATGGCAGAGTTTATTTTGGAGAAGCTGGATCATCAGGATGAAGCTGCAGTTGAAATTGCCTATGAGCTCTATGAGAGGGCAGGAGAAGAAAACTTCCTTTTGCGGCAGTTTCTGGAGGAGGCAGAAAAAAGGGAAAGCGGCAAAGAGAATGAAAAGGAAGCTGCTGAAATAGAGCAGTTGAGATGGGAGGAAAGGGACAGAGAAAAAGAGGAGGGGAAAGAAGCTTTGCAGGAGCTGCAAAGAATGCAGTTTCCGGATCCAGAGGAGTACGAGGAGGATGAGGAAAAAGAAGGACTTTTGTCAGTGCTTTTGAAGGGTTTCTCCAGGAATAGAAAGAAGGAAAAGCGGGAGTTTGAAGAGAAGGAAAGCTATTGCCCGGAGGAATTGGCGGAAGAGTTTGCGGCAGAGGATACCATATGGCTGGGACAGATTCCGGAGCCGGCAGAGGAAAAGAAAAAGGAAGAGACAATTGGAGAACTGCTCCCTTTGGGGGAAAGCTGCGAGAGAATTTCGTTAAATAAGGATTTTATCCTGATTGGAAAGGCGGAAGGCTATGCGGATGGTGTGATCAGGGATGAGACAGTAAGCCGGATTCATGCAGAGATTCTGAGGGAAAAGGAAGACTACTATATTGAAGACTGCAATTCTAAGAACGGGACTCGTTTGGACGGAGAGCTTCTTCAACCGAATGAGAGGAGAAAACTGGAAAAAGGAATGAAGATCGGATTTGGACAAAGCTTATTTCTCTTTCGTTGACTTGTAAGTGGCGGAATGCTAAAGTTAGGAAAATGCTGAGATCCAGAGGAGTGGACGAATGAGCGATTTTACCTATTACAATGATTATAACGAAAAAGAAGAGCTTGTATCCGGAGAGATAACGGTGACCAAGATCCTGATTGCCATAAACACGATCGTATTTTTTTATCTTATGGTGATTGGAGACCCGGGAGATGCGGAGTTTATGATGAAGCACGGAGCACTCTGGGTGCCGGCCTTTCTGGAAAAAGGCGAGTATTATCGGATTTTTTGCCCGATTTTTATGCATTTTTCTGCAGCCCATCTTTTTAACAATATGCTGCTTCTCTTTTTTATGGGGGATGTTCTGGAAAGAGAATTCGGAAAAGGGAAATTTTTGCTTTTCTATTTGCTAACCGGTATTTGCGGAAATCTTTTGTCGGTTGTGACCGAGAGTATAAGCGGGGATTATGCCATATCAGCAGGAGCATCGGGGGCAGTCTTTGGTGTTTTGGGAGGCTTGCTTTATCTGATCCTCAAGAATCATGGCAAGTTGTATTATATGACTTGGAGAAGAATGCTCTTTTTTATCGGTTACAGTCTGTTTGCGGGTTATACTTCAGGAGGAATTAATAATGCTGCACATTTTGGCGGTCTGGTAAGCGGCTGCCTTTTAGCAATTCCCTTTTCTGCTGTGAGAAAAGGAGAGAGAAAAAGAAGAGAAACGGGAAATGTCGCTTAGGAAAAGCCTTTTCTGGATTTGTACTGTGAAGTAGCGGATCGCCCGGGCGTTGATTTTTGGATTCAAAATGCCTATACTTCTACATATAACTGTATATAACTGTAGAAAAAATGCTGATGATAAAAGCAAAGAGAAAGGCAGGAGAATCAGAGAATGAAAAGAGACGATTGTATTTTCTGTAAGCTGGCAAATGGTGATATTCCGACAAATACCTTGTATGAGAATGACAAATTCCGTGTAATTCTGGATGCGGGTCCTGCGGTCAAGGGACATGCTCTGGTATTGCCGAAAGAGCATTTTGCCAATATTTATGAGATCGATGAGCAGACAGCGGGCGAGGCTGCGGCAGTAGCAAAGAAAATGGCAAAGAAAATCAGCGACACCCTGCATTGTGATGGCTTGAATATTCTGCAAAACAACGGAGAGGCAGCTGGGCAGACAGTATTTCATTACCATGTGCATCTGATCCCGAGATACCAGGGCGATGAGGAAAAGATCCAGATCACCTGGAAGCAGAATAGTTTCTCAGATGAAGAAATGCAGAAAATAAAAGATCAGCTGTCTCTTTAGAAAAATGCGGATGAAAGCTTTTTCTTAGAGAACAGCTGATCGAAAGTGCAATAAACTCGTGAGCGAGTCTTGAACTCGCACAGCAAAGAGCTGCAGAAGCGAAAAAAGAGGTGCTTGCCGTCAGGCTTTGGATGCGGATACCGTTTCTTCGATCAGGGAAATGATCGTATGAATGGCGTCCGGAGTCGGAGACTGGGTGAGCGCCTTTTTATATTCCTCTATGTGGGAGGAAACATAGGAAATTGCGTCAACGAGGCTTTGAGGAGTAAGATCCTCTTCCTTTAATACATAGCTGTAGCCGCTTTTTTCGAAGGAGGCGGCATTTAAAATCTGATCCCCCCGGCTGGCAGCGGCAGAGAGCGGGATTAAAATATTCGGCATCTGCAGGGTGAGCAGCTCACAGATGGAATTTGCACCGGCACGGGAAATAACCAAATCTGCTGCAGCAAAGAGGTGCTTCAAATCTTCTTTTACATATTCAAACTGTACATAGCCTTCCTTTTCGAGAAGGGATTCATCCAGCATTCCCTTTCCACAAAGATGAAGAACCTGGTAGTGCGGAAGAAGCTGATCCAGGCTGCTGCGGACAGTTTCATTAATGACACGGGCACCGGTGCTTCCGCCGATAATCATCAGAACCGGCTTTTCCTCATTAAAGCCACAAATAGCAAGTCCCTTTTCTTTTTCTCCCTCCAAAAGCTCATGACGAATGGGGGAGCCGCTTAAAACAGATTTTCCTTCCGGAAGATACTTTTGCGTTTCCGGAAAGGTACAGCAAACCTTTGTGGCGGAAGGAATGGCAAGTTTATTTGCCAGACCCGGTGTCATATCGGATTCATGGATAATAGTAGGAATCTTTTTCCGTCCGGCTGCCAGTACAACGGGAACGGAAACAAAACCACCCTTAGAGAAAACAATATCCGGTTTTAATTTTCGGAGCAGAGAAGCTGCCTGAAAATAGCCCTTCATTACCTTAAAGGGATCGGAAAAATTCTTGAGATCGAAGTAGCGGCGAAGTTTGCCGGAGGAAATACCATAATAAGGAATCCCTTCTTCCTCAATCAGTGATTTTTCGATACCTGTATAAGAGCCGATATAGACAATATCATAACCAAGCTCTCTCAAAGAGGGAACAAGTGCGAGATTTGGAGTTACATGTCCGGCAGTTCCACCACCAGTCATCAAAATTCTTTTCATTCTATATACCTCAACTATAATCTGATTTATAAATTCCTGAGTAATAAATTCATACTACAATGTTTCAGCTAATTGTCAAGCAAAGGGGAAAAGTCTCTGTGGAGCAGGGAGTGAGCTAGAAGAAAGTCTCTGTAGAGTAGAGAGTGAGCTGAAGAAAGCGTATCCACGGATATATATAGATATACATAGATACACATATATATAGGAAGAAAAAGAAAAAAGCAGGTGGGAATTACAAAATGCAGAGGCAAATTTCAGGGGAAAACACGGGGAAAAGATAGAGAAGCTCCTGAGTTAGTCATGGATAAAATGTTGCAAACGGGTTACATAAGTAAGATGACATAAAAAGGCGACTTTTTGGATAAAAAGTGGAGGGAAATTTGGGAATTTAGCTCATAAATAAAAAGAAAGATTAAAAGAAAAATGGGATAAGGCAAATTCCGGGCCTGAAATTTGACAAGAAAAAGGATGTATGTTAAGATGCTTGCGTAATAAATCCGTAACAAACGTAAAATGTAAATCTCAAACAGTCGAGAAAGTCGAACAACGCTATTGGAGGTTATCGAATGAAATTGAACAGAAAGGCAATCGGAGGCGCAGCTCTTACAGCTTCTATGGTCGTAATGAGTGCTTCCACTGCATTTGCAGGAATCAATGTGAATGCAGGTGTCAGCTCTGTGTTGCACAATATTGTTGAAGAGCGGGTTACAGCGGCTCAGACACAGGAAGTTGCATCAGGAGACAACGATTCATCAGCTGATGACTGGTCAACAAAGGTTCTTGCAAATGTGGAAGGCGCAAGCAATGTAAACGTTCGCGAGAGTGCTGATGTTGATTCAGAAACTGTTGGAAAGCTTCGCGTAGGAGATGCGGCAGAGATCCTTGAACAGGGTGAAGAGTGGACATTGATCACATCCGGCAATGTAACCGGATATGTAAGAAATGACTATCTTCTCTATGGTGATGATGCAAAGGCTGCAGCAGAGGAACGCGGCACAGTAAAGGTGACGGTTGCTACAACGACACTGAAAGTTAGAGAGAGCGCAGCAGAGGATTCCAAGGTTGCCGGATTGGCAGCAGAGGGCGATGAATTTGTTGGAGCTAAGGGAGCAGAAGAGGCTGATGGCTGGATTGCCGTTACTTATGATGATGCCAGCGATGATGTTGCTTATGTTTCCAAAGATTATGTAAGTACAGAACTGGTGCTCGGAACAGCGATTACCGTTGAAGAAGAGCAGGCAATCGCAGCAGAGAAGGAAGCAGCTGAAAAGGCTAAGGAAGAAGCTGCACAGAAGGCTGCAGAGGAGAAGAAAGCTGCTGAAACAAAGACAGACAGCACTTCTGCAAGTGATTCTTCTACAGATGGCAGTACTACAAGCACATCAACAGACAGCACAAAGAGTCAGTCAACAAGTACAGACAATGGCTCTTCTGCAAATACCCAGTCAACCGCAAATATCACAACACAGGTGATTGCGGCAGCAACAGGTACAAGTACACAGACTGCAAGCACGAGTGAAACAACAAGTACTTCAACAGAGAGCGAAAGCACAGATACTTCTGCAAGCACAGACAGCTCAGCAAGCACAGATAGCTCTGCAAGTACAGAAACATCAAGTGCTTCAAGTTCAAACAGCAGCGCATCTGTAAATTATGCATCCAGCGGAAGCACACTGACAAAGACAGCAGGTGTCTTCTACGGACCGAGCGGCAAGGAAACCTATTACAACCTTGATATGTCAGGCGTTATTTCCACCATGCGTTCTCTTGGTTATACAGGAGAATACGCAGTAAGAGCTGACGGAGTAAAGACTCTTGGCGGCTATGTAATGGTTGCAGCAAATCTGAGTGTTTATCCGAAGGGAACACTGGTATCAACAAGCCTTGGAACAGGAATTGTATGTGATACAGGCGGATTTGTATACAACGGCAGCGGCGTCGTATTTGATATCGCAACAAACTGGTAATTAGATTACGGATTGAAAAGGACCGGTACCAAAAGGTGCCGGTTCTTTTTTGTATCCTTTCTTGATTATTGTATTTAAAAGTGAATTATGGTAAGGTGGATTTGCATGACGTAAGAAAGACCGGACAGAAAAGAAAGGAGATGCTTCGTTTATGGGTATGGCCGAATTGTCCTTATGGTGGCAGATGCACGGAATATTCAGCTGGCTGATCCTCTTTGTGGTATTTTTGCTGATCGAGCTGATGACAATGGGACTGACGACGATCTGGTTTGCAGGAGGGTGTATCGTTGCTTTTCTGGCAGGCCTGGCAGGAGCACCGCTTTTTGTTCAGGTCATTTTATTTTTTGCGGCATCCATTGCCCTGCTGGCATTGACCAGACCGCTGGTAGAGAATTATTTCAATAAGCATCGGGTCAAGACCAATGCCGATTCTCTGATTGGAAAACGGGCGATCGTTCAGGAAGAGATCAATAACCTGGAGGCCAGGGGGATGGTAACGGTCGAGGGTCAGGAATGGACTGCCAGAGCAGAAAAGGAAGAGGAAATCCTGCCAGCTGGAAGTAGGGTTGAGATCCTGGCGATTCAGGGAGTAAAGCTGATCGTAAAAAGAGAAGAAGGTCTTCCGGAAGAAAAATAAAAAGGAAAACTTGAAATAAGAGGAAGGCTGTTAAAGAAAGGGGAAAAAAGATGATTGTTTTATTAGTGTTGGTCATTTTGATACTGGTCATTATTATAAGATGTATTCGCATCGTACCGCAGGCACATGCTTTTGTAGTAGAGAGACTTGGCGGTTATCAGGCAACCTGGGATGTGGGACTGCATATAAAAGTTCCCTTTATTGATCGTGTTGCCAAGAATGTACTCCTGAAGGAGCAGGTGGCTGATTTTGCACCGCAGCCGGTAATTACCAAGGATAATGTAACCATGCGGATCGATACGGTTGTATTCTTCCAGATTACAGATCCCAAGCTTTATGCTTACGGCGTGGAGAACCCGCTGAATGCCATTGAGAATCTTTCCGCAACAACCCTGCGTAACATCATTGGTGATTTGGAGCTGGATGAGACCCTGACTTCCAGAGAAATCATCAACAGCAAGATGAGATCTATCCTGGATGTGGCGACAGATCCATGGGGAATCAAGGTAAACAGGGTGGAGCTGAAGAATATCATTCCACCTCAGGAAATTCAGGATTCCATGGAAAGACAGATGAAGGCTGAGCGTGAGAGACGTGAGGCAGTTACCCGTGCGGAAGGCGAGAAGAAAGCAACGATTCTCGTTGCCGAAGGAAAGAAAGAATCAGCAATTCTTGATGCGGAGGCTGAAAAGCAGGCTGCAATTCTTCGTGCCGAGGCAAAGAAGGAAGCCATGATCAGGGAAGCAGAAGGACAGGCAGAGGCCATCCTGAAGGTACAGGAAGCAAATGCCCAGGGTATCCGCTACCTGAATGAGGCAACGCCGACAGGAGAAGTTCTGAAACTGAAGAGTCTGGAGGCCTTTGCGAAGGCGGCAGATGGAAAGGCAACAAAGCTGATCATTCCGTCTGATATACAGGGACTGGCAGGACTGGCTGCTTCTTTAACAGAAACAGTTGCTGCCGTAAAAGAGGAAAAAGAGGAAAAGGATTGAAAAAAATGGATTTAAAAGGACGCGATTTTCTGACACTGAAGGACTATACTCCGGATGAGATTCGGTATCTGATCGATCTGGCAGCAGATTACAAGCAAAAGAAGAAGGATGGTATTCCGGTTGATACCCTTCGGGGAAAGAATGTAGCCCTTATTTTCGAAAAGACCAGCACAAGAACCAGATGTGCTTTTGAGATCGGTGCACATGATCTTGGTATGGGAACTACTTATCTGGATCCCAGCGGATCCCAGATCGGCAAGAAGGAAAGCATTGCAGATACCGCAAGGGTTCTGGCAGGTATGTTTGATGGTATCGAATACCGCGGATACGGCCAGGAGATTGTTGAGGCTCTGGCAAAATATTCCAAGGTGCCGGTATGGAACGGTCTTACCAATGAATATCATCCGACACAGATCCTGGCAGATATGCTGACCATCAAGGAAGAATTCGGCCATCTGAAGGGCATCAAACTGGTGTATATGGGAGATGCCAGATATAACATGGGCAATTCTCTGATGATCGGCTGTGCAAAGCTGGGACTGGATTTTGTGGCATGTTCTCCCAAGGAATATTTCCAGGATGAGGAACTGGTAAAACTTTGCAGAGGCTATGCAGAGGAAAGCGGAGGAAGCATCTGTCTGGAAGAGGATGTCATGAAGGCAACCAAGGATGCGGATGTTATTTATACCGATGTATGGGTATCTATGGGCGAGCCGGATGAAATCTGGGCGAAGAGATTAAAGGACCTTTATGGTTATAGAGTAACGAAAGAGGTTATGCAGAATGCGAAGGAAAGCGCGATTTTCCTGCATTGCCTGCCTTCTTTCCATGATCTTGGCACTAAGGTTGGACGGGAAGTCAGCGAGAAATTCGGCTATGATGAGCTGGAAGTTACAGACGAGGTATTTGAATCCGCCCAGTCCCGTGTCTTCGAAGAGGCCGAGAACCGTATGCATACGATCAAAGCTGTTATGGCAGCGACTCTGGGAGCATAGTTATGTATCAGGACGATATTGTACTTTGTGCGGCAAGCGCATATGAAGAAAAATATTATCTGAATGAGGATTTTGCATCCCTTCCGGATGCAGTAAAGGATGAGCTTCGGGCGATGTGTACCCTCTTTACCGTAGAGGTTGGAGGAATCCTGGAGCTGGTTTTTGACGAAAAAGGGAATCTTTTTTTCCAGACAGAGGCAGATGAAGGCGATCTTTTATATGATGAGATCGGCAGTACATTGAAGATCAAGCAGCTGCAGGAACAAAAGAAGGAGCTTTTAGAAGCTTTGGAAATGTATTTTAAAGTCTTCTTCCTGGGTGAAGAGGAAATCGGAGAAGAATAAATATGCTGCTTGCAATTGATGTAGGAAATACAAATATTACATGTGCACTCTTTGAAAAAAAAGAAATGAAGGCTAGTTTTCGCCTGATCACAAAACAGCAGAGAACCTCAGATGAATTTGGTATGCTGGTTCGTAATCTGATCAGCCATAATGGATATGGCCTGAATGATGTGACGGATATTATTATTGCATCGGTGGTGCCAAAGGTAAATTACTCGATTTATAGTGCTTTAATTAAATATTTTAAAATTACACCGATTGAGGTTGGAGCAGGTACCAAGACAGGGATCCGTATTGCATTGGACAATCCCCGTCAGGCAGGAGCAGACCGTATTGTGGATGCTGTGGCAGCCTATGAGATTTACGGCGGACCGGTGATCGTGATTGATTTCGGAACGGCAACTACCTACGATTTGGTAACGGCAGACGGAAGCTTTGTCGGAGGCGTTACGGCACCGGGTGTGCAGACATCGGCGGCATCCCTTTGGAATGCAACAGCCAAGCTGCCGGAGGTAGAGATCAGGAAGCCGGAACATGTCATTGGAAAAGAGACCATTACGACCATGCAGTCGGGCATTTTCTACGGACAGATCGGTGCAACCGAGATGATCGTGCGAAAGATCAGGGAAGAATCCGGTTTGATGGACTGTAAGGTGATAGCAACCGGCGGGCTTGGTCAGCTGGTCAAAAATGCAACCGATATCATCGATGTTTACGATCCGAATCTTACCATGTATGGACTTCAGATCATTTACGAGAAGACGAAGAAGGCAAAATGAAGCAGTTACAGATTGGAAATGTAAAAACGGATAATATTTATATTCTGGGACCAATGGCAGGTGTAAGCGACCTGCCATTTCGTTTGCTATGCAAGGAGATGGGGGCAGGTCTTGTCTGCATGGAGATGGTAAGTGCAAAGGCAATTGCTTATCAAAATAAAAAGACCTTTGATCTGATGAAAACCCTTCCACAGGAGGCTCCTGTCAGTCTGCAGCTCTTTGGATCGGAGCCGGAGCTGATGGCAGAGGTGGCCAAAAAGATAGAAGAGGAGCCCTTTGATATTTTGGATATCAATATGGGTTGTCCGGTTCCCAAAGTGGTAAATAATGGGGAAGGCTCTGCCCTGATGAAGAATCCAAAGCTTGCGGCAGAGATCGTTAAAGCCATTTCTCAGGCGATTAAAAAGCCGGTTACCGCCAAGATCCGGATCGGCTTTGACGAGGCCCACCTGAATGCGGTTGAGATGGCAAAGTATCTGGAGGATGCCGGAGCAGCTGCGATTGCGGTGCATGGAAGAACACGGGAACAATATTACAGCGGCAAGGCAGACTGGGAAATGATCGCCAGGGTGAAAGAGGCCCTTAGCATTCCGCTTATCGGAAACGGAGATGTCACCTGTCCGGAGGATGCTGAGCGTCTGCAGAAAGAAACAGGCTGCGACGGTATCATGATTGCCCGGGCAGCAGAGGGAAATCCCTGGATCTTTCGGGATATGGTGGAATATGAAGAAAAGGGCAGCTATCAGGCAAAAGTCTCCCAACAGGAGATCGGCAGCATGATCCTTCGGCATGCGAGGCTGCAGATCCAGTATAAGGGTGAAAAAATTGCCATGCGGGAAATGCGAAAGCATGCCGGCTGGTATACTGCCGGCTGCAGAAACTCTTCTCATTTTCGGGGGCAGTTGAACCAGATCGAGACTTATGAGCAGCTGGAGGAACTGATTTTAAAATGGATGGCGTAAAAGGAGTTCGGCTGGCTGGACAAGCAGAAAAGAAAAGTGTTATAAAAGCAGAGTGATAGAAGGCGAAAAGAATGCAAAAAGCCCCATTTTTCGCGGTAAAACAAGGGGAAATGATTGACTCTGTGGGAAAATTCTACTATAATAGCATCTATTGTAATAGAAGAAGATTACTTTAGTCCGTCCTTATCATGAGGACGGATTCAATTCTGTAAAGCCTGAATAATTGAAATGGAGAACAATAGAAGATGGCAGAAACAAAGCTTATGACAACAGAAGGCCTGGAAAAGCTTCAGGCAGAACTTCAGGACCTTAAGGTTGTAAAAAGAAAAGAAATTGCACAGAAGATCAAGGAAGCAAGAGAGCAGGGAGATCTTTCTGAGAATGCTGAGTATGATGCAGCAAAAGATGAGCAGAGAGATATCGAAGCAAGAATTGAAGAGATCGAGGCAATTTTAAAGCATGCCGAGGTCGTTTCTGAAGATGATATTGATGTAGACAGCATTAACCTGGGATCTGTTGTTAAGCTGTATGATTGTGAATTTGAAGAAGAAGTAGAATACAAGATCGTTGGTTCTACAGAAGCAAACAGCCTTCAGGCTA
The DNA here is from genome assembly GCA_963617415.1 of Oscillospiraceae bacterium. Classification (GTDB taxonomy): domain Bacteria; phylum Bacillota; class Clostridia; order Lachnospirales; family Lachnospiraceae; genus RUG14243. The sequence continues at coordinate 78,757 of CAVEOK010000005.1, forward strand.
AGATTTCAAACGAGTCTCCGCTGGGGCAGGCGCTTCTGAAGAAAAAGGCCGGAGAAGAGGTTGAGTTTGAAACCCCGGGCGGTTTATGCAAATATAAGATCCTTGAAGTAAGCAGATAAGAAAACAAGGCAGTAAAGGCAAGATAAGAAGGAGTAAGCAAAGTGGCACAGCAGAATCAGGAAAAAGATTTAAATCAGCTGCGTAAGGTTCGTTTTGAGAAGCTGGACGAGCTCCAGGCAGCAGGGAAGGATCCCTTCCAGATCACAAAGTATGATCAGACACATCATTCTGCAGAAGCAAAAGAGCTGTATGCAGCACACGAGGCAGAGCTTCTTGCCGGAAGACCGGAAGTAAATACGGATGGTATGGATGAGGCAGAGGCAAAGGCTGCGGTAAATGAAGATTATAATGAGCGCAGAGCGATCATGGATGCAAATCCAATCACAGTAAGTGTAGCAGGCCGTATGCTTTTCAAACGTGTCATGGGTAAGGCTTCTTTCTGTAATGTACAGGATCTGCAGGGAAGCATCCAGGTCTATGTGGCTCGCGATGTCATCGGAACAGAATCCTATGCGGACTTCAAGAAATCTGATATCGGCGATATTTTCGGTATTAAGGGTTATCTTTTCAGAACAAAGACCGGTGAGATCTCCATCCATGCAGAAGAAGTAACCATGCTTACAAAGAGCCTTCAGATCCTTCCGGAGAAATTCCACGGCATGACCAATACCGATCTGCGTTATCGTCAGAGATATGTGGATCTGATCATGAATCAGGAATCCAGAGAGACCTTCATTAAGAGATCACAGATCCTGAAGGAAATCCGTAACTTCCTCGATGGAAGAGGATTTATGGAAGTGGAAACACCGACATTGGTAAGCAATGCAGGTGGTGCGGCAGCAAGACCTTTTGAAACGCATTACAATGCTTTGAACGAGGATGTAAAGCTTCGTATTTCACTTGAGCTTTATCTGAAGAGACTGATCGTTGGCGGTTTGGAGAAGGTCTTTGAGATTGGCCGTGTATATCGCAATGAGGGCGTTGATACCCGTCACAATCCGGAGTTCACCCTGATGGAGCTTTATCAGGCATACACGGATTATGAAGGTATGATGGAGCTGACAGAGAGCATGTTCCGTTATTTGGCAGAGAAGGTAATCGGCTCTACCAAGTTTACCTATAATGGCATTGAGATCGATTTCGGAAAGCCCTTTGCCCGTGTGACCATGAATGACTGCATCAAGCAGTATACCGGAATTGATTTTGATACAGTTGAAAGTGATGAGGCTGCAAAGGCACTTGCAGATGAGCATCATATTGAGTATGAAGATCGTCATAAAAAGGGCGATATCATCAATCTCTTCTTTGAAGAATACTGTGAGGAGAAACTGATCCAGCCGACTTTCGTTATGGATCATCCGATTGAGATCTCTCCGCTGACCAAGAAAAAGCCGAGCGATCCTTCCAAGGTAGAGCGTTTTGAGCTCTTTATCAATACCTGGGAGATGTGCAATGCTTATTCTGAGCTGAACGATCCGGTTGACCAGAGAGAACGTTTTAAGGCGCAGGATGCACTTGCTGAGGCAGGTGACGAGGAGGCACAGCACACAGACGAAGATTTCCTGAATGCCCTGGAAATTGGTATGCCGCCGACAGGTGGTATCGGTTACGGAATTGACAGACTGGTTATGCTGCTGACAGACAGTGCGGCAATCAGAGATGTACTTCTGTTCCCGACGATGAAAAGTCTCCCAACCGCATAAATCCGCTGAATCGAAGTAACAA
>CAVEOK010000006.1:0-31763 GCA_963617415.1 Oscillospiraceae bacterium
TATTTCCTGCCGTGCACTTACATCTTCAAACGTGCATTTAGATTTTCAACTAACCATGATTGTGAACAAGGCATAAAAAGGGAAAGGAATACAACTTGCTGGTTGTTAATAACCTTTATTTCTTTGTTGGGAATGTAAAAAAGCGAATGCTATAATTGAAACATCAGAAAAAGAATTCGATTCAAAAGGAATCAAAAGTGTTGAAAAGCAATTTATCGAGATAAGAGGAGGGCATTATGGCATCTTATGAAAAACTGCTTGAGCCGTTAAAAATCGGCAGTGTTACATTAAAAAACCGTATGCTTTCGGCGCCGACCAGCTGCGCAGAGCTTGGACCGAACGAAAGATATTCAGAAGAAAATTACGCATATTATAAGCTGAAGGCAGCAGGCGGCTGTTCTCTGGTTACCGTAGGAGATGTGATCGTTGATAACAGCACAGGTCGATCTCATCCCCAGCAGGTCGGTCTGGATGATCCGGGCTGCATTCCTTATCTGGTAAAGATGGTAGATGTCATTCATTCCGGCGGTGCTCTGGCCAGCTGCGAGCTGGACCATGGCGGAGCCATGTGTGATGCGGAACTGATCGACAGGGAGCATGCTTTTGGTCCGTCTGCCATGATTGATGACTGGGGCGACCAGATTGATGAAATGTCTTTAGAGGATATGGAAGAGGTTGCGGATGCTTTTGGCAGAGGCGCAGCTATTTTGAAGGACTGTGGTTTCGATATGGTGATGATCCATGCCGGCCATGGCTGGCTTCTGCACCAGTTCCTTTCTCCTTTAACCAATAAAAGAACAGATGAATTCGGCGGAAGCATTGAGAACAGAATGCGTTTCCCCTTGATGGTTGTGGACAAGGTTCGCCAGGCAGTCGGAAAGAATTTCCCGATTGATATTCGAATCAGTGGTGCGGAGAGAACACCGGGAGGCTATGGAATTGAGGATGGTATTGAGATTGCAAAGCTTCTGGACGGAAAAGTAGATATGATCCATGTTTCGGCCGGAACCCAGTATGATCCCTATTCTGCTGTTCTGATGCATCCGGGTATTTTCCAGAAGCATGGTGAGAATTCCAATCTGGCAAGAGAGATCAAAAAGCATGTAAAAACACCGGTCTGTACGGTAGGTGCCTTCTCTGAGCCGGATAAAATGGAAGCTTTCCTGGAAGAGGGCGGAGCAGACTGTATTGCCATTGGACGTGAGCTTTTGGCAGATCCCTTCTTCCCCAAGAAGATTATGAGAGACCAGATTGATCAGATCAGACCTTGTATTCGTTGCGGAGAATGTCAGAGCGGTATGATCAAAAATCGCTGTATGAGATGTACGGTAAATCCGTTGATCGGACGTGAGAATGAATATTTCCATCCGATTCCCGTCCTTCATAAGAGAAAGGTTCTGATCGTAGGAGGAGGCCCGGGCGGACTGGAAGCAGCCTTGCAGGCATATGAGAAAGGACACGAGGTTGTACTATGCGAGGCTTCTGAGAAGCTTGGCGGTGCTCTTTATTATGCAGACGGAGCGGATTTTAAGGCCTTTATGAAGAATTACCGTGATTCCCAGATTCAGAAGGTTCTGGCTCTCCCGATCAAGGTAAGACTGAATACAAAAGTGGACGAGGCAATTGTCAAAGAAGAAAATCCGGATGTTCTGATCATTGCAACCGGCGCAAAGCCTCTGATCCTTCCGGTTCCCGGTATTAAAGAAGGCGTTGAGAAGGGAAGCATTCTTTTCGGTGCCGACATTACGGATGATACGCCGCTTGGAGAAAAAGTCGTTGTCATCGGCGGCGGTCTGATCGGTTGTGAGACAGCGGTTCATACAGGACGCATGGGACATCATACGGCCTTGATCGAGATGAGGGATGAGGTTGCGGTTGACTGTGGAAGAATGCACAGACTGAATCTCCTGCATCAGATGGAAGAGCTGGATAATCTGGAGATCGCAACCGGATGGGCTTGCTCAAAGGTAACAGAGGATGGCGTTTATGCGAAGGATGCGGAAGGAAATGAGAAGCTCTTCGAGGCAGATACTGTAATCCTGGCAGCTGGCCTTGTTGCAGATACGGCAGCAGTGGATGCTCTTCGTCCTCTGGTAAGAGAGAATTATGTGATCGGTGATGCATATCGGGCAAGAAAGGTTGGAAATGCAACCCGTGATGCCTATGATGCTGTTGTGAATATGGGATTATAAAAATTGGGATATAGCCATTGATTTGAATCAAAGAAGTTGGCAATGAAAGACGAGATGTTCTGCCCAAGATTGGAAACCGTCGGGGAGCCCTCGAGCTTAGCAGCTGCTAGGGCTTCCCTCGAGACTCCGGTGCCATTATAAATCGTGCTTTGCACGATTTATAATGGCACCTCGCGTGCATCGCATCGCTAAAGCGATACGATATAGAGCGGGAGCGTGTTTCCGATCTGGCAGAATCATTCTCGTCTTTTGTCATATCATATAGAAAACTTTGTTCCTATACGATTAAAAACAAAGAAGCGCAGCTTGCGACAAGGAAAAGTGAGAATCACTCGCTATTAGAAAGTGCCTATTGGCACTGGCTTGTGGTATGTCGTGTAGCTTCGCGACACGACTAAGGAATCGCCCCGCCACAAGGACGGGGCATAAAGCACTTTCTTCTATTTATAAATTATATACCAAACTCCTCTTTCAGAATCGGCAGAAAATGCTGCAGGCTGGGATTGGGATTGGTCTTGCTCCAACCGAAGAGAATATTGCAGTTTCGATAGAGATTCTCCTCAGACTTAGAAGTGCTGATCGGAATCATCTTCACATGCTCGTTCTGACTCAGGAGAGACTTTTCATTCATGATCGAACAGGAAAGGCCGTGCTCAACAGAAAGATAAAGCGTCGTCAGAGAAGCTTCGTTTCCGGTCAGAAAATAAGGATCCTCTGCATCAAAGTCATCCAGCAAATTCTGGAGAGACTGGTGAAGAGGGGTTTCAAAATAGGCAATATTGATCATGCGCAGGGGCAGGTCTCCGAATTTGGTTTGAATTTCTTCATAAGAAATCTCGTCAAGATAGGCATTCGGATGAGAAGCCGGAACCGCAAGGCACATCGTATCCTCATAAAGACTGAACTGCTGGATGCGTTCAGTCTGAGGAATGGTTGTGCTCAAAAAGATCAGACAGTCAATGGAACGGTCCATCAAAGAATCATAATCCTCCTGAATATCAACCGCACGAATAAAAACCTGAACATCCGGATATTTTTTACGAAATGCATTTAAGGCATTCTGCAGCTTGTCTGTGAAAATCTGATTTTGCTGAAGACCAATGACAAGGTGCTTGGAATAGGAATCAATCGCGGCATGTACCTTCTTATCAAAGGCAGCATGGGCATCATAAAGTTCCTGAAAATAAGGAAGCAGGACGCGTCCGATATCAGAGAGGCTTGTATTTTTCTTGTCCCGGATCAGGAGAAGAACACCTAATTCGGATTCGAGAGAAGAAATCTGACGGCTCAGGGTTGGCTGAGAAAGATAAAGGCTGTCAGCGGCCTGATGGAAATTCCCAAGCGCGGCAACCTCAAGAAAGCATTCGATTTGCTGAAAAGTCATAGCTAGTCCTTTCTGAAATAAAGCCAAAAAAACAAGACAGTTCTATCTCTGCCTGTATCAAAATACTATGGCTGATTTTATAAAAGTATGGTATCATCGGAAAGGTTGTCCGTCAAATCAAATTGAGGGACTCACAGTGCTTCGCACTGGGATAGATGGGAGATTCACGGCGCATGGAAATTAGAGAATTAGAGCTTCCGGAATGGAAACAGATTTATGAAAATTACATGAGAGAGGATTTTCCTGAGAATGAGCTCAAACCTTTTTCAGCAATGCAGCAGATGAGAGAAAAGGGAATTTACCGGGCTTATGGTCTGAAGGAAGGAGAAGAACTTCTGGCCTACTGGTGCATGCTTTGTGATCAGAAGGAAAAGACCATGCTGCTGGATTATCTTGCAGTCAGAAAGCATCTGCGGGGGCAGGGATACGGGCGGAAGGTGATCCGTCTTCTTGCTGACAATATGAATTCAGGTTATATCCTTTTTATCGAGTCGGAGAATCCGGAAGGGGAGAAAAAGGCGGAAGAAAGAGAAATTCGGGAAAGAAGAATCCGCTTTTATCAAAGCTGTGGCTGTAATTTGCTGGATATGCACAGTGAGATCGTTTCGACCCCATATCGGATCTTTTGCCTACCAAAGGAGGAAAAAGACGAGGAAGCCCTGAAAAGACGTTATCTGGCTCTTTACAGGGATGTGATGCTGCCTAAGGAGCGCTTTGTGGGCAGGGTGAAGGTCTTCTGAAATGACCTATGCTAATTTTGTATAACAGGATATCGTGATAATTATTGACGAAGGAAACAATATTTTGTATGATGAGTCTGCTCGCAAAACACAAGATATTGTTTCTTTGTTTTATGTAAAGCACAAATTATAGCGTATTTTATCATAGAGACAGGATTGTCCCATACTTTATGAGAAAAGAGATATATTGTTCGACAATTTGATGAGGAGAGGGATTCATGAAGATTATTAAGAGAAGCGGAACAGAGGTAGAATTTGATCTGGCAAAGATCGTTGATGCTGTTGTGAAGGCAAATGAATCCGTAACAGACCAGGAGAAAATGACCAAGGAGCAGATCATGGTTATTTCTTCAAATGTTATGAGAATTTGCGAAGGGATGAGCAGAACCCTGACAGTAGAGGAAATTCAGGATCTGGTAGAGAACCAGATCATGAATCAGAGGGCCTTTGAGGTAGCACGTAAATATATTACCTATCGTTATAAAAGAGCCCTGGTTCGTAAGTCTAATTCAACAGATGAGCAGATTCTGAGTCTGATCGAATGCAACAACGAAGAGGTAAAGCAGGAAAATTCCAATAAGAATCCGGTTGTAAACAGCGTACAGCGTGATTATATGGCAGGAGAGGTCAGCAAGGATATTACCAAGCGTATCCTGCTGGATCCGGAGATCGTCGAAGCACATGAAAAAGGTCTGATCCATTTTCATGATGCAGATTACTTTGCCCAGCATATGTATAACTGCTCCCTGGTCAATCTGGAGGACATGCTGCAGAATGGAACGGTAATCAGTGAGACAATGATCGAGCGTCCGAAGAGTTTTTCTACGGCCTGCAATATTGCAACCCAGTCTATTGCACAGATCGCCAGTAATCAGTACGGCGGACAGACAATCACTCTGTCTCACTTAGCTCCCTTTGTTGATGTAAGCCGTCAGAAGCTTCGCAGGATCGTAAGAGAAGAATTCGAGGCAGAGGGCATTGAACTGGATGAGGCAAAGATCAACTCTATTGCAGAGATGCGTGTAGATGAAGAAATTTCACGTGGCTGCCAGATCATTCAGTATCAGGTTATTACCCTGATGACAACCAACGGACAGGCTCCCTTTATTACGGTATTTATGTATTTGAATGAGGTGCCGGAGGGACAGACAAGAGACGATCTGGCCAAGGTGATCAAGGAGATCCTGAAGCAGCGTATTCTGGGTGTAAAGAATGAAAAAGGTGTTTATATTACACCGGCTTTCCCCAAGCTGATCTATGTATTGCAGGAGGATAATATTCAGCCGGGTACAAAATACTGGGAGCTGACAAAGCTGGCAGCAGAGTGTACCGCAAAGAGAATGGTTCCGGATTATATTTCAGAGAAGATCATGAAGGAACTGAAGGGTGACGTTTACCCCTGCATGGGCTGCAGAAGCTTTTTAACACCGGATCGATTTACGGACGCTGGTGTGGGAAATATCGCAGAGGCAAAGAATTATACCGAAGGAAAGCATCGCTATTACGGACGCTTCAACCAGGGCGTTGTTACCGTGAACCTGGTTGATATTGCCTGCAGCTCCCGCAGGGATGAAAAGCGTTTCTGGGAGATTTTTGATGAGAGACTGGCACTTTGCCATAAGGCGCTTCGTGCCCGTCATGAGAGACTGATCGGAACCTCTTCGGATGTGGCACCGATTCTCTGGCAGAACGGGGCCCTTGCGAGACTGAAAAAAGGAGAAAAAATCGACCGCCTTCTCTTTAACGGATATTCCACGATTTCCCTTGGATATGCAGGCTTGTGTGAATGCGTATATTATATGAAGGGAAAGAGCCATACCGATCCGGAGGCAACACCCTTTGCCCTTTCCGTTATGCAGAAGCTGAATGATGCCTGCAACAAATGGAAAGCAGAAGAGAATATCGATTATTCGGTATACGGAACACCACTTGAGTCTACCACTTATAAATTCTCCAAGTGTCTGCAGGAGCGTTTCGGTATCATTCCGGGAGTAACAGACAAGAATTATATTACAAACAGCTATCATATCCATGTAACAGAGGAAATCAATGCCTTTGATAAGCTGAGCTTCGAGGCGCAGTTCCAGAAGCTGTCTCCGGGCGGAGCGATCAGCTATGTAGAGGTGCCTGATATGAAGAACAATATCGAAGCGGTTATTGCGGTTATGCAGCATATTTACGATACGATTTTATATGCAGAGCTGAATACCAAGAGTGATTATTGCCAGGTATGTGGCTATGATGGGGAAATCGAGATTGTGGAGGATGAGCACAATAAGCTGATCTGGCGCTGCCCCAACTGCGGCAATACCAATCAGGACAAGATGAACGTGGCAAGGCGTACCTGCGGTTATATCGGAACTCAGTTTTGGAATCAGGGACGTACCCAGGAAATCAAGGAAAGAGTGCTTCACCTGTAAGAAAAAAGTGAAAATATGGAGTACAAGATATTGACCTGAGCAGGAAAATGCAATACAATATATTGGTCGTTGAAAATTTGACAAAGCTTATGAATAAGCCAATTTCATCTATATTCGGATTTATTACATAAGAGAAAAGGGTGCAGCAGAAGCTGCACCCTTTTCGAATTCTAAATTAGAAGCCAAAATTCCGCTGCCTAAGGGCGTTTGGAAGATTGGCTTCTTTAATATACTTCTTTATTATATAGATACATTCTGAGAAATTTCGTAGAGATCCTGATCAAGATCCTTGGTCATGGAAAGACCTTCCTCAATATCAATATCTGTAATACGGTTGTCCTTGGAAATAACAACACGGTTTTCGCGTCCGTCCAGAAGAGCACGTACGGCATGATAGCCCATTTCTGTGGCAACCAGTCGATCCCGCATGGTAGGAGCACCACCTCGCTGGATATAACCGAGTACAGTCAGACGGGTTTCGGTTCCGGTTTCGGCATGAATACGGTCAGCGATATCATGTGCATGTCCGACTCCTTCGGCAACAATGATCAGATGATGATTCTTGCCGCGGATACGGTCTGCGCGCATACGTTCGAAGACCATATGATCAAAGTCAGGCTCCCGCTCCGGAACAAGGATAGCAGTTGCGCCGCAGGCAATGCCAACCTGAAGGGCAAGATGACCGGCATTACGGCCCATTACCTCAACAACAGAGCAGCGGTCGTGAGACTGCATGGTATCCAGCAGTTTGTCAATCGCATCAATTGCGGTATTGCAGGCTGTATCAAAACCAATGGTATAGTCGGTACAGGCAATATCGTTATCAATGGTACCCGGAATACCAACCGTGGGAACCCCCAAGTGGGAAAGAGCCTGAGCACCGCGGAAGCTTCCATCGCCGCCGCAGACAACAAGTCCGTCAAGACCAAGATAACGAGCATTTCGTGCTGCACGCTGAGCCCCTTCCTCAGTCAGCATTTCCATGCATCTTGCTGTATAAAGCATAGTTCCGCCACGACGCAGAATGCCGTCGACACTTCTGGCATTCATATCGCAAAATTCTCCATTGATCAATCCGCTGTAGCCATGAAGAATACCGGTGCAGTTTACACCGTAGGAATGTGCGGTACGAACCACGCTTCGGATGACTGCATTCATGCCCGGCGCATCTCCTCCGCTGGTCAGAATACCGATTCTCTTGATATTGTGATTGTTGTCTTCCATAAAAACACCTCCGTATATGATAAAAAGCTTAAATAACAAAAATATGGAATGTAGCTTCCGCTTAAGAAAGCTGCAAAATAAAAGAAAAACTGATAATTATTTATCAAGCTATAGATGTTATCATAATAGCACAAATGAAGGGGAAGGCCTAGCATTTTCATTGACTTTTTTGCTTAAATGGGGTAAGGTGGATTTTAGCGAATAGACGCTTTAAATCGTAAAAGTATAAATAGGGATATGAGGGAATAAAGATGCCAATTACTGATTTTCTTGAAAATAATGCCAGAAATTACGGGAATGATATCGCACTTGTGGAGGTAAATCCGGAAGTGAAGGAGATCGTACGTAAGACCTGGAAGGAATATGAGCTGATGGAGCCGAATCCGACTGCGTCTTATCGTAGAGAGATTACCTGGGCTGTTTTTAATGAGAAGGCCAATCGCTTTGCCAATATGCTGATCGGAAGAGGGGTAAAGAAAAATGATAAGGTTGCGATCCTTTTGATGAACTGCTTAGAGTGGCTGCCGATTTATTTCGGTATCCTGAAGGCTGGAGCGATCGCGGTTCCTTTGAATTACCGTTATTCTTCAGACGAGATTGCCTACTGTCTGGACAAGGCGGATATTGATATTCTGGTATTCGGTCCGGAATTCATCGGCAGGGTAGAAGAAATCGCAGAGAAGATCAGTGAACACCGTCTTCTTTTTTATGTGGGAAGCAGCTGTCCCAGCTTTGCAGAGGATTATAGTGAACTGACGGCAAACAGCTCCAGTATTTCACCGAATATGATCTTAAGTGATCAGGATAATGCGGCAATTTATTTTTCCTCCGGAACAACAGGTTTTCCGAAAGCAATCCTGCACAATCACGAGAGCCTGATGCATGCGGCAAAGGTAGAGCAGAACCATCACGGTCAGACGAAGGATGACGTTTTCCTTTGCATTCCGCCTCTCTATCATACCGGTGCTAAGATGCATTGGTTTGGAAGTCTGATTTCCGGCGGCAAGGCAGTTCTCCTGAAGGGAACAACACCGGCAAGCATTCTGGAGACGGTTTCCAATGAGCACTGCAGTATCGTGTGGCTTTTGGTGCCTTGGGCACAGGATATCCTGGAAGCCCTTGACAGCGGTGAACTGAAAATGGAGGATTATGATCTTTCCCAGTGGAGACTGATGCACATTGGCGCTCAGCCTGTGCCGAAGAGTCTGGTGCGTCATTGGAAGGATTATTTCCCGAATCACCTTTATGATACCAATTACGGATTGTCTGAATCCATTGGACCGGGTGCCGTTCATCTGGGCGTTGATCATATCGATAAGGTGGGAGCTATCGGTGTTCCCGGCTATGGCTGGCAGGCAAAGATCATTGCTGAGAATGGAGAGGAAGTAAAAAGAGGCGAGGTAGGAGAGCTTTGCCTGAAGGGTCCCGGCGTGATGACTTGCTATTATAATGATCCACAGGCGACAGAGGATGTGCTGAAGGGAGACTGGCTTCTGACCGGTGATATGGCCATGCAGGATGAGGAAGGTTTCTATTATCTGGTAGACCGTAAGAAGGACGTTATTATCACCGGAGGAGAGAATCTTTATCCGGTACAGATCGAGGACTTTATCAGAGGCATGGAGGCAGTGCATGATGTTGCGGTAATCGGTCTGGCAGACAAGAGACTGGGCGAGATTGCGGCTGCAATAATTGAAGTAAAGCCGGGCTATAGTCTGAGTGAGGAAGAAGTGAACAAATTCTGCTATTCCCTGCCCCGCTATAAGAGACCGAGAAAGATCATCTTCGCAGAAATTCCGAGAAATCCGACCGGCAAAATTGAAAAACCGGTACTTCGGAAGCGCTATAATGCAGAAGGTCTGGTTGCTCATGAAAATGAGGTTGTATAAGAAAATAAGGATACTTGTTTACACAGTAAATATTCATGCAAGGCATGGCAGACTTGTTGTGTAAATGGACAAAGGATATGATCCGAAGAAAGGGTCATATCCTTTTCATTTTGGCAGAAGTTTTATATAATAGAATATCCGGTAGGATGAAAATAAGAAAAAGGATGATCAGGGAAGAAAATGAATTACGGAGAAATCAAAAATTACGATATCGCAAACGGACCGGGGGTGCGGGTTACCCTTTTTGTCAGCGGATGCCGGCATCACTGTAAGGGCTGTTTTAATCCGGATACCTGGGATTTTCAGTATGGAAGAGCCTATACGAAGGAAACGGAGGATGAGATCTTAGAGATGCTGGGAAATCGTCCGATCAGGGGCCTGACCCTTCTGGGAGGAGAGCCTCTGGAGCCGGAGAATCAAGAGGCTTTGCTTCCCCTTCTGCGAAGGGCCAAGGAGCTTTATCCCCAAAAGGATATCTGGTGCTTCAGCGGCTATCGCTTTGACGAGGATATTCTGAAAAAAATGCTTCCCCGTTATGACTTTACAGAGGAATTCTTAAGCTATCTGGATGTCCTGGTGGACGGAGAATTTGTCCTGGAAAAGAAAAATCTGATGCTGAAATTTAAAGGCTCGGAGAATCAGAGGATTATCCTGGTTCCAGAATCCTTAAAGGAAGGAAAGATCGTTCGCTGGCCCGAGGATGAGATCGAGGAAGAAGGCTAGGGAGCAGCTTCTTTCGCAGTACAGATCCGGAGGGGCATAACTTTTGGCAGTGATTTCCTAAAGAAAGGAAAAAGGAGCTTTCGCCTATGGAATGGAAGAGACTTTTGTGTCAGGATCGGATTCGGTCCTATCAGAAAAAATCACCATCTGACTTAAGATCGGAGTTTGAGAGAGACTATCACCGGATTATTGGCAGCTCTTCTTTTCGAAGACTGCAGGATAAGACCCAGGTTTTTCCTCTGGATCAGAGTGATTTTGTCCGAACCAGACTGACACATTCTCTTGAGGTATCCTCCTTTGCAAAATCATTGGGACAGAATATTTCGGCAAAAATTCTGGCGGAAAAGCTGGATCCGGACTTTTTGCCTTGTTATGCAGAGTATGTCAGTGAAATCCTGCAGTGTGCAGGTCTGATCCATGATATTGGAAATCCGCCCTTTGGCCATTTTGGAGAAAACGCCATTCGGGAGTGGTTTTTACGAAAACTTCCGGAGCTGAGCTTTAAGGGGCTGCCGATCGATCAGGCCTTGACAGAGCAGATGAAAAATGATTTTTATCATTTTGAGGGAAATACTCAGGCACTTCGTCTGGTGACCAAGCTGCATTTTCTGGTGGATGAGCATGGAATGAATCTGACCAAGGGGCTTCTGGCTACAATTATCAAATATCCGGTTTCTTCCATGGAGATCGATCCTTACAATGAAGATATCCGTATGCATAAAATGGGCTATTATCATGCTGAGAGAAGTGATTTTATGAATATTCAGGAGGCGGTCGGGACAAACGGAAGAAGGCATCCTCTGGTCTTTGCTCTTGAGGCAGCAGATGATATTGCTTATCGGACGGCGGATGTGGAAGATGGCTATAAGAAGGGACTGATCCTCTATTCGGATCTCCTTCGGGAGGTGATGGAGGGTATTGACCCGACTTCAGCGGAGGAGCAGGAGCTTGCAGATATCCTAAGCCGGAAATTCCAGGAGGGAATCCGAAAGAAAGTGGTCAATCCGGAGGAATATGCCATTCGAAACTGGCTGGTTGCCGTTCAGGGAAAGGCAATTCAGGCAGCGACAGACAGCTTTATTGCGCATTATGATGCCATCATGAAGGGAAGCTATAAGAAGGAGCTCCTTTCTGATACAGCTGCCGGTCATATGATCAACATCCTGGGCAATATTGAAATCAGGCATGTTTTTCATTCGAATCTGATCTACAAAAGAGAAATTGCAGAAGAGGTGATGATGGAATTTCTTCTGAATAAATTTGTAGATGCGGCGATTTATTACGATACCGATGTGGAATTGAAGCCGGTTCAGACCAAACTGATGGCTCTTGTTTCGGAAAACTATAAGGCAATTTATCGGATTTTTTCTGAGGGAAAGCCGGAAGAGGAAAAGTTGTATTTACGGCTTTTGCTGATCACAGATTATATCTGTGGAATGACAGACAGCTATGCAAAAAATCTTTACCAGGAATTAAATGCCTTTCATTAAATAAAAGGAAAGAAAAGGGAATATTATGGACGCGATCGTATATACATCTTATGCAGGGCATACCCGCCAGTATGCGGATCTGCTCAGCAAAAAAACAGGATTAAACGCCTACAGTATAGAAGAGGCAAAGAAGGCACTTCCCAAAAAGTCCAGAGTGATCTATCTGGGCTGGGTCAGAAAGGGAAAGGTGGAAGGTTACCAAAAGGCAAACAGGGCTTTTGAAATTGCCTGTGTGGGAGCAGTGGGTATGAGCATCGAGGGTGCTGCGGTAGCAGAAGGAATTGCGGAGCAGACCGGTGTAAAAAAGGCTCCTCTTTTTTATATGCAGGGCGGCTTTGACTTTAATCGTTTGAGCGGAAGAAACCGCTTTATTATGAATCAGTTCAGAAAAACAATGGTTCCGGCCTACGAAAAACAGACAGATCTGGATGAGGCACAGATGAACATGCTGAAAATGTTTCGGGATGGTGGAAACAGTGTGGGAATCGATCATTTGTCTGAAATGCTAAGCTGGTATAAAATGCAAAAGTAATTCCTGCTGTTAAATAAGAGAAAGGGGCGATATCTGAATGACAATAACACAGATTGAATATTTTATGACAGTTGCGGAGTATAAAAATATTTCGAAGGCAGCGGATAAGCTCTTTATCACACAGCCGGCACTCAGCCGACAGATCGCTGCGATGGAGGAGGAGCTAGGTTTTCAGCTTTTTATCAGGTCAAGACCTATGAGGCTGACTCCGGCCGGGGAGGTTCTTTATATCGGACTGATGGGAATGACGGATCGCTATTATGAGAGCGTCAGGAAGGCTGCCGTGCATGGAAATGGTGCCGGCGGATTATTGACCTTTGGTGTTTTGCCGGGTGTGGACGTTGGTGATTTCTTCCCAAAATTCCTTTATCAGATGAAACAGCAGTATCCGCAGATTGAGATCACGGCAGAGCCGGGCAGCTATGCCGATATGGTAGATGGTCTTCGCCGCCATAATTTTGATTTTGTTATTTCCTATGATTTTATTTTGGATGACAATCTGCATGTTGATGTGGAATATATGGAAATTGATGAGCAGGACAGCTGTCTGGTTATTCCGACAGGACATCCTCTGGCGGGAAGGGAATCTTATAAGCTGTCAGATTTTAAGGATGAGGTCTTTATTTTAAATGCCCCTACGGATCTTTCCAATAATTGGGACGGCCTCTTAAATAAATGTAAGGAAGCAGGTTTTGTACCAAGATATAAAATGGCAGAAGATCTGGATCAGTATATGCTTTTGACAGAGAGCGGCATGGGCGTTTCTGTTCTGAATGGAAGGAGCACGCTGAAGCATCATCCGAGAATGCAGTTTATTCCCATGGATGAAATCGGTAAAAACAAGCTGCTCTTAATCTGGGACAAGGAAAACGGCAATCCCTCTTTGAAGACAGCCCGTAAGGTCTTTAAGAAGGTACTGGAAGAAATCGGAGAAGAAGATGGATAAAGGACTTCTGCAGCAGCTGGATTTTGCGGAGCTGACAGAGCCCCTGCTGGACTGGTATCAGAAAAACAAAAGAGATCTTCCATGGAGGAGGGACAAGGATCCTTATCATATCTGGCTTTCAGAGATCATGCTGCAGCAGACCAGGGTAGAAGCGGTACGCAGTTACTATGCGAGATTCCTGAAGGAACTGCCGGATATCGAAAGCCTCGCAGCCTGTCCAGAGGAAAAACTGCTTAAGCTCTGGGAGGGGCTTGGTTACTATAACCGGGCAAGAAATTTAAAAAAGGCAGCAGAAAAAATCATGGAGGAGTATGGCGGAAGCTTTCCCTCCTCTTATGAAGAGATCCTTGCTCTGCCCGGGATTGGCTCATATACGGCAGGAGCAGTGGCATCCATTGCTTTTTCCCTGCCTTATCCTGCTGTGGATGGAAATGTGCTGAGGGTCTTAATGCGGGTTGGCGATGATCCCTCTGATATTGCGAAGGCAGAGGTAAAAAAAAGAACAGAAGAACTTCTGAAGGAAAAAATGCCCTCTGATCCGAGGAGCTGGAATCAGGCTCTGATGGAGCTGGGGGCGCTTGTCTGTCTGCCGAATGGAGAGCCGCATTGTGCACTTTGTCCCTGGGGAGAGATTTGCCTAGCCAGAGCGAATCAGACAATTGGGCAAAGACCGGTAAAAAGTCCGAAAAAGCCGAGAAGAGTCGAGAGAAGAAGCGTTCTTCTGCTATCTGACGGAGAAAAAGTCCTTCTGCATAAGAGACCGAAAAAGGGCCTGCTTGCAGGCCTTTATGAGTTTCCGAATATGGAAGAATGGCAGGAGCAAGATGCACTTTTGGCCTATGCCAGAGAGCTGGGAAGCGAGGTTCTTCGAATTGAGGAGCTGGAGAAAGCAAAGCATATTTTTACGCATGTAGAGTGGCAGATGAAGGGCTATCTTTTGCGGATTGAAGAGGCAAATAAGGTCAGAGGAAAGGATTATTTTTACGCGGATTGGAAGGACTTGGAGACGGTCTATGCTATTCCGAGTGCCTTTCGGGTTTATACAAATTTTGCAAAGAAGTGGATTGCGATGCGCTGCGATATGAAATGAGGACTCCGGTGCCATATGGGACTGTCGCATTAAGCATTTTTCATACGAAATGCAGATATAAGATATTTTGTAAATACCAAGAATTTGTATGTAGTACGTTAGTGCGACAGTCCTAAGCGTGCATCGTAGCGCTTCGCACTACGATATATAATGAGGATGCCGGCAGCTTCACGAGGAAGACCGCCGGCAGAGTTATGAAAAAGATTTATGTGTAATTAATTTGATGTAAGGATTGTGAAGTTTGAATAAAAAAATCGATTGATTTCTCCTTACATTTGTTAATATATACTGTAAATATGAAAACGATATGTGGAGAAAATGAGCACAATGTAAATAAAATATGAACGAAAATGAGAATTTGTTCATATTTGTGAAAGAGAGTAGGAAAGTAACTCTTCACATACCTCTATTCTGCGAGATTATTTGGCATGAATAGGCCCAAATCCCCGGTAGGGAAGGAAAAAATTGGACAATGTTTTTGTTCATAGGTATAATGAAGCAGCAAGATGAATAACAATAGTTATGGAGATTGAAAATGAAGTTACTGACAATTACTGTGCCCTGTTATAATTCCCAGGATTATATGGAGCATTGCATAAATTCGCTTTTGACAGGCGGTGAGGATGTAGAGATTATTCTTGTAGATGATGGCTCAACGGATGCGACAGCAGAGATCGCAGACCGTTATGCAGAAAGCTATCCTACGATCGTAAAGGTAATCCATAAGGAAAATGGCGGACACGGAAGTGGCGTGAATGCAGGAATTGAGCATGCAACAGGTGCTTATTTTAAGGTCGTGGACTCAGACGATTGGGTAGATCCTGTTTCCTATAAGAAAATTCTTGAAAAGCTGAGAGAATTCGTCCGTATGCAGAAGGCTGATGTGGTAGATCTGCTGATCAGTAATTTTGTTTACGATAAGGAAGGCGCAAGTCGAAAGAAGGTTATGCAGTATATTTCCATGATGCCTCAGAACCGGATCTTTGAATGGAAGGATCTGAGAAGCATTCGCAAGGGAAAATATATCCTGATGCATTCGATTATCTATAGAACAGAGATTTTGAGAGAATCCGGTTTGAAACTTCCGGAGCATACCTTCTATGTAGACAATTTGTTTGCCTATATTCCTTTGCCCTATGTAAAGCATTTATACTATCTGAATACGGATTTTTACCATTATTATATCGGCAGGGATGATCAGTCGGTAAATGAAACGGTTATGATCAAAAGAATCGACCAACAGATTTATGTAAACAAGCTTATGCTTCAGGCCTATGATCTGAAAAAGGATATCGAAGATGATAAGCTGAGAAAGTATATGTACAATGATCTGGAGATCATTACAACGGTTTCTACAGCACTTTTGAATAAGGCAAAGACAAAGGAAGCAAATAAAAAGAAAAAGAGCTTATGGAAATATATGTACAATTATAATCCCAAGCTTTATTTCAGAATGCGGAACGGTCTGATCGGCAGAAGCATGACCCTTCCGGGAGAGCCGGGCAGATTGCTGGGTGTAGGACTCTATAAGATCGCACAAAAAATTTACGGCTTTAATTAAAAGATAAGAAAGATTAAAAAAGAAAAGAATGATAAAAGGGCAGCCGCATGAAGGAAATTTCATGCAGCTGCCTTCTGTTTTGATTGCGCAATAAGCACTAGGATTTTTTTCGGAAAGGTGAGCTTTTGGCAGACATAAAAAAGTATACGATTCCGGCAAGGACAAAAGCGCCTATGACATCTACAAGAGAATGCTGCTTGATGAAGAGGGTGGAAAGGATGATCAGGACGGCAATGATCGTGGAAAGGCGGTAAATCCATGCACATTTCCGGACGGCCAGTTCCTGATTGCCCTTGCAGGAAAGAAGCAGCTTTTCCCTGATATAGTCACTGTTGATGATGGTGGCATGCATGGCAATCGTGTTATAGACATGAAGGCTGGGAAAAACATTTGTTGGCGTATCGACTGCATACATGGCACGGACCAGAGTGGCACAAAGACCATTTCCGGGAACGACCGCCGGTCTTAAATCCAGTCCTGTAGGATAGATGAAATTTAAGATGGTGAAAAAAGCCATGCCGATGGCCATAAAACGGTAGCCATAGAGATAATCTTTTTCTGAAACAAAAAAGAAAATGATCAGGATAAGAAAGCAGTAGGGATACCAGGTATAATAGGCCAGAACAAAGGGGGCGCAGAAGGGAATCCTTTGATCAAGGAAAAAGGAAATCAGGTGATAAGGCACATCCCGATGCTCTAAAATAACGAAGCAGAGGCAATAAGCAATAAAAAAACAGATAGAAAAAAAGAGCTCCTTCGGGTGCTCACGTTTTGAAATAAAGCTTTGTAAAAGTGTTTTCATGAAAACTCCTATATAAGAAAAAGGCTCCTGTCAAAGGAAGGCCGGAATAAAGTCTGCATTCCTGTCGGAAGCGATGTGCACAGAAAGCAGCTGCAGCGGGCATGGAATGCGGATAACGAGGAAAACTATAACATAAATATTGTATTTTTAAAAGGATTTGGGTATAGTTATGTGTACTGACCGAAAATGAAATAGATTTATGATATTGGAGTGTAATGAGGATAAAATGACAAAAGGAAAAAGAGTACTGCTGACTGTAATTTTGATTCTGATCGGAATTTTGGTAATCGTATATCTTGCAGGGATTTTTTATTTTCAAAATCACTTCCTTCCGGGAACAAGTATTAACGGACAGGAGGTTGAATACAAAACAGCGGAAGAAGCAAAGAAGGAAATTGCCTCTGAAGCAGCGGATTACAGCATTACATTAGAGGAAACAGGAGATGCGACAGAAAGCATCAAGGGATCTGATATTGATCTGGCTGTTGAATTTAATGATTCCTTTGAGCAGACTCTTTCCGGGCAGGAGACCCTGCTTTGGCCTCTGGCCTTTTTCTCAGACCGGGATACGGAACTTAGCGGAAGCGTGGTATTTGATGAAAATAAATTGGCAGAGCAGGTGAACAGCCTGAGCTGTATGAAGGAAAGCGAATGGACCCATGCAACGAATCCGACCCTTGGCAATTATATAGAGGGAAGCGGTTATGAGATCCTTCCGGGCACATACGGGAGCAGCATTCAGAAGGAAAGCTTTCTTCGGAAGCTTTCGGAGGCAGTTTCTGAGTTAAAGGAGGACTTCTCCCTCTTTGATAATGACTGCTATGAGGCACCGGCTTATAAGGATGACAGTGAAGAAGCAAGGGCAATGAAGGAATCCGGTGATGCCTACGGGATGGCAAAGATCAGCTATTCTTTCGGAGACGATGAAGAGATAATTGACGGAAATGTCATAAGGGACTGGCTGACGATTGGAGAGAATCTGAGTGTCAGCCTGGATACGGATAAGGTAGAGGCTTATGTTGCCGCTCTGGCAGACAAGTATGATACCTACGGCAAGGGCGTCAGCTTTGTTACTTCTTATAATAAAACCGTAACCCTGCCTTCCAAAAAGTACGGCTGGCAGATTAACCAGGAAGAGACCTGCAAAGATCTGATTGCCTATTTGAAAGCCGGAGAGACTTATGAAGGACAGGTCAGCTTCAGTCACAAGGCAGACGGCTGGGGTGAAAATGAGCTGGGAGATACCTACGTGGAGGTAAATATTACCGCTCAGCATGTACATTACTATAAGGATGGAAAGCTGATCATAGATTCGGATTGCGTAACAGGAAATCCTTCTCTCAAAAGGGAAACAGATCTGGGTATTTACCATCTTCAGTCCAAGTCGGTGGCAGCAGTGCTTAAGGGAACGGATTATGCTTCACCAGTTGGATACTGGATGCCCTTTAATCATGGAGAGGGACTGCATGATGCAACCTGGCGGACAAAGTTCGGAGGAACCATCTATAAGAGCAGCGGTTCACACGGATGTGTAAATCTTCCGCTCAGCGTGGCAAAAACCATCTATGAGAATATCGAAGTGGGATGCCCGATCGTTGTTTATGAGCTGGAAGGAACCGAAACAACGGCAACTACAAGCTGGACCCATGATTACGACAAGAACAAGGAGGCTGCCAGCAAAAAGGCTGCGGCAATGAAACAGGCAAGTGAGGCTGAAGCGATTGCCGCCGAGGCAGCAAGCAGCGGTTCAAGCAGTGAGGTAAGTACGGCAGAAGAAAGCACAGCCACTGAGACAACAGAAAGCCAGACACAGACGCAGACAGAAACAAGCCAGACAACAGAGACACAAAATCAGAGCCAGGAAGCAGTTCCTGAGAGCACGGAATAATAGAAGAAGGATAAAAAAGGAGCATTTTCATAAACAAAAAGTTTATGAGAATGCTCCTTTTTTAGTAAGCGGCGGTTAGTGGCGTGTGAACTTACGCTTCCTCTTCTTCTTTCTCTTTTGGTAGGATTTGAATATAAAGCTTGTCGATTCGATTGTTTTCGATATTTTCTACCCGAATCATAAGATTCTTTTCCGGATAGAAGACCTGGCCATTTGTAGGGAACTGGTCAGAAAGACCAAGCACGAATCCGCCGATGGTGTCATAGTCTTCAGAATTCAGATTGAGATGCAGACGGTCATCGATATCATCCAGATTGGCTTTGCCATCCACCTCATATTCGTTATCGGAGAGCTTACGGATGACATCCACTTCGTCATCATCGTATTCATCACGGATCTCACCGACGATTTCCTCCAGAAGATCCTCCATGGTGATCATTCCGGCTGCTGATCCGTATTCATCCAGGACAATGGCAATATTTACATGCTCATTCCGCATTTCCACCAAAAGCTCAGAGGTGCTTTTATGCTCATGGGTGTAATAGGGCTTACGCATAAGCTTGCGAATATCAAAATCGGCAGGAGAATCGATCAGCAGAATATCCTTCATGTTGATAAAGCCGATGATATTGTCATTACTTCCCTCATAGACTGGATAACGGGTCAGCTAAAAAAAAAAAAAAAGAGCCATGAGCTCATCATAACTGCAGCTGCTCTCGATCATGACCATATCAATACGGGGAATCATGATCTCCTTGGCGATGGAGTCGCCGAAATGAAATACATTGTAGATCATTTCTCTTTCATCGCTTTCGATGACGCCGCTTTCATGGCTGACATCTACGATGGTTTTCAGTTCACCCTCGGTCATGGTTGGCTTGGATGCCAGAGGATCAACGCCGAGCAGACGGATCAGACAATGGGACAGGGAGGTGACAATAAAAATAATAGGTGTAAGCAGCTTCAGCAGAATAGAAATGATACCTGCAAATTTCAGGGAAATTTCTTCTGCACGCAGAGTGGCAACATTCTTTGGCGTGATCTCACCGATGATTAGGATCAGAAAGGTCAGAACGAAGGTGGCGATACCGGCACCGTAGCTGCCAAGAAGCTTTACCGCAATGACAGTGGCCAGAGAAGAGGCCGAAAGATTGACGATATTGTTACCGATTAATATGGCGCTCAAAAGCTTGGATTGCTTTTCCCAAAGCTTCAGAACTTTTTTTGCTCTGGGATTGCCCTCCTCTGCAAGAGTTCGCATACGGATGCGGTTTGCTGTGGTAAATGCTGTTTCGGATGCTGAAAAGAAGGCTGACAGCAAAAGAAGACAGACCAAAAAGATGAGTTGTACGATTAATAACGTGTCCAAGTTTGGTAACTCCTTTATGATTCTTTCAAAAGATATGCTTTCCTTAGAGAATATCCTAATTGAAAGCAGCGTCCTTTGCAAGTTTTTCCTTTTCAGATAAGGATAACTGTGATATACTTTGAGAAAGATTGTCGAATCAGACAGGAGGAATTAGCAATGAAACACATCAAAACTTTAAATACCAAGAGACTTCAGAACACAGTAAAGAAAGGCGGCTGTGGTGAGTGCCAGACTTCATGTCAGTCTGCATGCAAAACATCCTGCACAGTAGGAAACCAGAGCTGCGAAAACAAATAAGCTCTGAATATCATCGTGTAAAGCTTAGCAGCGGCTGAAGAGCCGCTGTTTTTTATCGTATAGGAAACTTTGTTCCTATACGATAAAACAAGGATGCGCACTCGCGCGAAAAGGAAATGTGTCGCAAGCGACCGCGCTCGGCGCAAGCGTTTCGCGAGCGAAACGCTTTGCTCTCGTATAGGAAACTTCGTTCCGATACGATAAAAAATGCGTGTATAGGGAGGAAAAATGATTCATCAGTATAAAAATAATGGTTATAATATCGTTCTTGATGTAAACAGCGGTGCGATTCATGTTGTGGATGATCTGACCTATGAGATCATTGCACAGTTTGAAAGTAAGACAAAGGAAGAGATCGTAAGTGCTCTCGAAGGCAGGGAAAATGCCGGAGCAGAGGAAATCGCAGAGGCTTATGATGAGGTAGCAGAGCTGAAGAAGGAGGGATCTCTCTTTACGGAGGACAGCTATGAGCCTTATATGAAGGATTTCGCAAAAAAGAGACAGACCGTGGTAAAGGCACTCTGCCTTCATATTGCCCATGACTGCAATCTCGCCTGTCGCTACTGCTTTGCAGAGGAGGGAGAATACCACGGCAGAAGAGCCTTGATGAGCTTCGAAGTGGGAAAAGCCGCTCTGGACTTTTTGATCGCAAACAGTGGAAACAGAAGAAATCTGGAGGTTGACTTCTTTGGTGGAGAACCCCTGATGAATTTTGATGTGGTAAAGCAGCTGGTTGCTTACGGAAGAGAGCAGGAAAAGCTTCATGACAAAAAATTCCGTTTTACCCTTACAACAAATGGTGTTCTTCTGAATGAAGATATTCTGGAATTTGCCAATCAGGAAATGGGTAATCTGGTTCTTTCGATTGACGGCCGTAAGGAAGTACATGATAAGATGCGTCCTTTTAGAGGAGGACAGGGCTCTTATGACATGATCCTGCCCAAGTTCAAGCATGCAGCAGAGAGCAGAAACCAGACCAACTACTATGTCAGAGGAACCTATACGCATTTTAATACTGATTTTTCCGAGGATGTTTTGTCTCTGGCGGACCAGGGCTTCGAACAGATCTCGGTAGAACCGGTTGTTGCACCGCCGGAGGAAGCCTACGCCCTGACAGAGGAAGATCTGCCCAAGCTTTTCGAAGAATATGACAAGCTTGCTGCTGAGATGGTTAAGCGGATAAAGGCAGGAAATTCTTTTAATTTCTTCCATTTTATGATAGATTTAGAAGGTGGTCCATGCGTAGCAAAAAGGCTCTCCGGCTGCGGTTCCGGAACAGAGTATCTGGCTGTTACACCATGGGGCGATTTTTATCCCTGTCATCAGTTTGTTGGAAATGAAGAATTCCTGATGGGTAATGTTTTTGAAGGAATCACCCGTCCGGATATTCGCGATGATTTCAAGGCCTGCAATGTGTATTCCAAGGATCAGTGCCAGAGCTGCTTTGCTAAGTTTTACTGCAGCGGCGGCTGTGCAGCAAATTCCTTTAATTTCACGGGAAGCGTAAACGGAGCCTATGAGATCGGATGCGAGCTTCAGAAAAAACGAATTGAGTGTGCGATCATGATCAAAGCAGCTACGGCTGAATAATAACAAAGGAGAAGAGAGCAAATGAAGAAAAGCAGAGCAGTCACTGTGCTCGTTGTTTTACTGGCTGTGCTCGTTGCGGTCAGCTATTATGCTTTAACGATCGTTAGGGCGACAACATCAAACAGTGATGGCGGTCTTACCCTCGGACTGGATCTGGCAGGCGGCGTCAGCATTACCTACCAGGCAGAAGGAGACCCGACCGCTGAGGAAATGAGCGATACGATCTACAAGCTGCAGAAACGTATCGAAGATGAGACAGGCAGCACAGAGGTTTCTGTATATCAGGTCGGAGACGACAGAATTGCAGTCGAGATTCCGGGTGTTACAGATGCAAATGCTATTCTGGAGCAGTTGGGACAGCCGGGTACCCTTTCCATTCAGGATACAGACGGCAACCAGATTCTGACAGGAACGGATATTGCAAGTGCTCAGGCAGGCACCCAGCAGGACAGCTACGGCAACACCGAATATGTTGTTCAGCTGACCTTTACCGATGAGGCAGCCAAGACCTTTGCAACTTATACCTCTGAGCATATCGGAGACAGTCTTCCGATTTATTATGACGGAGAGGTGATTTCCAATCCGAGAATTCAGTCTGCGATTACACAGGGCAGCTGCGTGATTGAAGGTATGAGCAGCTATGAGGATGCAGAGAGTCTTGCTTCTTATATCCGAATCGGATCTCTGTCCATTGAGCTGACAGAGCTGCAGTCGAACGTTGTAGGCGCTCAGCTGGGTGAAAGTGCGATTCAGACCAGTGTTCTGGCAGCAGGCATCGGTCTTTTGATCATCTTTATATTTATGATCTTCTCCTACAGAGCAATGGGTGCGGTTGCATCTGTAGCCCTGGCACTTTATACAGGACTTGTTGTTGCGGCAATGAAGGCCTTTGAGCTGACCCTTACCCTGCCGGGTATCGCGGGTGTGATCCTGTCAATCGGTATGGCGGTGGATGCGAATATCATTATTTTCGCCAGAATCAAAGAGGAGACAGCGGCAGGCAAGAGTGTAAGGAATGCGATTGACATCGGATTTAAGAAAGCAAGCTCAGCAATTCTTGATGGTAATATTACAACCTGTATTGCAGCGATCGTTTTGATCGCAATGGGTTCCGGTACGGTAAAGGGCTTTGCTTATACCCTGCTGATCGGTATTCTGCTTTCTATGTTCACAGCGATGGTGATTACCCGTCTGATCATGAAGGCAGTATATGCACTGGGCTGTAAGGATCTGAAGTTCTACGGTGTGAAAAAAGAGCGTACGCCTTATAAGATCCTGCAGAAGAGACTTTTATTCCTTGGTATTGCAGCGATTGCAATCTGCTCCGGCTTTGTATCCATGGGAATCCATTCCTCAAATGGCGATAGGGCTTTGAATTATTCTTTGGAGTTTGTCGGCGGTACATCTACACAGGCAAGCTTTAGCGAGGATTACAGCATTGACCAGATTGAAAGTGATATCATTCCGGTTGTAAGTCAGATTACAGGTGATAACAATATTCAGGCACAGAAGGTTGACGGAAGCACGGATATCGTTATTAAGACAAGGGATCTCTCTTTGGATGAGCGTGAAGAGCTGGCACAGGCACTGGAAGATAACTTTGGCGTTGATCAGTCAACAATCAGCACGCAGAGCATCAGTGCTACTGTAAGTTCCGAAATGCGCAGCAATACGATCAAGGCAATTCTGGTTGCAGTATTCTGTATGCTGCTTTACATCTGGCTCAGATTCAAGGATTTCCGTTTCGGCGGATCTGCCGTTCTGGCTCTGATGCATGATGTTCTTGTTGTACTTGCCTTCTATGCGATCGCAAGAGTATCTGTAAGCACAACCTTTATTGCTTGTATGCTTACGATTGTCGGTTATTCGATCAATGCAACAATCGTTATTTTTGACCGAATCCGAGAGAACAATCACAATATCCGTTCTCAGGAAGAGCTGCGTGATATGGTCAACAACAGTATCACACAGACCCTGACCAGATCCATCTATACATCCTTTACCACATGGGTAATGACGCTTACCATGTATGTTCTGGGTGTGGCATCTATTCGTGAGTTCGCCCTTCCGCTGATGGTTGGTATTATCTGCGGTGCTTTCTCATCTGTATGCATTACCGGTGCACTTTGGTTCATCTTCAAGACCAGAGTCGGAAAATGCGACCTGCCCAAGGTTTACGTGGACAGAAAGGCAGCTAAGGCTGCTGTGGCTCCGGCAGAGAAGGCAGAGGATGGAAGTCCTGTGGCAGCAGCTGCAGTGAACGCTTCCAATAAACCTAAAAAGAAAAGAAAAAAGAAAAAAGGAATTCATTAATGAAATCTAAAAAGGGGACTGTTGCAGGAATGCAACAGTCCCCTTTTTCATGTAATAGGAAATTCCGTCAGAATTTCCTATTACATGAAAAAGCTCCGCAAGGATTAAAGAGCAGGTTTGGTAAGAATACAACGGAAATCCGGATACTTCTTCTGTAGGCTGATCTGAGCCTTTTGAGCGATTGTTTCGTCTGTGTATACTGCAAATACGGTTGGACCGCTGCCACTCATCAGGGACTGAATAGCGCCGCTAGAGAGCATATCTTCTTTAATCTCAGAGATAACCGGATGCAGGGGAATGGTTACCATTTCCAAGATGTTTTCCATGTAGCTGCACAGGGCAGAAAGGTCATCTGCTTTTAAGGCAGAAAGCTGAGCATCAATATCAGGGTGCTTTGGATCTTTTATGGCATCCAGATCATGATAAACCTGAGCGGTTGAAACACCAACAGATGGCTTTACAAGAAGCAGATGACAGTCCGGCATGGCATGAAGCGGTGTCAGAAGCTCTCCAATTCCTTCAGATAAAGCGGTTCCTCCGAGAATGCAGAAGGGAACATCGGCGCCTAGCCTTAGGCCGTATTTGCAAAGTTCTTCACGGCTGAGTCCCAGGGAAAAAAGCTCATTCATACCTTTCAGAACAGCTGCGGCATCTGTGCTGCCTCCGGCAAGACCGGCTGCTACCGGGATATTTTTGCTTAAAGTAATTTTGACTCCGCCGGGGAGAGAGAAATTTTCCTTTAATAGGGCAGCGGCACGATAAGCGAGATTGCTCTGGTCGGCAGGAAGATCAGTATTTCGCAGGATTAGCTCAATCTCATCAGAATCTGTTTTTTCGATAACGATATCGTCATGCAGATCGATTTCCTGCATGATCATACGAACCAGATGATAGCCATCCTCCCGCAGACCGGTAACATCCAGTCCGAGATTGATCTTTGCATTTGCGCTTAAGGAAATAGAATTCATCGTATGTCTCCCTTTAGAATTACTTAAATATAGTTTATAGAATCTTCATGAATTTCAGAAAAGCTTTCTCTCTTCTCCAAAGTTTGGTCACATTTCTGCTTTATAGTATAAACATCAAATGAAAGAGAAAGCAGAACGACACATACCTTCTCCATTTGTTTATTATACATTCTTTTACTCCCTTATAACAGGTGATGCTTTTCAGTATCACCTGATTTTTTTGTGTCACAGCAGCTATCTTCCGCCAGGCCTGTGCCGTCCTCATTTTGCTTTTATAAAAAAGGAGCAAAAAATCCCTCAGAGCAAATCAGCCCTGAGGGATAAATGAAAGCTATGTTTAGCACAGAAAGAAATTATTCTGCTTTGATATGGAAGGAAATCAGCAGGTCATCCTGTCTTACAGAATCGCCTTCTTTTACATAGATCTTATCAACTGTTCCGTCAACCTTGGATACAACAGTAGTTTCCATCTTCATTGCCTCAACAGTCATGAGCGGCATGTTAACGGTAACCTCGTCGCCTTCCTTAACAAGAACCTTGCCAACAGTACCGGGAATGGTGGAACCAAGATGCTGGGGATTGCCCTTTTCAGCCTTGAGTTTATTGTCAGACTTGGTTTCAAGGCTGGTATCCTGGATCATAACACTACGTCTGGAACCATTTACTTCGAAGGTAACCTCGCGAATACCCTCGTCATTTGCATGATGAACGGAGATTAGCTTGATGATCAGATCCTTACCTTCTGCGATACGGAGGCTTGTTTCCTCGCCGACACGAAGGCCGTAGAAGAAGACATGAGACTCAAGCTTGGTCACATCATCATAGTGCTCCTTGTGAGTGATATATTCCTCATATACCTTAGGATAGAGTGCATAGCTTACGCACTTCTCCTCGATTTCGGTGTCTGTATAAGCGGAGAGATCACAGATTTCTGACAGATGCTTTCTGATCGCATCAAAGTCAACAGCTTCCAGCAGCTTGCCGGGGCGGTCTGTGATTGGCTCAACACCTTTAAGAACGATTTTCTGCAGCTCCTTGGGGAATCCGCCCTCCGGCTGACCCATCATTCCTTCGAAGTAGGAAACAATAGAATCCGGATAGGAGAGTGCAGCGCCCTCTGTCAGGATATTTTCCTTGGTCAGTCCGTTCTGGAACATGAAGATTGCCATGTCACCGACTGCCTTGGAGGAAGGTGTTACCTTAACAATATTGCCGAGCAGTTCGTTTGCATCCTTGTAAAGTGATTTGATCTCTTCAAAGTGATCGCCGGCACCCATGGATTTTACCTGGGCAAGCAGGTTGGAATACTGACCGCCCGGGATCTCGTATTTGTAAATCTCAGCATTTGGTGCATTCATACCGCTTTCAAACTGCTTGTATACGGAACGAACTCTGCCATAGTATCTGGAAAGCTCATCCAGCTCTTCAAAGTCAAGTCCTGTATCACGATCTGAACCACGAAGAGCCTCAACAACCGCATTCATAGAGGGGTTGGAGGTCATGGAACTCATGGATTCGATAGCAAGATCCGCGATGTCCAGTCCTGCTTCTGCAGCCATTAATACTGTGCTGACACCATTTCCGGTGGAATCGTGTGTGTGCAGGTGAATCGGGATATGCAGCTCCTCTTTAAGAGCACTAACCAGCTGTTTTGCAGCCAGAGGCTTCAGGAGGCCGGCCATATCCTTGATGGCAAAGATGTGAACGCCGAGTGCTTCCAGTTCTTTTGCTTTCTTTACATAATAATCAAGTGTATATTTGGTCTCATCCGGATTTGTGATGTCACCGGTATAGCACATGGTTCCTTCAACGATCTTGCCTGTTTCCAGAGCAACCTCGATCGGCATCTTCATATTTTCAACCCAGTTGAGAGAGTCGAAGATACGGAAGACATCAATTCCCTGACGGGCGGAAACGCGGATGAATTTCTCAACGACATTGTCCGGATAGTTGCTGTAACCTACAGCATTGGACGCACGAAGCAGCATCTGGATCAGAGTGTTCGGCATACGGGTGCGCAGATAACGAAGACGATCCCATGGAGATTCCTTCAGGAAACGGTAAGCAGTATCATAGGTTGCACCGCCCCATGCTTCTACAGAGAAAGCGTTCTGCATGAAAGCATTTGTGGCATAAGCCGCACCGGCCAGATCCTTGGTACGCATACGGGTAGCCATGAGAGACTGATGGGCATCACGCATGGTGGTATCTGTTACATAAAGTTTCTTGTCCTGCAGGATCTTCTGTGTATAGTCCTTTGCGCCCAGCTTTAAGAATTCATCTCTTGCACCGTAAACCGGCTTCGTAGCATCATAAACCGGAAGAATGCGGTTCTCATACTCTTCCTTCTCGCCCTTGGTGGTGTTTACAACACGGTCACCCAGGAATTCCAGAATCTTGGTAGCGCGGTCCTGGCTTTCCTTCAGCTGGAAGAGAGTCGGTGTTTCTTCGATAAAGGTAGTATAGCACTTGCCGCTGCGGAAGGTTTCGTGGTTCAGCACATTGATCAGGAATTCGATATTGGTCTTAACACCACGAATACGCATCTCACGAAGGGCGCGAAGTGACTTGTTGATGGCATGTTCAAAGGTACGGCTGTGGGAAATGATCTTAACCAACAGAGAATCATAGAAAGGAAGAATCTCTGCACCCTGATAAGCGGTACCGCCATCAAGACGAATGCCTGATCCTGAGCCGGAACGGTAAACGGAGATCACGCCGGTATCCGGAAGGAAACCATTTGCTGGATCTTCCGTAGTAACTCTTGTCTGAATGGCATAACCGATGCATTCAATGGATTCCTGGGAAGGAATATCAATCTCCGGAGAATTCAAAGGATAACCCTCTGCAACAAGAACCTGAGACATAACAAGGTCGATGCCGGTGATTTCCTCGCTGACGGTATGCTCAACCTGAATACGGGGATTCATCTCAATAAAGTAGGGGTTGTAATCCTTATCTACAAGGAATTCCAGGGTTCCGGCATTTCTGTAGCCAACCATCTTGGAGAGGCGGATCGCGCTGTCAAAGATGATCTTTCTGGTTTCTTCCGGAATACTGAATGCCGGAGCATACTCTACGACCTTCTGATGACGGCGCTGTACAGAGCAGTCACGATCATAGAGGTGTACAATATTGCCATAATTATCACCGAGAATCTGCACCTCGATATGCTTCGGATTGCGAAGGTATTTTTCGATGAAGATTTTGTCATCACCAAAGGCTTTTTTGGATTCGTTCTTTGCTTCTTCAAATTCACGATCCATGTCTTCTTCGCAGTCAACGATACGCATACCGCGTCCGCCGCCGCCGTTGGAGGCCTTCAGCATAACCGGGTATCCGACCATGGCAGCGACCTGCTTGGCTTCATCTGCATATTTTACTGCATGATCAATACCGGGAATAATGGGAACCTCGGCCTTGATTGCCATCTGCTTGGATGAGATCTTATCACCCATGGCATCCATAAGATCTGCGGAGGGTCCGATAAATACAAGACCGGCAGCTTCTACTGCTCTTACGAAATCTGTATTCTCGGAGAGGAAACCGTAGCCCGGATGAATCGCATCAGCACCTGCATATTTTGCGATACGAATGATCTTATCAATATCCAGATAAGCATCAACCGGTCCCTTTTCCGCATCCAGAGGATAAGCTTCATCCGCTTTTGTACGGAAGAGAGCGTATTTATCCTCCTTTGAGTAGATTGCAACAGTACCGATTCCGAGCTCGTTTAGGGCACGGAATACACGAATTGCAATCTCACCACGGTTGGCAACAAGAACCTTTTTAAAGGGTTTGATAACAATATTGCTCATGTAAAACTCCTTTGAATCTAAAAGTATAGATTAGCTGTCTAACATAATTAGTATAGTGAGTTTGAGTTGAATGTGCAACTGGATTGTTCGTTAACTAAATAACGACAAAAAGCGAAAAATTCGGACTATTTGCACAATAAATGGCGTTGATAATCATTTGGAAAATTCAGCCCTGATTTTGAGGAGGCAACCGTCTGATAGAGGCTGGAAGCAAAAAAATCCTTCTCAAAAAGGGCACTCTGCAGAGAATTCAGTTTTTTGCAGTCAGAGGAAGGATTGATGATCAGGGGAAGCTCCGCTTTTTCTTTCAGATAAGAAAGCAGGCTGAGAGAATCCTTCCTGACACCGAGAATATGGGCATAGCATCCCTCTGGAGCAAAAAGAGCCTCCTCCTGCAGGTCCTTTGGAATCTGCAGCAAAAGACGGAAAAGAATCCTGGAGACAGAAACAGAGGTGACGCTTCTGTTGCTATAGGAAGAAAGCAGATCAAAATAAGAGCCTTTACTGTTTCTTTTTTTCTGCAGACGGGAGGCCAGGGCTGCGTTTACTCCTTCGATTGCCTGAAGAGAGGCGGAATTTGCGCAGAGGAGGGCGTAGAGAATCATGGAAAGGTAATCCTCCTCAGACTGAAGCAGCTTCTTTTCTTTTGCATCAAGCAGAAGGGCGGAGCTTTCTGCAGGGAGAGCCTGGCAAAGAGAAGCCTTTAGCATTTTTTCCGGGCAAGGGGAAAAGAGCAGCTTGCGGACTGCGCTTGCAGAGGCAAGAGGAAGGAGCGCTTCCTCGTGGTAGCCGCTTCCTTTCCTTGGAATGATCAGCTCCTTGATGGAGGAGCCACTTTGTTTTAAGGCAGTCAGATAGGAAATGGCCAGAATATTATTGGGTGCATGCAAAAGCACATCCAAAGCCTCTTGGTCTGAAAAAAGCCCGGGGTGAAGCTCGGGCAGGAGGGAGGAAGCAGCTTTGGCCCTTGCAGCAGGAAAGGAAAGACCTTCGCGAAGCTTTTCCTGAAGGAGCTTCTGGTAGGCAGGGCTTTCTTCTGCAAAAAAATCCCCGGCAGCCTTTAATTTGGCCGGATCCGTTTCTTCTGTACCGAAACAGAGGTAATCAATGGGAAGGCGGTTCAAAATCGAAAGGGCGCCGAGAGAAAAATAGCGGGCACTGCCCAGGGCAAAGACAGCAGGCAGTTCGATAACAAGATCGGCACCGCCGGAGAGAGCAAGGGAGGCTCTGCTGTACTTGTCGAGCAGGGCAGGAGCGCCCCTTTGTACAAAGTCGCCGCTCATAAGAACAACAATGGCATCGGCATCCGATCTTTTGCGGATTTCCTCCAGCTGATACTGATGTCCCTGATGAAATGGATTGTATTCTGCAATAACGGCGGCAAGCTTCATGTCGTGCTCCTATCTTTTTACTATATTTTAAAACTTTTGAAGTATTATAGCATAAGTAGAAATGGAGAACACAATCCTTGCTGTTCACACCACCCTGTTAAATATTTAACCTGAAAAAGGAGTTTTCTCCCCTTGTTAGAATATATTTGAAGGTTTATAATTTATCCGTATGGTATCTGATAAAAGTGAATAAAAGATGCCAAATGTGAAAAAAGCAACGTCACAAGGAGGAAACTGACATGTCTTTTATTGATGGAATTAAAGAAAGAGCAAGAGCTGACAAGAAGACCATTGTTTTACCGGAATCAATGGATGTACGTACCTTTGATGCAGCAGAGAAGATCTTAAAAGAGGATATTGCGAATCTTATTATTATCGGTACACCGGAAGAAATCGAGAAAAATGCAAAGGGATATGATATTTCCAAAGCAACAATCGTTGATCCCTATAACGATCCCAACAAGCAGAAATATATCGACAAGTTCGTTGAATTAAGAGCAAAGAAGGGTATGACTCCGGAAAAGGCTCAGGAGCAGATGGAAAAGGATTACATGTTCTATGCATGTTTGATGTGCAAATGCGGCGATGCTGATGGTGCTGTTTCAGGTGCATGCCACTCAACAGCAAACACCATTCGTCCGGCTCTTCAGCTTCTTAAGACAAAACCGGGTATCGGCAGTGTATCAGGCTTCTTCCTTATGGAAGTTCCGAACTGTGACTGTGGCGAAAACGGACTTTTTGTATTCGCTGACTGCGCTGTAAACACAGACCTTGATTCTGCTAAGCTTGCTGAGATCGCCGGACTTTCCGCTGAATCCTTCAAGATGTTCGTAGGAGCAGAGCCGAAAGTTGCTATGCTTTCCTATTCATCCAAGGGCAGCGCAAGCCACGATGATGTAACAAAGGTAGCAGATGCTGTTGCACTTGCAAAAGAAAAATTCCCGGAGCTTCAGCTCGATGGAGAACTTCAGCTTGATGCAGCACTTGTTCCTTCCGTAGGACAGGCAAAGGCACCGGGCAGCCCGGTAGCAGGTTATGCAAATACTCTGGTATTCCCGTCACTTGAGGCAGGAAACATCGGCTACAAGCTGGTTCAGAGACTTGCAAAGGCAAATGCATATGGTCCGGTTCTTCAG
>CAVEOK010000006.1:31773-79719 GCA_963617415.1 Oscillospiraceae bacterium
CGTGGATGCTCCGCTGACGATATCGTTGGTGTTGTTGCGCTGACAGCAGTACAGGCTCAGGCACAGGCAGAGTAATTCTTGTTATAAACAGGAACAAACACTTTGATGGATCAAAATAACATTGACTAAGGAGATTTAAAAAATGAATATTTTAGTAGTAAACTGCGGAAGCTCTTCCCTGAAGTATCAGCTGATCGATTCTGAAACAGAGAAGGTTCTTGCAAAAGGTCTTTGCGAAAGAATCGGAATTGACGGAAGACTGACTTATCAGCCGGCTGGCGGAGAGAAAGAGATCACAGAAGCTGCAATGCCGACTCATAACGAAGCAATTCAGATGGTTCTGGATGCTCTTGTAAATGACAAAACAGGCGTAATCAAAAGCCTGGATGAAATCAATGCAGTGGGCCACAGAATCGTACACGGCGGAGAGAAGTTTACAAGCTCTGTAATCATTGATGATGAGGTTATGGCTGCAATCGAAGAGTGCAATGACCTTGCTCCTCTTCACAACCCTGCAAACCTGATCGGCGTTCGTACATGCCAGAAGCTGATGCCGGGCGTACCTATGGTAGCTGTATTTGATACCGCTTTCCATCAGACAATGCCGGCTAAGGCATATACCTATGGCCTTCCGTATGAATACTATGAGAAATACAAGGTTCGCCGCTACGGCTTCCACGGAACCTCTCATGATTTTGTTTCCCATAAGCTGGCTGAGCTGCTTGGCAAGCCTTATGACAGCGTAAAGATGATCATCTGCCACCTGGGCAACGGTGCTTCTGTATCTGCGATCAAGGATGGTAAGTGCCAGGATACTTCCATGGGACTGACACCGCTTGAGGGTCTTGTAATGGGAACCCGTTCCGGAGATATCGATCCTTCTATCATGGAATTCATTGCAAACAAAGAAGGTCTTGATATCGCAGGCGTTATGAATGTGCTGAACAAGAAGTCCGGTGTATTTGGCGTTTCCGAACTTTCCAGCGACTTCCGTGATCTGGAAGAAGGTGCAGAAGCAGGCAATGAGAAGGCTCAGCTTGCTATGGATGTATTCGCTTACAGAGTAGCAAAATATGTAGGATCCTATGTTGCAGCACTGAACGGTGTGGATGCGATCGCATTTACAGCTGGTATCGGTGAGAATGCTCCCCTGATCCGCAAGATGGTTCTTGAATATCTCGGATATCTGGGAATTGAACTGAATGAGGAAGAAAACAACAAGCGTGGAGATGATATGGTAATCTCTACACCGGATTCCAAGGTAACTGTTATGGTTATCCCGACCAATGAGGAGCTTGCAATCGCTCGTCAGACAGTTGCACTGGTAAAATAATTCCAAAACAGTAAAATGACATAAAGCATAAAAAAGAAGGGCTGCTGCACGGTATATGGTGCAGCAGCCCTTTTGAGGTGTAAGGATGTGTATTCGCTCTTATCACGGAACAAAGCGTTTCGCTCGCGAAACGCTCGCGCCGAGCGCGGTCGCTTGCGACATATTCCCTTTTCGCGCGAGTGCGCAACCTTGCGGAGTTTTTTGTGTAATAGGAAATTCTGACGGAATTTCCTATTACACAAAAAAACAAGCACCACTAACAAAGTAATGGTGCTTGTTAAGAATCATATTCCTCTTTTTGAAAGAATTAGTCCTGTGCAATGATCTCTTTCTTGTTGTAAGATCCACAGTTCTTGCAGACTCTGTGCGGAACCATCAGTTCGCCACATTTGCTGCATTTAACCAAAGTCGGAGCTGACATTTTCCAGTTTGCTCTTCTCTTATCTCTTCTACCTTTTGAAGATTTATTTTTTGGACAAATTGACATTGAAATACACCTCCTTCTTGGATTTGATATCTATGTTCGAAAAATAAAATTTTCATGACACTCATGAAATTATACAGACTGAAGTGGCTAATGTCAAGATAAAAAACGAAAAAACAAAGGAGGAATTATTACAAGTGTTCACATGCCGCGATTCCGCGAGGAGTGAGGAGCCGCTTCTTGTCAAATGCATGGTAATATAGTAAAATCTATCCATGTATGCAAACCTGTAATAACAGGAACAGAGGAGAAAAAGGATGAAGGAACTGGTCAGAGTTGCGGTTGACGCCATGGGCGGGGATCATGCGCCCGGTGAAATCGTAAAAGGAACAGTCAAAGCACTGAATAATTCAGATGAAGTTGAGGTCTTTCTGGTCGGCAGAAAAGAGCTGATCGAGGATGAACTGGTCAAATACAGCTACCCAAAAGACAGACTGAGAGTAATCGATGCTCCGGATGTAATCCAGACGGCAGAGCCGCCGGTTGCTGCTGTAAGAAAGAAAAAGGAGTCATCTATTGTTGTTGCTCTGAATCTGGTAAAGAATGGAGAGGCAGATGCTTTTATTTCGGCAGGAAGCTCAGGTGCCGTTCTAGTAGGCGGACAGCTGATCGTCGGTAAGGCAAAGGGTGTGAAGAGAGCACCTTTGGCACCTCTGATTCCGACAGAAAAGGGAATCGCCCTTTTGATCGACTGCGGAGCAAACGTAGACGCAAGAGCAGACCATCTGGTGCAGTTTGCCAAGATGGGGTCCTTATATATGAAAGAAGTGATTGGCATTCCGAATCCAAAGGTTGCTTTGGTCAATATCGGAGCCGAGGATGAAAAGGGAAATGCTCTTGTCAAAGAGACATTGCCTTTGCTGAGAGAGTGCGAGGAGCTTAATTTTATCGGAAGCATCGAATCCAGGGATATTCCGGCCGGTTATGCGGATGTGATCGTATGCGAGGCATTTGTGGGAAATGTTATCCTTAAGCTTTATGAAGGAGTGGCCTCCACCTTGATCAGCGTTGTGAAGCAGAGCATGTATGCGAATCTTCGCTCTAAGATTGGCGGCCTTTTGGTAAAGCCGGCGATCAAGGGCTCCCTGAAAAAGTTTGATGCCTCCCAGTATGGCGGTGCACCCCTCCTTGGACTGAAGGGGCTGGTGGTTAAGGCACATGGAAGTGCGACTGAAAAAGAAATTAAAAATGCCATTCTTCAATGCGTGACCTTCAGTAAACAGAGGGTTACGGATAAGATCATAGATAGTTTCCAAAATAAGGAAAAGGAAAATACAGAAACAGGAGAAGAATAAAATGGAATTTGATGTGCTGAAAAAAGTGATTGCAGAAGTGCTTAGCGTGGATGAAAATGAGATCACCTTGGAAACCACCTTTGCGGATGACTTGGATGCGGATTCTCTGGATGTTACGGCGATCATCCTTGAGTTGGAGGATGAACTTGGAATCGAGATCTCAGATGATGATGCTCTGGAGATCAAGAGTGTAGGCGATGCCGTTGCAAAGATGAAGGCAGCGCTTGCAGCAAAATAAAAACAGACCAAAGAAAGGTACCTGTCTCCTTCTAATAAAGAAAGAGACAGGTTTTTGCCTATTAGGATCTGCAAAAGAAAAGGCGAAAATTTTGCCTGCAGGGAAATAAAAGGAAGGGAAAAGGCTATGCATGAAATAGAATTTCAAAAGAAGATTCCTTATCAGTTTAAGGACATTGGACTTCTGAAAAGAGCTTTGACACACAGCTCTTTTGCAAATGAATGTCAGAATAAGAAGATCAAGGATAATGAGCGACTGGAGTTTCTTGGCGATGCGGTTCTGGAAATTGCAGTGAGTGATTATCTTTACCGGAATTATCCGGATTGGACAGAGGGAGAGCTGTCCAAAAGAAGAGTGGCTATCGTATGTGAGCAGGCTCTGGATCTTTGCGCAAAGGCTTTGGGCATGAGCAACTACCTTTATATCGGAAGGGGAGAGGAAAGAACCGGAGGCAGGAAAAGAGCTTCTATTCTTTCGGATGCTATGGAAGCTGTAATCGGTGCGGTTTATCTGGACGGTGGCTTCGATGCGGCCTGCAGCTATATTCATCAGGTCGTTTTGGAGGAAATAAAGGGCAAGCCTCTTTACCATGACTGCAAGACAGCCCTTCAGGAACTGATTCAGGGAAGCAGCAAAAAGAAAATCGAGTACAGAGAGGCCGGATCGAAGGGACCCGACCATAATAAGACCTTTCTGGTAGACCTTTTTATCGGAGAAGAAAAGATTGCTTCTGCAAGCGGACATACAAAAAAGGCAGCAGAACAGCAGGCGGCATATCTTGCCCTGCTTGAATTAGGAAAAAAATAAACAGGAAAAGATATGTATTTAAAGCAGATAGAACTGGCAGGATTTAAATCCTTTGCCTTGAAAACAAAATTTGAATTCCATAGCGGGATTACCGGCATCGTCGGGCCCAACGGAAGCGGTAAGAGTAATGTCTCGGATGCGGTAAGATGGGTTTTGGGTGAGCAAAGAGCCAAGCAGCTCCGAGGCGCCAATATGCAGGATATCATTTTTGCAGGTACGGAGAATCGAAAGCCGGTCAGCTATGCTTCCGTTTCTCTTACCCTGGATAATTCCGACAGCGTACTTCCTGTAGAATATAAGGAAGTGACGGTAACCAGAAAGATTTACCGTTCGGGAGAAAGTGAATATCTTCTGAACGGAACCAACTGCCGTCTCCGTGATATTCAGGAATTGTTTTATGATACCGGTGTTGGAAAGGAAGGCTACTCCCTGATCGGACAGGGACAAATCGAAAGGATTTTGAATGGTAAACCCCAGGAGAGAAGGGAGCTTTTTGATGAGGCTGCCGGAATCGTAAAATATAAAAGAAGAAAAGCGACAGCCCAGAAAAAACTGGAAAACGAGCAGGAGAATCTGCTTCGTGTAAATGATATCATTTACGAGCTGGAGAAACAGGTGGGGCCCTTAAAAAGGCAGTCTGAAAAGGCAAGGATCTACCTGCAGAAGAGAGAGGAACAGAAAATCCTGGATCTTCAGCTTTATGCGATTCAGGTGGAAAAGGCAGAAGCAGAAAGAAAAGAACTGGATAAGAATATCGGTATTCTGACGGCTCAGCTGAAGGAAGTCAGGGACTCCTATGAGAAGGGAAAAAATGACTCCGGCAAGATCGAAGCAACGATGGAAAATCTGGAGACGCAGATTACAGAGCTTCGAAAGCAGCAGAGCGAGGATAGCCTGAAAAAACAGGGTAGTGAGCATAAAATCGAGCTTCTGAAGGCGGAAATCCGTGCAGAAGAGCTGAGCGGAGCCCATTACAGCAAGCGTCTGGCGGATCTTTCGGCAGAAATCGAGGAAAAGCTGCAGGAAAGAAATGCTTATGAAGAACGCATAAAGGATAATCAGAAAAAGCAGGCGGATATTTTGGAGCTTCGGCAGGAAATTGCCGGAGAACTTCGGGAGATCAATGGCAAGATCCAGGAAGCCAGGGGCAGATCGGAAGAAATTCAAAATGAGATCCTGAAGCTGATGGAGCAAAAGACTTCTACTGAGACGAAGCATCAGCACTTTCACACCCTGATGGAGCAGATTCAGATTCAGGAAAAGCAGCTGTTTGAGGATGCGGCAAAGGCGAAGGAAGAACTTACCCTAAGAGAGGGGGAACTTTCCAGCTGGAAGGAGCAGTTTCAGGAGAAAGAAAAGCAGAGAAAGGCTTTTGACGAGCAGATTGCGCAGGAAGAAGCAAGGCTGCAGGAGCTGACAGAAAAAAGAGACGATCTGGCGATTCGCTATGAAGAGGCAGACCGGGAATATATGAGAAGGCAGTCCAGACGGGATGCCCTTACCAATCTTGCGGAACGCTATGAGGGCTATGGCAACAGCATTCGCAGGGTTATGGAGAAAAAAAGCACAGAAAGCGGTATTATCGGTGTTGTTGCGGACATTATCCGGGTGGAAAAGGCCTATGAAACGGCAATCGAGACGGCTTTGGGAGGCAGTATTCAGAATATTGTTACAGAGGATGAGCCTTCAGCCAGAAGAATGATCGATTATCTGAAGAAGAACCGCTTTGGTCGGGCCACCTTCCTTCCTTTGACCAGCGTCAAAAAAAGAAGCCGGGCCAGAGAAGAGGATGCTTTGCGTGAGGCAGGTGTGATCGGACTGGCAGATACGCTTGTGAAGACGGAAGAACGTTTTAGTGGTATTATTTCCAGTCTTTTGGGCGGCATTTTGGTGGTGGATACGATCGAACATGCTCTTGCAATTGCAAAGAAATATCATTATTCTATGCGTATCGTAACCAAGGAGGGAGAATTCCTTCGTCCCGGTGGATCCCTCACCGGTGGTGCTTTCAAAAATAACAGCAATCTGCTGGGCCGGAAGAGAGAACTTGAGCAGCTGCAGAAGGAAATCGATGAGCTGAATGAAAGCAGAAAGCGGATTCGTATAGAGCAGGAAAAGGTAAGAGCCGGTAGGGTTCGCCAGAGGGAAAAGATTGAAGGGGCGAAGCAGGAGGCAGCCAAAAGAGAGGTTGCGGCCAATACAGCCAAGCTGAATGTCAGCCGGCTGGAGGATGTGATCAGGCAGACAGAAAAGCAGCTGACCCAGATATCCGAGGATAGGGAGAAAGCAAAAGATAAGCTTCTGCAAATGGAAGCAGAAGGAAAAAATGTTTCGGATCAGTCTAAAGCAATCGAAGATAAAAGAAAAAGCCTGGAGGAGGAAGCTGCAGCACTTTCCGGAGAGCTGGAGCAGAAACTCTCCTCCAGAAATGAAATCGACAAGCGGTCTGAGGAGCTGTCTAAGTCAGAAGCCTCCTTCGGCTCGACACAGAATTTCTTAAGAGAAAATCTGGAGAGAAGTGGAAGAGAGCTTGCAAAGCTGAAGGAAGACAGAGAGGCCATTGCGAAAACACAGACAGAGGCCAAGGCAGGAAGCGGAGAGAAGCGGCAGGAAATCAACAAACTCTATGAGGAGATCCAGGGGCTGACAGAGGAGCTTGCTTCGGTCGAAAAGAAACTGGATCAGGCAGTTAAGGCAAGAGATGAACTGAATGTTTCTTATCGTGAGTTCTTTGAGAAGCGGGAGGAAATGACGCAGCAGATCGCAGATCTGGAAAAAGAAGAGTTTCGCCTGAATACCCGCTCTGAGCAGCTGGAACAGCAGAAAGAGAATCAGGATGCCTATATCTGGGAGGAATACGAACTGACCAGAAACCATGCCGTAGAACAGGCACAGGCAACAGAGGAGTCACCTTCCGAGATCAAAAGGAAAACGAAGGAAATTCGTGATGAGATCAGAGGCCTGGGTAATGTCAATGTCAACGCGATCGAGGAATACAAAGAAGTTTCCGAACGTTATGAGTTCCTGAGCGGACAGAGAGCGGATATGGAAGAGGCCAGAGAAAATCTGGAGCAAATGATCGGAAGCCTGGACAATGGCATGAGAAGACAGTTCCGGGAGCAGTTTGAGAGAATCCAAAAGGAATTCCAGAAGGTTTTCCAAACACTCTTTGGAGGAGGCAAAGGAAGTCTTGCATTAACGGAGGGAGATGATATCCTTGAGGCAGGCATTGAAATCAATGCACAGCCTCCGGGCAAGAAGCTGCAGAATATGATGCAGCTTTCCGGTGGGGAGAAGTCTCTGACGGCGATTGCACTTTTGTTTGCGATTCAGAACCTGAAGCCATCGCCCTTCTGTATCCTGGATGAGATCGAGGCGGCTTTGGATGAACCAAACGTTGACCGCTTCGCCCAGTATCTGCAGAGACTTTCCAAGTCAACCCAGTTTATTGTGATCACGCACAGAAGAGGAACCATGAATGCGGCAGACAGACTCTATGGTATTACCATGCAGGAGAAGGGTGTTTCCGCTCAGGTATCCGTTGATCTTGCAGAGGAAGAGATAGAAAGGGACAAAGCAAAAAATGAGCGAGAATAATGAAAAAAAGGGTTTTTTTGCCAGGCTGAAGGCCGGACTTTCCAAAACCAGACAAAATATTGTTTCCGGTATTGATTCCGTATTCAGCGGTTTTTCCCATATTGATGATGATTTTTATGAGGAAATCGAAGAAATCCTGGTCATGGGAGATATCGGAATCCAGACCTCCATGTCTATCATTGAGGATTTGAAGGCAAAGGTAAAGGCCCAGCATATCAAAGAGGTGCAGGACTGCAGGCAGCTGCTGATGGATTCCATTATGGAACAGATGGGAACGGAAGAGGCGGATTATCTCTTTGAAAGCCAGCCGGCTGTGATTATTGTGATCGGTGTCAATGGAGTCGGAAAGACGACAACCATTGGCAAGCTGGCGGCAAAGCTGAAGGCTGAAAATAAAAAGGTGATCATTGCAGCGGCAGATACCTTCCGTGCAGCAGCAGGAGACCAGCTTGCAACCTGGGCCCAGAGAGCCGGCGTGGATATGATCGGCGGCCAGGAGGGGGCTGACCCGGCAGCGGTTGTATATGATGCGGCTCAGGCAGCAAAGGCAAGAAATGCGGATGTTCTTCTGGTAGACACTGCCGGAAGACTCCATAATAAGAAAAACCTGATGGAAGAGCTTCGTAAGATCGGAAGAATTCTGGACAGAGAACTTCCCGATTTCTATCGGGAAAGCCTGGTTGTAGTAGATGCGGCAACCGGACAGAATGCCCTGAGTCAGGCAAGACAGTTTAACGAGGTAATGGACGTAACCGGTGTGGTATTGACAAAAATGGACGGAACCGCAAAGGGCGGTATTGCAATTGCCATTCAGTCTGAGCTGGATATTCCAGTAAAATACATCGGAGTCGGAGAGACAATAGAGGATTTGCAGAAGTTTGACGCAAAGTCATTTGTTGAGGCATTGTTCGAAAAAACGGAGGAAAAAGAAGATGCTGACCTTGGATAAATTTGAAGAAGCAAGTGAAGTAGTAGGACAGGTAACACTGGAAACCAAGCTGGTATACAGTGAGTATTTTTCAGAGCAGACCGGAAATAAGATCTATCTGAAGCCGGAAAACAATCAGTATACAGGCGCCTATAAGGTCAGGGGTGCTTATTATAAGATCAGTACCCTGACAGAAGAGGAAAGAAGCAAGGGATTGATCACGGCATCTGCCGGCAATCATGCCCAGGGCGTTGCATTTGCAGCACAGCGTTACGGTGCAAAGGCTGTGATCGTTATGCCGACAACCACTCCTCTCATCAAGGTAAACCGTACCAAGAGCTATGGCGCTGAGGTTGTACTCTACGGAGATGTTTATGATGAGGCTTATGAGAAGGCTTGTGAGCTGGCAAAGGAGCATGGCTATACCTTTATCCATCCCTTTGATGATCCGGTCGTGGCAACCGGTCAGGGAACCATTGCCATGGAAATCTTCAAGGAACTGCCCCTGGTAGAATATATTCTGGTTCCGATCGGCGGCGGCGGACTTGCCTGCGGTGTTTCTACTCTGGCCAAGCTTCTGAATCCGAATATCAAGGTGATCGGCGTAGAACCGGCAGGAGCAAACTGTATGCAGAAGTCTCTGGAGGCAGGAAAGGTTATGACCCTGCCAAATGTATCTACCATTGCGGACGGTACTGCAGTAAAGACACCGGGCGAAAATGTATTCCCTTATATTCAAAAGAATCTGGATGAGATCATTACGGTAGAGGATGACGAGCTGATCGTTACCTTCCTGGATATGGTAGAAAATCACAAAATGATCGTAGAAAATTCAGGTCTTTTGACGGTAGCAGCCTTAAAGCATCTGAATGTGAAGAATAAGCGCATTGTTTCCATCCTGAGCGGCGGCAATATGGATGTGATCACCATGTCATCCGTGGTACAGCAGGGATTGATCTTCCGTGACAGGATCTTTACCGTATCTGTTCTGCTTCCGGATAAGCCCGGCATGCTTTATAAGGTATCCGGTGTGGTTGCCAGGGAGCAGGGAAATGTCATCAAGCTGGAGCATAACCAGTTTGTATCCACCAACCGAAATGCGGCAGTAGAGCTTCGGATCACAATGGAAGCCTTCGGAACAGAGCATAAGCAGCAGATCATCCGTGCGCTTGAGAAGGAAGGCTTCAAGCCAAAGCTGGTGAGAACCAATTTGTAAGAGAAAGGGCCGGGAAAAGCAAGATGAGAGTAGGAATGGGCTATGATGTGCATAAGCTGGCAGAAAATAGAAAGCTGATCATCGGCGGCGTGGATATTCCTCATGAAAAGGGCCTTTTGGGACATTCCGATGCAGATGTGCTTCTGCATGCGATCATGGATGCTATGCTGGGTGCGGCAGCACAGGGCGATATCGGAAAGCATTTTCCGGATACAGAGGAGGCATACCGGGGTGCTGACAGCAGGAGGCTTCTTCGGGAGGTAAAAAAACTGATCGAAGCAGAGGGCTATCAGGTCGGTAATCTGGATGCAACCATTGTTGCCCAGGCGCCGAAGATGCGTCCCTTTATTGCCCAAATGGAAGAAAATATCGCAGAGGATCTGCAGATTGAAAAAAGCAGAATCAATGTAAAGGCAACAACAGAGGAAGGCCTCGGCTTCACCGGAAGCAGGGAAGGCATTTCTTCCTTTGCGATTTGTATGCTGGTTGATAAATAGGAGAAGTTACAATGAAAATCTATAATACCCTTAGCCGGACAAAGGAAGAGTTTGTACCGCTTGAAGAAGGAAAGGTCAGAATGTATGTATGCGGACCGACCGTATACAATCTGATCCATATCGGTAATGCAAGACCTATGATCATTTTTGACACGGTACGCCGCTATTTTATGTATAAGGGCTACGAAGTCAATTATGTTTCGAATTTTACGGATGTGGATGATAAGATCATCAACAAGGCAAATGAAGAGGGAGTAAGTGCGAGTGAGATTTCC
This sequence comes from Oscillospiraceae bacterium, assembly GCA_963617415.1. Classification (GTDB taxonomy): domain Bacteria; phylum Bacillota; class Clostridia; order Lachnospirales; family Lachnospiraceae; genus RUG14243. The sequence continues at coordinate 42,444 of CAVEOK010000006.1, forward strand.
GAGCGCTATATCGCTGAGTGCAAGAAGGATATGGCGGATATGAATATTCTGCCGGCAACGACTCATCCTCAGGCAACGCAGGAAATTGATGGCATGATCAGTATGATCGATACCTTGATTCAGAAGGGGCATGCTTATGCAGCCGAGGATGGAACTGTTTATTACAGAACCAGAAGCTTCCCTGAATATGGAAAGCTTTCTCACAAGAATATTGATGATCTGGAAAGCGGACACAGGGCAGATGCGCATCAGATCAAGGTAACCGGAGACTTTAAGGAGGATCCCCTGGACTTTGTTCTCTGGAAGCCGAAAAAGGAAGGGGAGCCCTATTGGGATTGCCCCTGGTGCAAGGGAAGACCGGGCTGGCATATTGAATGCTCTGTTATGGCAAAGAAGTATCTTGGAGACGAGATTGACATTCATGCCGGCGGCGAGGATTTGATCTTCCCCCATCATGAAAATGAAATTGCCCAGTCAGAGGCAGCCAATGGCGTACCTTTTGCAAAATACTGGATGCACAATGGATTTTTGAATATTGACAATAAGAAAATGAGCAAGTCTCTGGGCAATTTCTTTACTGTTCGTGACATTGCAGAAAAGTATGATCTCCAGGTGCTTCGCTTCTTTATGCTTTCCGCACATTACAGAACACCGCTGAATTTCAGTGCAGATCTGATGGAAGCGGCAAAAAACGGATTGGAAAGAATCCTGACAGCCTGCGAGCTTCTTCGAGACAAAAAGGCAGCAGCGACACAGAGTGAGCTGACAGAGGGAGAAAAGGCTCTCTTGAATGAGGCGGATTCCTATCGTCAGAAATTCGAAGAGGCCATGGAGGATGACTTCAATACGGCAGATGCGGTTTCAGCTATCTTTGAGCTGGTTAAGTTTGCCAATACCAATGCAGGGGCAGAGCATTCTGCTGCTTTTTATGAGCAGCTGCTGAAGCAGATCGAGAGCCTTACAGACGTCCTCGGCATTATTACAGAGAAGAAAGAAGAAATCCTGGATGAGGAGATCGAAAAGCTGATCGAAGAGCGTCAGATGGCCAGAAAAGAAAAGAATTTTGCCAGAGCAGACGAGATTCGTGATCAGCTTGCAGAGCAGGGAATCATTTTGAAGGATACAAGAGAAGGCGTAAAATGGACAAGAGCATAGAACTGGCTTCTTTGATCCGAGAGCGCTTTGGCGAAAAAGAGGTGGATATCAATAGTTATTCCCCTCTGGCTTTGGCTTATATAGGAGACAGTATTTATGATCTGATCATTCGGACCATGGTGGTGGAGAGAGGCAATACAGCCCCCTCCCGCCTCCATCAGAGGGCAACGAAGCTTGTCTGTGCGGCTGCCCAGTCGGAGATGATCAAGGCATTGCAGCCCCTTTTGACAGAGGAGGAGCTGAATATTTTCCGCAGGGGAAGAAATGCCAAATCCATTACGATGGCCAAGCATGCCAGTATGTCGGATTATAGAAGGGCAACAGGCTTTGAGGCCCTGATGGGCTATCTGTATCTGAATGACAGAACGGACAGGATCTTAGAACTGATCACCATTGGATTGAAGGAAACGCAGGAAGGATTTCTCGGATGAGACAGGAAGAAAATATAATCGAGGGAAGAAATGCTGTTTTAGAGGCATTCCGTTCCGGAAGAAGCATCGATAAGCTCTTTGTGGCAGAGGGCAATGAGGATGGCCCTGTCCGCAGCATTTTGCGGGAGGCAAAGAAAAAAGGCTGCAAGGTTCAGTTCGTTTCTAAGGAGAGACTGGATCAGATGTCAGAGACGAAGAAGCATCAGGGCGTGCTTGCCTATGCGGCATCCTATGAATATGCTTCCATTGAGGATATGTTTGCCCTGGCAGAGGAAAGGGGAGAAGCACCCTTTCTTCTTCTCCTGGATAAGATCGAGGATCCCCATAATCTGGGTGCGATTATCCGTACGGCAAATCTTGCAGGTGCACATGGCGTAGTGATTCTGAAGGACGGTGCAGCCGGGCTTACGGCAACGGCAGTCAAGGCTTCTGCGGGAGCCGTTCATTATACGCCGGTTGCTAAGGTGACCAACCTGACAAAGACCATTCAGCAGCTGAAGGAAAGAGGCATGTGGTTTGTTTGCGCTGATATGGGCGGAGAGACCATGTATGATCTGAATCTGACAGGACCTATCGGACTTGTGATCGGAAATGAAGGAAATGGTGTTTCCCGACTGGTAAAGGAAAATTGTGATATGATCGCCAGGATTCCCATGAAGGGAGATATTGATTCCCTGAATGCTTCTGTGGCAGCAGGCGTTCTGACCTATGAAATCGTAAGACAAAGGATGCAGTAGAATGACGGATAGGGAGCTGATCGAAGGCTATCGAGCCGGCAAGAGCGAGATGGCGGATCTTTTGCTTGAAAAATACAGATCGTATGTGAGAATTCGGGCCAATGCCCTTTTTCTTGTTGGCGGTGACGTGGAGGATCTGAATCAGGAAGGGATGATCGGTCTTTTTAAGTCGATCCGGGATTATGATCTGAACCAGAAGACGCCCTTTTCTGCTTTTGCCAGAATGTGCATCAACAGGCAGATGTATACGGCGATCGAGGCTTCCTCCAGAAAAAAGCATGCGCCCCTGAATTCCTATGTTTCTCTTGAATTAAGCGAGGAAAGTCTGGGGGAAGTGGCAAGTCCGGAGTCCTTATATATTGAAACAGAGGAAGAGGCTTCCCTGGAAAAACGCTTTGACAGCCTTTTGAGCAGCTATGAGAAACGAGTGCTTCGTCTTTATCTGCAGGGAAAGCGTTATTCCGAAATCGCGGACGAGCTGGGAAAGAGTGTGAAATCCGTAGATAATGCAGTGCAGAGAATCCGTTCTAAAATCGAGAAAGAAATTTCTGCAAATCGTGCGCAATGGGATTGACAGACAATAAATCATATAGTATATTAGTGGAGTTCGTGAGGACAGGCTGCTATGGCTCAGACGGTAGAGCGTCGCATTGGTAGTGCGGAGGTCACGGGTTCGATTCCCGTTAGCAGCTTTAAGACCGAGGTGTTTTCTATGATATGGATTTCCCTCGGTCTTTTTTAGTTCGAAGCCTATAGGCGAATGAGCTTTCAAGGGAATGAGGGCAAAAAAGAAAAAAGGATCCGGCTGGGGAGAGCTTGGGATTCGAGGAGGAAAGATGCAGTTTAAAAAACTGGAACTGGAAGATATACCCAGAGTGCGTCCTTATTTACAGATGCTGGGTTCGGATATCTGTGATTATACGATCGGCGGCATGTTTATGTGGAGGGATTTCTATCGAATGGAATATGCGATAGAAGAGGATGTCTTATATACCAGAGTGAGAAATGATGCCCATACCAAAATCCTGTATAATCTGCCAATCGGCAGGGATATTGTATCTGCGATCAAAAAGATCATGGAGTTTGAAAAGGACAACCCCAGTCAGCTTCGTTTTGTAACAATTGAAGAAAAATACCTGCCCCTTTTTGAAGAAGCAGGATTTTCCTTCAATAAGCACAACAATGAAATTTATTCGGATTATGTGTATCTTTCGGAAGAATTTCGCAGTCTGAGCGGAAAAAGAAACCATAAACGGAAAAATCACATCAATCAATACATTCGTTCCTGTGACAGCTGGGCTTTCAAGGAGCTGAACGAGGAGAATATAGAAGAGGTAAAGGACTTCTTCGAACGCTATTATTTTGTCGATCCGAATGCCAATGAAGAGGAAATCGAAGAAAATGAGAGAGCCAAGGAGGTTCTCGATAATTATGAGATCTATGGCATGCAGGGAGGCGTTCTTTATGCAGATGATAAGATCACAGGCTTTTCGATAGGAGAGATTGTAGGAAGGACCCTTTTTGTACATATTGAAAAGGGATCCAAGGAATATCCAGGAACCTATCAGATGCTGAATCATCAATTTGCAGAACGTTTCGGACAGGAAGCTGAGCTGATCAATAGGGAAGAGGATATGGGAGATGAGGGCTTGCGCAAATCCAAACTCTCCTATCATCCGCATGAATTGGTAAAGAAATATGTCCTTGAAGAGATTAGATAAATTTCTGGCTGAGGCGGGCGGCCTGACCAGAAGTGAGGCGAAAAAAGAATGCCGGAAGAAGATGGTCATGGTAAATGGCCTGATCGTCAGCTCGCCGGAGGAAAAGATCGATCCCGATAGGGATGAGATTTGCCTTCACGGGAAAAAGCTTTCCTATGAGGCAAATCATTATTACATGCTGAACAAGAAGGCCGGATATATAACAGCGACAGAAGATGGAAGCCAGGATACCGTGCTGGATCTTCTTCATGCTTCCCTGCCGGAGACAAAAAAGCAAAAGCTTTTTCCGGTAGGAAGGCTGGATAAGGATACGGAGGGCCTTCTTTTGATTACGGATGATGGTCCTCTTGCCCATGAGTTGCTTGCTCCGAAAAAGCATGTGGAAAAGACCTATTTTGTCAGAGTGGACGGAGCTCTTTGCGATGCGGATGCGGCTGTTTTTGAAGAAGGCATGGATATCGGAGAAAAGAAAATACTGAAGCCGGCAGGCTTAAAAATTCTCCCCTCTGAAGAGGAGGCCTTCGTGACCATATCAGAAGGAAAATTTCACCAGATCAAAAGAATGTTCGAAAAAAGAGGGAAAAAGGTTCTTTATCTGAAGAGAGTTTCCATGGGAAGCCTGAAGCTGGATGAAAGGCTGGCAATTGGCGAGGCCCGTCCCCTTCTGGAAGAGGAGATTTCCGGACTCAGGAAGGAAAAAGAAGAAAAACAGTCATATTAACCTTACAAAATTAAGAAAAATGCTTTGAAATACTTGCTATTTGCTAGGAATGGTAGTAACATTATGCCTTGGTACAATATAAAACTACTCTGGAGAGTCTCTTATTCATAAGAAAGCTTATGGATAAAGCGCCGAAGGTGTAATCCGCAGGTTATCTATCATAACAGGCGGCCTTATCTCTCAGGCAAAAGGACAGAGCGTCTTACGAACTCTTTAGAGCTGAATTTTTCAGCTCTTTTTTGTTTGCTTTTATTTGCCCTTTCCACAGCTTTTTTCTGAAGCGGAGTCTTCCCAAATGAGTAAGAAACTACACTTAGGAGATGTGGGATGGGAAATTTATTAGATGTAATAAACAACACTCTGAACAGCATTGACAGTTTTGTTTGGGGTCCGGTCTTAATTATCTTAATCCTGGCAACAGGTATCTTTCTGACAAGCAGACTGGGATTTCTTCAGATTCGTCATCTTGGCAAGGCATTGAAATACATGGTCAAGAATGAAGAAGGCGGAGAAGGAGAGGTTACCAGCTTCGGCGCCTTATGTACAGCTCTTTCCGCTACGATCGGTACCGGAAATATCGTCGGTGTTGCAACAGCAATCGTTGCCGGCGGTCCGGGAGCTCTTTTCTGGATGGAGGTTGCAGCCCTCTTTGGTATGGCAACCAAATATGCAGAGGGTCTTCTGGCAATCAAGTATCGTACCGTTGATGCAGAGGGCCATGTTCTCGGCGGACCTTTCTACTATATTGAAAACGGTATGGGAGCAAAGTGGAAATGGCTTGCAAAATTATTTGCCTTCTTTGGCTGCTGCGTAGGCCTTTTCGGTATTGGTACTTTTACTCAGGTAAACGGTATTACAAGTGCGATCGGAAACTTCTTTGATCCGAATACAAGCCATACCATTTCTATCATTGGAAGAGATTACAGCATTGCTGTTGTTGTCGGCGGTGTGATCCTGACACTTTGCGTTGGACTGGTTATCATCGGTGGTCTGCAGAGAATCGCAAATGTATCACAGATTGTTGTTCCCTTTATGGCAGTTATTTATGTTGTTTTCAGCGTAACGCTTCTGATCCTGAATGCAAGCGCAATTCCGGGTGCGATCGTAGAGATCGTAGAGAGTGCCTTCGGCTTAAGAGCTGTCGGCGGCGGTGCTTTGGGTGCAATCCTGATCGCTGCTCAGAAGGGTATTGCGAGAGGTATTTTCTCAAATGAGGCAGGTCTTGGTTCTGCTCCGATCGCAGCAGCTGCTGCACAGACAAAGGAGCCGGCTCGTCAGGGTCTGGTTACCATGACCGGTACCTTCATTGACACAATCGTGATCTGTACCATGACAGGTCTTGCGATCGTCATTACAGATGCCTGGGAGCAGGGACTGGAAGGTGTTGCTGTTTCAACCTATGCTTTCCAGCATGGACTTCCTTTCGGTGATGTGATCTGTGCCTTCATGCTGATGATGTGTCTGGTTTTCTTTGCCTTTACGACAATTCTTGGCTGGGATTATTATTCCGAAAGATGTCTGGAATACCTCAGCAATCGTAATATGAAGGCAGTGAAGGTCTTCAGATGGCTCTATATCCTTGCTGTATTTATTGGACCTTACTTCACAGTTTCTGCTGTATGGGTAATTGCAGATATCTTCAATGCCCTGATGGCAATCCCGAACCTGATTGCTCTTCTTGCCCTGAGCGGCGTGGTTGCAGCAGAATCCAAGAGCTACTTTAAGAAATTGAAGGAAGCAAAGGCGGGCTGATCAGCCTGAAAGTATCCACAAAAAGTGGATGAAAAGAGAAAAAACCTTTGTGAAAAAGTGGAAAAAAGAGAATGACTGGGAATGCAAACCCCTCGAAAAGCCTTGCTTTTCGGGGGGTTTTATTTTAGAATGTGTTTAACAGTGGCACAAAGTGGTAGAAAATGGGGCGAAATGGTGTAGATTGTTATGTTCATGGGAGAATACAATCATACAATCGATACAAAGGGAAGACTGATCATTCCGGCCAAGTTCCGTGAGCAGCTCGGAAAAGAGTTTGTAATCACAAAGGGAATGGACGGATGTCTTTTTGCTTACCCATTTGAAGCCTGGAGAGAGTTTGAAGGCAAGCTGAAGGCTCTACCGACCACGGTTGACAAGAATGCCAGAAGATTTTCCAGATATTTTATGGCCGGTGCGACAACAGTCGAGATCGATAAACAGGGAAGAATCCTTGTTCCGGCAGTTTTAAGAGAGTTTGCGGGACTCAGCAAGGAGGTTGTCCTTGCGGGGGTACTGGATCGAGTAGAGATCTGGGACAGAACAAAATGGCATGAGAACAGCGAATACGATGATCTGGATGATATAGCAGAACATATGACAGAGTTCGGCTTTGTCCTGTAATAGGAAATTCCATCGGAATAGGAGATAGTAATGTCTTTTTCACATATTTCAGTTCTGCTGAATGAAACAATTGAGGCACTTCAGATAAAACCGGATGGGATTTATATTGACGGAACGCTGGGAGGCGGAGGTCATTCCTATGAGATCTGCAAAAGGCTGGGTGAGAAGGGCAGACTGATCGGAATTGATAGAGATGCAGATGCCATTTTGGCCGCTTCGGAGAGATTGGCACCATTTGGAGATCAGGTTACGATCTGCAAAAACACCTATGAGAATATGGGGAGCCTAGCAGCAAGCCTTGGTATCAGACAGGTTGACGGAATTGTACTGGATCTTGGAGTTTCCTCTTATCAGCTGGATACAGCGGAGAGAGGATTTTCCTATATGGAGGATGCGCCACTGGATATGAGAATGGATCGCCAGGAGAGCATCAGTGCAAAAGAGATCGTAAATGAATACAGCGAGATGAAGCTTTACCGTATAATTCGTGATTATGGGGAAGACCGTTTCGCAAAAAATATAGCAAAGCATATTGTTGCGGCAAGAGAAAAGAAGCCTATTGAGACCACGCTGGAACTGGCGGAGATCATTCGGGCTTCGATTCCTATGAAGGTTCAGAAAACCGGGGGACATCCGGCCAAGAGAACCTTTCAGGCAATTCGCATTGAATGCAACAGAGAACTGGAACAACTTCAGAACACCTTAGATGAGATGATCGATCTTCTGGCACCGGGCGGGGTGTTGGCGGTGATCACCTTCCATTCTTTGGAAGATCGAATCGTAAAGGTAAAATTCCGGGAGAATGAAAATCCCTGTATTTGTCCGCCGGACTTTCCGGTCTGTGTATGCGGCCGCAAATCAAAGGGAAAGGCATATCGTAAGCCGATCCTTCCTTCGGAAGAGGAAATGGAAGAAAATTCGAGATCCAGGAGTGCCAAGCTTCGGGTTTTTCGAAAAGCAGATAAAGAGGAATAACTGTAATTATGGCAACAAGAGGCAGATCTACAATGCGGCAGCAGACATATCGGGTGGAAGGCAACACTGTCCGCAAGCAGGCTCCTGCCAGAAGAAGACAAGAGGATGAAAAGAGAAGACGTTACAGCAAGGAAGATAAGAAGCGGGCACAGATGAGGAGACGAACCCAGAGAAACAGGGAACGGGCTCTTTATATGAATCCGGCCTATGTTGCTTTTTTGAGTATTTGCGTGATTCTTACCTTTGTTATATGCGGCTGCTATATTCATCTTCAGTCTAATATAACGACTCGGCTGAGTGCAATTTCCAGTCTGGAAAGCCAGATCGTGGATCTGCAGTCGGATAATGAGGAAGCACTCCAGAACATTGAAACGTCAGTTGATCTTGATACCATCCGGGAAAAGGCGGCAAGCCTGGGCATGATCTATCCGGATTCGTCTCAGATTACCTATTATGATGTGCAGGAAGAGGATGGTATGACACAGTACTCTACGACTGCAGAAGAGAATTCCTCCAATCTTTCTTCCTTGTTCAAATAAGACAATAAGGAATGTGTTTTGAAAAAGCTAAAGATAAAAAGATTTAATTTACGGATGAAACGCAAGCTGGTAATCGTTTTTACGATTATCACGCTTGCTTTAATTGCGTTAATAGGAAGATTGACCTATATTAATGCAAAAAGCGGCAGCAAATACGCGAAAACAGTACTGTCACAGCAGACCTATGACTCTACGACCCTCCCTTACAAAAGAGGAGATATTACCGACCGGAACGGAACAATCCTGGCCACAAGTGCCAGAGTTTATAATGTCATTCTGGACAGTAAGGTACTTAATACAGATGAGGATTGCATTGAACCGACGATCAGTGCGCTGACAGAATGCTTTTCGGATTTGTCTGCGGACGAGATCAGAAGCTTTATTTCAGAAAATCCGTCGAATCAGTATCACGTTCTGCTGAAGAGTCAGACTTATGAGCAGATTCAGTCTTTTGTGGAAAAACAAAATGACAGTGAGCATTATCCGAATCTGGCGGGTGTCTGGTTCGAATCCCAGTACAACAGGCAGTATCCTTATTCGACGCTTGCCTCCAGTCTGATCGGATTTACAAGTGATGAGTCTGGTGTAAACGGGATTGAATCCTCTTATAATGATGAACTTACTGGTGTAAACGGCAGGCAGTACGGATACCTGAATTCCGACAGCAATGTAGAATCAACGACGGTTTCCCCGGTGGACGGAAACACGGTAGTATCTACGATCGATGCCAGTATCCAGTCTATTGTAGAGGAAAAGGTGGCTGCCTTTAATAAAGAGCACGCAAATGCCTATCGGGAAGGAGAGGACGGTTCAAAAAATACATCCGTTATCGTAATGAACCCCAATAATGGGGAAATCCTGGCAATGTCTACGTATCCGAATGTAGATCTGAACAATCCCAGAGATCTCTCTTCCGTTTATTCGGAGGAGACGCTTGCATCTATGACGGATGAGGAAAAAAACGAAGCCTTGAGCAAGCTGTGGCAGAATTTTGCCGTAACCAATACCTTTGAGCCGGGTTCTACGGCCAAGACTTTTACGATTGCTGCGGCACTTGAGACAGGAGCAATCACGGGGGATGAATCTTGGTATTGCGACGGAGCGGAAAAAATCGGCGGTTATACGATTCACTGCTCCCATACGACAGGTCACGGCATGCTGACGACAGGACAGGCTCTGGCTCAGTCCTGCAATGATGCGCTCATGCAGATGGCGATGAAGCTGGGAAAGAATAACTTTTGTGAATATCAGAATATTTTTAATTTTGGCTTGAAGACCAATATTGATCTTCCGGCAGAGGCAAGAACAGACAGTCTGATCTATACCTTAGACAATATGGATGATACCGCTTTGGCGACAAATTCCTTTGGTCAGAACTTTAATACGACCATGGTTCAGATAGCGGCAGCCTTCAGTTCAGCCATTAACGGAGGTAATTATTACTGGCCTCATGTGGTCAGCGAGATCCGCAATACTGACGGAGATACGGTAAAAACTATCGAGCCGGTTCTTCTGAAAAATACCATATCGGAGGAAAGTTCAGCTTTCCTGAGAGAGGCACTTGGTCTGACCGTAACAGAGGGAACGGCAACAGATCTGCAGATTCCGGGCTATTCCATCGGAGGAAAGACCGGAACGGCGGAGAAGATTCCGCGTAAGGATGGGAATTATCTGGTTTCCTTTATTGGTTTTGCACCTTTGGAGGATCCTCAGGTGGTAGTATATGTAGTCATTGATGAGCTGAACGATGCCAATCAGGCACAAAGCTCCTATGCAGTCAGTCTGACAAGAGAGATCATGGCGGAGATTCTGCCTTATCTGAATATTTATCCAGATCATGAAGCAACGGATGCCGAAAATAAAGTGCAGGCAACCATAGACGCGGAAAATGAATATGAAGCAGCCCAGTCCCTTCTGGAGGATGAGGCAAGTCAGGACCAGGAGACAGCGGAAAAGCAGGAGGCTGCCCAGCAGGAGTCCAATACAGAAAACAGCAATACAGCAGAGTAGACAGAGGAGAGAAAAGCTATGAATACAGCAGCAATCGCAGCAATAATTTCATTTCTTATCGTGGCGGCCTTAGGACCGGTGGTCATTCCCTTTTTGATTCGCCTGAAGGTCGGGCAGACAGAAAGAGAAGAACTGAAATCTCATTTGAAAAAAGCAGGCACACCGACCATGGGCGGCGTTATGATTCTGGCAGCAGTGATTGTTTCAAGCCTGATTTTTGCACATTCCAATCCCAGGGTGCTGCCGGTTCTTTATCTGACGGTGGCTTTCGGACTGATCGGTTTTCTGGATGATTATCTGAAGGTAGTTCTAAGAAGAAGCGATGGACTTTTGCCCAAGCAGAAGATGGCCTTGCAGATTGTGGTAATGATCATCTTTGCGGTTTATATGGTAAAATTTTCCGGTGTATCCTTGGCAATGAAAATTCCCTTCTTGCCGAACAGTCAGCTGGATTTGAAATGGTTTTCCATTATCATTATGTTCTTTGCCATTGTCGGAACAGTAAATGGTGTGAATTTTACAGATGGAGTAGATGGCCTGGCAGCAACGGTAACTGTTGTGGTTTCCCTTTTCCTTACGATCGCATCACTTCGAACCGGAGCGGGAATTGAAGCGATCACAGGAGCAATGTGTGGAGCTTTGATGGGCTTTCTTCTTTATAACTGTAATCCGGCAAAGGTTTTTATGGGAGACACCGGTTCCCTGGCCTTGGGCGGTTTTGTGGCAGGTGCGGCTTATATGATGCAGATGCCGATCTTCATTTTGATCTTTGGTCTGATCTATCTGGTGGAGGTTTTGTCTGTTATCATACAGGTTACTTATTTCAAGAAAACCGGCGGAAAGAGAATTTTCCGTATGGCACCGATTCATCATCATTTTGAGCTTGGCGGTTGGTCAGAGACCAAGGTAGTAGCGGTATTTTCCGTGATCACAGGAGTGCTTTGCCTGATTGCACTTCTTGCTATGTAAGAAGTGAAAAGAAAAGAGAAGACGAAGTAGAGAGAAGACAAAAGAGAGACGACGAAAGAGGACAGAATCATGAAAATAAAGGGAAAGACAATTGTTATCGGTGGCGGAAAAAGCGGAATTTCTTCAGCAAAGCTTCTTTTGAGACAGGGACTGCCGGTTGCGATTTATGACGGCAATCCGGACTATCAGCTGCCGGATGAGCTGAAGGGTATCGACTGTTTTCTTGGAGAAATGACAGAAGAGGAAATGGATGGCTTTGATACGGTTGTGGTAAGTCCGGGTGTTCCGCTGGAGATGCCCTTGGTAGCTGCCTTCATTCAGAAGGGAAAATATGTGATCGGCGAGATCGAGCTAGCTTATCAGTTTGCAAAGGGCAAGATCCTTGGTATTACCGGAACAAATGGAAAAACCACCACAACAACCCTGGTCGGCGAGATCATGAAAGCCCATTATGATGAGGTTTTCGTAGTGGGCAATATCGGCATTCCTTTTACGGATACGGCAGATCAGACAAGCGAAAATTCGGTGACAGTTATTGAATTGTCCAGTTTCCAGCTGGAAACCGTAGACAGCTTTCATGCAGATGTTTCGGCGATTCTGAATCTGACACCGGATCACTTGAACCGTCACCTGACTATGGAACGCTATGCGGAATGCAAATTTAAGATTACCAACAGACAGACTAAGGAAGAAATCTGCGTACTCAATGCAGAGAATGAATATACCAGAAAGTTTGCGGAAAGCTGCCCTGCAACAACCGTGATGTTTTCTTCGGAAAGAAAGCTGAAGAATGGTCTTTATCTGAAGGATAAGGAAATTATGCTGGTTAGGGCTGGTTATGAAATGCCTCTGATGAATGTATATGACATGAATCTGGTTGGCAAGTGCAATGCAGAAAATGTCATGGCGGCAATTGCTATGGGAATTCAGATGCATGTGCCTCTTGCAAAGATCATTGATACCATCAAAAGCTTCAAGGCAGTTGAACACAGGATTGAGTATGTGACGACAAAAAGAGGTATTCGTTTTTATAACGACTCTAAGGGAACCAATCCGGATGCTGCGATCCAGGGTATCCGGGCAATGGACAGCAAAACCTGCCTGATCGGAGGCGGTTATGACAAGGAGATCCCCTTTGATGACTGGATCAAGGCTTTTGACGGTAAGGTGAAGAAGTTGGTGCTGATCGGACAAACAGCGAAAGTCATTGCCCAGACGGCAGAAAAATATGGCTTCCATGATTATGTCTTCGCAGACAGTCTGGAGGAGGCGATTGATATTTGCTATGAAACGGCAGAAGAGGGAGAAGCAGTTCTTTTGTCACCGGCCTGCGCAAGCTGGGGTATGTTCCCTAATTATGAGGTAAGAGGGGACATCTTTAAAGAGTATGTGAGGAATCTAGAGGAATAATAGATGGCAGCTGGAAAAGAAAGAAAAAAACATAAGAAGGCCACATATTTTGATTACGGACTTCTGTTTTTTGTGATCTTTCTGATTGGATTCGGATTGGTCATGCTTTACAGTACGAGTGCCTATAACGGACAGGTGAAATTCGGGGATTCCGCCTTTTATCTGAAGCGACAGCTTCGGGCAACAGTATTGGGGCTGATCGCCATGTTTCTTGTTGCCAAAATGGATTATCATTTCTGGTACAGAAATGCAACCATGATCTACATGCTGGCCATGGGACTGAATTTTATCGTTATGTTTGCAGGATCCGAGTACAGCGGTTCGACCAGGTGGCTGGCGCTGGGACCCTTCAGTTTTCAGCCCTCAGAGATTGCCAAGATCGGCGTGATTGTTTTTGTTTCCTATATCATTAGCCGATCACCAAAAAAAATGGCGATAGGGCAAAATATAATGAAGGTATTTCTTTTGGTATCGCCTTTGTTTGTTTTGGTTGCTGCTGCAAATCTGAGTACTGCTATTATTGTTCTCGGTATTGCCTTTATTCTTCTTTTTATCGCAAGTCCGAGAAATAAGGTCTTTGGTTATCTGATTATCATTGCAACGGGACTTGTCGGTGCCTTCCTGCTGATAGCATCCTACCGCCTGGAGCGTGTTCGTATCTGGCTGAACCCTGAGGCTTATGAAAAGGGTTATCAGACCCTGCAGGGACTTTATGCGATCGGTTCGGGCGGCCTTTTTGGAAAGGGGCTTGGCAATAGTCTGCAGAAGCTGGGCTATGTGCCGGAGCCGGAGAATGATATGATCTTCTCGATCATTTGCGAGGAGCTTGGATTGATCGGTGCCGTTTGTGTGATCCTGCTCTTCCTTTTGATGCTCTGGAGACTGATGATAATTGCAAATAATACAGATGATATGTTTGGTTCTTATATGGTGATCGGAATCATGAGTCACATTGCCTTGCAGGTTATTCTGAACATAGCGGTTGTGACAAATACCATTCCGAATACAGGTATTACCCTTCCGTTTATCAGTTACGGAGGTACCTCCTCCGTCTTTTTGCTGGCTGAGATCGGCATTGCCCTTAGTGTTTCCAAGGGAATCCGTTTTGTAGAAATGGAGGAGGAGAGAAAAGACCTGCCGGGAGGCGAGATCTTATGAGCAAAGGAAAAATGAAAAGAAAAAGACGGATGCGCTTTCTTTTGATCCTGGGTGCTGTGATCCTGGGCATTGCCGCTGTGTTCGTCCTGCTGATGACAACGGTTTTTGTCATCAGACAAAGTGATATTGAAGGCTGCGTCAATTCCAATGCAAATGCGGTAAATGAAGCGGTCTATAAAAATGATTCCTGCAGGAATTCTCTTTATTTGTATTTTTCCAATCAAAGAGAACCGGTGGAAGGGATCCCTTTTGTATCTTCCGTTGAGATAAAGCTGGTAAGTCCCTGGCATGTGAAGCTTCTGGTAAAGGAAGAAGAGCCGGTGGCTTATGTTTATGATTCATCAGAAAATCTATATATTTATACGGATAAGAAGATGAATATCATCGAACGTTCGTCTAAGAAAATTGACGGGCTGATTGAGATAAAGGGTGTTTCGGTAAGGGCAAATGCGCAGGCGGATGCCTCAGGAGATGCTTCCGGAGATGCCCTGCAGACAGAACCTTCTACGGCAAGAAGCTATCTGGCTTCTGCCTATCAGTGTATTCAGCAGTATGAGTTGTCGGCTGAAAGTCTGGAAGTAGAGAGTTCCGGTGCAATTACCATGCAAAGCGGCAGTATCAGCGTGAAGCTGGGACTGAATGTGAATACAGCAGAAAAGTTTAAGCGGCTGAATGCGATCCTGCCTCTGCTGAAGGGAAAGAGCGGAACGCTCGATCTGACAAGTTGGAGCAGCGCAGGGGATGATATTGTCTTTACGCCGGACACAAGTGCATCCGGAGATGCGGAAGAAGTGCAGAATTCCCTTACGGAAGGCAGCGCGGAATCAAATTTAAATTAACATAATTCCGCAAGAATTCATAAATTTTTTATTGAATTATAAATCAAATGATTATAATATATCTATATGATTGCCTTTATTATATGGATGAATAGAGAATACAAGGCAAAGCGAGGAGGAAAACTGTGGCAGAAGTAGCAAATACAACAACGGCAATGCCGATTGATAATGGTTCCAATGCAAAGATTATTGTAGTAGGTGTAGGTGGAGCCGGAAATAATGCAGTTAACCGCATGGTAAGCGATACCATTGGCGGAGTAGAATTTATCGGAGTGAATACAGACCATCAGGCACTTGGTTTATGTCATGCGCCGAAGACAATTCAGATTGGCGAGAAGCTGACAAAGGGACTTGGCGCAGGAGCTGTTCCTGAGATTGGCGAAAAGGCAGCAGAGGAAAGCGAAGAAGAAATCGCAGCTGCACTGGAAGGCGCTGACATGGTATTCGTTACCTGTGGTATGGGTGGCGGAACCGGTACAGGAGCTGCTCCGGTTATTGCCAGAATCGCAAAGAGCATGGGCATTCTGACCGTAGGTGTCGTAACCAAGCCTTTCAAATTCGAAGCAAAGCAGAGAATGATCAATGCATTGAACGGTATTGAGAATCTCAAGGATAACGTAGATACCCTTATCGTAATTCCGAATGACAAGCTTCTGGAGATCGTAGATCGCAGAACCTCTATGCCGGAAGCCTTGAAGAAGGCAGATGAGGTGCTTCAGCAGGCAGTACAGGGAATCACAGACCTGATCAATCTGCCGGCACTGATCAACCTTGACTTTGCAGATGTACAGACCGTTATGAAAGGCAAGGGAATGGCTCATATCGGTATCGGTACAGCAAAGGGTGATGACAAGGCCATCGAGGCAGTGAAGATTGCGGTTGCAAGTCCTCTGCTGGAGACAACGATCAATGGTGCAACTCATGTCATCATCAATATCTCAGGTGATATTTCCTTGATCGATGCAAATGATGCTGCAACCTATGTACAGGAGCTGGCAGGTGACGATGCAAACATCATCTTCGGTGCGAAGTATGACGAGAGCATGGCAGATGAGGCTACAATTACCGTTATTGCAACAGGACTGGAAGAGCCGGAGTCTGACAGACCTTCCTATACGACAACAAGTTCTGCATCCAGAAGCAATTACAGCAGCTTTTCAACAGCACCGCAGCAGAGTGCACAGCCGAAGGTGCAGTCAGAGCCGGTAGTAAATGCAGGCCCGAAGACAGCAGCGACTCTGAATCAGATCAGAAAGCCGGTTCAGCCCACAAGCAATATTCCGGAAAAGGATATTAAGATTCCGGATTTCTTAAGAAAGAAATAATTCATTTTCTGTATGCTGACAGAAGAATGCAATGATACCTGTAACTGCCTTGCCAAAAGCAAGGCAGTTTGTATGTCCTATAGAGGGACGCAGCCAGCTTAAGAGGAGTTCTTTTATGAAAAAACTGATCAGCCTGATCGAAGAAGAAGTAAAAGCAGCATTTGAAAAAAGCGGATATGACAGCAGTTATGCAAAAATTTCCATCTCCAACAGACCGGATCTTTGCGAATATCAGTGCAACGGTGCCATGCCTTTGGCCAAAAGCGCACATAAGGCACCGATCCTGATCGCCCAGGAGCTGGCTCTGCAGCTGCAGGAATCCGAAATCCTGGAATCTGCAGAAGCGGTAAAACCGGGCTTTCTGAATCTGAAGGTAAAGGAAGCTTATCTGGCTTCTTATCTGAATGCAATGGCGGAGCATGAGGGACTCGGATGCGAGAAGGCAGAGAATCCCAGAACCATTATTATTGATTATGGCGGACCCAATGTGGCAAAGCCTCTTCATGTAGGCCACCTTCGTGCAGCTGTAATCGGTGAAAGCATTAAGAGAATGGGCCGATTTGCAGGACATAAGGTGATCGGTGATGTTCATCTTGGTGACTGGGGACTTCAGATGGGACTGATTATCGTTGAACTGAAAGAGCGTCAGCCGGAACTGGTATATTTTGATGAGAGTTACAGCGGAGAATATCCGGCAGAAGCACCCTTTACGGTATCAGAACTGGAGGAAATCTATCCGACTGCAAGTGCTAAGTCCAAGGAGGATGAAAGCTATAAGCAAAAGGCGTTGGAAGCAACAGCCCAGCTTCAGGCCGGAAGGAGAGGTTATCAGGCTCTGCTTTCCCATATTCTGAATGTTTCCGTCAGCGATCTGAAGAAAAATTACAAAAACCTGAATGTAGAATTCGACCTTTGGCTGGGAGAATCAGATGCACAGAAGTATGTGCCGGATATGATCCAGATGTTTGAAGACAAGGGGATTGCTTACGAGAGTGAAGGTGCTTTGGTGGTTGATATTGCAGAGGAAGGGGATTCGAAGGAGCTTCCGCCCTGTATCGTCAGAAAGTCAGACGGTGCTTCCCTCTATGCAACAACGGATCTTGCGACCATTGTACAGAGAATGCAGGATTATGATCCGGATGAGATCCTCTATGTCGTAGATAAGAGACAGGAGCTTCACTTTACCCAGGTCTTCCGTGTTGCAAGAAAAGCGGAGATCGTAAAAGAAACAACACGTTTGGAGTTCCTCGGCTTTGGTACGATGAACGGTAAGGACGGAAAACCCTTTAAGACAAGAGAGGGCGGCGTGATGCGTCTGGAAAGTCTGATGAATGATATCAATGAGGAAATGTATCATAAGATTGCAGAGAACCAGAAGCAGAAGGGCAATGAGAACTTTGACGAAGAGGAGGCTCGTGCAACGGCAAAACTGGTTGGTCTGTCTGCCTTGAAGTATGGTGATCTTTCCAATCAGGCATCCAAGAACTATGTCTTTGATCTGGAGCGCTTTACCTCTTTCGAAGGAAATACAGGTCCTTATATCCTTTATACTATTGTCAGAGCCAAATCCATCCTGAACAGATATGCTGCATCCGGCAAGGAGATTAAAGTATCGGCAGTGATGGAAAGTCAAAATGCGAATGCCAAGGCACTGATGCTGGAACTGGTTAAATTCAACGGTTTAATTGCAGATGCCTTTGAAGATATTGCACCGCATAAGGTTTGCGCTTATATCTATGATCTGGCCAATGCCTTTAATCATTTCTATCATGAGACAAATATCATGAATGAAGAAAATGAAGAACTTCAGGCCTGCTATATTGCACTTTTGAATCTGACGAAGCGTGTACTGGAAGAATGCATTCATGTACTTGGCTTTGATGCACCGGAAAGAATGTAAGAAAAATGAAAAAAAGGCTGTCCTACTAACGCAACTCATACAAAATGTGGTCATTTATAAGCTATTTTATATCTTATCCGCATTTGGTATGAAAAGGGTTAGTGCGACAGCCCTTTTTTATATTTTCTTAGTAGCCGAGTTCTTCGCCAACCAGAAGAACATGAATCCTGTTTGGAATGCCGGAGTGACGTGTATAGACAAATTGTGAGCAAATGGTATCCGGAGAAGTGCAGTCGGCACATCTTCCGGTTACGGCACAGGGTGTTTTTCTGGAAAGACGGTTACAGTTAGCCGGAGAAGCGATATTTCTTGCTCTTTCGATTGCAGAGGAAAGAGAAGGTGCAACCTTGTTCATGCCGGCAATGACATAGACCTGCTCGGGACCGTAGATCAGGGCTGCGACTCTGTTTCCGCGTCCGTCAATATTAAATAATTCCCCGTCCAAAGTAATTGCGTTTGTGCTCATAAGATAGATGTCAGCACTGAAGGAATCCAGATAGAGCTTGTTGATTTCTTCCTCACTCTGACCCGGCTTTCTCATGAAAAGGGAAATCTCGCCCTTATCGGCACGATCTGCCAGAGTGCTTTTCACACCGAGCCAGTCAAGGGACTGCGTACCGCCGACACCGACGCTTTGTCCTTCCTTGATCAGATCTGCGAGATAGGAACAGACCTCGTCTCCGCTTTCGAAATAGATGCCGTCCATATTTCTCTTTTTTAAATTCTTGATGATGGTTTCTGCCTGATTTTTATAGAAAAGTTTCTTTGCTTCCATAGTAAGCCTCCTTATGTTCTACTTATTTTAGCACAGAGTTTACAGAAATGAAATTCTGATGTATCATGATTTTTTAGGATTAGATTAGTGTGTGCAACTGTTCACATACCACTATTCTGCTAGGCATTTTTGATATGAATATGCCAAAAATTTGAGATACAAGTCAAAACTCATTTCTGATTGCCCTTGGCAGGAGGATTTTGAGATGAAATAAAAAAGAAAGGAAGATTAAGATGATAAAGGTTGATGTGATCAGTGGTTTTCTTGGTGCAGGTAAAACCACATTCATTAAAAAGATGGTAGAGGAAGCCTTTCAGGGTGAAAAGATTGTTCTGATTGAAAATGAATTTGGAGAAGTTGGAATCGACGGCGGCTTTCTGAAGGATGCCGGAATCGAAATCTCTGAAATGAACTCCGGCTGTATCTGCTGTACCATGGTTGGTGATTTTGACCGCAACCTGAAGCAGGTGGCAGAGCAGTTTGATCCGGATCGTATTATTGTAGAGCCCTCCGGTGTAGGCAAGCTGTCCGATGTTGCTACATCTGTTCAGAATGTGGCAAAAGATAAGCCGATGGAGATCAATGCTCTGGTTACGGTTGTAAATGCGGTAAAGGCAATCAAACAGATGAAGGCCTTTGGAGAATTCTTTAATAATCAGATCGAATTTGCAAATACCGTTGTACTCAGCAGAACCCAGTCAGTGGATGAGGCAAAGCTGGAAAAGGTAGTTCAGGCAATTCGGGAAAAAAATCCGGATGCTGCAATTATTACCACACCATGGGATGAGTTGGAAGCAGCCCAGATCAAGAGAGTTTATGAGTCTAAGCAGGGTATGCTGAGCGAGCTCTTGGAGGAAGCTGCCCATGCAACAGCTGAGCATGAGGCAGAGCATCACCATGATCACGATCATGAAGGTCATGATTGCTGCCACCACGACCATGAAGAGCATGAGCATCACCATGATCATGATCACGAAGATCATGACTGCTGTCACCACGATCATGAAGAGCATGAGCATCACCATGATCACGATCACGAAGATCATGACTGCTGTCACCACGATCATGAAGAGCATGAGCATCACCATGATCACGATCACGAAGATCATGACTGCTGTCACCACGATCATGAAGAGCATGAGCATCACCATGATCACGATCACGAAGATCATGACTGCTGTCACCACGATCATGAAGAGCATGAGCATCACCATGATCACGATCACGAAGGCCATGACTGCTGTCATCATGATCATGAAGGCCATGAGCATCATCATCATCACCATGCAGATGAGGTGTTCACAAGCTGGGGTATTGAGACACCCCACAAATTCGACCGCAAGAAGCTGGAAGAGGTACTGAAGACCTTTGTAGAGGATGAGAATTATGATTATATTCTCAGATCAAAGGGAATTGTAGAAGCAACGGATGGCGGCTGGATCTATTTTGATATGGTGCCGGGTGCTTATGAGCTGCGTGAGGGTGAGCCGGATTATACGGGAAGAGTTGTTGTAATCGGTACACATGTAGATGAGAATGAGATGAAGCATCTCTTTGGAATGGAGTAATGATATGGGACAGGATGTATTAGTCTATCTTTTTACCGGATTTATGGACAGCGGGAAAACCACGCTGGTGAAGGATACCCTTTTTAATTCCGGCTTTACGGAAGGCCAGAAATCTCTCCTTATTATTTGTGAGGATGGAGATGAGGAATATGACGAGGAGCAGTGCAGGAAAGAAAATATTATTCCGGTAACAATTGAGCGGGAAGAAGATTTTACGGCAGAGAAGTTGCAGGAGCTGAATGATCAGTATCTGCCCGGCTTTGTATTTATCGAATATAACGGAACCTGGCAAAGCTCTACTTTCACGGATCTGGAGCTTCCGTCAGCCTGGAGCCTGGCTCAGGTGCTTACTACGGTAGAGGGGCCCAGCTTTGAAATGTATCTGGCCAATATGAGAACCATGATGATGGAACAGCTCTTCCTTTCGGATGTGATCATCATCAACCGTTCGACACCGGAGCTTCCGAAAGCAAAGTTTCGTGCGGCCATTAAGGCAAACAACAAGAAGGCGCAGATCGTTTACGAGAATCCGGACGGCTCGATTGATGAGAATGCTATGAATGAGATGCCTTTTGACAAGAGTCAGGACTTTATCGAGCTTTCTGATATGGATTACGCTCTTTTCTATATGGATATTATGGATCATCCCAAGGATTATAATGGCAAAACCATTAAGTTCCGTGCTTTGGTTTACAAGGCGGATGATTATAAGCGTAAGAAGGAAGGCTTTGTTCCGGGCAGATTTGCCATGACTTGCTGCGAGGAGGATATTCAGTTCCTGGGTATGCCCTGCAGAAGCAAGCATGCCGATGAGGTAGCCCATAAGTCCTGGGTGGATCTGACTGCAAAGGTTCGCTATGAATTCACCAAGGATTACGGCGGAAAGGGTCCGGTTCTCTATGAAGTAGAGATGACAAAGGCTGAGCAGCCGGAGGACCAGTTGGTTTACTTCTCATAAAAATACGCTTTATGGAAGGCATATTGTTTTAAGGGAGATAAGAAGAGTATGAGTAAAAAAGGAAAACAATATGCAATTGCTTTTGTCTGCGTTTTGATCATTTGGATCATTGCAGCGAACATGACATCGGCAGATCGGGTTCAGGAAACAGCCTGGGCTCTGGTTCCGCCTGTGATCGCAATTGCCCTTGCCCTTGTTACCAAGGAGGTATATAGTTCTCTCTTTATCGGAATTGTCACAGGAGGACTTCTCTATTCCGGTTTTAGCTTTGAGGGAAGCATGAACCATGTTTTTGTAGACGGTATTATTAGTGTTCTTTCAGATTCCTACAATGTGGGCATCCTGATCTTTTTGATCATTCTGGGAACCATGGTTGCCTTAATGAATAAGGCGGGAGGCTCGGCTGCTTTCGGAAAATGGGCTTATTCTCACATTAAGACCAGAGCGGGTGCGCAGATTGCAACGATCATTCTGGGTTGCCTGATCTTTATTGATGATTATTTTAACTGTCTGACTGTGGGAAGCGTGATGCGTCCGGTAACGGATAAGCATCAGGTATCCAGAGCGAAGCTGGCTTATCTGATCGATGCAACGGCGGCTCCGGTCTGCATTATTGCCCCGATCTCATCCTGGGCGGCAGCAGTTTCCGGATTCGTAGAGGATGCAAACGGTATGGACCTTTTTGTTAGGGCGATTCCTTTTAATTTTTATGCCCTGCTTACGATTCTGATGATGTTTTTGATCGTCATCCTGAATATGGATTATGGTCCTATGGCAACTCATGAAGAAAATGCCATTGCAGGAGACATCTTTACCACTCCGGACCGTCCCTATGGAGAGGCAGTGGATATTGAAGATGACACAGATGCGAAGGGAAGTGTTCTGGACCTTTTGATTCCCATTATTTCCCTGATCATCTGCTGTGTTCTGGGTATGATCTATTCAGGCGGCTTTTTCTCAGGTACCGGTTTTGTGGAGGCTTTTGCAAATTCGGATGCTTCCGTAGGACTTGTTTATGGTTCCTTCTTTGGCCTTCTGATTACCGTGATTCTGTATTTGGCCCGTAAGGTTCTGAGCTTTGAGGACTGTATGGCCTGCCTTCCGGAGGGCTTTAAGTCCATGGTTCCGGCAATCTTGATTCTGACTATGGCATGGTCATTAAAGGCGATGACGGATTCTCTTGGCGCAAAGGAATTTGTAGCTAATATCGTAATTCAGAATTCGACAGGACATCTGATGAGTTTTATGCCGGCAATCATTTTCCTGATTGGCTGCTTCCTTGCCTTTGCAACGGGAACCTCCTGGGGAACCTTCGGCATTCTGATTCCGATCGTAGTAAGTGCATTCCAGACAACGGATCCGAAGATGATGATCATTTCGATTTCTGCTTGTATGGCAGGTGCTGTTTGCGGTGATCACTGTTCACCGATTTCGGATACGACGATCATGGCATCGGCTGGTGCCCAGTGTAATCATGTGAATCATGTTTCGACCCAGCTTCCTTATGCAGTTCTGGTTGCAGCGGTTTCCTGTGTGACTTATGTCATTGCAGGCTTTGTCAAATCTGCCTGGATCTGCCTGCCGATCGGCATTGTTCTCCTGATTCTTTCTTTGATTTTCGTTAGAATGATCACCGGATACCGCCGGTAAAAGAGTTGAATGAAAAAATGCTTGTCAGGATAAGAAAAAAGTGCTATAGTCCTAATTGTTGAGACAAGTTCAATGAATAATCTGACAATTACATAATAGTCTTCAGGGCGGAGTGAAATTCTCCACCGGCGGTAAAGCCCGCGAGCCGAAAGGTATGATTTGGTGTAATTCCAAAGCCGACAGTATAGTCTGGATGAAAGAAGATGATATCGATTTATTTTGATATAGAAAACGCTCTGGGATCAGAAATGGTTCCGGAGCTTTTTTGTTTTAGGAGAAGAAAAGTGATTGAAAAGATCATGAACCTTCTGCCATATGAAATGAGAATCGAGCGTAGGCCCTGAATGCAATGCATTCAGGGCTTTTTCATGCAATAGGAAGCGCACTCGCACGAAAGGAGATGACAAGTTGATAAAGGGAAATATAAAAGAAGAGGATAAAGCGTATATGCAGCGGGCACTCATGCTTGCGGAAAAGGGAAGAGGTTGGACCAATCCCAATCCTATGGTAGGAGCTGTGATCGTAAAGGAAGGACGGATCATTGGCGAGGGCTATCATGAACGCTGTGGAGAAGGCCATGCTGAGGTGAACGCTTTTGCAAATGCGACGGAAGATCCGGAAGGTGCAGAACTTTATGTGACCCTGGAGCCTTGCTCCCATTACGGAAAAACTCCGCCTTGTGCAGATTTGATCGTTCGGAAAAAGATAAAGAGAGTGGTGATTGCGGCTTTGGATCCGAATCCTCTGGTTTCCGGAAGAGGTGTAAGAAAGTTGGAGGAGGCTGGGATTGAAGTGGCAAGCGGCCTTTTGGAGGAGGAATCCATAAGGCTAAATGAAATCTTCATGAAGTACATTCGGAAAAAAGAACCCTTTGTACTTCTGAAATCAGCCATGAGTCTGGATGGGAAAATTGCCACGGCAGCCGGAGAATCCAAGTGGATCAGCAATGAAGCGTCCCGCAGACACAGTCAAGGGCTGAGAAATCAGTATATGGGAATTTTGGTTGGCATTCAGACGGTACTGGAGGATGATCCTCAGCTTACCTGCAGGATTCCAGGAGGAAAAAATCCGGTCCGCATTGTAGCGGATTCTAAGCTGCGTATTCCGGAGAATGCAAAGATTCTGGATGAGCAGGAAAAAGCGGCAACCATTCTTGCGATTGCAGAGGCGGAAGATCCGGAGAAGGAAAAACGGCTCCTGGAAAGAGGAATCCGGATTATGAAGCTGCCGGACAAAGAAGGCAGAGTGGATTTGAAGAAGCTTTTTCTAAGGCTCGGGCAGGATGGAATGGACTCGATACTGATCGAGGGCGGAGGAAATCTGGCAGGGTCAGCCGTAAAGACAGGAATGATCGATCGGGTAATTGTTTATCTTGCTCCTATGATCCTGGGCGGACGGGAAGCAAAAAGTCCGGTGGAGGGAGAAGGCTTTGCAAAGCTGAAGGATGCCCTTCGCTTAGAAGAAATGGAAGTGATTCCCCTGGATGGGGATCTTGCCATAACAGGAAGGGTGGTGAAGGAATGTTTACCGGAATCGTAGAGGAGATTGGAAAAATAGAAGGCGTGCAGAAGGGCAGTAAATCTTCCATTTTGAAGATTTCGGCTCATCAGGTTCTGGAGGGCAGTCAAATAGGCGACAGCATTGCCTGTAACGGGGTTTGCCTGACCGTTACCAATATGTCGGAGAGCAGCTACGAGTGTGATGTCATGGCAGAAACCCTCAGAAGGTCAAATCTTGGAGAACTGAAGGTTGGAGACAGGGTGAACCTGGAGAGAGCACTTGCAGTCGGAAACAGGCTGGGCGGTCATATCGTCAGCGGCCATATCGACGGAAGGGGCAGGATCCTATCCATGGAGAAAGAGGACAATGCCGTATGGGTCACGATTGGGGCAGAAAAGGAAATCCTTCGCTATATCATTGAGAAAGGCTCGATCGCAATTGACGGAATCTCTCTTACAGTTGCCTATGTTGATGACAAGGTCTTTCGGATTTCCATGATTCCTCATACAGGAGAGGCGACCACCCTCTTGTCGAAGAAGGTTGGAGACAGTGTGAATCTGGAGAATGATCTGATCGGCAAATATGTGGAAAAACTACTCTTTACAAAGAGAGAAGAGAAAAAGGAAGAAAAAGAAGAAGTGACTCTGGATTTTCTTAGTGAATACGGATTTATCTGAGAAAATCCTAAGAAATAGAAGAAGATAGTAAGCAAATAAAAAGGAAAATTCGTAAAGTTGGATTCGTCGCCGTGAAGGGAACGAGCAGTAACAGAAAAGGAGAAAAGAAAATGGAATTCAGTACGACAGAAGAACTTACACAGGATTTAAGAGATGGAAAAATTATTGTGTTGCTGGACAATGAAGATCGTGAGAATGAGGGAGATCTGATCTGTGCCGCAGAATATGCCACAACGGAAAATGTGAATTTTATGGCATCCTATGCAAAGGGATTGATCTGCATGCCGATGTCCGGTGACTGGTGTGACAGGCTGCAGCTTGCGCCTATGGTCAAAAACAATACCGATAATCATGAGACAGCCTTTACGGAATCGATCGATCATGTAGATGTTACAACCGGTATTTCTGCTTATGAAAGATCCTTCACAGCGATGAAGACTTTGGTGGACGGTCCGGAAAAATTCCGCAGACCGGGTCATATGTTTCCTCTTCGCGCAAGAGAGGGAGGCGTTCTGGTAAGGGACGGACATACAGAAGCAACCGTTGACCTGATGCGAATCGCAGGCTTAAAAGAGGTTGGCCTTTGCTGCGAGATCATGAAGGATGACGGAACAATGGCGAGAAAAGAGGATCTTCTTGCATTTGCGGAGAAGCATCACCTGAAGGTCGGAACAATCGAAAATCTGAAAAAATACCGTCAATATCATGAAAAGCTGGTAGAGCGTGTTGCCTGTGCCGAGCTGCCGACGAAATATGGTGACTTTAAAATTTATGGCTTTAGAAACAAGCTGAATGGCGAGCATCACGTAGCACTTGTGAAGGGCGAGATCGGTGATGGAAAGCAGGTTTTGGGAAGAGTACATTCCGAGTGCCTGACTGGAGATGCCTTTGGCAGTGCAAGATGTGATTGCGGTGAGCAGTTTGAACAGGCAATGAAGATGATCGAAGCAGAGGGAAGAGGCGTTCTTGTGTATCTGCGTCAGGAGGGAAGAGGAATCGGCCTTCTGAATAAACTGAAAGCCTATGAGCTGCAGGATCAGGGATATGACACCATTGAGGCAAATATTAAGCTGGGCTTCCCTGCAGATATGAGAGATTATACCGTTGGTGCACAGATCCTTCGTGATCTTGGAGTAAGCGAGCTTCGTATGATGACAAACAATCCTTTGAAGATCGAAGGAATCGATGGATATGGTCTGAAGATCACTGAGCGTGTGCCAATTCAGATCCCGGCAAAAAAGACAGATCTTTTTTATCTGAAAACAAAGCAGAATAAAATGGGACATTATCTGAATTATGATGAAGCGGTAAATGAATAAGGCATAAAAACAGCAAAGAAAAGTATGCCGAAAAAGAAAAAACAGAAGCAGATAAGCCTGCTGAGAAGATAAAGCAAGAAAGACAAAAGAAGAGCGCGAGGGCGCGGAAAGGAAAAATGATGAGCGTTTTAGAAGGAAAATTAGTTGCAGAAAATATTAAGATTGGTATTGTTGTTGGAAGATTTAATGAATTTATCGGTTCAAAGCTTCTTAGTGGAGCGATGGATGGACTGGTAAGACATGGCGTGAAGGAGGAGGATGTGGATGTTGCCTGGGTGCCGGGTGCATTCGAGATTCCTTTGATCTGCAAGAAAATGGCAGAAAGCGGAAGATATGATGCAGTGATTGCCCTCGGCGCAGTGATCAAGGGGTCCACAACCCATTATGATTATGTTTGCGCAGAGGTTTCAAAGGGAATTGCCCAGGTCAGCCTTTCCGCAGGAATCCCCGTTATGTTTGGTGTCCTGACAACGGATACCATTCAGCAGGCAATTGAAAGAGCCGGTACAAAGAGTGGAAATAAGGGCTATGATTGCGCCCTGTCTGCAATTGAGATGGTAAATCTGATCAAGGGCAGCTTTTAATTCGGTCGGAGAAGTCTATGTCTGCTAAGGCAGATTTGAATCCGGCGAGCAGGACTTGCGGGTGGGTCTTGACGAGGAAGCACTGATAAATGCAAAAAGAAAAAATGGCGCGGGACAGCAAGAAAATACAGCTTGCTGTCCCGCTTGCTTTTTATGTAATAGGAAATTTTGTCAGAATTTCCTATTACATAAAAAGCTCCGCAAGGATGCGCACTCGCGCAAAAAAGGAAATGTGTCGCAAGCGACTGCGCTCGGCGCGAGCGTTTCGCGAGCGAAACGCTTTTTGGGGGCAGGAAATTCTATTGGTTGGCGAAGAAGAAGAATAATGCTATAATGACGAGGTTTACTAAAAAAGAAAAAGAAAAGGAGAGTTTCTGATGATAGAACTGATTAAGGCAGTCATTTTCGGTATTGTGGAAGGTATTACGGAATGGCTCCCGGTTTCCAGTACAGGACATATGATCCTGCTCAATGCATTTATGCCTATGGACGTAAATGCTGACTTTATGGATATGTTCCTGGTTGTGATCCAGTTGGGAGCAATCCTGGCCGTTGTTCTTACTTTCTGGTGGCAGCTCTGGCCCTTCTCAAGCAGGAAGGAAGATCACTTTATTAAGAAGGATATCTGGTCTATGTGGTTTAAGGTACTTGTGGCCTGTATCCCGGCAGTAGCAGTAGAGCTCCTTTGGGGAGATCAGATTGAGAAGGTCTTCTATAATTATAAGGTCGTTTCTATTATGCTGATCCTGGTAGGTATTCTTTTTATCATTGCAGAGCTTTGGAATGCAAAGAGAAAGCCCAAGGTGAATTCAATCGCTGACCTGTCCTATAAGGCAGCATTCATTATTGGTATGTTTCAGCTGGTAGCGGCGGTTTTCCCGGGAACTTCGAGATCGGGAGCAACCATTCTCGGAGCACTTTTGATCGGCGTGTCCAGAACAACGGCAGCAGAGTTTACCTTCTTTTTGGCAGTGCCGGTCATGTTCGGTGCCAGCCTGATGAAGGTTTTGGAATACGGAGTCAGCTCCTTTTCCGGAAATGAGCTGCAGCTCCTTTTGGTTGGCATGGCAGTAGCCTTTGTGGTTTCCATGCTGATCATTCGATTCCTGATGGGATATATAAAGAAGCATAATTTCATTATTTTCGGATGGTACCGCATCATACTGGGTACCTTTGTGCTCCTTTATTTTGGCCTTTGGGTTCAGTAGCCGCTTAAAGGAAGGCTGCGTCATAATGCAAATATAGTGAGGAAAATGCGTGCAAGGGCAATTCCTTAAGCTGAAAAAGCTGTTTGATTTTTGGATAAATTTAAACGGCTTTTTTCTTTTGTGAAAATTAACAAAAAGAATTGGCAAAATTATTGTATTATTTGTATTGACTTTACAATTTTTGTGAGTTATATTAAATGTAAAGTTAGGCGGCTAACAAAACGTGAGAATTTTATCAGTCCCTGACAGTTATAGGTTTTAAATTACTAGGAGGTAATGAAACAATGGCACTTAAAGATTTATTCCGTATGGACGGAAAGACAGCAGTTGTATTTGGCGGAGCAGGCGGACTTGGCGAAGCAATCGCTCGCGGACTTGCAGCATTCGGCGCTAACGTTGTTGTAGCAAGCAGAAGAGAAGAAGCTCTGAAAGAAGCAGTTGAGGCAATCAAGAAAGATGCTGATACAGGCGTAGAAGTTACATACAAGACATGTGATACTACAAGCGAAGAGCAGGTAGTAGCAGTTAAAGATTTTGCAATCGAGAAATTCGGCAAGGTTGATATCCTTGTTTGCTCACAGGGCTTCAACAGAAAGCATGAAGTAGTAGACTTCGATATGGCTGACTGGGATGCAATGTTTGAAACAAACGTTAAGTCTGTATTCGTTTGCAACAAAGTATTCGGTAAATACTTCAAGCAGGTTAACAAGTATGGCAAGATCGTTGACGTAACATCTGTACGTGATCAGATCGCTACATTCCCGGGCGGCGGAAACGCTGGCTACTGCGCAACAAAGGGTGCTCTGACATCTATCATCAAGCAGTGTGCTACTGAGCTGGCACCGGAAGTAACTGTAAACGGCATTGGACCGACAGTTACTCTGACACCGATGATGGAGAAGATCGTACCGGAGCAGGCTGTTAAGGTTGGTATCCCGGCTGATCACCCGATGGGACGTATGGCACTTCCGGATGATATCATCGGCGCTGCTGTATATCTTTGCTCTGATGCTTCCTGCTATCATACAGGCCAGGTTCTGTATCCGGATGGCGGACTTCTTTGCAAGGGCTGATTTTTATAATTTATTTTTTACTTTTGGTTTATGTGGTCTGCGCAGCAGAATGGCTGCACAGACCATTAAACAATATTGACAATGTTCCGTAGATTTAAGGAGGACAAGCCAATGGCAAAAGATTATTCAAAGCAGATGGTACCGTACGCTGAGCTTCCGAAGCTCGACGAGTACAAAGAGTGGTTCAAGGATTATGCAGATCTTGAAAGAGAAGATGGAATTCTTCAGGTTTCTCTGAAGACAGGCGATCACAAGCCGTACTGGTCAGGCGGAATGCACCGTGCAATGTCTCAGATGTCTCGTATGATCTCTCTTGACCACGAGAATGAGATTATCATCTGGACAACAAAATATCCGGATTGGATCCAGGATCAGGATTTCAATGGCTGGGAAAGATACAACGACGAGCGTTTCACACATCAGTATTTTGATGATATGAACCTCATCAAGAACATGGTATTCGATCTTGATGTACCGACAATCGGTGCAATTCCGGGACCGGGATTCCACTGGGATGGACCGCTTCTTTGCGATATCTGTATCGTATCTGAAGATACAACATTCGATGATCCGCACCTTTCTTCAGGAATGGTTTCCGGTGACGGAATGGGACTTCTTCTTCAGAACGGCATCGGCCTGAAGAGAGCTAACTACCTTATCCTTGGCGGCGGACAGATCAGCGCTCAGACAGCTTATGACTGGGGTATGGTTTCTGAAGTTGCTCCGAAGGGCAAGGTTCTTGAGAGAGCTTGGGAAATGGCTAAGATCATCAAGAGTGCTCCTTTCCATGCACGTACAGTAGCTTCTTCTCTTTGCAAGAGACCGCTGCAGAGACTGCTTATGGATGACCTTCGTGTTAATACACTTTCTGAGGCATACAGCACACAGATCTCTATCAACTACAATGATTATGAGAAGGAAGATGCTGATGCTTCTACAGAGGCAGGACAGGTTGATGAGAGATTCTCAGGTGCTTGGTGGAGATGGAGATGCGATCCGGTTTCCAACGAAGAACTTCAGAATCCGAGAACCTATGAAGGCAAGATCAATGACCGTAAGGTTGCTCTTGACTGGTTCAAATCAGCTCATCCGGAAGAGTGGCAGTACTAATTCCAAGATAATGAGTATTCTTGCATGCCGGAACATTTTGTTCCGGCATGTTTCATCTTAATGGAACTTTCGTTTTTATAAGATGAAAAGCTCCGCAAGGATGTGTTTCTTGCGGGCGTGTGCGGGGGCGCACACTTGACTATAAAATAAAAGGGGTGCTCCCTGATGGAAGAAGGGGAGGAAAAGGTTATGAGTGAAGAACATTTAAAAGACTTGGAGTTGCTGAATCTGCTAACAGATGCGGTTCGTATGCACTCCGCTTATGTAGAAAGCAATCTGAAAAAGATGGGCCTGCAGATGGGACAGGGCGCGGTGATTTCTACACTTGGAAGGTATGGGGATCTTCCGCAGAACCAGATTGCAAAATTGCGAAAGGTTTCTCCGGCAACGATCAGCGTAATGATCCGCAGAATGGAAAACAATGGCTTAATAGAAAGAAAAAGCGATGAGAAGGATGCGAAGGTTCACATCATTTCTTTGACAGATAAGGGTAAAGAAGCATATAACGAGCTAAGTGCCGATTTTGATAAAAATCCGGATATCGTATTTGATGGCTTATCCATAGAAGATAAAAAGCATGCAGAGATCATTCTCAAAAGAATTTGCGATAATCTGGAAAGAAACGAAAAAGAAAAACAAAAATAAGCAATCGGATCAATCGGATTATAGAAAAAGAACGATTGGATAAAGAGATTAAGGAAAACCGTCTTCAAACCAAAAAAGGATTGAAGGCGGTTTTCCTTTTCGATCAGTCACTCAGCCGGAGTCTAAGCTCCGACTGAGGTGAATTCCGCGAGGATGCACACTTATTTTCTTCCGGCATTTGTGCCGGCAATAAATCCGGAGGCAAGTGCCCAGGACATATCGTTTAAGACCTGCTTTTTGATGCCGCTGTCTGCAATATGGCGGCCGGAAGCAATATCACCGACAACATAAAGGTCTTCGATCAAAGAGCGTCCATCCTTGGCATAGGCCTGCATATCGGGATTTACCTTGATGCCGCCGAAGGCACCATCGGTAGAAAGCTGACCGCCGACAATAAAGTAGGGGCCTTCCTTTAAGGGAATCATGTCGGCAGGATCCTTAAAGAAATCCCAGTCTTCTCCTTCATCGCAGCTCTTGTTATAAGCAGTGATGGTTGCTTTCAGATTCTGAGGGTTGATGCCAATCTGTTCTGCAGCCTCTTCAATGGTATCGCCCATAGAACAGTTGGAGGGATCCTTTTTGATGGCTTTCTCGAACCAGGTTACAAGCTCCGGATAATCCGGAAATTCAGGAAGGCCAAAGACGTCAACGTCTTCCTTTTTTCCGTTTGTCTTGCTTGCGGCAATAATCTTTTCCAGCATATCCTTGGAATAAATGTAATATGCCTTTGCATCTGGCTGATCCAAAAGAATGTGGCCGGTTGTAAAGGGGTCAATGCGGGGAGCGAGAGGCTCAGCGACAAAACGATTTCCCAGTTTGTTAACCAGAATGATGCTGGGAGAATGGCCCAGAGTATCAAGGTCAGAGCGGTCTCCGGTGGCAGCTTGAGGTCCCATCAGGCGGAAGCAGAAATTCTCCCAGTCGATATAAGCACCGACCTGCTCTGCAATTGCAAGGGCATCGCCGGTATAAGCCGGATTGCGGTGGGCATTTTTCTGAACATCTGCCGTAAGAAAACGCGGTTCGACCTTTTCTACAATCTCCCTATTGTTGATCCAGCTGCTGCTGGCAATGATGCAGATATCACAGTTGAATTGAACCCTTCCTTCCGGTGTATCGGCAAGCACAGCTGTAATTTTACCATCCTTTACGATGGCTTTCTTTGCGGCGTGCTCTGTCAGCATTTCAACGCCAAGCTCTTTTCCGTAGCGAATCATGCATTTCATAAACATGGCACCGGAGCCTTTATGGAAAGTATCTACCTGGGGCCCGATCTGCAGGCAGGCTGGATTTTCGAAAACATAGGGTCTTGGCTCAAAACGGGACAGTTCTTCCGGATCCTCATGTTCGCTGTACCAATCAAAAAATGCTCCGGTTGCAAGAACCGCGTTTTTAACCAGCTTCGGGTCGAGCTTCCATCTGGTCAGATCCATCATATTGCGGATAAAGGCATTGGAATAATCCGGGATATTCCTTTCCTTTTGCCATTTGCTTCGGAAGGTTCTCATGGTAGAGGCCAGGAGCATGCCGCCTCCGAGAAAGCCTGCTTTTTCCAGAATGATGACCTTTTTGCCTGCTTCTGCGGCACGAACACCTGCGACAAGACCGCCGCCGCCTCCGCCGAGAACCAGAACTTCACAGCTTTTTTCCTTCATATACAGTTACCCCTTTCTTTGTATCTGCAAAATAGAAATCAAAAATCTTTGCTAATCTGGCTAAAGCATATCATAAAAAAGCCTTTTTCGAAATGTCTCGGTAGCTTACTTTAAAGTAAGATATTGCGGTAAAAAATGTCTTTTTTTATAATAAGGGCAAGTGAAAAAACGGCTAGTTGAAAGGAGTAAAGTTATGGGATGTAATCAATATCCGCATATGTTTTCGCCAATGACGATCAAGGGGGTAACCTATAAAAATCGCGTGATCGCGTCACCGATCACCACAAACAGAATTACGCTGGACCAGATACCGACACCGGAAGGTATTGATGTTTATGAAACCAAGGCAAGAGGAGGCTTTGGACAGGTCACAGTTACAGAGAGCTTTATTGATGATGAATACGCCTGGAGACATGAGCATGGCCTCAATACCTGGGCGAATCCGATGACAACCTATCATATGGAAGCAATCATGACTCTGACAGAGGGAATTAAGGCCCATGGTGCTGTTGCAGCAATCCAGCTGAATCATGTTGGCGCCATGAACCATCCGGATACCATCAAGGGTCATAAGAATCCGATCGGACCATCAGCTTATGTCAGAGAAGATGGAGTTCAGGTAGAAGAAATGACTGTCGAAATGATGGAGCATGTAGCAGAAAACTGGGCTGAGGCAGCCTGGAATATGAAGGCACTTGGATTCCAGGTGATCAACCTTCATGGCGGACATGGCTGGCTTTTGAACCAGTTCATTTCCCCAAAGTTCAATCACAGAACAGATGAGTACGGCGGAAGCATGGAAAACCGTGCACGCTTCCCGATCATGGTATGTGATAAGATCAGAGAAGTCTGTGGAGATGACCTGCTTCTGGAATACAGAATGTCAGGTTCCGAGCGTATGGAAGGCGGCATGACCCTGGAAGAGGGAATTGAATTTGCAAAGCTGATTCAGGATCATGTAGATCTTATTCATGTAACCTCCGGATCCTATCAGGATCATGTGAACACGAAGGCCTTTTCTTCTATGTTTGATCCACACGGATGTAATCTGGATCTTGCAGAGGCAATCAAGAAAAATGTGCATGTGCCGGTTGTAGCAGTCGGTGGCTTTAATCATCCTTCTCAGGTGGAAGCAGCACTTGCATCCGGAAAATGTGATTTTGTTGCTATGGGTCGTGAGCAGTTTGCGGATCCGGCATTTGTAAATAAGACAAGAGATGGTATTGAGGATGAAATCGCACCATGTCTCAGATGTTCCTGCTTTAATCCTTTGGCATCTGATCCGGAGAAAAGACCGATTCCTTCACTTTGGCATTGTGCGGTTAATCCCTGGGGACAGAGAGAACTGCGCTGGAGAACTGCACCGACTCCGACAGCCGGCAGAAAGGTAGTTGTCGTAGGCGGAGGTGTTTCCGGTATGTATGCAGCTGTAACGGCAGCAGACAGGGGACATCAGGTAACCTTGATCGAGCAGTCGGATGTGCTGGGCGGACAGCTTTGGTTTACGGAGATCGATACGGATAAGGAAGCCTTAAAGGCCTTTAAGGATGCCATGATTGCCAGAGTCAGCCATCGTGATATTCAAGTGATGCTGAATACAAAGGCAACAAAGGAGCTGATTATTTCCCTTGAGCCGGATCATGTGATCTGCGCGGTTGGCGGACATCCTTTTGTTCCGAAT
Organism: Oscillospiraceae bacterium; assembly: GCA_963617415.1. GTDB lineage: Bacteria > Bacillota > Clostridia > Lachnospirales > Lachnospiraceae > RUG14243. Next base: position 77,110 of record CAVEOK010000006.1, read on the forward strand.
ATTCCGGGTGTAGAGCATGCTTGTCATGCGACGGAGGCATACCTTATGCCGGAGAAGGTAAAGGGCAAGAAGCTGATCATTATCGGAGGAGGTGCCATCGGCTGCGAATCCGGCTACTTCTTTGCAAGCGAGTGGGGCTGCAAGGTGGATATTCTGGAAATGAGAAAGGATCTGATGATGGATTCCTTCCCATCTCAAAGAGCGGCTCTCCTTCCGAGAATGAAAAAGGCTGGTATGGGAAGCTATTGCAGTGTACAGACAAAGGAAATCAAGGAAAATGGTGTGCTTTATCTGGACAAGGATGGAAAAGAGCAGTTTGATGAGGCGGATCTGGTTCTCTACTGCTGCGGCTCCAGATCAAATGATGATATTGTAAATGCACTTTCCGGCAGCTGCGACAGATTCGTTGTAACCGGAGATGGCAAGAGGGCACGTACAGTGAAGGAAGCAACTTATGAAGGCTTCTGTGCAGCAATGGACATTCTGTAAAAAGAACAAATAAAAAGAAGAGAAAAAAGAAACAGCATTCACTTCGGATGCTGTTTCTTTTTGCCTTTTGTGATAAACTTGAGCTTGCAGGAAAGGGGAAAGTGAAAATGAGCAAAAAGGAAGAGCGGGTTTTTGATTTTAAACAGGACCCTTACAACCATATGATGCGGATGCTCTTTGGAAAGTGGAAGCCCTTTATCTTACATGCCGTGGTGGAGGATGACTTTACGAATTTTTCCAGATTTACAAAGCAGCTTCCGATCACACAAAAGGTACTGACAGAAAATCTGAGACAGCTGGAGGAAGATCGGCTGATCTATAAAACGGTGCGGGATACCAAGCCGCCTCAGACAGAATATCGGCTGACTGAGACAGGAAAAAAGATGATTCCCCTTCTGGATATGGTTTATAAGCTGGGCTGGGAGGATATGAAAGAAAAAGGGATTCCGATAGATGCGCTAGGGGAAATGTGGCATGGTTATAGAGAAAGGGATGAGGAATTTATGTATCATCCCTACGATGAGAAAAAGGTTTAGTTAGATAAATTTGATGTTTTAAAGAAGGAATTGTGATAGACTGATAAGTAGTAAATCCATATGGAAAGGAGAATTTATATGGAAACAGAAATCAACATCTGCCTTGAAAATGTAGAGAGGGCAAAGGAGTTTGTAGCAATTGCTGAGAAGTTCAAGGGTGATATTGACCTGCTGTCCGGTCGTTATATTGTAAATGGCAAATCCATCCTTGGCGTTTTATCTTTGGTGCTGAGTGATCATATGACAGCTTCACTTCACTCAGATGATCAGGAGGAACTGGATAAGTTCGCAGAGGTAATGAAGCCCTTCATGATTGCATAGAAGATATGCACAGAGCTTTTTAGAAAAGTCTTTATCAAAAAACAGAAAAAGGTCCTGATAAGAAAAGGGAAAAATTGGATTGTTTTTTGAGAAAGAAGGGGTATAATAGGCTCGTAAAAAGATTGTTAAAAATTTAATTAATGAAAGGTGGTATAACTATGCCGTTAGTAACTTCAACAGAAATGTTTAAGAAAGCATATGATGGAGGATATGCAATCGGCGCATTTAACGTAAATAATATGGAGATCGTTCAGGCGATTGCCGAGGCAGCAAATGAGCTTCGCTCTCCGGTTATTCTGCAGGCTTCTGCAGGCGCCAGAAAGTATGCAAAGCCGGAGTATCTGATGCATCTGGTACAGGCTGCTGTTGAGACAACCGACATTCCGATCGTTATGCATCTGGATCACGGTGCTGATTTTGCAACCTGCAAGGATTGCGTAGATGGCGGCTTTACATCTGTTATGATCGATTATTCCGGTCATTCTTTTGAAGAAAATATCGAGGAATCCAGGAAGGTTGCTGAGTATGCACATGAACGCGGTGCTGTTGTAGAGGCTGAGCTTGGAACACTTGCCGGTGTAGAAGATGATGTAGCGGTAGAAGCAGAGCATGCAATGTATACCGATCCGGATCAGGTAGAGGAATTTGTTAAGAGAACGGGGGTAGATTCTCTGGCAATTGCAATCGGAACAAGCCATGGTGCATATAAGTTCAAACCGGGTCAGAATCCAAAGCTTCGTCTGGATATCTTGGAAGAGGTTTCCAGAAGACTTCCGGGCTTCCCGATCGTTCTGCATGGTTCTTCTTCTGTTCCACAGGAATATGTTAAGATTATCAATGCAAACGGCGGTGCACTGAAGGATGCGATCGGTATTCCTGAGGAGCAGCTCAGAGAGGCAGCGAAGGGAGCGGTCTGCAAGATCAATATCGACTCAGACCTTCGTCTTGGCATGACAGCAGGCATTCGCCAGCATTATGCTGAGCATCCGGATCATTTTGACCCGAGACAGTATCTGGGCGACGGACGTGCAAATGTAAAGGCAATCGTTGCACACAAGATTACAGAGGTGCTTGGATCAAACGGAAAGGCTTAAAGAAACATTTCCTTAACAGCAAAAGATTTATCAAGAGAACCTGTCGTATCAAAAAAAGCGGATACGGCAGGTCTTTTTATTGCAAGAATGCGCAGCTCGCGGAAAGGATATGGAGTGTCAACCGTTTTTGAAAATGTCCCAAAATAATTGAAACATTAGCCCCGGCTTTT